>CANHQP010000033.1 GCA_947462925.1 Flavobacteriia bacterium | reverse complement strand
AACTCCCGTTAAGGGTTTTCCACTCTTTACGCTGGCAACCAGGTCCTTTGAGAATTGCTCAAAATCAAATTTTGTGTCCATTTGTCAAAAATATCTTTTATAATTAAACCTAAAAAAAATATTTGACACAGTTTAATGAGCATACTCTTCGTCATAAATTAAATGACTAATCTCAGGAAAAAAACCAACAAAATTACGATTGCGATTGCCTGCAAATCACTAACTTTATCAGTTGATTTTGAACAAACAATTTTAAAATAAAAGCCATGGCACTACTTTCCATTCCAAGCGAAAACAAACAATTAGAAAATCCAATTCACATTCGTGTTTTCATGGAATCACGCGGTATTTTCTTTGATCAGTGGACTTGTTCAGTTGAATTTGAAGACGATGCAACACAAGAAGTTATTTTAGATGCTTACGCAGATGAATTGCGTCATTTCATGGAAAAAGGCGATTATGAAACTGCAGATGTGATTTCAATCAATCATTTGACAGAAAATTACGATGCGATTCGCCAGAAATTTTTAGCAGAACATACACATTCAGAAGATGAAATTCGATTTTTTGTGGATGGCAAAGGATTGTTTTGGTTTCATTTAGAAGGTGAACCCATTTTCAATTTATTGTGCGAAAAAGGCGATTTGATTTCCGTGCCTGCTGGAACGAGACATTGGTTTGACGCTGGAGAAAAAGATCCTTTTGTGAAAGCAATCCGCATTTTTATCGATACTTCAGGCTGGATTCCAGATTACACCAATTCGAAAATTGAAGAGGAATACGCTGATTTCAAAATGCCGAGATAAGGAAATATACGGCATTTTGGATGCAAAATAGTATTACATATTTCCCATCGGCGTTTTAATCGCTTTTTGTCCGTTGCACTTGCGCTTGTGTTTTTTTTGTGTTGCACAAGAATCTATCAATAATGTCAATGCGAAAAGGAAGGTGATTACCAAAAAAAGTTTCTTGAACATAGCGATTGATTTTGACGTTACTTTTCTTTGAACGAGAAAATTGGAATTTGGATACAGGAAAAGTTGATTTTTATTTTCAAAATCAAATTTTTGTTAAACAAACTCCCTGTCATCCCGAATACCGCTATATTTAGCAATCAAACAAACAATTTGAAATCATACTTCTCTATTCAAATCAAAATCGCGGCGCGGAAATTCTTAGATTTTGGGGTTCATCCAATCTTGGGTGTTTTATTGATTTTAGTCGGATTTATTGCTTTTTCAGAATTCCTTTTTCACCAAATTAGTTTTGCGTCCTATTTGTTTGCTTTTGTTTCTTTGACCTTCACTTCTGCCCTTTCAGCGCAAAAAAGAAATGATTTTCTGCAACTTTGTTTTCCCGAAAAACGATACAAATCGGTACGAACGATTGAAAATACCTTGGCAGCGTTGCCGTTTGTGATTTTTTTGGTTTACAAGCAAAACTTGCTAGTTGCTGTGATTCTGCTTTTCATTTCTTTGCTTTTTGCTTGGAGCAATTTTCGCACAAATTTCAATTTCACTTTACCAACTCCGTTTTACAAAAAACCTTTTGAGTTTATTGTCGGGTTTAGAAAAACGATTTTATTGTTAATCGGCGCTTGTTTCATTGAATTTATCGCGCTTTCAGTGAATAACTTCAACTTGGGGATTTTTGCGTTGGCAGTCGTGTTCCTGATTGTCCTTACATTCTACACAACACCAGAAAATGAAATTTTTGTCTGGAATTTTATCGTTTCACCAACAAAATTTTTAGTATCGAAAATTAAAATTGCCTTGATTTTTTCAGTTCTGTTGAGTTTGCCTTTTGTCGCTACTTTGGTAACATTTTATCCAGAAAAATACTTGATCATCTTGGCAACTTGGCTCATTGGATTCATGTTAATCATCACAGTCATTTTAGCAAAATATGCTGCTTATCCGAGCGAAATGAATCTACCAGAAGGCATTGTCATCGCACTCGGATTGTCATTTCCGCCTTTGTTGCTGATTTTTGCGCCTTATTTCTACTTCAAAGCCATTCAAAAACTGAAACCATATTTGCCATGATCGAAATCAAAAATTTGTGTAAAAGCTTCGGAAATAAACAAGTATTGAATAACATCAATATCCAATTTGAGCATGGAAAAGTATATGGAATTGTCGGTGAAAATGGCGCAGGAAAAACCACCCTTTTTAGATGTATCGCTGGATTAGAAGATTTTGAAGGCGAAATTCATGCTACCAAAACTCCGCTTAAAAACCACTTGGGATTGTTGTTTACAGATCCGTTTTTCTTCCCCAAATTGACTGGAAAAGAATACATTCAATTGCTTTGCAACGCACGAGAAATCGAACTTGGCGACATTGAAGCAAGAAACGTCTTCGATTTGCCCTTGAATCAATATGCTTCGACTTATTCAACAGGAATGAAGAAGAAGTTGGCAATTACAGCGATTTTGTTGCAGGAAAATGATTATTTCATCCTCGATGAACCATTCAATGGTGTTGATATCCAAAGCAATATAATTATCACAGAAATTATCCACAAACTCAAAGAATTGGAAAAAGTTGTTTTGATTTCGTCGCATATTTTCTCTACTTTGAGTGCAACTTGTGATGAAATTCACTTGCTCAAAGACGGCCAAATTATCCGCTCGGTTGAAAAACCGGAATTTGATGTGTTGGAAAATGAAATGAAAGAAATTGTGATGGAGAATAGGATTGATCGACTTAGATTGAAATAGAACCGATAAAATTTTCTAGTTTTTCGTCGTCTTTCAAAAGTATTTGTAACTTGGTCTTGTTAAATTTAATCCGCTGATTTTGAAATCTATTTTCTTTGCATTGTTTATTGCCATCCAATTTGTTTCGCATACTCAAAGTGATTTGAAATGCGCTGAAAAATTCATTTCGCTTTTGAATGATTACGATAGCACTGGATTAGATTCACTTCTAACTCCTGATTTTGAGTTGAAAAGAAATTTTGTAAATTATCATCATGACCGTGAAAAATTTATGGATCAATACATTATGTACAACAGAAATTTCAAAGGGAAATTCAAAATTTTAGAGACCATTTCATCTAAAAACCCAGTGCAATTTCTCGTGGAAGACCAAAGCATCTACTTCGACAAATTGCAAATTCAATATCCAACTTGGAAAATTACGCTTTATGTAAAGAATCAACAAATTCAAAAAATGATGCTTGATTCAACCAATTACTATCATTCATATGTCGAAGAATCAAAGTTGAAAGCAAATCCTTTTCACGACTGGATCAAAGAAAAATATCCCGAAGAAACAGATGAAATACGTTCGCAAACTCCTGGTTTGATGGAAGAAAGATTGGAGGAATATTTGAAACAAAAGAAAAATCAATAAATGGATTATTTTAAGATTTTGCTCACCATTCACATCCTCACCGGAGGCATCGCACTCTTTGTTGGCTCCATCATTCTTTTCACTAAAAAAGGAAATCAAACACATCAAAAGTCAGGTAAAGTTTACTTTTCTGCTTTGCTTACTTCGTCTTTAGTATCACTTTTGATGGCTATTTTACATGGAAATATTTTCCTATTTATTGTGGGAATTTTCACCGCCTACATGCTTTTGTCTGGAACAAGGTATTTGAAAATCAAAAGTATATCCGATATCCATTTTGCAGATTGGACATTGGCAATCACGATTACATTGTTTGGACTTGGCTTTGTAAGCTTGGGAAGTTACATACTGATACATGAGGACTTTTTCGGAATTGTATTGCTCGTTTTTGGTGGGATTTGCTGGATGTTTGCGATACAAGATTTTAAAAATTTTCGCAATAAATCGAAAGTCAACAATTTTTGGTTGACGACGCATATCCAAAGAATGACAGGAAGTTACATCGCTTCTGCAACGGCATTTTTGGTAGTCAACAACACAATTTTACCTGGCGTAGTTTCATGGTTGTTGCCTACAGCAATTTTGACACCTTTGATCGTAATTTGGGTGAGAAAATATCAGGTTATGAATCAAAAATGATTCAATTTATTCCTCGTCTTTGAACCAACTGGCGTACTTCACATAATTATTAGCAATGCGTTGAACTTCGCCTTCAAACAATTCTGGAGAAAGTGTTTTCACTTTTTTGGCTGGTACTCCTGCGTATATGCTCCAAGATTCAACGCGGGTTCCTTCAAGTAAAATCGCGCCTGCTGCAATGATGCAATTGGATTCTATGTAGCAATTGTCCATCACGATAGATCCCATGCCAATCAACACATTGTCTTCTACGGTGCAACCATGTACCAATGCGTTGTGACCAATCGAAACATTATTGCCTAAAATCGTTTTGGTTTTTTCAAATGTGCAGTGAATCACCGCGCCATCTTGAATATTGACTTTGTTGCCCATTTCGATAGAATTGACATCACCACGAACAACGGCAGAAAACCAAACTGAACATTGATCGCCCATTTTTACATCGCCAACAATTGTTGCATTTTCTGCAAACCAACAATCGTTTCCAAATACTGGATTTTTTCCTCTACAAGCTTTGATCAATGCCATTTTTTCGTGATTTTAAATTTCAATTTTTCAGTGAAATTGTTTGCTTTCAAATGTAAGGGAAAAGTTTGAATTTATTGCGCCTAAAGAGGATTTCCACCTTTTTTTCGCAGGTAATCTGCATTATTGACAAACATATCAAAATCATCTTCCCCCTTTGTTCGCATCAATATCTAGGATAAAACGTTACTGCAAGGGGGAAGTCTGAAAATCAATTTTTATTAAAGATTAATTATTAAAATAAACTGGATGCTTCATGAAGTATTTTCTGGTTTTCAGGATTTCATTCACGATACGGTCGTCTTCTAGATTCCACGAACGCCAATCTTTTTGTTGGTGTTTTTCCATGAATTTATCTATGCGCACTTTGAGCATTTTATTGAATAAATCTTCAGACAGACCGATAAAATAATAATTGTCATTGTGCGGCATTTTATCGCTGTAATTCAACAAATGCGCATAACTCACTTCTTCCAATTCAAATAGATAATATTCACGTTCGATCGTTGCTTTGTATTTGATATTGTATTCCAAAATCAATTTGTCCCAGTTAAACAACGTACTGAAAACCAACACCAAAAACAACGACCAAACATTGTATCGAATCAAAAACCAATTGCTTTTGAAAGTCGTGATTTTAAACAAAGTGGTTACTAAAGCGATGAACGTCACGAATAAATAAAAGTAAACGCCGATTCTTTTGTATGTCAAACCGCTATCCATGATGTAAGAGAAATTTTTGTGGAAACAAGTCGCTAATAAAATGGCATTCAAGGAAATCCATAAAAGCGCATTCAATTTCAGTTGCTTGCTTTTGACAACATAATTCAAATTTCCTCGGAAGAAGTACAACATCACAAAAATCGCGATGACTACAGAAAAAATTGAACTGTTGATCCCTTGGTGCACATATTGCGAATAGTTGGTGATACTTTTCATTTGACCGCTGAAAATGAAATTCAAATCCAAAACATTTACAAGCAAAAGCAATACGTTCAACAATCCAAAAGTCATCATTGCTGCACTCATTTCTTTGGACAAATCTTTGAACATGCCTTTTTCATTGAGCAAAATTCCGCCAGAAAGTCGATTGGAACTAGATTCATCTAAACGAATCAGGCGCTGACTGTTGACTGGAAAATAGAATACAAATAAAAGGTAAAATCCAACCAACATAAAACCGACAAAAGCCCATGAAATGAAATCTAAATTCAGGTTGTCGATGAACTTTGAGAATACAGGATTTGAATATTTGTAAATCAAAAAGAAAGTCACTAAAACCGCGATTGGAATGATGAATTTCAGCAAATCTGCAAAAGTAAATTCAGATTTTGTTTCCTCCGTTTCTCCTTCTTTCAAAGGTTTGGGCGTGAATATTTTTTCGATTTGAAGGAAAATACTACTTATCAATGTCCACGTGGATTGAAGAAAAGCAAAAACCAAGGTTGATTTTGGATTGTAGCTCACGTAAGCTAAGAAAAGCAAAGAAATCACGTTTCCGATGACAGACAAAAGATTACCGTATAAGAACGCACTGGTCGCAGTAATCAACGCGCCAGCCGCAACAAGCAACCAGTTCAATCGCTTGACCAAAGAAAAATCAATCGAAATGGATGCCAAAACTAAAACGACATTGAAAATCAAAAAATTTATTCCAATTCCTTGATTGTAAAATAAGTAGCAGTAAGCGAATACCGAAACGAATAATAAAATGGTTTTCTTTTTCATGGTTTTTATTTTTAGTTAAAATTAAAAGCACTTTGCGATTCAAAGTGTAAGTTCAAAAAAATATTAGCGTTTTAAAAGTTGTTCAAGGGCGTTTAAATGTTGGTTAAATGCTTCTCTTCCTAGCGTTGTAATTGTGTAGGTCGTACTGGTTTTCTTCCCTACAAATTTCTTTTCGATGGTCAAATATTCCGCTTTTTCGAGTGCAGCAACGTGACTGGCAATGTTTCCATCGCTGGCCTCTAACATCTCCTTGAGGCTCAAAAAATCGATTGATTCATTGACCATCAAGACCGACATGATGCCTAGTCTAATCCTACTTTCGAAGGACTTATTTAGCTGACTGATAAAATCTTTCATTGTTTGTGTTCGTATTTATAATACATGGAAATTCCGTAAACAATGTGTAAAATTCCGAATCCAAAAGCCCAAAACCACAATCCCCAACCGATGAAAAAAGTGGCGATTAAACCGACAATCATTTCGCAATAGCCCAAATATTTAATATCATTCAACGTGAATTTGCTTCCATTTACCAGGGCTAATCCGTAAAAAATCAAGGTTGTTGGCGCAATTAATCCTAGATTTCCATGCAGAAAAAGCGAAACACAAAAAATACCGCCAGCAAACAATGGAATAGCTAAGTTGATAAGCATCAATTGCGAAGTTTTATTCCAAGTTTTATGTCCTAATTTCTTTGCTTTTTTAGTGGTGAAATAGTAGCCGAAAAACAGAGAAAGAAACAACACTCCCATCGCTACTAAAAACAAGTGCAACACCAAATCTTTCGACAATTGAATGATATCGTTTTCATACCAAATGGCGATGTAGAAATTTTTAAGGATGTAATACGCTGAAATAGAACCCGCCAAGGCGAAAATTCCGGCAAATACACCTGCCAAACCACTCAATGAAATAAATCGAGATGATTTTTCCATCATCGAACGAATCTCCGTTAAATCTTGCAGATAATCTTTTTCTTTTTGATCCATAGCTAAAAGCACTTTGAATTGCAAAGTAAATGAATTATTTCAATTGAAGACGAGATTAAATGTGAAAAAATGGTAAAATTTGGATTATTCGATTTTTAGATCGTTGGATTTTTAGAAAGATTGTCTTTCGAAAACCCATTATTCCCTAATGCCTAAGCACTATTTCCTAAAAAAATACGCACTCCAACTGACTGAAATCCAATCTTAAAATCTATATTTCTATATTCTCTGATCCGATTATTTCGATGCAAAAAGTACATCGTTCCGTCGAAAAGCATTAGAAATCCACCTTGTAGTAATAAACTTTGTCCGTAACCTTGTTTCGTGTCAGTTTCATTTTTTGATAATAGCAATCCAGTGCCAACGCCCATGTAAACCAAATCTAAGCCACCATTGATGAGAAATATTTTCTCTAGTTTTTTCTGTCTGGTGTTTAGATCCTGAGTACTTTCAATTTTAAGTTTTCGCTCTTGCAACAAACCGCCGATGGATAAACCCAAATTCACCGTATTCCACATTGCGTTCATTTGATGAAAATAATGGGCTGAACCTTCTGTTTGGGTGGAAGCAATTGTGCCCGTAACGATGTTTGTAAAAGACCAACCCAACAAGGTATACATTCCGGATTTGTTGACACTTCGTTGATTGTTAAGATTGATTTTCCATACTTCGTCTAAGCTAAAAATCGTATCTTTTTGTGAGAACAAGAACTGGGGAACAAAAATGAAAACCAATATTATTCGAATCATATACCTTTTTTATTTAAGAGACAATCAGTTTAACCGATTGTTTACATTATTTAAATCATCAAAATTCTAATTTGAATAGACAAAGAAAAATAGAATCAAATACTTCAAACTAAAATTTGAATATTGGATCAACTCAAGTTTTTTAGGATAACTTTTTATTTAGCAATCACTGAACTGAGATTTCAAATATTGGCTCGGTTAAAATTTTCACCACAAAGATACATCGCTAATTATCAAAGTTACTTTAAATCGATTAATTGAAAACAAGTATTTTACTTTTAAACACTTCCAAATCCCTTTTTTAAAATAATATTCGAAGGAGATTACTGAATTATATTAACTTTGATTTTAGCAAAATTTTGAGAATCAAGATTCATTGATTTCTATCAAAGATAAAAATTCATAAATCGAAATAATTATCTTAAAATGTCCGGAAAAATATTTTGTATTGGATTGAACAAAACTGGAACATCAACTTTACACAAAGCTTTTGAGATTCTAGGCTTGAAAAGTGTTCATTATATGGACGATAAAGGCAACAATATCAAAGAAATTATCACAACTAATTTTCTTGAGGGAAATAATATATTAAAAGGTATTGAAAAGTATGAAGTTTATTCCGATTGGGATCAAGCACCAAATACAGTAGCAATCTTTAAGGAATTTGATAAACAATATCCAAATAGTAAATTTATTTCAAATACAAGGGAACTACAAAGTTGGTTAGATAGCAGAGAAAGTCATGTGAAAAGAAACCAAGAAAATAAATTAAAAAATCCTGAATTAGATGTCAAATGGTTAAAAATTGATAGAAAAAAATGGGAAAATCAATATAATTCTCACTATTCGGAAATTAAAAATTACTTTGAAAACAGAGAAAAAGATTTATTAGTTTTCGATGTTGTAGGAGGTGACGGATGGGAAAAACTTTGTCAATTTCTTGATTTGCCTATTCCTAATATTTCTTTTCCAAGAAAAAATTTCGCACCAGAAAAAAGATTAATCTTAAATGAAATCTTAGCTAGATTTGAAAAACAAATACAGATTACAAAAAATAAAAACCAATAAAAAATAGATATCATAGTTTTAAGTTTCCATGCAAAAAATGAGTTATTTGTTCTAAACTCTGCACTTTTGACTTTAATTTTTAATTCCTAATTTTGGTTCAAATTATGTTTTTTAGAATCATTGTACTTTTGGTTTTTACTTTGATGAGCTTTCAAATGATTGCCCAGCTTAAGTCTTTGCCTCGAAGATACATCAATAAAATTATCAGAGACACTACCGAAATTTCAAAGCCTCAATTAATGGTTTATCCCGTTTTGGCTTATTCACCTGAAACGAGTATTGAATTTGGTTTCAGTAGTTTGTATGTAAGATATGCCAAAGGAGACACGACAAATAGATTGAGTGAAATCAATGCATTCACATTTTATACATTGCAAAATCAATTTGGTGGATTTTTAGAACATGCCATCTACAGTGATCAAAATAAATGGTTTTTCTTAGGTAAATTAAAACTTCAAAGTTTTCCGCTTTCTTATTATGGAATAGGACCTGAAACTAAAAATCAAAAACTTGCTAAGGTAGATGCCTTTCAAATTCAAATTAAAGAAAGACTATTGCGCAAGGTTCATAAATCTATTTATGCTGGTTTAGAATTTGATTTCCAGAATCTAAGTAATGTTCGCTTTATAAATTACGATGAATCTATTTCTTACGAAAAGCCTATTGGCTCAAATGGCTTTGCAAACTTTGGTATCGGTGCGGGAATCTTATATGACAATCGTCACAATATCTTGAATGTTCGCGACGGTATATTTGCTGAACTAGCATTTTTACATTACGAGCAAAAATTTGGTAGTCAATTCACGTTTACTTCAATTAACTCAGATTTCAGATATTTTCATCCCATTCGTAAAAGAAACGTTTTGGCCTTTCAATATTTAGGTCAATTTACCTTGGGAAATGCTCCATTTAGTCAGTTAGCTTTGATGGGTGGTGAAATGATGATGAGAGGCTACTACATAGGGCGTTATAGAGATCGAAATCTAATGGCTTTTCAGACTGAATATCGCATGTTGCCTTTCAGTTTTTCTAAAAGATTTGGTTCAACCATTTTTGCAAGTGCAGGCTTGGTATCAAATTCAATTGCAACTAGCAAAGCAACAAACATAGTTTATGCAGGAGGAATGGGAATTCGCTTTTTATTGTTCCCTAAAAAAGACATTTGGACAAGATTAGACTTTGCCTTTACAGAGGAAGGCAATGGCATTTATTTGTATATCGGCGAAGCATTTTAATTTCCTTTTGATCTTTCTTTATCACAAAACCGAAATACACGCTTCTCGAATTTTCCAAATTTCTTCAATCGTAAAGGAAAGATTTTGCCTTTTGAGCCAGCCTTCCAAATAATGTTTGTGAATCATCGGTTTCCATTCAATCATTTGATTGGGCTCGCAACGTTGTTCACGCACGATGAACGGCTCAATCGTTTCAATGCTTTTGCCTTTCGCGGTGAAATCATACCGTTTTCCATCGTAACGAAAATATGCGTGCGCTTCGGGGATGGATTTCAAACCGTTTTGAGCTAAAATCGGTCCGACCACTGGATGTGTTTCAGCAGACATCAAAAAAATGCCGACCATTAAATGAATGTCATTTTGCCCATTTTCCTCCGCTAAAAGCGCCAACAAACCGTGTTTTGACGAGCATGTCCCTTGGTTTTCTCTCAAGACCAAGGTGAAATCGGAAGGATTTAAAATTCTTCCGTATTTCAAGTTTTGAACATGGAAACAAGCAGCATGGAAATCATTAATATTCAACGCTGTGAATGCATTTGTCGCTAAACCGTTAGCTGCGAGCTGAAAATTTGGAATCATGATTTTTTCAAGAAATTCAAATCTTTGCCACTGAAATTTTTAACTTGATCAATGTCGATTTTTTTCGAAATTCCAAAAACTGACCCTTTGATTTTGCCTTTGAATCTTACAGGAATTTCATCTTTCGTTACCAATTTAAACAACGAATAGAAAGCACCGTCTTCCAGTTTCACTTTGATTTGGGTGCTGTAAACGTTTTCCTTTTTCTTCTTGAAAACAATTTTCTTGTCTAAATGGACCGTTCCCATTTTTTTGTCAGACACAAAAACATCAATTTGTGAAGGCTTCAGTTTGATATTGAAATTATTAGGGTTTTCCAATTTGAAACTCAAATCAACCAAAATCTCTTTGTCGTCCATTTTGGGCAACTTTACACTTTCAATGCCCTTGAAATTGACGTTTTCAAACTCAAAACATCCTTGTAAAGAGAAAATTAATACAAAAATGGCAATCCACTTGACTATTTTCATCGGGTAAAATTATTTAGATAATTCAGCAAAATGTTTGTAGAAATATGGAATCGTTTCAATGCCTTTGTAGAAATTGAATAAACCATAGTGCTCATTCGGTGAGTGAATAGCATCAGAATCCAAACCGAATCCCATCATCACTGTTTTCAAACCCAATTCTTTTTCAAACAAAGCCACGATTGGAATGCTTCCGCCACTTCTTACTGGAATTGGTTTTTTCCCGAAAGTCGTTTCGTAAGCCAAACTTGCTGCTTGGTAACCGATAGAGTCGATTGGTGTCACCACAGGGTCACCACCATGATGCGGAGTCACCACAACTCGCGTTCCTTCTGGGGCAAGCGATTCAAAATGTTTTTGAAAAAGTTCTGTGATTTCATCAGGCACTTGGTGAGGCACTAAACGCATGGAAATTTTCGCATACGCTTTAGAAGCAATTACAGTTTTTGCTCCTTCGCCAGTATATCCGCCCCAAATTCCATTTACGTCCAACGTCGGACGAATTGAACCACGTTCTGGCGTAGAATATCCCGTTTCACCATAAACGTTGTCGATGTCTAAAGCTTCGCAATATTTTTCATGGCTAAAAGGTGCTTTGGCCATTTCAGCGCGTTCAGCCTGCGAAAGTTCTAACACTTTATCATAAAAACCTGGAATAGTAATGTGATTATTTTCATCATGCAAGGAAGCAATCATTTTGGTCAACACATTGATTGGATTGGCCACACAACCGCCGTATAATCCAGAATGTAAATCACGGTTTGGTCCTGTAACTTCCACTTCAACATAACTCAATCCACGCAAACCAGTTGTGATAGAAGGCGTATCATTTGACAACATTCCAGTATCAGAAACCAAAATGATATCTGCTTTCAATAATTCTTTGTGTTCAGCAACAAAAATTCCCAAATTGGCACTTCCAACTTCTTCTTCTCCTTCGATCATGAATTTGGCATTACAAGCCAATTCACCAGATTTCACCATGGCTTCAAAAGCTTTGACATGCATAAACATTTGTCCTTTGTCATCACAAGCACCGCGCGCAAAAATGGCTCCTTCAGGATGAATTGGTGTGGTTTTGATCACTGGTTCAAACGCAGGACTGTGCCACAATTCGATTGGATCAGCAGGTTGCACATCATAATGTCCGTAAACTAAAACAGTAGGCAACGAAGTATCGATGATTTTCTCTCCATAAACGATTGGATAACCCGCTGTTTGGAAGATTTGTACATTTTCAGCACCAGCAGATGTCAAATGATTTGCTACATTTTGAGCGCAATCATGCACATTTTTCGAGTAAGCAGGATCTGCAGAAATGGAAGGAATTTTAAGTAAATCGATCAATTCATTTAAAAATTGCTCTTTGTGATTTTGGATAAAATGTTGTGTATTTTCCATAATATGTTTTGAGTTATTTTCTAATTTTCAATTTAATATGACTTAAAATTTGATTTCAAGTTTTTGAATTGTCAAAATTACATTAATTTTGTTTTTAATTAAAGTTTGGGTGCAACCAAATTTCTAGATTTATAGTCTTAAAATAAAACAAACAAACATGTTGAAAAAAATATTCTATTTAATTGCAGTAACACTTTCATTACCAGCAATTTCTTTTGGTCAAATTGTTGTCAACTCAGCACAGTCTCCAACTGACATAGTACAAAATGTATTGCTTGGAAACGGTATCGTTGCAACAAACATTACTTACAATGGAGCGGTAACCAGTGCAAACGTGGCACAAACGAATGTTACCACATTTACAAATTCTAATGCAACCTTTCCCTTTACCTCAGGTGTTTTACTAACAACAGGTGCTGGAACGGGTGCAGCAGGTCCAAACAATTCAACTTCTTTTACCCAAGCCGGTACTCAAGACGTTTCTATTGATCCTGACCTAAATTCAATTGCAAATGGTTCAGTAACAAATGGTGTGTTTTTGGAGTTTGATTTTGTACCTTCAGGCGATACAGTGAGCTTTAATTATATTTTCGGTTCAGATGAGTACCCTGAATTTTCTCCATCAACATTCAATGATGCTTTTGGATTTTTTCTTTCTGGCCCTGGAATTACCGGTCCTTACCAAAACTCAGCGGTCAATTTAGCGGTTCTTCCGGGAACAACCACTCCAGTAACGATTAACAATGTTGGAGATGCAAGTAATACAAACTATTACGTTCCCAATGATAATGGTTTAGCCTACGGAAACTCCATTCAATATGACGGTACTACTACGATGCTCACTGCAATATCGCAAGTTCAATGTGGTGAGACTTATCATATTAAATTGGCAATTTGTAATGTTGGTGACCAATCTTATGATTCTGGAGTATTTATTGAAGCAAATAGTTTTGGATCCTCAGTAGTACAAGTTGCTGTTACAACAGTGTCTGGAGATTCAACAGTTGTTGAAGGATGTTCGGATGCAAACTTCGTTTTTACAAGACCAGCAGATCAATTAACTGACACATTGATTATCAACTACACCATAGTAGGAGATGCAATTGTAGGTACTGACTATCCACCTATGGCCAATCCAATTACATTTTTGCCTGGTGAAGATACAATCGTATTAAACTTTGCGCCTATTCAAGATAACTTAAATGAAGGTCCAGAATTCATTACAATTACAGTATTTACCATTACAGAATGTGGAGATACAATAGCTACACAAGGAACAATTTATATTCTTGATAGACCTAATATTTCCATCAATGAAAATGATCCAACCGCTCTTTGTGCCAATGATTCAATTCAAATGACGGCAGTAGCAAGCGGAGGATTTGCGCCTTATACCTATTCTTGGAGTAACGGTCAATCGGGAAGTCCAGCCTTTGGTGCTGTTTCAATCAATGGTCCGATTGAGTACATTGTGACTGCTACTGATCAATGTGGATTCCAAATGACAGATACAGTGACTATTACTTTGAACCAAACATTGGCAATAGATTCAATGTTTCAATTCCCAGCAACAGCATGTAACCCAACTGGTGCAGTAACTGGTTTTGCTTCCGGATTTTCAGGAACTCCTGTTTACAACTGGGTAGGACCTGGTGCAAACAGTCCGAATTCAATCAATGCTTCTGTTTTCCAAAATTTATCTCCAGGGTGGTATTACTTCACTGTGACAGATAATGTTTGTATCGTAAACGACAGTATCTTATTGACACAAGATCAAGCACCTGTTGCTAATTTTTCACCAAGTGTATCATCTGGTTGTACACCATTGACAGTTACTTTTACTAACAATAGTCAAAATTCAACCAATTATGCGTGGGATTTTGGAAATGGACAAACTGCAAACGTAAATGATTTGAGTTCTCAAACACAAACATATACAGCAAATTCAATTGTTCGCTTAATTGCAAGTGCAAACGGATGTAGCGATACTTCATTTGTAAACATTGCGATTGCTGTGTGTGGTTGTACAGATCCAACAGCAATCAATTACGATCCAAATGCTCAAATAGACAATGGATCATGTTTGTACCCGATTCCTACAGTTGAAATTCCAAACGTATTTACACCTGATGGAGATGGAAATAAAGCCAATGAGACTTATTTCTTGACCACTACAAATGCATTGAATATAGAATTTACGATTTTCAATCGATGGGGTGACATTGTGTTTACTGGAAGTGGAATTAATCCTTCACCAGCATGGGATGGAAAAGCAAATGGAAATGATGTTACTGAAGGTGTATATTTCATTCAATACAAAATTTCAGGTTACAACAATCAAGTTTTGGAAGGACACGGTTTTTTACACTTGTTAAGAAAATAGTAAAACTTAAATTTAGTAGAATAGCCACTTGAATAGAGTGGCTATTTTTTTTGCTTACCTTTGCCAAAATTCCATTTCATGTTAGTAGAAATCCAAGACAAAGTCGTTTCTTTAGATTTATTTGAAAAAAAATTCGTTTGTGATTTGAATGCTTGCAAAGGTGCTTGTTGCATCGAGGGAGACGCAGGAGCACCAATCACAGAGGAAGAAATCGCCGTATTAGAAGATGATTTGGAATTTATCAAACCGTATATGAGACCAGAAGGAATTGCAGAAGTTGAAAAGACAGGCGTTTTCTATATGGATTGGGACAATGAACCTGTTACCACCTTAGTAAATGGCGCTGAATGTGCTTTTGTTTTTTTCGACGAAAAAGGAATTACTAAATGTGCCATCGAACAAGCGCACAAAGATGGAAAAACAAGTTTCAAAAAACCTATTTCTTGTCATTTATATCCTATTAGAGCACAAAAATATGCAGAATTTGAAGCATTAAATTACAACGAATGGAAAATCTGTGCACCAGCTTGTGCTTGCGGAGAAAATTTGAATGTCAAAGTATATAAATTCCTCAAAGAACCCATCGTTAGAGCTTATGGTGAAGCGTTTTACGAAGAAATGGAAATTGTAGACAAAGAGCTCGAAAAGCAAAAGAATAAATAATTTCAAAAAAATTATATTTACTGCCAACCTTTAAATTTAAAATCACGTCTATATTTTAAGTCGAAACAATAACGATTGTGCGACTTAGGTTTTATTTTCCCTTGCAGGTACCTGAAAAGAGTTTCTACCTCAAAAAACAAAGGATCAATGTTGTTTTATGAACTCTTTTCAGGTTTTTTTGTGCCTAAATAATAGGAAAACCATTTATGTCACATAAAAAAAGCTACTCCAAAATAACATAAAATAGCTTTTCCCGATAAACTTACTAAAGATCAATAATCTGAAATCATTAAAGCTTTTTCTCTTTTTTGTATCTGACTGTAAAAACAATTGATAGAATTTTTCGGGAATTTATTTATCAGAAAACTTTCCATAATAAACTACTTTCACCGCACAGTGAAAATCATTTACCTTTGATTTTGGATAAACCGAAAACACGGGATCTAATTCCACTTTTTCAATTGCTGTCCAAGTTGCAGGCGAGATTTTTACGGTGGAATTTACCTCAAAAACTCCCTCAAAATCTTTGTCGATAAAAGCAACCGTGTCTTTTTGGTCGTTGATTCCAATGATGAAAGCTGGATAAACACGGTCAAAAACCAAACGATTTCTGAAAAGTAAAATCTTGACATTTGTTGGTTGACTCAAATCTTGGTAAGTCCAATTTTGTCTGCAAGTTTGCATTTTCGTTTCTTCGCGCGCCCAAAATTTCTTGGTGCGGACATAACAACCTTCTAATAAGAAGATAGATAATGCGAGGATTATGGTGAATCGAATCATTGAATGATAATGCCTTTAAGTCCTAAAATTGGAATCAATTTCATGTTTTTTTCTTGAATTGTCTCTGGAAGAAAAATGAATTTTTTGTCGTACATGGTGTCGTTCACCCAAAAACTCACCCAATATTCGTTGGTCAATCCAAAAACTTCTTCCATGATTGGTTCGACGCGAGCTGCTTCATTGGGCAAAAGGATTTCCATGCAATGACGCAACATCGAAGTTTTTATTTTCTCTCCAGTCGCAACATTTTCACCATAACCATTGCTTGTGATGATGATTCCTTCCATGATATCGTCGCGAAGATTGATCAAATAAGTATTGTATATAGGATGATTGTCTTCGCCCATTTGCTGTACAACTGCAACAGCTACATTCTCTACTTTTGGACCTAATAATTCTTCGCGCATTTTGAATTTATTTCAAATAAAGTGCAAATTTACAAGGATAATCTGATAATCAAGTGCATAATATTGAAGAAAATTAATCATCTTGTCATTCTCTTCCCAATCGAAATGTAGCGAATAATATCTGTTGGATGTCCTAAAATACGTTCGTATTTTTTCAAATAAACTGCATCATTTTTCATTTTTTCGGGCAAAACGAAATCTGGCGTTCTTTTAGAACCTGTGCGCACAATCACTAAGTTTTTGGAAGGAATCGATAAAATATATTGACCTAAAATTCCACGGCAATAATAAACTGGCGTTGCACCTCCTGTGAAAGTCCAAATGTGCAATCCATATCTATAATTTGGAACACCTTCGTTGGTTTTCATGGCTGGCGTTTTGACCATTTCCTTCATGTACCAAAGCGGCACAATTTGTTTGCCATTCCATTTTCCTTCTTGCAAAATCATTTTCCCCAAACGACCAAAATCCCTTGAAGTTCCATACAAGCAACAAAATGCTTTTTCAGCGCCTTTTTCTTTGTCCAAACTCCAATAAGCATCATGTTCCGTTCCGATTTTTGACCAAATTTTGTTGTAGGCGTAATCCGATAAATCAGCACCAGTTGCTTTCTCAATGATGAAACCTAACAATTGCGAATTTCCACTTTGATAGTTGAATCTCACTCCTGGTTTTTCAATCACTTTTTGACTTGTTACTAATCCATATAAATCAGTTCCGTAATAAGATTCAGCATTGTCTGACAAAGGATTTTTACCACTTTCTTCCCAATCCAAACCTGACGACATTAGTAATAAATGTCTGACCGTAATTTTACTTTTTTCGCCCTCTTTAAATTCAGGAATATAAGTTCCAACTGGTTCATCTAAACTTTTGATTTTACCCTCTTCGATGGCAATTCCGACCAACAAAGAGACAAAAGTTTTGGTTGCAGAAAAGCAATTTGAAACCGTTTCTTTTTGGTGTTCGCCCCAATATTTTTCAAAAATCAATGAATCTCCTTGAAAAACTAGAAAAGATGAAGTTTGCAAATTTTCCATGAATTTCGTTTCGTCTGAAGTCAATGAAAAGCGCTGTTTTGATTCTTTCCATTTGAAAACCTCATCGGAATGTTTGATGGTCGAATACGCAAAAACGTCTTTATCGTAAATCCCTGGACCCGTTTTTCCTTTTAAATATGTGCTAGCGATGCCTTTATACAAATAAAATCTTCCAGAAAGAATGATGAATAAATTCACGGAAATCACGAGAAAAAGCAAAGTAAAAAGAGTGATTCGGATAAATTTACGAATCAATTTGCGTAGTTTGGATTGATTTTTAGACATATTGAAAATTAAATTGTTGCGCTAATTTTTCCTTAAAAACGGCTGCAACTTCTTCAAAATCCAAAGCTACACCCAATTCTTTCTGCATGGAAGTTACAGCTTTATCATCAATTCCGCAAGGAACTATGTGATTAAAATACGATAAATCACTATTAACATTAAATCCGATGCCGTGCATAGTGACCCAACGCGAGCATTTTACGCCCATCGCGCAGATTTTTCGGGCATTTTCTCCATTTGGTTCAATCCAAACTCCGGTATAACCTTCATAGCGATCGCCAACAATTCCGTATTCAGCCAGGGTGAGAATGACTGCTTCTTCTAAAAATCGCAAATATTTGTGGATATCGGTGAAAAAATAATCCAAATCCAAAATCGGATAAACCACCAATTGTCCTGGTCCGTGATACGTGATATCACCGCCACGATTGATTTTATAAAATGTCGCGTGATTGCTTTCTAGCCCTTTTTCGTCTAACAATAAATTGTCCAAAGAACCACTTTTTCCAAGTGTGTACACATGCGGATGCTGACAAAAAAGTACCTGGTTTTCCGTCGGAAGCGTTTCTACACCATTGCGAATATTGATTTTACGTTGAATGTTTTCAGCAAAAATTTGTTCTTGCAAATCCCAAGCTTCTTTGTAATCAATCAATCCCAGATTTTTGTAGTGCACCGTTGTCATCGCGAAATATTTCTACAAAAGTAAGGATTTATATTTGGTAGAAAATGTAAACAATTTAGGATTTTAATTGTCATTTTAGTCTAGGCAGTAGGGTTTAGGGAGTAGGATTTAGGCAGTAGGATTTAGGCAGTAGGATTTAGGGAGTAGGATTTAGGGAGTAGGATTTAGGGAGTAGGATTTAGGGAGTAGGAATTAGACAACGATATTAGGATGAGCGAGGATTTATATTGTTATTACAGTGATTTGCCTTCTCCGATGGCATATGTGAATTTGCAAGCTGAAGAAGATGAGCAGTCGGAATTGTCTGAAATGGACATTGATCGAATCATCGAAATGGCTTGGGAAGACCGAACACCTTTTGATGCTATTGAATATCAATTTGGCTTGAAAGAGGCGGATGTCAAAGCGCTGATGAAAAAGAATTTGAAATTTAGCAGTTACAAATTGTGGCGCAAAAGAGTCGAAAATTGCAAGACTAAACATGCCAAAACGCGTTCGTCTGAAATCAATCGATTCAAATGTAACTTACAACGAACAATCACAAACAACAAAATTTCGAAACGATGAAAACATATTTATTTGCAGGCGCATCAAGCAAAATGGCACAAGAAAGTGCTAAGCAATTACAAGAAGCTGGTCACAAAGTGATTGGAATTTCCACAAAAACAGAAAGCTTTGATTACGATGAATTTTACACCGTCGAAAAGTACGACTTCAACGCCTTTCCTAAAATCGAAGGAACCATTGACGGTTTGGTGTATTTTCCAGGTACAATCAATTTGAAACCTTTTCACCGTTTGAGTGAAGCTGATTTTCTTCGTGATTATCAAATCAATAGTTTGGGTGCGATTGCTTTTATTCAAGCCTTTTTGCCAAATATAAAAAGCAGTGATTCTGCAAGTATTGTTTTGATGAGCACTGTTGCAGTTGCGGTGGGAATGCCCTTTCATGCTTCAATTTCGATGGCAAAAGGAGCGATTGAAGGATTGACCAAAGCTTTGGCGGCTGAATACGCAACAATGATTCGGGTCAATTGCATTGCACCTTCATTGACCGATACGCCTTTGGGAGAAAAATTGTTGAATTCACCTGAAAAAATCGAAGCTTCACAGAAAAGAAATCCTATGCGCAAAGTTGGAACTGCGACTGAATTGGCTGATGCAGTAACTTTCTTGTTATCTGAAAAATCAAGCTGGATTACTGGACAAATTTTGGCGGTTGATGGTGGGATGAATGTGTTGAGATAAGAGAATAGGATTTAGGCAGAAGGAATTAGGCAGAAGGATTTAGGGATTGGGGAAAGGGCTAAATGATAAATTCAAATAGCCCTTGATTGATTTTATCTTTGGATGATGATTACATTTCCATTGTTCATGCTGTTGCGTTCTTCGGAGAATTTCATTCCGTTGATTAAAACGAATGTATTTTCAGCTTGTTCATTCACAGCATTGTTCAGAATCAATTCATTTTCGACAATCATTTTAGCGACAGATTTTTTTCCGCCTGTGGCATCAACTTCACATTTTTTTCCATCATTGAAGAATGTCGCTTCAAAATAGGTCACACGGCCTTTCGGATTTCCACTGGTGATTCTACTTGGATTATTGAAATCTAGAAATTTCAAGAAAAACAAATCTTTTCCATCCAATGATTTTACTTTGAAATCAAATCCTAAGCCAGCACTTTTATCTAAAATGGCGTATGATACTCCATTCACTTTAATGGTATCTTCCTCTAAGGTTACCTTTTGTTTTTGTGCAAATGAAACTGTTTGAAATCCAACTAAAAGGATTGTAATTGCGAAAAGTTTTTTCATGTTTTTTATCTCTTTTTACTTTCTATTATTAATGCTATTTGTTAACTCAATTCTGGTATTTTATTCATCAATACATCCCAAACAATGGAATAATTAACTCCCATATAATCATGAATAAGTTTATCTCTCATTCCTGCCATATTTTTCCAAGTTATTGTACTCCATTGAAGTTTGAAATCAACTGGTATTTTTTTTGTTGCTTCTCCGATAATCTCTAAACTTCTCACAACAGCTCGTTTCTTTACTTCATCCATTAAAAATTCTTCCTTTGAAAAATTACTGGAAGTAATAGAAAGAATAAATAAGCACTCATCATGAATATGCTTCAAATATTCAATTGGATCTTTACGCATAAACAACTTCGTTTAGAATAAAGGGACCAATATGAGGACTTAATCCATTTTTCGTAACAATTTCGATTTTGTGATTTTTAAAAATCTTCTCTAGAAATTCATAAACTGACATAAAATTGTCGAAATTTTCTTTTTCAGGATCAAAATCAACAAGTAAATCAATATCGCTATCTTTTACTTGTTCGTTGCGACTATATGAACCAAAAAGCCCAACTTCTTTAATTCCAAATTGCGTCAATTTAACTTTATTGGATTTTAAAATTGCGAGTATACTTTCTTTGGTTGTCATTCAACGAATTATTTTTACTCAAATTTACAAAAAAAATAATCAAGTATTACTCCACAATCTCATTCAATCGTTTCACTGCCTGATCAATGGTCATGACATTACTGTAAAGCAATCGTAATTTGTCATTTTTCTCACTCAATTTACAATCTTTCGGATTGCTTTGAACGAATTTCAAGACATGTTGGAAAATCCCTGAATCGTAAAACGGCGACTGTGGATTTGAAATGAAATAACAAACCATGGAACCGGATTTCATCACCAATCTTTCGATTCCCAAATCTTGCGCCAACCAACGCAATTCAAAAGATCTGAAAAGTTCTTTCACCGCTCGAGGCAAAGGTCCAAATCGATCGATTAAGGTTTGACCGTATTTGTCTAATGCTTCTTTATTTTCTAAACTGTCTAGTTTTTGATACAAACTCAATCGTTCAGCGACATTGTTTACATAATCATCTGGAATCCTGATTTCTAAATCTGTTTCGATCACGCAATCTTTGACGAAAGTGACAAACTGATCTGTATTTCTTTCCGCAAACAAATCTTTGAATTCTGATTCACGCAATTCTTTCATCGCTTCATTCAAGATTTTTTGATACATCTCAAAACCAATGTCTGCAATGAATCCACTTTGTTCACCACCCAATAAATTTCCTGCGCCACGTATATCCAAATCTTTCATCGCAATGTTGAATCCAGACCCCAAATCTGAAAATTGCACCAAAGCTTCCAATCGTTTTCTGGCTTCTGAAGTCATTTCGTGGTATTTCGGCGCAATCAAATAACAAAATGCTTTTTTATTGGAACGTCCAACGCGACCACGTAATTGGTGTAAATCACTCAATCCAAAATTCTGCGCATTATTGATAATCATCGTATTGGCATTCGAAATATCAATTCCAGACTCGATAATCGTCGTTGCCAACAATACATCGTATTCTCCTTGGATGAAATCCATCATGATTTTCTCCAACTGTTTTCCGTCCATTTGTCCGTGACCAATTCCCACGCGCACCCCAGGACACAAGCGTTGAATCATTCCAGAAACTTCCTTGATATTTTGCAAACGATTGTGCACAAAATAAACTTGTCCGCCGCGACTTACTTCATACGCAATGGCATCTCGAATCGCTTCTTCATTGAATTGAATCACTTCCGTCAAAACGGGTTGACGATTCGGCGGAGGTGTGTTGATAATACTCAAATCACGCGCGCCCATAAGTGAAAATTGTAAGGTTCTTGGAATTGGAGTAGCTGTTAATGTCAGAGTATCGACGGTCGCTTTCAATGTTTTCAATTTGTCTTTTACTGCGACACCAAATTTTTGTTCTTCGTCAATAATCATCAATCCCAAATCTTTGAATTTGACTTTTTCTCCGACAATTTTATGAGTTCCAACCAAAATGTCAATTTCACCTGCAGCTACTTTTCTCAAGGTTTCAGTGACTTGTTTCGCACTTTTGAAACGATTGATGTAATCTACAGTAACAGGAAAATCTTTCAATCGCTCGCTGAAACTTCTGTAATGTTGGTGCGACAAAATCGTCGTTGGAACTAAAATTGCTACTTGTTTACTGTCTGTAACCGCCTTGAATGCAGCTCGAATCGCCAATTCTGTTTTCCCAAAACCAACGTCACCACAAACCAAACGATCCATCGGTGTAGGCGATTCCATGTCTTCCTTGATTGCTTGCGTGGTTTTCAACTGATCGGGCGTATCTTCATACATAAACGACGCTTCCAACTCATTTTGCAAATAAGTATCTGGCATAAATGCAAAACCTGGTTGAGATTTTCGTTTGGCGTAAAGTTGTATCAAATCAAAGGCAATTTCTTTGATTTTTGATTTGGTTTTATTTTTAAGTGTTGTCCAAGTTTGCGTTCCCAATTTATTCATTTTGGGCGCAGTACCTTCTTTTCCAGTGAACTTTGAAATTCGGTGCAAAGAGTGAATACTCACATACAAAACGTCGCCATCTTTGTAAATCAAACGAATCGCTTCTTGCGGTTTTCCATTGACATCAATCGTTTGTAAACCAGAAAATTGTCCAACTCCGTGATCGATGTGCGTCACATAATCGCCTTTTTGAAGGTTGTAAATTTCCTTCAAAGTCAACGCTTGTTTGGCTTGCGAAAAACCTTCTTTTAATTTGAAACGGTGGTAACGTTCAAAGATTTGATGATCCGTATAACAAACCAATTTCAAATCTTGAAAGATGAAACCTTCGTGCAACGCGATTGGCATCGAAATGAATTCAACGTCAGCGCCAATGTCTTCAAAAATGGAATACAAACGTTCGATTTGCTTCGGCTGATTCGAGAAGAATAAATTGGTGAAACCAGCTTTTTTTCTTGCAGTTAAATCGTCTTTCAACAATTCGAAATTCTTATTGAAAGCCGGTTGAGATTGAACTTTAAACGCAATTTCAACGGATGGCTTGAATGAAAAATCTGGTCCCCATTCAACGACTGAAAATGCTTCTAATTTTTCAAGCCATTCTGTTTTGTGCGTATATAAATCCGATGGAATTGTTTGTTTGATCGTATGATTGAGTCCTTCGTAAATCTTTACCGCTTTGTCGTATTCTTTAGACAACATATTTACGATTAGCTGATTGGAAGAAATCCAAACGGTACTTTGTTTTCCAACGAAATCCAAAAAAGTACCAAAACCATCTTGCATTAAGTGGCGTTGCACATTAGGAATGATATTGAAAAAATCGTGGTTGTTTACAGAAAGTTGATCAACAGGATCGAACGTACGAATTGAATCTACTTCATCGCCAAAAAATTCAACGCGAAATGGTTGATCGTTGGCAAATGAGAATACATCTAAAATTCCCCCGCGGATAGCAAATTGTCCTGGTTCGTAAACAAAATCAAGTCTTTCAAAGCCATATTCAAGCAACAATTCATTCATAAAATCCAAGGAATAAGTTTTTCCTTTTTGGACCTTTAAAGTATTTTCAGTCAGCTTTTTTTGCGTGGGAATTTTTTCGAACAACGCCTGTGGATAAGTGACAATCCATGTGTTTGTTCCATTGTTTATTTTCTCTAGTACTTCTGCACGCAAAACCACATTCGCATTGTCGGTTTCTTCAAAATGGTAAGCAGAACGATACGAAGCAGGATAGAAAACGATGTGTTTTTCGTTTGGGAAAAGATTTTCTAAGTCATTTAAGAAATAGGCAGCTTCTTCTTTGTCGCTCAACACAAAAAGATGATTTCCTGGAACTTGACTAGCAACCGCCGAAGCAATTGCAGCACGCGACGAACCAACCAAACCTTTCAACTGAATGCGAATTTCTGATTCTTGCAATGCATTCGCCACTTGATCTACTTGATTGTATTTTTTAAAAAGCTGTAAAAATTCCGCTTGATTCATGCGTTTGAAGAAAAATGTTTTTGTCTGAAATGAAAGAGTTCAATTAAAGTACAAAGATGCGGATAAAATGTTTTAATGGCAATTGGAAAGCAAAGCTAAATCAGGACAAAAACAAAAATCATCAAAACTTGCAAAATTTACAAGTTTTGATGATTTAAGACTTAAAATTTTGAATTACAGACATTTAAAAACTGATAATTTTAATCAATTTCCACTTAATTTTTCACTATACTTTTTGAATAATTCAGTTTGTGTATTTGTCACAGCAATCCACTTTCCATTCATCAAAATAGACGTTACCAAATTGGTACGCATATCTAACGCATTTCCTTTAGAGACGAAAAGTGTTGCAATTTTACCTTCTTCGATTGAACCGAATTGCTTTTCCATGCCCATGATTTCACAAGCGCTTAAGCTGATCGAGCGAATTGCTTCTTCTTCTGTCAATCCATAAGCCATCGCAGTTCCAGCAAGGAAAGGTAAATTTCTGGCATTCATCGCTTCCATGTCGCCTTCGTTTTGCAAACAAAATTTTACTCCAGCAGTTTGCAATAAATAAGGAAGTTTGTATGGCAAATCAACTGCATCTTCTTCCAATTCTGGCAAACTGTGCAAACGTGGAAGCATTACTGGAATTTGTGCGTCTTTCAATTGTCGTGCGACTAAATGTGCATCATAACCGCCAACAATTACAGGAAATGGAATTTCGAAATTGTGCACAAAATCAATGACATCTAGCAACTGCTGAATGTCGTTTGCATGAAAATAAACCCTTTTATTTCCTTGAAACGTTGCTTTCATAGCTTCAAATCTCAAGTCTAAAACAGGTTCTTTTGCTTTCGCATAAACTTTTGCCAAATTGAAAAATTGTGTCAATTCCTGTCTTTGAACATCGTAATTTTCATTGCGTTTTTTGCTCGCTGGTTCTGCCCACCAACCGCCACCTTGCATGCTTTGTGGCCAGTTTACGTGGATTCCGTCGTCTGTTTTGGCAACTGCGTCTTCCCAGTTCCAACCACCCAAATGCATCACACTTGAAGTTCCTGTGATTTGTCCGCTTCTAGGTGTTGCCTGTGTTAATAAAACGCCATTTGTTCGCACTGTTGCAATCACTTTCGATTCTACGTTATAAGCAATCAATGCCCGCACATGCGGATTGAAAATTCCCACTTCAGCAAAATCTCGCGTTGCTCTCACCGCATCAATTTCTGTCAATCCCAAAGTAGAATTTGGTGCAACAAATCCAGGATAAATGTGTTGATTTGAAATATCGATGATGGTGTCCCAATCTTCGTTTTTGATCGTGTACGCCAACGCATTTTTCACCAAGATGATTTTGTCGCCTTCAATTCCGACCAAAGATTTTTCAATCACTTTGCCATTTCCAATATGTAAATAGCCATTGATAAGCAATTTCTTATTCGCATTTTGTGCTTGCACCGAAACACAGAAAACAAGCGCTATTATTTGAATGATAAATTTCATTTCTTCAATATTTTAATTCGATAATTTTTTAATGCTCATTTGCGCCTTCACTTCCTTCTTCGCCGATTGTATTGCAATGAAATTCCTTGCGCTTTTTCTTTTCGAATGCTTTAGCTGGTTCGCCTTTTTCATTTGAAATCAGCATTTTAGAAATAATTCTTGCTTTTTCTGAAGCATTTCTGGTACGCAATGTCAAATCTCTTTCAACATCAAATAATATTTCGCCGTCGATGATCGTTTTTTCCACTTTCGCTTCAACACTCAATGGATTGGTTGACCAAATCACAATGTCAGCATCTTTACCGATTTTCAAACTTCCCATTTTATTGTCTAAATGCAACAATTTGGCTGGATTCAAAGTCACCATTTTCCAAGCGTCAATCTCAGAAACGCCGCCATATTTCACCGTTTTTGCAGCTTCTTGATTCAATCTTCGTCCCATTTCGGCATCGTCAGAATTAATCGCCGTCACAATTCCTTGCTGATTCAAAATAGCAGCATTGTAAGGAATCGCATCGTTCACTTCAAATTTGTAAGCCCACCAATCTGCGAAAGTTGAAGCGCCAACTCCATGTTTTTTCATTTTGTCAGCCACTTTATATCCTTCCAAAATGTGGGTAAAAGTATTGATTTTGAATCCCATTGAGTCCGCCACGTGCATCAACATATTGATTTCTGATTGCACATAAGAATGGCAAGTAATAAATCGCTCGCTTTTCAAAATTTCACTCAAAACTTCCAATTCCAAATCAAATCTTGGAGCTTGGAAACCTGATTGCGCTCTTTTTTTCTCTGATAGCGACAACCAGTTGATTTTGTCGGCTTGGTATTTTCTAGCGCGTTCAAATCCGTCGTAAAAAACTTGCTCCACGCCCATTCTTGTTTGCGGAAATCTTACTGAATTATCATCGCCCCAATTGGCTTGTTTCACATTTTCACCCAAGGCAAATTTGATGAATTTAGGCGCATTTGGAATAACCATTTCTTCTGGTGTGTGTCCCCATTTTAATTTGATAAGTGCCGATTGACCGCCGATTGGATTGGCAGAACCGTGCAACAATTGCGCTGCTGTAACACCTCCACTCAATTGTCTATAAATATTGATATCATCAGATTTCACAACGTCGCCAATGCTTACTTCTGCTGTGATGGATTGACCGCTTTCATTCACGCCTTTTGAAATTGCAATGTGCGAATGTTCATCGATAATTCCACTGGTAACGTGTTTTCCTGTAGCGTCGATTATTGTTGTTCCTGCTGGAAGTGTTGGTGTTTCTTTACCAACAAATTTGATTTTTCCGTCCACAACCAACACATTTCCTTTTTCTACAATTCCTTCAGCTTCATTGGTCCAAAGCGTTGCGTTTTGAATGAATATCGTTTGTTTAGTTGGAATAGAATCAAAACCATAAGCCAAATTTGGGAACCATGGTTTGCCCAGCGGCAAGGAATCTAATTTGAAAGGTTTCTTTTCATCCGGCTTTTCATTTAACTTATTTCGAATTGCTGTCCATTTGATCCATCTTCCGTCAGGCAAAGTTCCGTCGCCTTCAAAAACTCCTACTTTGGCGTTCACTTTGGCATGCAAATTCACACTTCCTTCCCATTTTTGATTTTTGGAATTAAATTGAATTGTCAAATCATTTCCGATTAAATTTGAAAAGCAATTGGTTGAAATCGTATCAGTTTTTGCGATTTTTGTGATCGTATCAGTTTTAGTGACCATGGTTTTGAACTTCACTGCTGGTTTTTCAATTGTTCCAGTAATTTCGAAAGGAATTGTTTCTCCATCAATCAGTGCATTGTATTTTCCTCTGATGTCATTGGTTTGTTTTTGAACAAGGATATTTTGCTCTCCCAATAACCATGATTCCAATAACGTCGCTTCTAGAACAAAAGGATTGTTGTCATAAATCACAAAACTTGCTTTTTTGCCATTTTCCAAGGTACCAAATTCTGCTTGAATTCCCAATAATTCTGCTGGTGCAACGGTCAAAGCACGCAACGCTTCTTCAGCTGTTAGTCCTCTAGAAATTGCTTTTTGAATGTTTTTCCAGAAATCCGCTGGCGTAGCATTTCCTGTTGCCGATAAAATGATGTTGATACCATCTTTGCGCAACAAATAAGGATTCGAAGGCGCCAATTCCCAATTTTTTAAATCACTTAATGGAATTTGCTTCGCGATGTAAGGATCTTTGACTTCAAAAGCGTCAGGGAAATTAATTGGTAAAACAAGAGTTCCGTTTAATTTTTTCAATGCAGGAATGATTTCGTATTCATTTCCAGAACCGATGTATGCGAAATTCAAATTAAATTCCTTACCGATTTTTGCAACTCGCAGAATTTCCAATTTGTCATCTGTTTGAAAAAACAAAGGCAATTTCATTTGTGCAGATAATGCTTCAAGCGATAAATTCAATTCTTTATTTTGATTGCTTTGATACCATTTTTGGTCGTAGAATGTTTGTCTTATCAGCGCAATACTTCCCATTTGTGAAGACGGGTACGTTTGACTAGAATTTCCATTTTTGAATGAAAAATAAGCTGCTGATTCACTTTTCAAGATTTGTTTGTTGTAATTCGATTTACCCAAAGAAACCAAAGTTCCCGTTCCGCGCATGATTCCGTCGTTGATGTGCGTTGAAACCATTCCAAAACCCATTTGCAACCATTGTTTGCATTTTTCTTCGTCAAAAGTGTAAGAATCAACTGCATTCACTTCAGGATGAATCGTTTCATTCCAATGATAAGCGCCTTTTTTGGAAGTTTCCAATTGAGGAGAATTTCCGTGTCTTCTTCCTGTTGGTGCAGGTAAACCCAAATTGGTATTGGTTTCAATGAAAGCTGGCATGATCGTTTTTCCTTCACAATCAATCACCACTGCTTCTTGTGGAATTTTGACCGTTTTACCCGTTTCGACAATTTTGTCGTCCTTGATTAGGATGGTGCCCTTTTCAATTTTCACGGTTGGAGAAACGTAAATGGTGGCGTTCGTCAAAGCGTAATAACTTGCTTTAGATTGCGCTGTACCGTTTTTTGGAGAAAGTTCTTGCGCGCTGACACAAAAGGAAAAGCATAGAAATAGAAGAATAATTATTCTCATAAGAAGTGTTTTATGGCTGTGAATTTAGTTAAAATTCAAAACATAGCAGTTTTATGTTTTTGAAGAAGGATGAAATTAATTAATCCTTTGAAAATCAGTATTTTGTGTAGGATTATTAGTTTCCCCCTTTGGAGGGGGATTAACTGCGTTGCTGCCTTTGGCGGTAAGGGGGAAGATTCATTTTCAAGGTATTATATTTTAGGTTTTTTGCAATTTTCAGGTTTTTTTGTTGTAGATCTATGATTTTTGGTTTGGTATCAGAAAAACGAAGAACTGTGGATAACTACTGGGTTTCTTCAAATATCGTCCCTACGGGACGAAGGTTTGGTGGGGTGTTGTTTTTTACCCATATGTCATGCCTAATGGCACTTTAGTGTTTTCCTAATAAGTTTTAGTTTATTCTGAAATCTAAAATCTATGACAACTTCATCCTGATAGGGATGAAATGTGGGTAAAAACTATTCACCTCGAATGAACTCGTCCCGATAGGGATGAAATATGGGTAAAAAAATGTCTCAAGCATGAACTAGTCGCGCTAGGGACGAAATCTTTGCATCATATCGTCCCTACAGGACGAAAGTTAGTTGGAGTTTGGTTTTTTACCCATATTTAGTGCCTAATGGCACTTTTTGTTTTCATAACTAGTTATCGATCACTTTAAAACCTGAAAACTGCGGCATTTCATCCTCTTTGTGATGAAATACGTGCAAAAACTATTACCGACGAAGGAACTCGTCACTATAGGTATAAAATATGGGTAAAAAAAAGTCTCAAGCATGAACTAGTCGCGCTAGGGACGAAATCTTTGTGTCCTTCAGTCTCCACGAAATGAAAGTTAGTTGGAGTGTGGTTTTTTACCCATATCTTGTCTCTAAATGCACATTTTGTGATTTTCTGAACTTCTTTATCTAAATTTATTCTAAATAATAAAAGGAATCCAAAACGAAAATCAATAATATCATTAACATTCGGTATTTTTGTGTTCAAACAAACAAATTATGGAAATTTTAAGACACGCACATTCAGGTTTACGTTGGGCTGCTTTGTTGTTATTGGTTATAGCAATTTTCAACGCTTTATCATCCAAGGGAAAAGGAAAATATGAGAAAAAAGACAAAATGCTGAATTTATTCGCAATGATCTTTTTGCATATCCAATTGCTCATTGGATTGGTTCTATATTTCACCAGTTCAAAAGTAAACTTCATGGAAGGTTGGATGAAAATGAAAGCATACCGTTTTTTCGGTTTGGAGCATTTATTGATCATGATTATCGCCATCGCTGTGATTACGATTGGTAGAAAGAAAGCAGAAAATGCATCGAATATTGCTGTAAAACATGGAACGATTGTGAAATGGTTTACCATCGGATTGATTTTAATTTTGGCTGGTATTCCTTGGCCATTTAGAGGATTTGGAACAGAATGGTTTTAAGATTTTTTGCCATTGGAATCTTACTTTTCCTCGCCAGCTGTGGTTCAGGAGAAGTGAAATCAATTGAAAACGCAGAAGATGTTGCTTCAGTTGAGCCTAAATCGCTTTACATTTTGCATTGCGAAGCGTGTCATGGATTGGACGGCAAAAAAGGAAGTTCTGGCGCTGCTAATTTGGCAATTAGTAAACTTTCAGACGCTAAAATTAAAAATGTCATTTTGAAAGGAAACGAAAAAGGAATGATGCCATACGAAGATATTATCACCAATGAAAAAGACCTGAATGGTTTGGTTGATTTTGTTAAAACCCTAAGAAAATAGATGGAAGAAGGACATGTAATGGTTGATGCGGTAGAAGAAACGTGTGTTCTTGTGGGCATCATCACGCAATCTATTTCTGAGGAACAAGCCAACGAATACCTCGACGAATTGGAATTTTTGGCTGAAACGGCTGGTGCAACTACGCAACGAAAATTTTTGCAAAAAATGCCCATCGCCAATCCAAAAACATTTGTTGGAAAAGGAAAATTGGAAGAAATTCGCGAATATGTGAAAGCGAAAGACATCGAATTGGTCATTTTTGACGACGAACTTTCGCCTTCTCAATTGCGCAACATTGAACGCACCTTGGAATGTAAAATCTTGGATCGAAACATTTTGATTCTCGATATTTTCGCCAGCCGTGCGCGAACATCTCATGCCAAAACGCAAGTTGAATTGGCACAATTGCAATATATGTTGCCCCGTTTGACTAGAATGTGGACCCACTTGGAACGTCAAAAAGGAGGAATTGGATTGCGTGGACCGGGAGAATCTCAAATCGAAACCGACCGTCGAATCATCCAAACTAGAATTGCGTTGATGCGCGGAAAATTGAAAGACATTGACAAACAAATGTCGATTCAGCGCGGAAACAGAGGTCAATTGGTGCGCGTTGCTTTGGTGGGTTACACAAATGTCGGCAAAAGTACTTTGATGAATTTACTGAGTAAATCTGAAGTTTTTGCTGAAAACAAACTATTCGCCACGCTCGACACAACTGTGCGCAAAGTGGTTATCGAAAATTTACCATTTCTATTGACCGACACCGTTGGATTTATCAGAAAATTGCCACATCAATTGGTGGAATCTTTCAAATCGACGTTAGATGAAGTGCGCGAAGCAGATTTATTGATTCACGTCATTGACATTTCCCATTCGACTTTCGAAGATCAATACCACGTGGTAAACGAAACCTTGGCAGAAATCGACAAAACTGAAAAACCAGTGATTTTGGTTTTCAATAAAATCGACGCATTCAAATACATCGAAAAAGACGAAGACGATTTATCGCCAAGAACTGCAGAAAATATGTCTTTGGACGAATTGAAGCGCACTTGGATGTCGAAAATGAACAATAAAAATTGCGTTTTCATCTCAGCCGAAAACAAAGAAAACATCGAAGATTTGAAAAGTGTGATCTACGAAGAAGTCAAGCGTATTTTTCAGATTAGGTATCCTTACAACCACTTTTTGTTTTAGGAAGATTTAATCTTCATTCAATGATAACTTATTAGTAGTTTTGTACTTTGAAAAAAATGTAAATTCATGGAACTTCTCGAAAAAAGAATGATTCAATACGACCGTACAGGTTTTGAAGATCAGGAATTAATTTCTATCTATAAATCCATTCTTAAACCCCGCTTGATTGAAGAAAAAATGCTCATCTTGTTGCGCCAAGGGAAAATCTCTAAATGGTTTTCTGGTTGGGGTCAAGAGGGAATTTCTGTAGGGTCGGCCTTAGGAATGAATGACGATGAATATTTATTGCCGATGCACCGCAACTTGGGGATTTTTACCACGAGAGGCATTCCGTTGAATCGTTTATTCGCACAGTTTCAAGGAAAAATGTCAGGTTTTACAAAAGGTAGAGACCGCTCTTTCCACTTTGGTACCAATGAATACAAAGTAGTGGGAATGATTTCTCACTTGGGTCCACAATTGGGAATCGCTGATGGAATTGCCTTGGCTTCCAACTTGAAAAATGAACAAAAAGCAACGCTTGTTTTTACGGGCGACGGTGGCGCGAGTGAAGGAGATTTTCACGAAGCATTGAACGTGGCAGCAGTTTGGGATTTGCCAGTAATTTTCGGAATCGAAAACAACGCTTGGGGACTTTCAACGCCGAGCAACGAACAATTTAGATGCAAACAATTCATCGACAAAGGCATTGGCTACGGCATAGATGCTTTTCAAGTGGATGGAAACAATATTTTGGAAGTAATTTCAACTGTTAGAAAAATCGCTACTTCCATTCGCCAAAAACCAAGACCATTTTTGTTGGAATTCATGACTTTCAGAATGCGTGGTCACGAAGAAGCTTCAGGAACGAAATATTATCCTGAAGGAATTCAAGATTTGTGGGCAAAAAAAGATCCTGTTGTCAATTATGAAATGTATTTGAGAGAAATCAAGGTGTTGAACGACGAATTGGTCAATCAAATTACCGCTGATATCAAACAAGAAATTCAAGTCGGTTTGGATTTGGCTTTTGCTGAAGGTGCAATCGTTCCGAATACAGAAGACGAAGTAAATGATTTATTTGCGCCTTTTGACCAAAAAATCATTGAACCAGCTTCGGACAAAAAAACTGAAAAACGCTACATCGACGCCATTCAAGATGGTTTAAAACAATCGATGCAAAAATATCCTGAATTGATTATCATGGGGCAAGATGTTGCCGAATATGGTGGTGTTTTCAAAATCACAGAAGGTTTTGTGGAAGAATTTGGCAAAGCCAGGGTTCGCAACACACCTATTTGTGAATCAGCCATTGTTGGTGCAGGTTTAGGATTATCTATCGCAGGAATGAAAGCCGTTGTAGAAATGCAATTCGCTGACTTCGTGACTTGTGGGTTCAATCAAATTGTCAATAATTTGGCGAAAATTCACTGGCGTTGGGGACAAAATGCAGATGTTGTGGTGAGAATGCCAACAGGCGCAGGTTCCGCAGCAGGACCATTCCACAGTCAAAGCAACGAAGCGTGGTTTTTCCACACTCCAGGACTTAAAATCGTTTATCCAGCATTTCCAGGCGATGCCAAAGGTTTGTTGGCAGCAGCGATTGAAGACCCAAATCCTGTGATGTTTTTCGAGCACAAAAACTTGTATCGCTCGATTCGCGAGGATGTTTCTGACGATTTTTACACAGTCGAAATCGGAAAAGCGAGAACCGTTTCTGAAGGAACAGATATTTCTGTCATCACTTATGGAATGGGCGTTCACTGGGCGATGGAAGCAGCAGAGAAAAATCCTTCGATTTCAATCGACATCATCGATTTGAGAACATTGGCGCCATTAGACACTGAAGCGATTTACCATTCTGTACGCAAAACAGGAAAAGTCATCGTGCTTCACGAAGATTGCTTGACCGGAGGAATTGGTGGTGAATTGGTTTCAATCATCAATGAGAATTGTTTCTCGAGCTTAGATGCGCCTGTAAAAAGAGTCGCTTCGCTTGATACGCCGGTTCCGTTCACAGATTCATTGGAAGATAATTTCTTGCCAAAACAAAGATTCTTTGAGGCTTTGGTGGAATTGGATAATTACTAGATAACTTGCGATTTGTCGCGAATGTTTTTGGCGTGTGTCCGTCAGCTGACGGACACACGCCAAAAACAATTATAAATAAAAATAGCTGGTCAAGAATAAATTTTGACCAGCTATTTTTATTTGGTGCCTCTGGCACCATCTTATAGAACGAATTTTAATGTACTGAGGCGAGATTACTTTTCAGCTTCTCTTGCTGCAATCAATTCTTGAACTTTTTCCACTTGGTTTTTGGAACCTGTGATGTATCCGCAACGTTGGTGCAAAGCTGTCGGAACGATATCTAACACGCGTTCTGTTTCTGTAACAGCCAATCCGCCTGCTTGTTCAGCTAACATCGCCAATGGATTGCATTCGTATAACAAACGCAATTTTCCTTTTGGAGAAGTCGTTGTTGCAGGATAAATGTAGATTCCGCCTTTGATCAAATTTCTGTGGAAATCAGCTACCAATGAACCGATGTATCTTCCAGAATATGGCGCACCAAAATCATTTTCAAATGATTGGCAATATTTTGCGTAATCTTTGATTCCTGGGTGACAAATTTCAATGTTTCCTTCATTCATCCCATAAAGTCTGCTTTTTTCTGGCATTCTCATGTTAGGATGTGACAGACAATATTCTCCGATTGAAGGTTCTAATGTGAAACCATTGACACCATGTCCTGTCGTATAAACCAACATGGTCGATGAACCGTACAACACATATCCAGCAGCCACTTGTTTTGTGCCTGGTTGCAACATGTCTTCCAAAGTTGCTTTCGTTCCAACTGGAGAAACACGTCTGTAAATTGAAAAAATGGTTCCGATTGAAACGTTTACATCGATATTAGACGAGCCATCTAATGGATCAAAAAGCACGACATATTTTCCATATTTAGACAATTCGCTTTCAAAAGCCATGAAATCATCGTTTTCTTCAGAAGCGATTCCGCAAACTTCTCCGCCTGATTCAAACATTTTGATGAATTGACGATCAGCTACAACGTCTAATTTTTGTTGTTCTTCACCTTGGATATTCGTTTCGCCTTGCGCGCCCAAAATATCATCTGTCAAACCAGCTCTTCTCACATCGCGACTGACCACTTTCGAAGCCACAGCGATGTCGTTTAATAATCTAGATAATTCGCCTGAAGCATATTGAAATTCAGACTGGCGATCCATGATAAACTCATGAAGTGTGGTCATTTTTGACATGGTGTTTTTTTTTGGCAAATATACGCAGATTTTGAGAACAAATGATTGATATTTAACGTTGGGTAACGATTTAATCATTGTCCTCCCCCTATTTGTCCCTTCGCTAATGCTTGGTCTTCAAAAGCTATTGCTTTTTCTCCTCCAAAGGGGGAATCATAATATATCAATCACTTAAAGAAATTCTAATAAGAAAAGTAAATTGGTTTTGTGCCTTCTGACATCAATTGATAAGTCAGGAAAATAATTAGCGAAACGACAATTACTTGCAGTGGTGCTGGGATTTTGGTGAAAGTAGATAAGGTGTAATTTTTGGTTTTTTCTGGTAACCAATGGATGATGTAACCAATCACCATGATGATCAAAGCCGGCATGAAAATCGTGCACATTTGACTGAATGCTTCCCACGAAAAATTGAATTTTTGGGTGATGTGATTCAACATTTCAATTGGTTTTTCTTCGCCTTTTAATCTAAACCATAAACGCGTGAAAGTGATGAAATTGAAGGTGATGAAAATTTTCCAAAAATGGACAACCAACCAATTGGATTTCTCATACGGACTCACTTTTCGCCAGTGATTGTAAAGCACCAAACCGATTCCATTCAATGCGCCCCAAATCACAAAATTTTGATGCGGATTGTGCCACAAACCTCCAACGACCATCGTAATCAATAAATTCAAATCGCGGTAAATGTAGATTTTCAATTTAGGAATTAACAACACGATGATTCCATAAATCGCCATCAAACCGACATAAACGAAAATCAATTCATACCATTGAGTGATGAAAATTAAGAAGATAAAAATGATTGTAATTCCGACAAATGAACCAACACCTCCAGTTTTGTTTCCGCCCAAAGGAATGTATAAATAATCTCTAAACCAAGACCCTAATGAAATGTGCCAACGACGCCAGAAATCTGCAACACTTGTTGATTTGTAAGGCGAATTGAAGTTTTTACTCAAGTTGAATCCCATCAATTTACTGACTCCGCGCGCGATGTCGATGTAACCTGAAAAATCGCCGTAAATCTGCAAAGAATAGCCCCACATGGCAACGATACTTACAAAACCTGGATAATTTTCAGGATGATCAACCACCAAATCCACGAAGTGAACCATGACGAAATCTGCTAAAATCAATTTTTTAACCAATCCTTTGACAATCTGTGCAATCGCCCAACTAAATCCTTCTTTGTCTAAAGAATATGGCGCATTGATTTGCGGAATGAAATCTTTTGCGCGGGCAATTGGTCCCATCGCAATGTGCGGAAAAAACGAAACGAAAAAGGAATAATCGAAGAAATTCTTGAACGGTTGTACCTCTTTTCGATACACATCGACAATGTAACTGATGCTTGAAAAAGTAAAAAATGAAACCCCAAACGGAACGACAATTTTTTCTACAATGCTGTTTCCAGCGGTTGAAAAACCACTTTTAAATTGCGCCATAATGTTGAAAACCTCGTAGTTGGTATGAAACATTTCATTGAATGATTCAGTGAAAAAGTAAGCGTATTTGAAATAGCCTAAAATCAATAAATTCAATGCGATGCCAATAACCAAGAAAGTCTTTGAACCAATGGCAGAAGTACTTTTGGCGATTTGTCGTCCGGTGAAAAAATTGAAAAGCAATGAAGTTCCCAAAATGATGACCGATAAACCTGAAGTTTTGTAGTAGAAAAACAAACTGATGGCAGTCAAAAAGATACTTCTAACTAATTTATTTTTGTGCAAGAATGAAAACAAAGCCATCACGAGCAAGAAAAACAACCAAAAATCCAATTGATTGAGCATCAAAGGATCTTGCTTATCAAATAACCAAAAATGATTAAATCTTTCCATTTCCTACTTTTTCAGATTGCAATTTTCTCAATTCCATTTGTTCAATCCATTTGAGAAAAGATTCATAAAACATATCTCCTTTCAAGCGATAGCCATCAGCGGTAAAATGCACCAAATCTGATTTCATCAGCCCTGCTCTACTCCACGTTTTCGCTGCGCCCAATTCGCCCATGATTCCATACATGTCCCAAACCGCAGCTTCATATTTTCTAGCCAATTGAATGATCATTTCACGTTCACGAGCCACGTTTTTATTCATGTATTTTTTCTGAAAATACGCATCGTTCGGAACCGTCAATAAAATCGCACAGTTTGGATTGACGCGCAACACAATTTGAATCAAGGAATCTAAATTCGCTCTAAAAACTTCTGGACGGAAATTCGCGTAAGTTGTATTGGCATCATTCGTTCCAACTGAAAACGAGAATAAATCTGGTGGAAACTCTCTCAATTGTTCTTCAAAATACTTGTTATTAAGATAAGTTGGCAAGCTCGCGCCATTCACACCAATCGTCGTATAAGAAATTCCTGGTTGCTGATTAGATAATTGAAAACCCATGATTCTCAGCGCATAACTTTCTATAGAGTCTCTGGAGAAATACGCATTGAAACTTTGCAATTCATCTGTAAAATAAACATCTGTGTAGCCAATTTCAGTATTTGTTTGTTTCCTCAATACCAAAATTTCATCTTCACCAAAATTCAATGAATAAGGCACATTTCCTTTATTGTGGTAAATTCGTAAGTGATCAAAGCCTGGTTTTACAATCGTTTTATCGTATTGAAATTGAATCTGTATCGCTGAATCTGCACATTCAATCACAGCACCTAAAATTCCGTAATCCAAAGAATCTGGTCTATCGGTTACCGAACGGAAACTCTTCCAATTATTGGGCGATTTGAATTCATAATTCCATGGATTATTCGTTCCAGCCAAATCGAAAGGAAAAATCAATCCGCGCTCACCAGGCAATCCTGCCCAATTGGTTTGCAAATAAGTTCTCACTTGATGCGTATATAGATCTGCTTGCAAATGTGATCCGCCGATGTGGTAAAAGTTTAATTTTCTGTCTTTCTGCTGAATCATTCGTTGAAAATCGTAGTACAATTTTTCAAAATTTGCACTGTTTTCAGTATAGAATGTAAAATGATTTCGCTCAAAATGAATGAAAGGATATTTGGTAGTCATCGAAGTATCAACTACTCCAAAAAATACACGATTTTGGTAACTATTCAACGAATCACTTCTTCGAATAGAATCTTCTTGTCCGTGTGAATTACACGAAATCAAGCAAATGGCGAGCACTAATGATCCAATAATTTTCATAATTACTCCTTT
>CANHQP010000032.1 GCA_947462925.1 Flavobacteriia bacterium | reverse complement strand
TGGGAGATTCTCAAATGGGATTGCAAGCAAGATTGATGTCGAAAGCATTGAGAAAATTGACAGGTTCGATTTCAAAAGCGAAATGTACATGTATTTTCATCAACCAATTGCGTGAAAAAATCGGTGTAATGTTCGGGAATCCAGAAACAACAACTGGAGGAAATGCATTGAAATTCTACGCTTCAGTGAGAATTGATATCAGAAGAGCCGCACAGATCAAAGATGGAGAAGAAGTGATTGGAAACCACATCAAAGTGAAAGTGGTAAAAAATAAAGTGGCGCCACCGTTCCGCAAAGCAGAATTCGACATCATGTATGGAGAAGGAATTTCAAAAGTGGGTGAAATCATAGATTTAGGCGTTGAGTTCAACATTTTGAAGAAAAGCGGATCTTGGTTCTCTTATGGAGAAACGAGATTAGGACAAGGGCGTGATGCTGTGAAAAGTTTAATTGGCGACAATCCAGAATTAATGGAAGAATTGGAAGCCAAAATCAAAGACGTTCTTGGAGCGAATCCTACATTAATTGAGGAGGTAATCCAGGACTAACTGCATATCGTTTAAGACAGCGCTTCGAAAGGGGCGCTGTTTTTTTTTGCTTAAAATTATGCTTCCAAAAATTTCTTCAATCCTTCTACAATCACAATTTCATTTACATCGATTCCTTTCAATTCCGACAGATAGTAGGAAGCCCAATCAACAACATTGATAAAGTATATCGAGCGCTCAACAGTTGAATTACCTATGGCGTTCAAAGTGTAAACAAAATCAGTTCTGGTTTTTAGGTAATCTTTTGTAAACTGGATGCGTTTCACATTTTGCGGATGTTCCTCGTTTGTTTCTAAAAACAAAGCACCAAAACGATTGTCTCCACCGCCCCAAGCGACCAATTCATTGTGGTTCATCTCGGGTAGAACATGTTGCCAACAAAGTAATTTTCCGTTTTCATTGAATTGCTGTTTGGCACGAATCGCGACCGCTTCATAAGCACTTGTTGCATATATCGCGATGACTTTGTCTTTCAAAAAAGCTGCCAATTTTTTAGCTTCTTCTTGAATTTCTGTAGCTTCAGCAACAATTAATCTGCGACCCATTTCGACCGATTCAAGCACATTTCCTTGAATGAACTCCAATTGAAAAAATAAGTTTAATATTTGAATCAATGAAAAAGCAACTGCTGCACGTGGTTGATTTCCGCTCGGAACTATCGCGCAGTCAAAACCATTATCTTTACAAAAAGCGGCCAATTTTCCGCCAGAGCAAACACCCACAATGTGCGCGCCTCGCGCATGCGCTTTTTGAATTGTCTCCAAAGACTCCTCGGTATTTCCAGAATAAGAAGAACCAATGACTAAAGAATTTTCATTCACAAAATGTGGCAAATAATAATCTTGCAAGAAAATCACAGGAATTTTCAATTCATCTTGCGTCCATTGAACGGCCAATTTAGCACCAATTCCAGAACCTCCCATACCACAAACCACGATGTTGTGAATTGCATTTGCAGGTTTTTGGTATTTCATTTCGGAAGCAATTTGAAAAGCTTCAGTAATATTTGCTGGAAATTGAGCGATTAGCTTGTGCATGTTGTTGTTCATTTTTCCGCAAAGTTAAGGAATAATGAGTGAAATAAATGGAATCACCCTATTTTGAAAATCTTAGCGCATGTAATTTTGTTTACCTTTGTCCCACAAATCGAAGACAATGAAATCAAGAAAAGCGTCAGAAACATTAGCCATTACCACAAGAATTGTTTTACCGAACGACACCAACACCTTAGGAAATTTATTTGGAGGTCAATTGCTCGCTTGGATGGATGTAATTGCAAGTGTATCAGCACACAGACATTCTCGTCGTGTCGTGGTTACTGCTTCTGTAAACAACGTTTCGTTTCGCGAACCAATCAATCATTCTTCTATTGTAACCTTGGAAGCGAAAGTTTCACGTGCGTTTAGTTCTTCGATGGAAGTTTTTGTGGATGTTTTCGTAGAAGATCCAGTGACTGGAAAAACTAGAAAATCTAACGAAGCGATTTACACTTTTGTGGCTGTTGATCAAAACGGCGGCCCGATTCAAGTGCCAGAATTGATTCCAGAAACAGAAGAAGAAAAAGCTAGATTTGACGGTGCTTTGCGACGAAAAGAATTGAGTTTGATTTTGGCTGGAAAAATGAAACCAAGCGATGCCAAAGAGTTGCGCGCTTTGTTTAATGAAGAATAGTAGCTGAACTGAATTTCACATTCACATCATTTGCAATTGCTTTTGCGTCTTGTAAATTCATGCAATTGAAATGCTTTTTCGGACAACTTTTAAATCCAATTTTGGAACAAGGTCGACATTTCAATTCACTCACCTCGTGGATTGAAAATCCATTTTCGTTTCCTGGAAAATAAGGATACATGCCCAAGGCAGGAACGGTATTTCCCCAAACGCTCACAATTGGAATTTGAAAAGCGGACGCAATGTGCATCAAACCGGTGTCGTGCGTCAATAAAACTGAAGCTTGTTTTACAATACTCGCAGATTGTCGCAATGAAAACCCCCCACAAGCATTTATAATTTGTTGATTTGGAAGCGCTTTGATAATATTATCGGCAGTTTCTTTATCCATTGGCCCACCAGATAAAATCACTGGAAATTTAATTTGCTTCACCACTTCTATCATTTTAGAAATCGGCATTCTTTTGGTAGCAAATTGTGCACCTATCGCAAAGGCTACAAATTTTTTGCTTTCAACGCCAAGTGATGCAACATCAATTTCGTCTTCAGTTTGAAAAAAGAAATCGCAAGGAAGATGGTCGTTTACAACATGCAGTTTCTCGACTGCTTTGAAATACCTTTCGACAACGTGAACATTCGTTTTCATTGGTATTTTGAAGTTCACCAGCAACCATTTTTCGATATTCAATTTAGGAAAACTAGCATGTGGAACGCCGAGTTTGCGAATTAAGTTTTTGGTTCTGATGTTGGTGTGCAAATCAACTAAAAAATCAAATTTTTTAGCTTTTAATTGCGGAATCAGTTCATCGATGGATTTTTCTATCGTCCAAGTTTTGCTGATGAAAGGATTTGTTGCAACAATGCTTTCGAAAGATTTTTTGGTTAGAAAATGAATTTCAGCGTCTGGAATTTGTTGGTGTATACATCTGACGATTGGAGAAGTCAAGACAATGTCTCCAATTGAACTAAAACGCACCACTAAAATCTTCATGAATTCAAAGGTAATAGAATATTTGGAACAAAAAAAAGGCGTGTATCAAATGACACACACCTTTCAAAGTATGATTGAGAATATTATTCTTTAATCAATTTCAACACTTCAGTTCCTTTGTCATGATTTACAGTAACAAAGTATAAACCGTTGTTCAATCCTTCCAAATTCATTTCTAAAGAAGCACCTTCAAACATGTTGTATGTTTTAACGATTTTTCCTTCAGCATTTGTCAAAGTGATATTGTTTTGACCTTTCAATCCTTCAATTACCGCTTTGTTGTTTGCTGGATTAGGGAACAATTTAAACATTGAATTAGAATTTTCGTCCAAATCTGCAGTACAAGTTCCGATTACAATTTTGTAATATGTCAATGTAAAATCTTGAGATTGTGGCAAACCTTGAACTGTTACATAAGCAGTTAAGTCAAAAACCAAATTGTAAGTTCCAGCTGTGTTGCAAGTACCTTCGATCACTGCGCAACCTGTTTCACCACCTAAGAAAGCACAAGAGTTTGGGTTACAAGAAAAGTTAATCCCAGGAGGAAGTCCAGATACATTAACTAATTTGATACTGTCAATAGTTGCAGGAACAGGAAAACCAAAAACTGGCACAGTTGTATCCAAAGGCACAACGTTTTGTACAATTTGTTCATAAGGTTGTCCCGCACATCCGCCAACAAAGTTTGTGGCACTGTCTGGGTAAATTCCTGAACTAGTCAAGGTAGGATCAGGAGTACATTGAGCATTCAAATTCAATGCTCCAAAAAACGCTATTGAAGCTAAAAGTAATAGTTTTTTCATAGTTATTCATTTATGATTTACAAGGTAAAAGTAAAACAAAAAATAGATATTTGGATAATCAGCTAAAAAAAATTGATTTTTAGCTTTTAACATTTGCTTTTTTTCAAGCCAATTTATATCTCTTTCCAGGCAAAGATTTTACCAATCCTAAAAATTCAAGATTCAATAATAACCCACTTATTGTTCCCACAGAAACGCCAATTTTCAAGGTTAAAAAATCGATACTTGCTGTTTCTTTTTCTTGCAAAAATGTAACTATTTCTTTTTCTTCTTCATTTAAATCATTTAAAAACAGATTTTTCTGAACTGGTACTGACGTTTTTTCATTTCCCCAATCCATAATTCTAAAAAAATCTTTGCTTTGGGTGATTAGGTGGGCTCTATCTTGCTGAATTAGAAAGTTGCAACCTTTTGAAAATTCTTTAAATATATCACCAGGAAAAGCAAAGACATCTCTATTGTAATCGTTGGCAAGTTCAGCAGTAATTAGCGAACCTCCTTTCGGTCCACTCTCTACTACTATTGTTGCATCGCACATACCAGCAACGATTCTATTTCTCATTGGAAAATTCATTCTATCAGGATCAGTTCCGGGAAGAAATTCTGTTAAGATACCGCCATTTTTTTGCATTTGCGAAGCAGTATTTTTGTGAATTGCAGGATACATTCGATCTAATCCATGACCTAAAACACCAATAGTTTCAACACCGTACTTTATGCACAATTGATGTACATAAATATCAATTCCGTAGGCCAAACCGCTTACAACGACGATGTTTTTTCCAACAAAAGAGGAAATTAATTCTTCGCAAATCGCTTTTCCGTAATCAGAAGCATTGCGTGTTCCAACTATGGCAACTGTTTTTGGGGCATTGAAATTCATTTCTCCCTTGCCATATAAAATCAAAGGAGCATCGTCACATTGGTTTAATCGTTGTGGAAAATCAACAAATTGATAAAAATAACTTTTAATGGAATTTTTAACAAAATATTCAACATATGGTTCAGCCATTTTTAAAGCCTCTTCTCTTTTTATTTGAGACAATGTCACTTGTCCTAAACCTTGAATCTTCAATAAATTATAGGCTTTTTCTTTAAAAAAAGTTTCAACGCTATCCACTTGAGAAAGAATGTTTCTGATTCTTTTTTTCCCAATTTTATTCAATAAAGTGAGTGCAATTTGTTGTTGTAAATCGGTATAATTCAAAATAATTGGTATTTTCGGCATACTAAAGTTAAGCAAAAAACACTATGAAACAAATTTTACTATTCATTTTTCTTCCTGTATTTTGCTATGGACAGGACATCAAAGGAAAAGTAGTCGATAATTCGAATAATCAAGGTTTACCCGGAGCTAAATTGCAGACTACCGAAGGAAAAAAAGCAACGGCCAATCCAGACGGATCTTTTAGCATAGCCTACAACCAACTTCCTTTTAAGTTGATTGTTTCAGCTGAAACATTTGTAAATGATACCATCGATGTTACTACTGCTGAATATATCACAATAAAATTGAATCCAGAGGTTGTTGAAATAAATACTTTGGTTGTCACAGCATCCAGAAGGGGACAAAGTATCGAAGAGGTTCCAATTTCGATGGAAGTTTTGAAACCAGCATTGGTTGATAATAAAGCAATCTCAGATTTGGAACAAGCAGTTGATCAAAGCCCAGGTGTATATGCGATGGATGGCCAAGTCAGTATTCGAGGAGGAAGTGGATATTCTTATGGAGCAGGAAGTCGCGTATTGTTGCTTTGGAATGATGTTCCGATGTTGTCTGGCGATGCCGGCGATGCCAAATGGAATACTATTCCGATGGAAATTTCTTCTAGAATAGAAGTAATTAAAGGAGCTTCTTCTGTCCTTTATGGAAGTGGTGCCTTAAATGGAATTATCGCTGTAACAGAGAGAGATCCTAGCAAGAAGGGTGAATTAAAAGTTAAACTTCAATCTGGAATTTACGACGATGCAAAAAGGGCAAGTTTAAATTGGCGAAGAACAAATCCTACTTTTCAATTGGCTGAAATTTCATATGGTAAAATGTACCGCAAATTTGGGTATAATGTTTCTGCTACAAGCTTCATCAACAAAGGATACAGAGACGGGGAATCAGAGCGAAGAGGAAGAATAAGTGGATCTTTTATTTATAAACCAGAAAAAGTGAAAGGCTTGAAGATGGGCTTAGGATATTCTGCTCATTATCAAGAACTAGGGTCGTTTGTGGTATGGGAAAGTGATTCTTTAGCCTATCAACCTCAGGGAGGAAGCGACATCAATGTTGCAGGTTCTTCATTAATTATCAATAAAGGAACAAGAATAAACATCGATCCATATGTGAAATATGTAACAAAAAGGGGGAATAAACATAATCTCCGCTCAAGAGTTTACAGGGTTTTAAACGAAAGTATAACAAACTCTGCTCAAAATTCGATTGCTTTAACTTATTACACGGACTACAATTACCAAAAAACATGGAATAAAACTTGGTTTTTAACAGCAGGTGCAACAGCATTTACATCGGTAGTAAAATCGGCGTTGTATGGTGATCATCAATCCAACAACTACTCGGGATATGCTCAATTAGAAAAGAAATATAAAAAATTAGATTTCACTGCGGGCTTACGATTTGAATATTTTGATCAAGATGGAAAAAAGGGAGATTCAGATTATTACTTCGGCAAGAATCGAAAAAGTAAAATCCCCGTTTTTCCAATTTTGAGAACAGCTGTGCATTATGAGTTATTTAAGTATACGCATTTAAGAGCTTCTTTTGGTCAGGGTGTTCGCTACCCTGCTATTGCCGAAAGATATACTCAAACATCCGTTGGAAGTTTGAATGTTTTCCCTAACCCCTATTTGCAAAGAGAAACTGGTTGGGCGGCTGAAATTGGTTTCAAACAAGGAGTGAAAATCGGTGAAAATTGGAAAGGTTTGCTAGATGTTTCTGGCTTTGTAAATCAATACAATGACATGATGGAATTTACTTTTGGTGTTTATGATCCAAGAAATGGAAATCCATTAGACCCCACAAAACCAGCTGACGCAGCCATTTTCAGTGAACTTATATCTCAAGGCTATCAAATTTCAAACTTGGTTGGGTTTAGAGCATCAAATGCTGAAAAAGCAAGAATTTCTGGAATTGAAGGATCTTTCAGTAGTGAAGGAAAGATAGGAAAGGTTGAATTGAGAACCTTGATAGGATATACCTATATGAATCCAATCAGTTTAAATAATAATGAGTCTTATCGATCAACATTTTCAGATACTACTGGAAATTTATTGAAATATCGATTTAAACATTTGGCTAAAGCAGATGTAGAGGCTGTTTACAAAGGTTTCAGTTTGGGATTTTCAGTGAGATACAATAGTTTCATGAAAAACATTGACAAAATATTTGAAGAAGAAGTTTTGCCTGCTTCTGGCATATACATTCTTCCTGGTTTGAAAAAATACAGACAAGAAAATAACGGAGGCAATTTGGTTTTTGATGCTAGAATTGGATATGAAATCAATGAAAATTACCGCTTAGGTTTTGTAGTGAATAACTTTTTAAACACAGAATACATGGGTCGCCCAGGAGATATCCAAGCGCCTAGAAATTTCATTTTGCAAATTCAAGCCAAAATCTAATTTCATTCTAATTAAATTTTTTAGACTGTCAATTTCTCAATGGAGTTGACAGTTTTTTTATGCCATAAAATTTCTAATTTAGCAGTGAAATCAAAACAACAAAAATTTGAAAGTTTTAGGCATTATACCAGCAAGATATGGGTCTTCTCGATTTCCGGGGAAACCACTGATTGATTTAAAGGGCAAAACCATGATACAACGCGTTTATGAAGGTGCTAAAAAGTCAACCAAGCTTTCAGATGTAATTGTAGCAACAGACGACGAAAGAATAGTGGAAGCTGTAGAATCTTTTGGAGGAAAAGTAATGATGACCAAAGATTCGCATCCAAGTGGTACAGATCGTTGTGGTGAAATTGCTTCGCATTTTGACGACATTGATGTGGTTATTAACATTCAAGGGGATGAACCATTGGTTGATTTCAGGCAGTTGGATGCTTTGATTGAAGTATTTATTGATCCACAAGTGAAGATTGCTACTTTAGGAATTAGAGACATTGATATGGAAGCGATTTTAAATCCCAATCGAATTAAAGTCGTTGTTAATCATCAAAATCAAGCCTTGTACTTTTCACGAAGTCCCATTCCCAATTTTACTAATTCTAAGGAAAATCCACTCACCCAATATCCTTATTTGCGCCACATTGGTTTGTATGCCTATCGAGCAGAAACATTAAAAACAATTATTCAATTGGCACCAACTTTTTTAGAACAGATTGAATCTTTAGAACAATTGCGTTGGATGTATTATGGTTTTCCAATCAAAGTGGTAGAAACCGATATTGAAACACCCAATATCGACGTACCAGAAGATGTAACAAAAGTACTTGCAGCCATTTTTTAATAGGTAGAATAATACCAAGAACAAAGCGTTTTGGTTTTTAAAAAAAATCTAAAATCATTCAGAGGGCTCAAATATTCAAAAATAGACCATCAATATTCATTTTCTTGACTCCAATTCAAACCGTCATCTATATTTGTATTAGAAATAAGGAGATAAAAATCAGGTTATTATTTGAGTCTTGGTTTCGTAAAGTAAAGAATGTGACGCAACTGCATTGGAGAGGCAGTTTTCATTTTCTAGTTTGATTTAAGAGTATAATAGTTCTTTTGTCACATGATTTACTCGAAACCGTGAACTTGTTCAAAGCTTTAATCGATAACCTGATTTTTTAAATTTGAAACTACAGTTTAATAATAACAATTTGGGCTTTCTGAACAGAAGGCCCTTTTTGATTTTAAACAATCAAAATTCCTCGAAAATGTGAATTTTATAAAAAAATCAAAAAAAATTCAGGTTTAATGTAGTTTTTATTAGTTCAATTCGTGTTTTCATTTATTTTTGCCAAATCAAATAGCAAGCAATGGATAGCAATGAATTTCAATTAGTAGAAAAAGAACAGGTTCATACCTTTCATTTCCCACAAGAAGACATCTTAACAAGTGAATCAGCTCAGAAAGAAAGACGTGCTTCAGTGGATCGCGCTATTACTTTAGGAAATTTAGAACACCAAAAAGTTAGAATTTATTTTGCTGACGATCAAGGTAAAAAAAGAGTTGACACTACCATTTGGGCTGTTACAGATTCAGCAATTGTATTGAAACAAAATACAGTATTACCAATTCACAGAATACTTAAATTAGAAATATAAAAGGTTGTTATGACAAAAAAACGTGCCATTGTAAGTTATGATAAACTCACAATCGATCAAAAAAAGCAATTATTGGTTGCTTTTCCAGATGGATTTTCAGAAGGAATGACTCAAATCAAGACACCAACAGGAGAAACTTTAGATGCCTTGCTTTGGGAAACCGAAGAAATCATTTATTTGGTTAAACTGAACAAACCAGTAGGAAAACCAGTAAAAGCTCCAATTGACGACGATGATGAAGATGAGGAGGATTTTGAAGATGACATTCCAGATGATGTTAAAGAAGATGAAACCGAAGACGATGATGTGGATGATGACTACGATGTAGCCGACGAAACTGAAGAAGAAGAGGAGGACGAAGACTAAATATAGAAAGGTTGATTTGAGCAAAACAAATCAACCTTTTTTGTGGGACATAGATTCCTGCTAATGCCGATAAATTGCGTATCCCGAAAATTTATCGTTACTTCGCAGTCTTAAATGAAAGCCAATTCAATATTCATCAAGGCTTTCTACAATGATTATATGACCTTTGAAGATTTAGAAGTAAGTGCTCCAATCCTTTCTGCACTCAAAAAAGAAGGATACACAAATCCAACACCAATTCAAGAAAAATCAATTCCAATCGTTTTAAAAGGCGGGGATTTGTTGGCGTGTGCACAAACGGGAACAGGAAAAACTGCCGCCTTTTCAGTGCCAATTTTACAATTATTATCTGAAAATATTCAACACGGAAACAAGCGCAAAATTCGTGCGTTAATTGTCACTCCAACGAGAGAATTAGCCATTCAAATCGGCGAAAGTTTAACAGCTTATGGTGCTGATTTATCCTTGAAAAACACCGTTATTTTTGGCGGCGTTTCGCAATTAGCACAAGTAAATAGATTGAAAAGTGGCATCGATGTTTTGGTAGCTACACCAGGAAGATTATTAGATTTAATCGCTCAAGGAGAAATTTCTTTGCAACACGTTGAGATTTTTGTACTTGACGAAGCAGACAGAATGTTAGACATGGGATTCATTCACGATGTCAAAAGGCTTTTGAAGGTTATTCCAGACAAACGTCAATCGCTTTTCTTCTCTGCAACCATGCCACCAGCAATCGTTGAATTGGCAGGAACAATCTTGCAAAATCCTGATAAAGTTGAGGTTACACCTCCTTCATCAACGGTTGAAAAGATTGACCAAGAGTTATACTTTGTTGACAAGGGTAATAAAAATGCTCTGTTGTTGCATATTTTAGAAAATCCTGAAATTGATACGGCACTTGTGTTTACAAGAACCAAACATGGCGCTGATAAAGTGGTTAAATTGCTGGTGAAACACCAAATTAAAGCAGAAGCAATTCACGGAAACAAAGCACAAAATGCGCGTCAAAGAGCGTTGACCAATTTTAAAAACAAAACGATTCGCGTCCTAGTTGCAACGGATATCGCAGCAAGAGGAATTGATGTGGATGCGTTGGCTTACGTAATCAATTTTGAGATTCCAAATATTCCAGAAACTTACGTTCACCGCATCGGTCGTACTGGTCGCGCAGGATTGGAAGGAATGGCGATGTCATTCTGTGACCACGAAGAAATTGCTTATTTGAGAGACATTGAAAAGTTGATTAAATTGCAAATCCCAAGAAATACAATACATCCATTTCCAATGGAAGTAGCGCCAAAAATGGACGCACCAGCTCCTAAAAAAGCGCAAGGCGGCGGCGGACAAAGAAAGCCAAATCCTGGAGCGCAAGGTAGACCAAATCCTAACAAAGCAGCAGCGCCAAAATCGAATAAAAGAAAATTTTTCTCTGCTAAAAAGGGTTAATTCATTCTTTTTTGAAACATATTTTTTGCCATGAATTGTTTAAATAATTCATGGCATTTTTTTTCATTCCTGATTATCTCACTATCTTTGCCCCAAAATCAGAACGCATGGAATTGTTAGACGGAAAAGAAACAGCAAGAATAATCAAAGCTGAAATAGCGCAACAAGTTAAAGCAAGGAAAGCGGAAGGAAAAAAAATCCCTCATCTAGCAGCTATTTTAGTGGGAACAGATGGTGGGTCAATGACTTACATCGCAAACAAACTGAAATCTTGCGAAGAATGTGGGTTTGAAAGCACTTTGATGCGCTACGATGATTCTGTTTCAGAAGAAGTTTTATTGAACAAAGTCAAACAATTAAACGAAGACAAAAGTATCGACGGTTTTATCGTACAATTGCCTTTGCCTGCGCACATTGATGAGATGAAAGTTACTTTAGCGATTGACCCTCAAAAAGATGTAGATGGTTTTCACCCAATGAATTTGGGAAAAATGGCATTGAATTTACCTGGATTTGTATCTGCAACGCCATCAGGAATTATCGAATTAATTAGAAGAAACAATCTTGAAACCGCAGGAAAGAAATGTGTAATCATTGGTCGTTCAAACATTGTTGGAATGCCTTTGAGTATCATGCTTTCTCAAAATACTGAACCAGGAAATTGCACCGTAACGTTAGCGCACAGCCAAACAGTTAATTTGAAAGAAATTTGTTTGACAGCCGACATCATCATCGCCGCTCTTGGTCAACCGAATTTTGTGACCGCTGACATGGTGAAAGACGGTGCTGTGATTATTGATGTTGGAACAACGCGTGTGCAAGATTCAACGAAAGTTTCAGGATGGAAATTAGTTGGTGATGTCAAATTTGATGAGGTTGCTCCTAAATGTTCTTACATTTCTCCAGTTCCTGGGGGTGTTGGTCCAATGACCATTGCTTCATTGATGATGAACACATTAAAAGCAATGGATTTGAAAGGTAAATAGTATTTTCAATTTATTTTGAGGTGCTAGCACTCATTTCAATTTAAATTTTTTTGGTACTTTTGATTAGCTAGAATTAATCAAAACTCTCCCAATTAATGAAATTCATTGCTAGTATTACTGCTATTTTCTTAGCATTTTCTTGTTTATTTTCCCAAACTACATTCCCGTGGAGTGGCACTTATGGTGGCACAGGAACCAATAGAACTTACACTACAAATGTTGCAGGAATTACGATGTCGGCGACGATTGTGAATTCTGAAAATGTTTGGCAAGATGCTTCTCCCATTTGGTTTCCAACTGGTTCAACAGTGAACGGTGGCGGATGTAGCGGAATTTCTGCAGCCAATCAAGGAATGTTGCTAAGTACTGATTGGACAACAAATACAACCAAAACAATTACCACAACCATTACATTCAGTTCACCAGTTCAAGGCCCTGTTAATTTTAAATTGTATGATGTAAACGATGACGGTTTTGGTTCGTGGACTGATAAAATAACTATTTCTGGAACAAATTCTGCAGCAGCAGCGGTCAATGTTTTCAATGTGGGAACTGCTTGCGTTTCAACCGGTGGAACTGTTACTGGTTCAGGTTCAACAGCTTTGACTTACAACGCAGGAATGTCAACAGCTTGTACGTGCTGGGGAAACAATGAAATCAACGTTGGTTCAGCTTCTGATTGTATTTCAACAGTTACTATTTTGTATCGATCAGCTGCGACACCGACCAACTACAATAATCCCAAACAATATGTTGTCATTTCTAATCTCACGGCAACGATTCCAACGCCGCTCGTAGCACCAACAAATATTACAGGAAATACTGCGATTTGTCAAAATCAAAGTACGACTTTAACGGCAGTTGGTGGAACAGCCACTTCGCAATGGTACACAGGTTCTTGCGGTGGAACTTTGGTAGGAACAGGAACTTCGATTACCGTTTCACCAACCACCACCACGACCTATTTTGTTAGAAATGCTGGAACATCTTGTACACCTGCTTCGTCGTGTATTTCAGCCACTGTAACTGTCAATCCATCACCGACAATGACAAGCACGAATACTGCAACAATTTGCAGTGGATCAACGCTCGACATTCCTTTGAGCAGTGATTTTGGAACAAGTTATTCTTGGATTGCAACTGACAACACTTCTGTTTCGGGAGAGAGCACTACAACGCAAAACACTCTTCAAATTGACAATACTTTAACCAATAATTCATCTACTGTTCAAGTAGTTAATTACAGTGTAACTCCTTCAGCGAATGGTTGTGCTGGAACTCCGCAGACTATTGCAGTCACCCTGAATCCAGTGCCCACAATCACGAATGCCAACACGGCAACAATTTGCACTGGAAACGTATTGAACTTAGCATTGACAAGTAATGTTCCGGCAACTTATTCTTGGATTGCAACAGACAATCCAAACGTGACAGGTGAATCTTTGACAACTCAAAATTCTTCAACCATTTCCAATACTTTGACTAATTCTTCTGGGATTTCTCAAGTGGTAAATTATACTGTCACTCCAACTGCTGGAACATGTATTGGAACAGCGCAAAATATTGCTGTTACGGTAAACACAAATTTGCCTGCACCAACAATAACACCAAATGGACCAACTACTTTTTGTCCGGGAGGAAATGTTCAATTGACTTCCAGCAGCGCAGTCGGAAATCTTTGGAGTACGAATGAAACGAACCAAACAATCACGGTCAATAGCTCTGGAACTTACACCTTAAGTTACACGGATGCAAGCGGTTGTTCGTCTGCGCAAGCAAGTATTACTATTACGCAAACGGCAGGCGCATTGCCTACGGCGAGTATTTCTGGAGGTGCAGTTTATTGTGGTTCTGACCCCATCGCACCCATTCAAGTTGCGGTTACGGGAGTTGGCCCATGGACAATTGATTATCAAATTGATGGAGTTGCACAAACAGCCATTGTTGGTACTAGTTCGCCGATTGATTTAGGAAATGCGGTCGGTGTTTACACTTTGACAGGAATTAGCGATGCCAACTGTTCCAATATTGCTACTGGAACTACTACGATAAGTTTGGGTAACACCCCAATTTTGACTTCTGCGACTATTGCAAATTTATGCACAGGATATACTTTTAATCTTCCTTTAACTACCGATATTCCTGCAACTTTTACTTGGTTGGCTATTGATAATCCAAATGTTACTGGAGAAATTTTGACGAATCAAACAAATTCGACGATTACAAATACACTCACTAATTCAACTTCAAATCCCGAAATAGTGGTTTACCAAGTAACTCCAGTTTCTACCGTCGGTACTTGTTCAGGTTTGATGCAAACTGTAAGCGTAACTGTCAATCCAACTCCAGCCGCGCCAGCAATTACAGCCAATGGTCCAACTACATTTTGTCCTGGAGGAAGCGTACAATTGACCTCCAATTATGCAACAGGAAATTTATGGAGCACGAATGAAACTACGCAGTCAATTACTGTTTCAAATTCTGGAACCATCACTTTATCGACCACAATCAATGGATGTGTTTCTCCAAACTCAAGTATTGTTATTAGTCAAGGATCAGGTGCTTTGCCAACAGCCACAATTTCTGGCGGAGGAAGTTTTTGTGCTGGAAGTGCAACGACTCCAGTTATAGCAAATGTAGCAGGAATTGGTCCTTGGACGATTGATTTTACGATTGATGGAGTTGCTCAAACTGCAGCTACAGGAAGTACTTCTCCGATTACTTTGGGAAATTCACAAGGTGTGTACGCACTGACATTTGTAAGTGATTTAAATTGTTCAAATTCCGCATCTGGAAACGCAAGTATTGTGGTGAATCCAATTCCAACAGTTTCAGTAAATTCAGTTTCAATTTGTGCAGGAAATTCGGGTACGATTACTGCAACTCCAGATATTGCTGGTGGAACCTATTTATGGTCGCCAGGTGGAGAAACGACAGCTTCGATTACAGTTAGTCCAAATACTACAAGCAATTATTCAGTGGTTTATACTTTAAATGGTTGCTCATCGGTTTCCACATCGACAACTGTTACTGTAAATCCAACGCCGACGGTTGCGGTAAATAGTACATCAATTTGTCAAAATCAAACAGCCACTTTAACGGCAATACCTTCTGTTTCAGGAGGAACATTTTTATGGAATCCAAATGGAGAAACAACCAATGCGATATCAGTTTCACCAATGGTCGCGACCAATTACACGGTTGTTTACACCTTGAACGGTTGCTCGAGTTCCGCCACACAAGGAACTGTAACTGTAAATCTGAGTCCAGTTGTGAGTTTTATTGCCGATACGCTTTCAGGCTGTGTTCCATTGACAGTTCAATTTACAAGTACCTCTAATAGTGATCCAAATGCATGTGTTTGGACATTTAGTAATGGAAGTACATTAACCGGTTGCAATCCGACTTTTACTTTTGATCAAGCAGGTTGCTATGATGTAACTTTGGCAACAACGCTAAATGGATGTTCAGGTTCAAGTTCTGCCGCAAATTATATTTGTGTTGAGTCAAATCCTGTTGCTTTTTTCACTGGAAATCCTTTGCAATTAACAGATGAAAATCCTACAATTGATTTGGAAAATTTATCTACTGGTGCAAGCACTTATTTTTGGAATTTTGGAGATGGTGATATTGCTACAGATGAGAATCCATCGCATACTTATGCGCAAAATGATTTAGGATACACGATTGAATTAACTGCGACTTCAGCGCTTGGATGTCAGAGTACTTATTCAATTAATATTACCTATGACCAACAGCTAATATTTTATGTACCGAATGCGTTTACTCCCGACGATGATGAGCACAATCCAGTTTTCAAGCCAATTTTTACTTCGGGATATGATCCTTACAGTTACAATTTGTCAATTTATAATCGCTGGGGAGAAATTATTTTTGAATCAAATGATGTAAACGTTGGTTGGGATGGTACTTACATTCAAACAACCGGATTGGTGCAAGATGGAATTTATGTCTGGAGAATTTCGTTTAAAGTAAATAACAATGATGAACGAAAAGTGTACACGGGACATATAAATTTGCTAAAATAACATCAAGCTTTTTGTTTTCTAGTGGTGAGCCAAACGCCGACAAAAATCAGGAACATATACACACCTTTTTGCCATGTGATGGTATCCGTGTAGTCTTCTGCAAATCCCACATAACTAAGGAAAAACGCGAAGAATATCACCAAAACTGGCTGAAAGTAAATGTATGCGCTAGAAACAGCAGGACTTAAATATTTCAATCCATACATGGTTAAAAGGTAAGTTAAAAATGTTACGCCAACAACAACGTAAATAATTTTGGACCATATTTCCCATGTAATTTGTTGGAAATTAGTTTGAAAAACCTCGCTTAAAGTTGGTGGAAAAAGGAGTACAAAACCCAAACCAAAGGTAAAAACATAAGTGATCACCGTCAAAGGATTATACTTTTTCATAAGTGGTTTAGCGATTACCAAATAGATGGCGTAACTCAAAGCGTTAATAAAAAGAAATAAATCGCCAAAAAGTGAATCACCTTTTCCCGAAGAACCAGCCAATGTTAACAAGATTGCTCCCGCCGCACCGATTAAAATACCTGCAACCTTTGAAAGCGTAATTTTTTCTTTGATTAGAAAATAGGCCAAAATGATTACCAAAATAGGATTGGTGGTCATGATGATTCCTGAATTAATGGCCGATGATAAATTTAAGCCATAAAAAAAGCAAAGTTGATTTGTTGCAACACCAAAAAGTCCGCAAACAGCAAGCAGTAAATAATCTTTCTTTTCTATTTTTTGAGTAGGAAGTAATAATTTAACCAACCAAAACAGCAACGTTGCTCCTAATACGCGGAATAAGATGAAAACACTTGGAGTCAAAAAGAGGGGCATTACACCCTTGGCCAAAACATGACTTGCACCGTATAATGTATTGACAAAAAATAACGCCAAATGTGCTTTCCAATCTTGAAATTTCATTTATTGTTCCAATTTGTCATTGTAAGATTTACACCTATTGTAGTAAAACCTTTGATAAATTCAGTAGCAACATCAATTCTCTCTTGAAGCGATTTTTGTTCTTCAGGGGACCATTCTCCCAAAACATAATCCACTTGTTGTCCTTTATTGAATTCACTTCCAACTCCAAAACGCAATCTTGTATATTCTTGGGAATTCAAGGTTGCTTGTATGTCTTTCAACCCATTATGTCCGCCATCACTGCCCTTCATTTTCATGCGCAATTTTCCAAAAGGCAATGATAAGTCATCTGTAATTACCAAAACATTTTCTTTTAATATTTTTTCAGATTGCATGTAATAATTAACAGCTTTGCCACTTAAATTCATAAAAGTGGTTGGTTTTAAAAGTACAATTTGTCTGCCTTTAAATTTAACTTGCGATACTTCTGCATGTTTTTGAACTGAAAAAACTCCTCCACATTCCTTTGCAAATGCATCGACAACTTTAAAACCAATGTTGTGTCTTGTTTCTGCATATTTTGTACCGGGATTTCCAAGTCCAACGATTAAATATTTCATACTTTGAAAATTTTTGTAAAAGTAATTAATTGAAGGTTATTAACAAGTAGTTAACATTTAGGTTTCCAAGAATAGATTTTATATTATAATAAAAAAAACATAGTATAAATTTTAACACATCAATTAAAACTTTACCTTTGGATTAACAAAAAAAACTATAAAGTTATGAAAAGAACATTACTCATTTTGGGGAACGTTGTTTTGGGTGCAGGTTTTTCCTTTGCTCAACAAACGCCAGTTTCTCAATCGCCACAAAATAAAAACGTGGTTTTAGAAGAATTGACAGGTATCAATTGTCAATACTGTCCAGCTGGACATTTATTAGCAAAGCAAATTTCCGATGCAAATCCAAATAGAGTGGTTTTGGTGAATATTCATGCGGGCGGATTTGCAGCGCCAGGTGCAGGTCAGCCAGATTTAAGAACAACTGCTGGGACTGCATTAGACGCATTTTTGGCTCCAGAAGGATATCCAGCAGGGGCAGTTCAAAGAACTGCATTTGGTGCTGAAGAATTTTTAGCAACTGGTCGTGAAAATTGGACAAGTCAAGTTGCTGCTCGTTTGACGGAAGCTTCTCCAGTTAATATCGCGATGGATGCAACAATTGATGCTGCAACAAGAGTGTTAACTTTGAATGTTGAGATGTTTTATACAACTCCTCAAGCTGCAGGAACAAACCAATATTTGAATATTGGTTACGTTCAAAATAATTTTGAAGGTCCACAAACAGCAGGTGCAACTTACAATCCAGCAGCAGTTTTGCCTAATGGAAACTACTTACACCAACACATGTTCCGTGGTTTCTTAAATGCAGGAGGAACTCCGGGCGAAGCAATTGACGCTTCTCAAACAGGTGTTATCACAAGAACAGTTACTTATACTTTACCAGCTGCAATCAACGGTGTTGATTTGAACATTGGCGAATTAGAATTCTTTGCTTTCTTGCACGAGGGTCAAAATACATTCGAAGACAGTAAAATTATTTCTGCAGCTGAAGTAACTCCTACTTATGTAAATGTTCCTGCTGCGACTGCAATTTTGCAATCTATCAACAATGAATTTAACATTGGTTGTGCTACTAACGGAAGTATTTCTCCAATCGTAAAAGTTAAAAATAGCGGTGATGCAATCAGTGCTTTGTCTTTCTCTTCAACTGTGAACGGTGGTACACCAGTAGTTTACAACTGGACTGGAAACATTCCTGCATTTGGAACAGCTGACATTACAATTCCAGCTTTGAATTTCTCACCAGTTGCTTCAAATAGTGTAACTGTAACTTTGACATCTGTTAATGGTGGTGCAGGTACTGTTGGTGCAACAGCTTCTGCTTCTAAAAACATCACTAAAGCTGCAACAGCTACAGGTACAATGATTACTTTGGAAGTCATGACTGATAACTATCCTGCAGAAACTACATGGCAGTTATTGAACAGCTCTAATACTGCAGTTGCAAATGGCGGTCCTTATGTTGGAAACGGTCAAAACGCAGGTGGTGCTGATGCATTGAAAACTAAAACACACGATATCACACTTCCAGGTTCTGATTGCTACAGTTTGAAATTAATGGATTCATATGGTGACGGTTTCACATATGGTACTAATCCAGCTGGTGGATATGGTTTTAGAATCAAACAAGGTGCAAACACTTTGTACACAAACTTGAAAGCTCCTTTTGATTTCGGTACTGCTACAACTGTTGATGGTGTATTGAATTTCGTATTAGGAATCAATGAAAATGAAGAAGTATTGACAATGTTCAACATCTATCCAAACCCAGCTCAAAACGAAGCCACTGTGGATATCGCTACAAACAACAACTCTAAAGTTTCTTACCAAGTTATAAATGCATTAGGTCAAGTTGTTATCGCTGATGATTTAGGTACTGTTAACGGTCAAAAAACTGTAAATGTAAACACTTCTAAATTAAATGGTGGAATGTACTTCGTGAACATTACTATCAATGGTGTTTCAACTCAAAAACCTTTGTCAATTATCAAATAAATAATTACAAAGTTTCAACGTTTTCAAAGGCGGACTGTTTTGTACAGTCCGCTTTTTTTGTTTAAATTTGCCTCCTTACTTTAGTAAAAAAAAATTATGGCGAAAGTTCGCAAACAAGACGCATTAGATTATCATTCTTCTGGGAAACCTGGGAAGATTGAAGTAGTACCTACAAAGCCATACTCCACACCAAGAGATTTGTCATTGGCTTATTCTCCTGGCGTTGCTGAACCATGCTTGAAAATAGCTGAAAACAAAGACGATGTTTACAAATATACCTCGAAAGGGAATTTAGTTGCTGTAATTTCAAATGGCACTGCCGTTTTGGGATTAGGAGATATAGGACCATTGGCTTCTAAACCTGTAATGGAAGGAAAAGGTGTATTGTTTAAAATATTCGCTGACATTGATGTTTTTGACATCGAAATAGACGCAAGTGATCCCGAACTTTTCATTCAAACGGTAAAGGCAATTTCTCCTACATTTGGAGGAATTAATTTGGAAGACATTAAAGCACCTGAGGCTTTTGAAATTGAAAGAAGATTAAAAGAGGAATTAGATATTCCTGTCATGCACGATGACCAACATGGAACGGCAATTATTTCCTCAGCAGCTTTACTTAACGCGCTGGAGCTTGCAAATAAAGACATTAAAGATGTGAAAATTGTGATTTCTGGAGCTGGAGCAGCTGCCATGTCTTGTGCAAAATTATATACAACCCTTGGAGCAAAATATGAAAATATTTTCATGTTCGACAGCAAAGGTTTATTGTCTAAAAAGCGAACAGAATTAGAAGCTGAAAAATTGCTTTTTGGTTCACATGACGAAGCAGTTTCCTTGGTTGAAGCCTTTGTTGGGGCAGATGTATTTCTTGGATTATCAAAAGGAAATATAGTTTCCAAAGAAATGGTTGCCAGTATGGCGGCCGATCCAATTGTTTTTGCCCTGGCAAATCCAGATCCTGAGATTACTTATAAAGATGCTATGTCAGTTCGTGAAGACATTATCATGGCAACAGGTCGTTCAGACCATCCTAATCAGGTAAATAATGTACTTGGATTTCCTTTTATTTTTAGAGGTGCTTTGGACGTTCGTGCTACAACCATCAACGAAGAAATGAAATTGGCTGCTGTAAAAGCAATTGCTTCATTGGCAAAAGAAACCATTCCTGAAGAAGTAATAGAAGCCTATGGTGATAAAAACATTTCTTTTGGTCGTGAGCAAATAATTCCAAAACCATTAGATACACGTTTGATCTATTATGTTGCACCAGCTGTTGCAAAAGCAGCAATGGATTCAGGAGTTGCAAAAAATCCAATTTTGGATTGGGATGCTTATGAAATGGAATTGAAAAGCAGATTAGGATTAGACAATAAATTGATTCGAAATTTGACCATCAAAGCGCAAAGCAACCCAAAAAGAGTGGTATTTGCAGAAGCGGATCATTATAAAATTTTGAAAGCGGCACAATTTGCCAGTGAAGAAGGAATAGCATATCCAATCTTGCTTGGAAAAAGAAAGAAAATAGAAAGTTTAATCAACGAATATGCTTTGGAGTTTTCTGAATTTGAAATTGTAGATCCAAAATCAGAAGAAGAGGAAGAAAGAAGAATTCGTTTTGGAAAAGGATTTTTTGAAAATAGAAAGCGCAAAGGTTTTACAGAGTTTGAATCCATTCAAATTATGCGCGAAAGAAACCATTTTGGCGCAATGATGGTGGAAACAGGAGAAGCAGATGCAATGATATCTGGTTTGACAAGAAATTACAGGGATGTAGTTAGGCCTGCGATTCAAACGATTGGAACACAAAAAGACGTGAATGTTGTTTCTGGTCTTTATATTTTAATGACCAAACGAGGACCATTGTTCTTGGCTGACACGACCATCAATATGGATCCGACAGCAGAAGAAATCGCTGAAATTACTAGTAATGTTGCTAAAACAATCCGTAAATTTAAAGTAACTCCAAAGATTGCCTTGTTGAGCTACTCAAACTTTGGTTCATCACCTGGAAAAGATGCTGATAAAATGGCTCAAGCAGTGGAAATTTTACATGAAAAATATCCTTCTATTTGTGTTGATGGAGAATTGCAAGCCAACTTTGCATTGAACAGTGATTTGATGAACGAAAAATTTGGATTTTCTACACTTGCAAACAAACAAGTAAACACATTGATTTTTCCGAATCTTTCCTCAGGAAACATCGCATATAAATTATTGCAAGAATTAACAGAAGCTGAAACAATCGGACCAGTCTTAGTTGGTTTGAAAAAATCAATTCATGTAGTTCAAATGGGTGCATCTGTTAGAGAAATTATCAATATGGTAAAAGTTGCTGTAGTGGACGCTCAAAACAAATAGTTATTTTTGATGGTTCGCGCGTCTTTTTGATGAGCGAAGGTCAGCCAATCAATACACTGAAAAATGATTACGCACCTGAATGGTAAATTAATAGAGAAAAACCCAACCAATCTCATCATAGAATGCGGTGGAATTGGATATGAAGTAAAAATCTCTTTGAATACATTTTCTGCACTTTCTTCTGATGAATCAATTTTGATTTATACGCAATTTATTGTGCGTGAGGACGCTCAACTACTTTATGGTTTTGCAATTAAGGAAGAAAGAGAAATGTTTAATCATTTGATTTCGGTTTCGGGTATAGGGCCAAATACCGCCATGATTATGCTTTCTTCACTTTCTACGGAAGATATTGCACTAGCAATTCAAAATGAAGATGTTAGAACAATTCAAAGTATCAAAGGAATTGGTGTAAAAACCGCTCAACGCGTGATCATCGATTTGAAAGATAAAATGTTAAAATTCAATATTACAGCAGGAAATATTTTCTCAGGAAACAATACGAATCGATTTGATGCGTTAACCGCTTTGGTTTCCTTAGGTTTTGATAAAAAAGCCGCAGATAAAGCTTTAGATAAAGTGAGTACTGGTGATGAAACCGTTGAAAAACTAATCAAAGACGCACTCAAAATTTTATAAGTTTTGAAAAAAGATATTTTTATTAATAAGTTATTGAACCTTAAGACATTATTCTTTGTCTTAACGTGTATGTTTACCAGTTTGGTCTTCGGGCAAAATAATCCACCGGATACTTTACCGTTTCCAATCAACAATAATATTGATCCAACGCAAACAACCACTCAGAGTTTTGATTTGGGTGATCCATCTTCTGTTACTCCTGCGATAGTCTATGATCCAAAAACGGGTACTTACATTTTTAAAGAAACAATTGGTCAATCTGATTTGAATTACCGAAATCCTTCCATGATGACGTTGGAAGAATATTTGGAATACGAACGTCGCAAAGCGATGCAAGAAAATTGGAAGGAAAAAATTGATGCTGAAACGCAAGCAAAAAGAGGTTTTCAACCATCAATTAAAATCCCCGGGAAAGCATTTACGAATATTTTTGGTTCCAACGAAATCAGTATTCGTCCTCAAGGATCTATTGAATTGTCGTTTGGTGTCAATTCATCCAGATATGATAATCCCATTTTGCCTGTTAAACAAAGAAGAATTACACGTTTTGATTTCCAACAGCAAATACAATTAAATTTAGTTGGACAAATTGGGACTAAAATTAAATTGAACGCCAGTTACAATACCCAAGCAGCTTTTGATTTTGACAACATCACCAAACTTGGTTATACGGGCGATGAAGACCAAATCATGCAAAAATTGGAAGTAGGTAACGTTACACTTCCTTTGAAAACATCTTTGATTCAAGGTTCTCAAGTGCTTTTTGGAGTTTATTCTCAAATGAAATTTGGAAGATTTACTGTTGATGGAATTATGGCTTCATCTAAGAGTAAACGACAAGAAATTAACATTGCTGGAAAGGCTCAAATTCAACCTTTTGAAATTTCAGCGGATAATTACGAAGCTAATAGACACTATTTCATTAATCTAAATTTCCGAGACGAGTATGATGAAGCAATGTCAACTTTGCCGATTCCAAAGTCTGAAATAAATATAACTAGAATGGAAGTGTGGTTGACAAATCGTGTCAACAATACTGAAAACACAAGAAATATTGTCGCATTTGCAGATTTAGGTGAATCTAAAGCACAAAACGTGGAGGGAACTCCAGGGTCTTTAACCAATGCTAAATTTCCTGACAACGAAGCCAATGGATTATATGAATGGGCCGCGGCTCAAGCAGGAATTAGAGGTTTCTCTAATGCAGTTTCTACTTTATCAGCACAAGGTGTGTCCCCAGGTCCTTTTGAGCAAGCGAAGCATTATGAAAAAGTTGAAAACGCAAGAAAATTAACTGATCAAGAATATTCTTACAATGCACTTTTGGGTTTCATTTCATTGAATTTACCTTTGAATAATGATGAGGTACTTGCGGTCGCTTATGAATATACTTATAGGGGAGAAACTTACCAAGTAGGTGAATTTTCAGTTGACGGAGTTTCAGGCCAGGATGCTTTGATTTTGAAGTTATTGAAACCAACATTGACTAATCCGAAAAATAGAATTTGGGATTTGATGATGAAAAATGTTTATTCAATTGGTGCTTATCAATTGGATAAAACAGGATTCAGACTAGATGTTTTATATAACAATCCCGAAAATAGTTTGTTAGTGCCATTTTTCCCTGCTGAAGGAATCAAGGACAAACAATTAGTTACGGTATTGGAAATGGACAGAATCAATATGAATGAACAGCCATTTTCTGATGGTTTGTTTGATTTTGCCCCAATGACTTTTACAGGAAATAGATCAGAAAGAGGAGGAACTGTAAATCCACGTAATGGTCGTGTTTACTTTTCTACTGTTGAACCATTTGGTCAGGTTTTGAAGCAAAAATTACTAGATGCAAATATTCCTGAAGCAATCGTAAATAATACTGCTTACACAGAATTGTATGACTCTACTAAAACTGCCGCACAGCAAATACCACTAAAAAACAGATTCGTATTAAAAGGACAATATCAATCTTCGGTTACTTCTGATATTCCCTTAAATTCATTGAACGTTCCCCAAGGTGCAGTTACGATCACCGCGGGAGGAATCAAATTAGTAGAAGGTCAAGATTTTACTGTTGATTATAATTTAGGTCGTGTCAAAATTTTGAACACAGGTATTTTAGAATCAAATACACCTTTAAAGATTTCAATCGAAAGTAATTCGGTTTTCGGTTTTCAAGCCAAATCTTTGATTGGAACGCACATGAATTATCGCTTTTCTGAAGATTTCAACATTGGCGGAACTTGGATGAGAATGATGGAAAGACCTGTTACTCAAAAAGTAGATATTGGAAGTGAACCATTCAAAAACAATGTATTAGGTCTAGATATTGCCTTTAGAAAAGATTTGCCATTTTTGACCAAATTGGTTGATTTATTACCGGTAATTTCAACCAAAGCGAAATCTAGTATTTCATTTACAGGAGAAGTTGCGCATTTAATTCCTGGTGTTCCAAAAGCAATTACCAAAGACGGAATGTCCTACATTGATGATTTTGAAGGCAGCCAAACGACCATTGATTTGAAAAGTGTCAGTGCTTGGAAAATGGCTTCAATTCCGCAGGGTCAACCATCTTTGTTTCCTGAAGCAAGTTCTAAAAATTTAGCAGCAGGTTATAAAAGAGCAAAAGTAGCGTGGTACCAAATTGATCAATTATTTTATTCTGACAACGCGTTAAGACCAAAACACATCAATGACGATCCGTCTATGTTGTCAGACAGTAGAATGCGTTTGGTGAAACAAACTGATATTTTTACCAACTCTCAGTTGGCTTATGGAACAGTTCCAATCGTGCAGTTTTTGGATTTAGCCTATTATCCTAGTGAGCGTGGAATGTATAATTATGATACAACTGCGACCACAATAGATGCCGATGGAAACTTTACGAATCCTGAAAACCGTTGGGGTGGCATCATGCGCGCGCTAACAACCAATGATTTTGAGCAAACAAACATTGAATTTATACAATTTTGGATTCTAGATCCTTTCAATCAAGATGCTGAAAATGTAAATCCAAACACCCAACATAATGGAGGAGATTTGTATTTCAACCTTGGAAATATTTCAGAAGATGTTTTGCCAGACTCTCGTAAAAGTTTTGAAAATGGATTGCCGCCAACAGCTGGTGACACCAACAATCTTGATTCCACGCCTTGGGCAAACGTTTCCACGCAACAAGTTGTTGTAAATGCTTTTAATACAGATCCTGAATCAAGAGCGAATCAAGATGTAGGTTTGGATGGAAGAGGAGATGCAGCAGAAAAGTTGGCTTACACTAATTATGTAAATTGGGTCCAATCAAATCCAAATTTAACAGCAGCAGCGAAAGCCAAAATGATTGCCGATCCATCCAGTGATAATTATAGATTTTACCGTGATGATACGTATGACAATCAAAAAGCAAACATTTTAGAGCGCTACAAAAGATATAATTCTACTGAAGGAAATTCATATACGACAGAAATGTCGGACACAGCCAATACCGATGGATATCCAACGCAAGCAACCAATCTTCCTGATTTAGAAGATTTAAACTTGGATAATAACATTTCTGAAACAGAAAGTTATTTTCAATACAAAGTATCCTTAAGACCAGGAGATACCATTGTTGGGCAAAACTTTGTTACGAGTGTTCAAACATTTATTCCTGAGGGAAGTACCAAAAGAGAAAGATGGATTCAGTATAAAATCCCGGTTAGTCAACCTGAAAAAATTGTGAATGGAATCACTGATTTCCGTTCAATTAGGTTCATGCGCATGTTCTTGAAGGAATTTGATGAAGAGGTTGTGATCCGTTTTGCAAAATTGGAGTTTATTCGTGGTGAATGGAGAAGATTTTTAGAGGATTTAGTTACTCCTGGTGAAGGCATTGTAACTGATCCAAATTTGACAACTTTCAATATCGCAGCTGTAAACTTTGAGGAGAATGCGGAAAGAAATCCAATCAACTATAAACTTCCTCCTTCTATTATCCGCGAGGTAGACCCATCTCAAGTGCAACAGCGACAGTTGAATGAGCAATCTTTGACATTGGAAGTTTGCAATTTAAAAGATGGTGATGCCAGAGCCGCTTACAGAAATGTTCAGTTTGATGTAAGAACGTACAAGAAATTGAAAATGTTTGTGCATGCGGAGGAAATCACCACAACAAAACCATTGAATAATGAAGATTTGACTTTGTTTATTCGTTTGGGAACTGATTTTACAGAAAATTACTACGAATACGAAATGCCTTTGACAGAGAGTATTTGGTATGATAACAATGATTTATCTATTTGGCCTGAGGCAAATAATGTTGAAATTATTTTTGATGATTTATTGGATGCGAAGAAAAAAAGAAATGCAATCACAGGGACATCCAATTCAACCTTGACCAACAATGTTGAATGGGTAATGATTGATCCCCGAAATCCGAAAAGATTAATCAAAGTAAAAGGAAGTCCGAACTTGCAAGGTGTGCGATCGATTATGATAGGAATTCGTAATCCTAGCAAACAAGCTGAAAATCCTTGGACTGATGATGGTGAGGCTAAATGCGCAATGATTTGGGTAAACGAGTTGCGTTTGACAGATTTCCAAAATGAAGGTGGATCTGCAGCAGTAGCAAGAATGCAAATTCAAGCGGCAGACTTTGCAACAGTTTCTATGTCTGGAAATTATAGTGGCGTAAACTGGGGTTCAATCGAAAGTCGTGTGCAAGAAAGACAAAGAAACCAACAACTTGGATTTGATTTTAACACCAATGTGCAACTAGGTCAATTCCTTGGTAAAAGAGTGAAATTAGCTTTGCCATTCTTTTATGGATATTCAGTTGGAATTATTAATCCTGAGTATGACCCATACAATCCAGATATTCGTTTGGCTGATTATGATCCAGCTACTAGAAAAGAAAGAGAACGTTCAGGTCAAGATTATACAGAAAGAAAATCATATAATTTCACCAATGTAAGGAAAGAATTAAGCGCCAATGCGAAGCCTCATTTTTGGAATATTTCAAACTTTGCACTAAGCTATGCTTACAGCGAGAATTTGCATAGAGATTTCAATTTGGAATATGATAGAACTAAAATTTGGAGAGGTGGTTTAACATATAATTATTCATTCGCTGCCAAACCAGTGGAGCCGTTCAAGAAAATCAAGTTCATGCAAAAATCTAAATGGTGGTCGATCATTAGAGATGCTAATTTCTTCTTGACACCTAAGAACATTGGAATGAATAACGATTTGATTCGTAGCTATAATGAACGTCAAGTTAGAAACAATCTTACTCCAGGGTACGAATTTGCTCCAGTTTTTGTTAAGTCCTTCACATGGAATAGATCTTACAATTTAGGATATGACATTACTAAAAATTTGAAATTTAGTTTCAATGCAAATAACCGATCTCTTTTCGATGAAAATCAAGGAAGAATAGACAAAAAATTAGATCCAGATAATTACCGTGAATTCAAAGATACAATCCGTACTCAAATGAAAACTTTGGGTCAAAGTATCGATTATACACATGATTATGGTTTGCAATATAATATTCCATTCGACAAAATCCCTGCTTTGGATTGGGTAACAGGAAATGCGAAATATAGCGGAACATTCAACTGGCAACGAGCACCTCTTGGTCAAAGCGAATATGGAAACATCATTCAAAATAGCCGTGTTTTTAATACAACAGCTCAAATGAATTTTACGACTTTGTACAGTAAGTCTAAATTCTTGCAAAAGATTATTACAGATGGCAAGCCTCAAAGAGCAAAAGCAAATGGCGTAAAAAACATGGATGATGGTCCTTCTAAGAACACAGAAAAACCTGCTGTGGATGCCAAGGAGGTTCTAGAAGAATTGGTTCCCGACAAGCCAGAAAAAGACATGACGCCTAAAGAGCTTCGCAAATGGGAGCGCAAGAAACGTCAGTTCGAGCGCAAAAAACGCCGATTAAAACGCCAAAAAGAACGAGAAGAAAAACAAAAAGATAAAGTCAACCCTGTTTCAGGATTCCTTGGAAGACTTTTAATGACTGTAAGATCGGTTTCAGGAACATATGCTTTGACAGATGGTACCTTACTTCCAGGTTACAATCAAGGTTCGAGTGTACTTGGTTTTAGCAATGGAAATCAAAGTGGAATGGCAGGATTTGTTTTTGGACAACAACGTTATAATTTGGCTGGTAAAGAAACAGGTTACGATATAGCTCGGGTTGCTGAATCTAATAATTGGTTGGTTCAAAACAGTGCATTGAATCGTCAATATACAGTTACTCATACCCAAAATATTTCGACACGTGCATCGTTGGAACCATTGAAAGATTTGAGCATTGAATTGACAGCCAATAGAAATTATGGTATTAGTTCAGGTGAATTCTTCAGATGGAATGATGAAAATTTAGCCTATGAAAGTCAAAGTAGAATGGAAACAGCAACTTTGACCTATTCAACCATTTCATTTGGTTCTGCATTTACTAAATTGGGTAAAAACTTTGAATCTACACTTTTTGATAATATGCGTGCCAAACGAACAGAAATTTCAAATTTATTAGGAGACAAAAATCCAAATTCAACGGGCGTTGTCAATGGTTATGCTACAGGTTATGGAGGCACACAGCAAGAAGTGGTTATAGGGGCATTTTTGACAAGTTACACAGATAAAAAAGTTAATTCGTCAAATATAAATCCAGTCAAAAATATGCCATTGCCAAACTGGAATATAAACTACAATGGTTTGACAAAGTTCCCATTCATGAAAAAAATAGTGAAGAATTTTGTCTTGAGACATGGATACAGTTCTTCTGTTACTGTAGGTGGTTTACAAACCAATTTGAAAGCTACGCAAGATGTGAATGGAAACGCAACGGGTTTCGACCAAAACGATAATTTTTATGTAGCTCGAAATGTTTCCAATATTACAGTTTCCGAAAGATTCTCTCCATTGATTGGTGTAGATGCAACTTGGAATGTGAACGGACAAGGTTTGTTGACGAAATTTGAATTGAAGAAAGACCGAAGTGCGAATTTGGCCTTGACTAATAATCAAATTACTGAGATTTTAGGTACAGAATGGGTGATTGGTGTTGGTTATAAATTTGCAAAAGTGAAATTGCCAATCAAGTATAAATCTAAGAACTTAGAAGAACCATTGAATGTGCGTTTTGATTTTTCTTTCCGTGACAATTTAACTGTAATTCGTAAAATTGAAGAAAATACCAATCAAGGTACAGCAGGTCAACGAGTGATTTCAATTAAGTCGTCAGCTGATTACAACATTGGACAAAACTTAACAATTCAATTGTATTACGATCAAGTGATCAATACACCTAAAATTGCTTCAAGTTATCCAACAGGAAACACCAGTGCGGGAATTCGTTTCAGATTAAATTTGGCTGGATTGTAATGGAAATTAGGGCCGCTCAAAAGGGTGATGAATTTGGAATTATGCTTTTGATTCAAGCTTTGGCTGAATACGAAAAAGCTCCCAATGAAGTTTGTAATACTGCCGAAGCGCTGGGAACTCACTTGTTTGAGGAGCAAATTTGCAAAGCGATTGTAGCTGAAAATATTTCAATTAATAATGGAATTGAGTCGCGTCAAATTGTTGGGTTTGCTTTGTGGTACACATCTTATTCAACCTGGAAAGGAAAATGTTTGTACTTGGAAGATTTCTTTGTGTTGCCAGAATTTAGAACTTCTGGTATCGGCGGAAAATTGTTTGACAGAGTAGTTACAATTGCCCAAGAATCTGGTGTGAAACGCATGGATTGGCAAGTACTAGAATGGAATCAATTGGCCATCGATTTTTACAAAAAACGAAATGCGATTTTAGATCCTGAATGGTTGAATGGGAGATTGTTTTTTTAGAGTAGCTAGATTTCAAACCCTATTTTTCCCAACACCTTTTTCGCTTGTGAAACAGCTTCAAAGTGCACTTTCAAATAGTCAATTCTTTTAGATTTTTCTTCTTCTAAAAATGCAACTTTGGCGGAAATGGTTCTATTTAAATCTTCTGCATCGTCTATGATTTCACAAAATTGTCCTAAATCTGTACCTTCAATCATCAGCGGATTTACTACACAACGATTTCCTTGAATCAAGGAATTTATCAACTTTAGTTTTACACCAGTGGATTGAAAAGTGATGAGTAAATTGATTTCAGCAGTTCGAATAAGTTCATCCATTTCTACTGAAGTAGGATTGCTTTTTAGCGAAATAAATGCGTGTTTTTTCAGTTCATTTTGTAAACTTTTACTCGGATTCTTTCCCGCTACAATCAAAGGAATCTGAATTTGATTTGAGTCCCAGCTTTCAACAATCCAACGCAGTGCACGTTCGTTTTCAGAAACACTTAAATTTCCGTGGAACAATGCAAAATTTGCTGCTTTTACAGTTTCAAGTTCCTTGAATTCGCATCCAACAGCCCAATAAATTGATGATGCATTTATTGAGGAATAATAAGCTATATCTTGTTCGTTCAAGCATAAAAGTTGATCTGCTTTTGCTAATATTTTTTCGTATTTCTTTAATTTTTTAGATTCTTTTTTGAAGAAAGATTTTTTCAAGGGAGAACTTGTCGCATAAGCCAACGCTTCATAATATTGCCATTCGATATTGTGGATCCGAACCCATTTTTGTCTATTTGCAAATCTCTCGTCGCTCAAAATCGAAGTAGTGTGTAAACCTTCCATTAAAATAGGAAAATCATCTTCTAACAGTCGATTTACTAACTTTTCGTCGCGCCTTGTTGAAACGATAAATGGTTCTTTTTTGAAATTGGACCAAAGTGATTTTTTGCGTTTATAGTAATGTATTTCATCTGCAATTTCTTTAAAATCATGGTCGGTTCCTCGTCCATATTCGAAACAATGCAAAATAACATAAACACCTAAGTTTTTCAATGCTTTTGCGCGGTAGTAAATGTCTATTACTCCACCATAATCCGGCGGAAATGGCACATCAAGTGAGATGATATGAATGCTTTTTCTAGTCATTTTACTGCTGGATAAATTTGTTTCAAAACTTCCGTTTCTTTTTCCCAATTTTCTATCAAACTTGCGGTCAGACAATTGGTTTTCCACTTTTCAAGAAGTGCAGGATTGCTTTGAATTTTTTGAATATCTGACGCAATATTTTCCGGCGAATGTCCGCTGATAATCATTCCAATTTCATTTTCCAGCACGACTTTTTTGACCTCCACCAAATCAGATGCTAAAATCGGCGTTTGCGTGTGCATGTAATCAAATACTTTGTTTGGAAGTGAAAATCTGTAATTCAAGTTGGTGTCTTTGTCAAGTGTTAATCCCAAGTCTGCGTGATAAGTATAATTCATCATTTCGGAATAGGGTTTTTTACCAATGAACATCACTTTTTCCTCCAATTTAAGTTCGCTAACCATTTCTTTCAACGTTGGAATAACGTCTCCATCACCTACAAAAAGTAAAATTGCATTTTCAATCATTTGCATTGCCAAAACCGCTTCTTCACCACCTCGATCAATGTTGATTCCTGCGCCTTGAAAAATGAGCACGAATTTGTTTTCTGGGATTCCCAATTCAACTTTTGATTTCAAAGTTGAAGCCTGCCATTTGGGTGAAATGTTTCTGACAACGGCTACTTTCTTACCATATTTGGCTTCGTATCGATTCGCAATAGAATGATTTACAGTATAAATATGATTTAATTTTGGAAAAATCCAGCTTTCGATTTTCTCCCAAACAGCTTGCACTTTGGGGCGATTTATCAATTCTGGAACTTCTGTAAAATATTCATGCGTATCGTAGACTAAGGTCGAACGTTTCAATTTGCTAACAAGATAATTGGGAAATAAGGTATCTAAATCATTAGAAAGCAAAATGGAAGCTTTGCGAAACAGCAAAAACCAAAACAAGCGAATTGAAAAACCAGCGTAAAACAAAGGACCTTTATCGAACCACAATCGCATGCGGTGGGTTTGGTAAGGACGATCAAGAGGTAAACTATTTTTGCGCAACCTTCCAACTAATAAAACGGAATAACCTTGCTGAGTCAAAAATAGACAAACCTTGTGCACACGTTGATCTGTGTACAAATCATTTGTTACGCTTACAATGATTCTAGGCGATTTTCCCATGAATCAAAAGTAAGAAAAAGTTGGCGATGAATTAAAGGAAAGCAATTATTAAGATGAGAATAGCGATGATTGACAGTAAGTATATCCCAATGGTTATTGATGACAAAATAACTCCTGTTCGAGCCATTTTTACACCTTTTGGAGTATTATAGTCTGCGCGTAATGATTGTATGCCTTTGATTAATCCGATGATAGAAAGTACCAAACCAACAACACCAAAAATATAGGTGATTTGTAAAATCAAGCCAGCGAGCCCAAAATTTCGGCTTTTTCTACCTTTTTCTTCTGACTCCTGTGCCTCATATGCTATGGCTTGATTTACCTCAGGTTTGATAGAATCTTCTTCTTGTTCAAGCTTTTTGGTTTTAACTATAATAGATTTATCTTCAACATTTTCAATTGATAAATTTTGTTTTATTGTATTTAGATCAATTGTTTCACCAATTTGATTTTCAGGAACGAATTCGTCAACTGTGGTGGATTTTTTAAGGTTATTTTCAGCGACAATTTCATTTTGAGAGGTTGTCTTTTGATTTAAATATGAATAGGTTTTTTGCTGTCTTTTGACACCATTACTGTATTTCCAATCTGAACAAGAAACCAAGATTGAAATCATTAACAAAAGCGTAAATATATTTTTCATAATCATCAAATATGTTGCAAGATAATAAATAATCGATTTTTGATAGAAAATATTGTTTTCAAGTAGAGTTATTTCTAATAAATCCTTTTCCAAAATCAATTCATTACCTTTGTGACATGTTAAAAGCAAACATCGCCATTTTTGCTTCTGGACAAGGAAGCAACGCTTTGAATTTGATTCATCATTTCGAGTCGCATCCTGAAATTCACGTGCAATTTGTTTTGTCCAATAAAAGCGACGCCAAAGTGCTAGAAGAAGCAAAAAAATTAGGTGTACAAACTTTTTCATTCAGCAACGCGGAAGTGGAAAATGGTGAATTTATCACACAGTTTTGTATAGATCAACATATTGATTTCATTGTCTTGGCTGGTTATTTGCGCAAAATTCCAGTTGGATTAATCGCGCAGTTTCCAAATCATATTTTCAATATTCATCCCGCATTGTTGCCAAAATTTGGTGGCGCTGGTATGTACGGAAAACACGTGCATGAAGCGGTACTTGCGAATCAAGAAAAAGAAACTGGAATCACGATACATCTTGTGAACGAAGATTTTGATTCAGGCGAAAAAATTGCTCAATTTCACTGTGATTTGGGTGAAAACGAAACAATAGAAACCATCCAACAAAAAGTTCAAGCCTTGGAACATGCTTATTTTCCTTTGGTGATTGAAGAAACAATTTTAAAAGCAAGAAATGTTTGATTTTTTTACATCCTTTAATACAGCAGAAATTTTCAAAGCTGGAATGGTACTTTTCGCGGTCATTGATATTATTGGTTCTATTCCAATTATTCTGAAAATCAAAGAACAAGCAGGAGAAATTCATGCTTTACATGCAAGTTTGGTTTCTTTGGCCATCTTAATTGGATTTTTGATTTTAGGGGAAAGTATTTTGAGTCTTTTTGGTGTAAACGTTGAAGCTTTTGCCGTTGCAGGTTCACTGATTTTGTTCGCCATGAGTTTGGAAATGATTTTAGGCGTGCGACTTTTCAGAGACAATACCACAGGAAAAACGGCGAGCATCGTGCCTTTGGCATTTCCAATTATTGCTGGTGCGGGAAGTATGACAACGATTATTTCACTGCGCGCAGAATTTGCAGCAATCAATATTGTCATCGCAATAATCATCAATATCATGTTGGTTTACATTGTGTTAAAACTCACTAAACGCATCGAACTCATTCTCGGAGATGGAGGAATCGCGATTTTGAAAAAAGTTTTCGGAATCATTTTGCTAGCCATTGCAGTGAAATTGTTCACCGCAAATGTGCAGGAGTTGTTTTGAAACGCTTCTCTTGATTAAAAAATTCACCAAAAATTACTAACTTCGCCCAGCAAATTTTAACACTTCATGGCGTTTTAGTTTCTAAATAGTAACATTAAAATCAGCAAAATGAAACCAATTGATCAATTGAAAGAAAGAAGTGGAAACGCATGTGAATTGTGTAAATCAACTGAAAATTTGCAACTTTTCTACGTTCCTTTTTCAATGGGAAAATTTGCTGAGGAAGCGATTTATGCTTGCGAGAATTGCATCTCTCAAATTGAGAAAAAAGCGGAATTGGACACCAAACACTGGCAATGCTTGAGCGAATCGATGTGGAGCGAATTTCCTGCGGTACAAGTTGTTTCATGGAGATTATTGAACAGATTGAAACAAGAATCTTGGGCTGTTGACAATTTAGACATGTTGTATTTGGAAGATGAAGTTTTGGCTTGGGCTGAAGCTTCTGGCGATCAACATTCAGATGGAAATGAAGAATTTCACAGAGATTGCAACGGTGTGATTTTACAACAAGGCGACACTGTTACTTTGATCAAAGATTTGGACGTGAAAGGCTCTAGCCTAAATGCCAAAATCGGAACAGCTGTTAGAATGATTCGCTTGGTGCACGACAATACCGAACAAATTGAAGGTAAAGTAGATGGACAAACAATCGTCATTTTGACCAAATACGTGAAGAAACAAGCTTGATTTTATTAATCAAGTTGTTGCACCAAACATTTTTTTATTTTTGTAATTCAAAATCGAATTTTAACCTTTAAATCGAATTGGTTTGAAAAATTGTATTGCCCAAATTTTTGCAGTTAAAAAAAGCGTTCTTGCTTTTGCATTCAGTTTTATAGCACTTTCAGTATTTGCACAACCAAATACAACTCCTTCCAACACAGTGGACATCATTCACATGAAAGATGGAAGAGTTTTGAGGGGCCAAATTTTGATTTTTGAAGAAAAGGATGGCGATATTACTTTTCAAGATATTTATGGCAGAAAATATTCCATCACGAGAGAAGAATATAACTATTTCGAAGAAAATCAATTCGTCAAAGAAAGAAAGAGCAAAAATGACACCATCGTAAAAGTGCGTAAGGAAAATCAATTTGAGTTTTCTATCGGTTTAAGTTATGCTTCCTATGTACCTACAACGACTTTTGAACCAGACGCTTACTATTTGCAGAATTATAATAATTCCAGTTATTTTCCTATCAGTCTACACTTAGGAGCTGGAAAATACTTTAATCGCAAAAATTTCTTAGGTGTCAATTTGAACTACGCTTTAATTTCTGGTGGAAGTCCAACGTTCAATACCAGCTTGCGCTACCAATTTCAATATGATGCATACAAACGCAATACAGCATGTTACATTCCAGTCGAATTTGGTTACCATTCTTTGAACTATTCTACTAGCTTCTACGTGAGTGACTCTATAGTGCTTGGTCAAAATTCTTGGACAGATCAATTAAATACCAATGTCAAAATTTCATCTTTGAATTTCGGTGTTGGTCATGGTTTCAACTTTATGCTGAATAACACCCGTTCAATCGCTTTAGAATTATTGGTTTACAAGTATTTCACCATGAATCAAAAATTTGAAGCACGTCCGCAAGGAAATCCAAATTTCAACCTAAATGCACTTGGCGCAAAATTGGCCGTATTTGTGAATATTTGATAAAGAATCAAGATGCTTTTTACATCTTTAAGCAAAAACACAGCAACTAAGCGTATTTTTGTTTCATGTTTCGTTTGCAGAATGTGATTTTCTTGATTGGTTTGTTGTTTTCATGGCAACTTACCGCTCAAGTACGTTTTCAAATTGTCCCCAAGCCAACCAAATCCATTCAATTTTTTGAAGGAAAAACGATTGCGAATCAAACTGTAAGTGCAACTTTTCAGTCTGGAAAGTCCAAAAAAGTATTGTCTGTCTTTAGCGCTACCGAAAAACAGACGATTAACCAACAAGCTGTAGTCAGGTCAAATGCCAAATACAACGCCAAAAATTGGAAATGTTGGGAAGGAAAAAGAGAAGTTAATTTACGTTGGATAAACGATTCCACTTTTCAGTTTTCGATGCGACTTGAAAAGAAAAAGCATTTTTACAGTTTCTACAATGGAGAGGTTTTGATTGACAAATGGATGAGTGTACAACTGCCAACAATTAAACAAAAAGTGTATATCGTGCCGTTGATTTCACTTTCAAATGATCGATTTTACTACGAAAACGAGCTGAATAAAATTTACAAACAAGCTGGTATCGAATTAGAAACGGCGATTTTGCCGACTTTTAAAACCAAGATTTTTTCTCCTAAAACGGTTTTTTCAACCCAAGATTCTTTGGAAATGTATTCTGGTCAAATGCGCTTATTGCGCAATCAATTTTTTGAACTGAATACCAATTTACCTAATGAAGCCTACTATTTATTTGTGATTCCATCGTTTGCTGATTCTTCTGAAATGGGTTTTATGCTGAAAAATAAAACCTTGGGATTTGTTCCTTTTCAAACGAATGACAAAAAATTAAACACCCAACTTGCGCGTACTTTGGCGATTGGAATGGGCATGCTCAATCCAGTTTGGAAATCATTAGACAGTTTAGAAAACCGGAAAGAAAATTTGATGGATTCTCTCGGTGGTCAGCAGTTAACTTTTGCACAAGTAGAGGCTTTGCGCTCAGAAATTCGAACTTTTTCTCGTTTTGACACTTATGAAAATGTGCCAACAAACAATGGAACAATCGCCTATTATTTTTGGAAGGAAACGAACGGTTACATCGATTTGTCAAATCACAGTCCATTGGAAGCGATTCAAAGACCCTTTAGAAAAAACTTTTTGACTTCCAGATTTCAAGTAAAATATAGCATTTTGAAACCGATTGCTCGATGGGGCGGTTATTACATTACCATTTTCAATGTCTTTGTGTTTGTAGTATTTTTCGGACTGTTTTTATGGCTCAGAAGAAAAATAAAAAATGCTTGGAAAAAGCGCAAATGGCGTTGGGGCATTTTTCGAAAATTGGTTGTTTGGAGTTTATTTTTGTTCGCGACATTTGGCGTGTATTGCTCCTTGCCATGGGGAAATGCCATTCTGGAAAGGTTCACCATTATTTCTGGTCCGATGCCCGAGTTGGACGGTATGAATTTGTCGCAAGCCAAGAAAAATCTATTTACAAATTCTGATTTTCATAAAAAGCGCGGAAGCATCTTAGCAGCTGAAATTTTGGTCGAAAAATCAACACATTGGGAAGTCAAAAAGCGATTACCTGTTTTGTATTTCAATGTTTTTGTGGACGAAAATCAAAAGCCAATCAAAATGCGTTTTCAGCACAATTCTGATACGTTGAAAGTGGAAGCTTGGAAATATGCGAAGCGCGTAACCAATCATTATGTGGTTTTCAATTTCATCGATTTGGATAGAAAAATGATCGCCCAAAAAGTCTATTCCTACGATGGAAAAGAGTTGGAATCTCCCAAGGAAAAAGAAGATGTAGCCAAAAGAATTTTAGTTTTCGTGAACGGTTATCGTCCTACTTCTGTTGGACATTCTTTGGAAGAAAATTTTCAAGACATCATTAATAATGGTTTTGAAAACAAGAATTCGACGAACCACATTTATCCTTTTGATCGCTACGATTATTGGCAACCATGGAACCAAATCAATTTGCTTTTTGCGCAAAGAATCAATCCAACAGAAACGTATTATGCAGATGGACATTTTTCTGTAAGTACATCTAATTATGGAAGTATTTTGAACTTCACACGCGTTGCACAAAGTTTTCCAAAGCGCTGTCCAAACGCTAAAAAACACACTTGTTATTGGATGCAAAACACGGATTTGAGGAAGTATTTTGTGAAAAAATCGCATACTGAAAACGTTTTGAAAATGCGTGCTAATAAAGAAGGATTTAAATACAGAAAAGACCACGGTCGCATCGCTGGGAAAAACTTGTTGCAAATTTTGAACGAATTACCTGAATTTTCTGAAAACGATACGGTTTACATCGTTGCGCACAGCATGGGATTTGCCTATTCTTTGGGAATGGTTGAGTCTTTGCGAAATAAAATTCAATTTGGAGGATTCTATATTTTAGCGCCGGAAAATGCCAAAACAGGCATTGTTAATCCTACGGAATGGAATGAAATTTGGCAATATGGAAGCAATTTAGATCAAAAATACAAAGATGCACCTTGCCTTCAAGATGGTGTAGCACCGCAAAGTACAGTGAGAGGCTTGCCAGAAGAAAATCGCTTATTCATACCCAAAAAAGCGTATAAACAAAAAGGATTTTTCGATTCACATTTCATCGGATATTACACGTGGATTTTAGATATCCCGCCAGGAGAAAAAGGGGCGATTAGGTTTAGGTAGTCATAAAAAAACAGTTTCAAAGTTGGCCAAAGAAATTAGATTTCAATTAAAAGCAAATGAAACAATTAAAAAGGAATTTAGAATCGGCAATAAATGGATTTTTACTTTTTCGGCCTTGGAAGAAAGGTTTTTAAAAGGGCACTGAAAATGTAGACTTTTTGAGGACTTCCGAAGGATGCTGCGAAGCGAACCTACGTAATGCTAATGAAGTAGATCACCGATAAAATCACGTTTTCAGAAGCGTTTAAAATAAAGCGCCTAGAACGAAAATTATTAAAAAGGAATAAATTTGCGCTTTAACTTGATGACGAAGCCTTGATTTTTGGGTTCGTTTTGATCAAGCACCGCGCAAGCAGATTCTGTGTTAATTTCCAAATTAAAAATCTTGATTTTTTATTTTTGTTCCTTAAAACAGCCTTGAGCTAGTTTGAAAGGGTTGCGATTACTTTTAATCGCTCCCTTTTCTTTATTTCGTAATCTTGTTCAAAAACTGTTTTATTCT
>CANHQP010000031.1 GCA_947462925.1 Flavobacteriia bacterium | reverse complement strand
AATTCACTAAACTGCAATTGTTGCTGTAATACAAGCATTTCTATGATAATTTACGTAAATAAAGATAACAAAAAATGGGTGAAAAACCAAAGTCTTTCACCCATATTTACTCACATTTTAATCTTAATTATAGTTTTTCAGTGCCCTCCAATACTGCGAGGGCTTTAAAATATTAGTTAAACAATGCTTTTAGAAGTGCCAAACATCATGTTCCAATGTTCTAATCTCTTCTGTAATCTTTTCAGATTCCATCAAAGCATCAACACCAGCTCTGTAAGTCTCAATCTTACGATCAAAAACGTTACTCTGTTTGTAAATCGTACTGGCAAACTGTCTTTTCCAAAATAAATCATCGAAACTCATCCATTGTGCATCATTTTTTGGATTATACACAAAATAATTGTTGAATGCGAAACGACATTGTGGGAAATACAACCAAAACAACTCTCTCATCCCTTCAATTTGACCAGATGAATTCTTTTTGTAAACTACCGGAGCAATTCCCAAAATTCTAACATCTAAAACTGAACGTTCTTTATCAAAGAACCAGTCCTCTTTCAAACGATATTGTACAATGTCTTTTGAAGTAACCCAAATAACCTTTCTTGGCTCATATTGTACCAATAGATCACCATTTGGCATTTGAATAACAGAATCTTCGTATGGTGGAATTCTACTCGGAATTGGAATTAATGCTCCTTCTTCTTCAGCTCCTAACACTTGAAATTCAACCAAACTTTTTGCATACAATGAATCTGTATAAAAGTTCTTACCTGGTTGAACAGCGACAGGATATTTGAATTGATCACCATCAACAGATGCTTGTTGAACTGGATTAAATGGATAATAAACTTGAACATTGGCATTGATAATGTTTGTTCTAATTACAGTCCAAAGACTCCAACGAGAAGAATTTCTTGTCCATGTTGTTCCATCTGGAGAAAATTCATCAAAAGGAAAATAAAGTGTGTGATTCATTTTCTCACGCATGTCGATTGATCTCCAAACACGCTTACTCCAAATCATATCAGCTTCACGAACATGTTCGTAAGGTATCATTTTTTTGGTTGGAACGTGCTCTTGAATAACAATCCCGTCAATTACACCCTCTACAGGTACATTGATCGGACCACCATTCACGTCTGGTTGTGCGTAGCTTGCAAAGCTCGTTGCCAAAATACCCACACTTGCGATTAAACTTCTCATAATTTTTAACTCTAATTTCACTAACAAATTTTTCAAAACGGATCTCCAAATCTGACAATAAATTAATTTTTGGTTGTAAAAGAAATTACAATTTAAATGTCTCGTAAATTCTATTCACTTTTCCATCAGGACCTCTTACACCCGCTTCAATGATAACCATTGAACCTGGTTTAGCTTGACCTAACAATGATCCGATTCCTTGTAAAGAAGAACCTTGACCTTTTTTCTTACCCATGATTCCCGTTACAGAAGCTTCCCAATCTAATACTGAGAACTGTGCTTTCAAAGGAATTTCTGGTGGATAACCTGCATTCAAACCTCCAGGATTAGTGCTGATTTTTCCTCCACTTGCAACTGCACCAACAAAGATTGATGGTTTTGGTAATGCTTTAACACGGAATTCAAATTTCCCAAGAGCAACTGTTTTGTTTGTGATAGAACTTTTACCAGAAACTGTAATAACAGCAGTAGTTCCTGCACCAGGTGAACCAATCCATGTAGTTCCTGTTTTACTCAAAGTAACATTCGAAGTTCCAGTCAATACAGTTTGATCATATCCTGAAGCAACTCCAGTAACCAAGTTTTTGTAACCTCTATAAAGAACGTTCATTTCTGGCAAAGTTACAGTTCCTTCTGGTTTCATAATTTTGATAGTATGAGTCCAGTTTTCCTTCTTGATAGCACCAGATTTTTTCTTGATTGCAACTGTACCTGAAACTTTCATTTCATTCCCTCCAGAAACTTTCAATTTAACGATACCTTGTCCATCTGCTACAGAAATTGAACCAGGACCTGTTACCTCAGGTTGGTTATCTGAATCATAGGCAGCCATCATTACTTTCACCTCTACCTCATCACCTGAGTTAGCTAAAGCGGGTCCATAAGCCAATGCAACAACTTTGTTGAAAGAATATTCACCTGTACTAACTCTAGATTTAATGTGAGCAATTGCTGTTGCACGAGCAGAAAGGATTTCCTGTTGCATTGCAGTTAAAGAGGCAATAGCAGCAACTAAAGGAGAGTGGTCAAAAGTTTTACCAATCCAATGAACCATTCCCTCTTCCATTTCTACAGTTTGTGGTTTAGTCAATTCCATGTATAATTGCTTCAAGACCTCAGCGTCATCATTGACGTTAATTTTGTTTTTAGCAATCATTGCATCTACTGCTTTACCTAATACAAGATTATCCTCTTTATATTCGTTAATAGCTGTTGGTTTGAATGTATAAGTTTTACCACCAACTTTGTATGAACCTAATAAACCTGTAATTTTCAAACGAAATTCGTTATAGCTATTCCAAAGCTCTAAACCTTTACCTTTTGGGCTTTTCAATTCTTCACCAATCATAACCTCCATAGGAACGTCATATTGATCCTTGGCTTGAACAGCTTGAAGCCATAATTTAGCTGGAGTTAAAGGATTTTTTTTGTCGTAAGCCTTCCAAACAATAGTTTCCTTGTTTTTATCAGCAATCTTTTTTACATCCTCTCCACTTTTTTCAAGCAACAGCATTTTCAGTGCATCGATTTCTTCGATTCTTTTTGCTGTTTCTTTATCGATTTCGTCGATAATACCTAAATAATACTTAACCTTTTCAATCTTTTCTGGATTAGATCTATCAGCTAACTCACCTGCTAATTCAGATTTTGCAGCGTTACCTCTATCCAAATGTGTAATCGAAGACTTTTGAGTGTTAGCTTCAATTGCCACAAAGGCATCCAAGATTGCTTTTGATACGTTAAGTGCTAGAAGTGCGGTAAGTACTAAGTACATCATACCGATCATCTTCTGTCTGGGGGTTTCTTTTCCTCCTGCCATGATTAATTATTTTTCTTTTAAATATTAATAATTAATTAATGTTCAATAACATTAATAACTTCCGAATAATCAAGAATTATCCTTTAGTTATTGTCATAGCTTTCAACATGTTTCCGTAAACGCTATTCAAATCAGTTAAGTTTTTAGATAGCATTGCCATGTTTTCTTTGTACAATTTAGTATCTTGAGCAGAATCAGAAAGATTTTGCATCATTTCAGTCACTTGCGCTTGGAATTTCTCAGTAGCTTCTAAATGTGAAGAAGAACCTTTCAATTGCAATTCATATACATTATTTAAAGCAGCCAAGTTTTTAGAAACTTTTTGCATTTGCTCACCAAATGATTCACCTTCTTGCGTAGATGATGTCATTCCAGAAATTGAAACTGATGCTCTTTCGTAAGCTTCAGACAAGTTAGAAACTTTATCTGACGCGGCTTGCAAACTAGATACGTAAGAATCTGTTGCAGCAGCAGCAGAAGTTACACCTTTCAATTGTGAAGCATTTTCACCCAAAGCACGCATTCCATCTCCAAGTCTTTCTAATAAAGCACTGTCGATCTTAGCCTCTTCAAGCATTTTGTCTAAATGTTCAGTAACACCAGAACCGCTTCCGCCACCTCTTCCTCCTCTTGCTGGAGCGTTGTGGTCAAGTTCAGCTTGGTGACCCAAACCTAATTCTGGGTAAACTAATTCCCAGTTTGGATCTTGATGTAAAGGTTCAAACGCTGAGAAAATAAAGATAACTGCCTCTGTACCTAGACCGATTACAAGCATCGGACCTGCACCTGGCCAGTGCATGATTTTAAATAAGGCTCCAACAATTACAACTGCTGCTCCGAATCCGTACAATTTAGCCATGAATTTCTTAAATCCTTGACTTTCAAATAGACTACCACTACTCATAGTTTTTTGGTTTTTTAAAAATTATAGTTTTGATTTGTTTGTTTATTCTTAGCGAAGTTGAATATCGCTTTGAATTTCTTCACCACCTTCTTTAGTGAAATCTCTTCCACCACGTCCTAGATGTGTCATAACGTTTCTATATCCGATATATGACTTTGCAGTGTCTTGGTATTCAAACGTTCTTGTAGAAGTTTGCAAATAGTAACCAATATCTTTCCAAGAACCACCTCTTAAAACTTTACGTTTCATACTTGGTGGATCCCAATCCATTGCATCATATCTGTGATCTGTATTCAAATCATGAGAGAATTCATACATCGACTCGTCATAAGCAGTTTCACACCACTCAGCAACGTTTCCTGACATACAGTATAATCCCCATCCATTTGGATTGTAAGAATATGCTTTTACAGTATGGAAACCTCCATCTTCAAAATATCTTCCTCTCATTGGCTTAAAGTTTCCTAAGAAACAACCAGACTCATTTCTGATGTATGGACCACCCCATGGATAAGGAGATAATGCCAAATCACCACGAGCTGCTCTTTCCCATTCAGCTTCTGTTGGCAAACGGAAATCATTTACATACATATCCCCCATTGCTGTTAACCAATTATTCAACAATTGAGTTCTCCAAATACTGAACGCTTTTGCTTGCTGCCAATCAACTCCTACAATTGGATAATTGTCGAATGCTGGATGCCAGAAATACATATTAGTCATTGGGTCATGGAAAGAGTAAGTGAAATCTCTTACCCAACACAATGTGTCAGGAAAAACATTTATCGTTTCATCAATAATAAAACGTCCTCTGTCTGCATGACCTCTAATCGCTGTATTTTGACCTTTTTTGTTGAAAACACCCATATCCAAATCTTGACCTTGAGGATCGTCAGTAAACGGATGTGGAGGCGTGTTCAACTCTCTGTGTGCAGGAACAACTTTGTTACCTGAATTATCATAACCATTAGGAACGATTTCAACTCTACCCCTTCTTGCTGCTTCACGCAAATCGATCCAATAATAACGGTAATTTAATTTACGCGTATCAATTTCCCTTCTTTTGAAGAAACGTTCTTGTTGAGGATAGTACATATCTACCAACAAAGGAATAATATCTGGATCTTGGTAATCAAAATCTCTATCCCAGTTTAAAGAAAACAAAGACGCGTTTGGATCACTTGTGCTTCGATTGATATCTCTATCACTCGGTTCAAAAGGAACAATTTCAGAACCAGCTTCATCAAAATACTCTTCAGTATAATTGATGTACTTACTCGCTTCATCATCGTCTTCTAAACCAGCATAGATTTTCTCTCTAGCTATGGAATCACGAACCCAATATACAAACTGACGGTATTCGTTGTTTGTAATTTCAGTTTGATCCATGTAAAAAGCCTGAACCGATACAGTTTTTGAATGCGTCTGATGCAAAAATGGAACATCCTGGTCATTCTCCCCCATATTGTAAGAGCCAGCTGGTATGTAAACCATACCCAACGGTATTTCCGGCTGATACACCGTCCTACCCATTACACCGGTCACGTGTCCAGTTCTTGTGCTACAAGCTGCAAGCACAATACCAATAAGACCTACTAACAAAAGTTTTTTCATTCTACCTCTATTTTATTTACCGGAATATCATTAACAATCTACAGGATCAATGTAATTTCTGATATAACGGTACCCTCTCTAAAATGGTTACAAAGATTTATAATTTTTTTTGAATTTTACAACCAACGAGGATGTTTTGACTTGTGAACTGGAGGAGGAGGCAAGAAATAACAGTATTTAACCACTACTTCATGCGTACCTCTTGAGATACTAGACAATTGATTTATTGTTAAATCGTATGAATAACCAACAGTAAAATTTTTAACAGGTGTAAAACCTGCCATTACAGCAACTGCATCACTCGTACGGTATGTTAAACCTCCATAGAATTTACCTTGATGTACGTAACGAATATTCACATCAGCAGAAAATTTAACTAAATCGGTTCTAGACATAACTTGAATATCTAAATCTTTAGAAGTTCCGAACAAATCTAAGAATCTATATCCTCCCATTGCAATGTAGTGACGGGAATTAGTATAGAATAAAGATTTAATTTGAGAACCAGACAAGTGTGTCGACGATAATCCAAAATAATAATTATTATTTTTCTTTTTGAAGAACAAACCCGCGTTTACATCGAAAGTTGTCCCTGAAGTCTTTCCTGGTAAAGAAGGATCGACCATTGTTACTGGTGGAATCCAAGTCGGATCTACACCTAAATTCAGAATCCCAATCCCTACTCCAATACCTAAAACATGTTCGTTCAAGTCAATAGGATATGAATAATTTAACAAAGCACTATTTTGTCGGTTAAAACCGATTGCATCATGGTAAATAGAAATACCTGCCCCACCTGGAATAAAACGGTTCAAATTAGCTTCAGCATTAAAAACAGCAGAATTTGGCGCTCCATTTACTTTATCCCATTGATTTCTGTAAATCATAGTACCACAAATCCCGTCATCCATTCCTGTTGAACCTGGATTTAAACTCATTTTATCATAAATGAAATGAGTCAATAATTTGTCTTGTTGACCAAAGGAAACCCCCGTGGTTAGTACAACAAAAGCAGATAATGCAAGTAGTCTTTTCTTCATAAACAGCGTTAGTTTGCATGTAATTAATACCTCGAAAACCTTCGAATAGGCTCCCAATTGGGCACTAAAATAATTAATTTTCTTTACATTTTAAATTTTTTGTGAAAAACTTATTGGTTTTCCACAAGATGTTGTTGATTAAGTACGAAAATAAACAATTAATTTATCTTTTGCAACCTCTCAGTTATTCTCAACGTCTTGAAACGTTAAAACTAACTAATTGTTACGTATAACGTAAAAAATTAACTCAATTTCTGGAAAGTTTTCCACCATAAATCGGGCATTTCATTTTGCATAGCCAACTGATAATCTTCGTGGTTACATGGCACCATGTGATGTCTTTCAAATCTCACTCCAGATTTTAAGGGATAAGGAACTTCCATCCACCAACGATCTGATTTATTACTCTTATAAAAAACTAAATCGTTTTCATATGATTCCATGTGAACAATAAATTTTAAATAATCTTTTTTGCTTCCGATTGGAAAATCTCCCTTTCTTTGAGAGATACCATCTAAAAAATACCAAATTATCTGAGCTACCAATTGGTTTGAACTTTCAGTAATATTTCCTGGTAATAAATTGAATATTCCAAAGCTGGTCAATTTATCGCTGATTCCAGCATATCGGACAATTTGACAAATTTGATCTGCATAAAAACCATTTGGCGAGTTGTAAAAATCTCCTTTAAAATCGGAGCTTCTTATTGATTGTAAATCCAAACTCATGATGTCGGCATTTCTTATCAAAGGCTCAGCGACCTTGTAATTGGCATTATATTCGCCTAATCTGCATGCATCAAAATACAATTTCTCAAATAAGTCAACTTCAGTTTGCCTTACAAATGGCAATTGAATTCCAATGGAGCTATGATTAAATAAAAAGCATGGTCTATGCATCAAGATTTGACTCAAGTATCCATCTTTACTGATTTGCTCTTCTGGAGAGCCTAAATCAAACTTGGAATCAACCGCGACCAAATTAACCGTTTGCTCTAATTGCTGGTATGCCTGATATAATGGAAAGGTTAAATCTTGCGTTCCACCAATCATTAAAGGAATAACTTGAGCTTTAACCAATTCAGCAACTACTGCCGAAATGGCGAAATAAGTATCATTGATATTCTCTCCTGGAAGGATCGTACCTAAATCATAAATCTCAAAGGACCAAGAGAGTCCAGGAAATAAATCCCACAAATCATTCCTAAATCGATCATCTCGTTTTTGGTGAAGCTGTTCTTCACCATTTCTGAATTCAGGACAATAAAAAATAGCAATCCCGTTTTTTTTCAAGTCAGGAAAATTTCCTTCCGTATGAATTTGAATAACACTACCCAAAGATTCGCTTTTTGCTTCTAAAGCTTCGACAGGCTGAAAATAAATTGAAATATCTTTCATCTTTTAAAATGGTCTAATTAATATCAATTAAATATCCAACTACTTACTTTTTAGCAGCAGGCTTTTTCTTTGCAACAGGTTTCTTTTTGGCAATGACCTTCGTTTTAGCTGCTGGCTTTGCCTTTGCAACTGTTGTTGATTTTGCAGGTGCTTTACTTCCAGGTTTGCGTTTTGGGGCAGGTTGATTTTCTGCAATTTCCAAGCATTGCTCCAATGTTAAATCTTCTACAACAATGTCTTTCGGCAATTTATAATTGTCTTTTCCTATTTTCAAATAGGCGCCCCAGCGTCCATTTAACAATTGCAGATCTTCTCTTTCTGGAAAGATTTTAATGATTTTGTTAGCATCGTCTTCTCTCTTGATCAAGATTAATTCTTCTGCTCTTGCTAAATCTATTGTCATTGGATCATCCTCTTTCTTTAAGGAAATAAATGCTTTTCCATGTTGCAAATACGGACCAAACCTTCCAATGTTTGCTTTCACAGTTAAATCTTCAAACTCCCCTAATGTTCTTGGTAATTTGAATAATTCTAAGGCATCCTCAAGGGTAATCGAATTGATAGATTGCTCTCCTCTCAAAGAAGCAAATTGTGGCTTCTCGCCATCTTCTTTTTCATCTCCCACTTGAACCATCGGTCCAAATCTCCCGATACGCACAATGATTTTCTTTCCTGAAACTGGATGAAATCCTAATTCTCGCTCGCCAGTCGCTCTTTCAGAGTTCTCTAACGTATCTTCCACATTTAAATGAAAAGGGCTGTAAAAATCGTGAATCATTTTGGTCCACTCTATCATTCCTTTTGCAATCTCATCAAATTGCGCTTCCACTTTTGCTGTGAAATGGTAATCCATGATTCTGTCGAAATGTTCAACCAAAAAATCAGTTACAACAATTCCTATATCAGTTGGAGAAAGTTTGTTCTTTTCTTTCCCCGTAATCTCAGTTTTCTTCGATTCAATAATTGATTGATCCTTCAATTCAAAATAAGCAAACGCTCTTTCTTCACCTTCACGTTCTTTTTTCTCAACATATCCTCTTTTTTGGATAGTCGAAATAGTTGGCGCATAAGTTGACGGACGACCAATTCCTAACTCTTCTAATTTTTTAACCAAAGACGCTTCAACATATCTAGGTGCAGCTCTTGTAAATCGTTCGGTTGCTTTGATGACCTCTCTATTCAAATTCTCTCCAACAACAACTGCCGGAAGCAATCCTTCAGTATCTTCTTTTTCATCGTCTTCTTCTTCATCAGCAGATGATTCTAAATAAACTTTTAAGAAACCATCAAATTTGATTACTTCTCCTTTTGCAGTGAAAACTTCTGGCAATTTGGAAGCTCCAATTTTAATGGTCGTTCGCTCAAGCTGAGCATGGCTCATTTGTGAAGCTATTGAACGTTTCCAAATTAAATCGTATAATCTTACCTCATCAGATTCTCCTGAAATTGAATGTGCACTAAAATCCGTTGGTCTAATTGCTTCGTGAGCTTCTTGTGCATTGGCGTTTTTAGTTTGGTATTTTGTCGGCTTTGAATAATTTGCACCATAAGCCCTTTTGATTTCTGCTTCAGCACCATCGATAGCTGTTTGAGACAAATTCACTGAATCTGTTCTCATATAAGTGATTTTTCCAGCTTCATACAAACGCTGTGCAACTGACATTGTTCTTGAAACTGAAAAGCCTAATTTCAAACTTGCTTCTTGTTGTAAAGTTGAAGTGGTAAATGGAACAGCAGGTGTTTTGGTTGCTGGTTTCATTTGAACATCTAACACTTCAAAATTAGTTTCTTGACACAAAGATAAAAATTCTTTCACTTCAGTATCTGTGCCCATGTTACGACTAACTTCAGCTTTTATTTTTTCTTTTCCTTTTAGGAAAACACCTTGAATTTTATAAAAAGACTCAGAGTGAAAACCCATGATTTCTTTTTCTCTTTCTACTATTAATCTTACAGCAACTGATTGAACACGACCTGCAGATAAACTTGGTCTAACCTTTTTCCATAATACTGGTGAAAGTTCAAATCCAACTAATCTATCCAGAACACGTCTTGCTTGCTGCGCATTAACTAGCTCTTGATTGATATTTCTTGGCTTATCGATTGCTTTTAAAATTGCAGATTTGGTAATTTCGTTAAAGGTAATTCTTTTGGTTACTTTCTTTTTTAAGTCTAGTGTTTCGTACAAGTGCCAAGAAATTGCTTCTCCCTCGCGGTCCTCATCCGTTGCTAACCAAACAACATCTGCTTCTTTGGTTAACTTTTTCAATTCTGAAACAATGGCTTTTTTGTCGGGAGAGACTTCATAATTAGGTTTGAAATCATTCTCTATCTCTATCGCTATTCCTTTCTTTGCCAAATCTCTAACATGCCCATAACTTGATTTTACAACAAAATCTTTCCCGAGGTATCCTTCAATGGTTTTTGCCTTTGCAGGTGACTCGACTATTACTAAATTTTTGGCCATGAGCTGATTTATTTTAAATGATTTGCTTTAAAAGCTGTGCAAAATAAGCGTAATTCTATTCAAAAAACAAATCCATTTTTTTTTATTATCCATTACTACTTGTTAATAGAGCCCTTTTTTCACAAAAAAGGAGATGCATTGTTTATGGAACTAAAATGTAAAATGAAGAAAAAATTACAACTCATTTACAAAAAAAGCCGCCCAAATTTGGGCGGCTTCGATTGAATTACAAATCTATTTTTTTATTTGATAACAATTCTTTCAACGTATTGATGATTAGAAAAATTTACTTCTAAGAAATAAACTCCTTTACCATACTCTAATAAATTAATTCCTCCAGTCAGTTCGTCTTTGGAACTAATTGTTTTCACAATCCTTCCAGACATATCACGCACACAAACATTGAAGGCATTGTCTATAACATTAACCTTCATGTAAACAATCCCCTCAGATGGATTTGGGAAAATCGCAAATGGTTTCTTCTCAATCATATTAATGCCCAACGTGGAATTGTAGACAGCAGATTCATACGCACAACCTAAATCGGTGGTTAAAACGACTGTATAATTTCCTCCGTTTGTGATTGGTAGCGTATTTGATACTGCGTTTGGAATGGCATTTCCGTTCAAATACCATTGTACCAAATCTCCATTAATATTGTTCACTGACAATTCTGTTCCACTTTGAGTGATTACTGGAGCAACTTGATTACAGTAAACAGCTAGTAAAGTATCAGAAAATGCAACGCAACCACCACCACTTATAGCAACAAGTGAATAATCACCTGAATTATCAATTACCAATGAAGCATCTGTTGCTCCAGCGATAGGACTTCCTTCAAAATACCACTGAATATCGTTGTTTATCGAATCTGTATGTAAAGTATGGTTAATGGAATCGAAATAAATATTTGGTACACCAGGAAAAGCATATACACGAATTGTGTCCACGGAAATAACTGAAGGCACAGGCAAAATTGTTTGCAAAGTAATCGAATAGTCAATGTTTGCAGAACCAGCTGCACAACCATTACAGCCTCCGATGTTCATGGTATGAATTCCCATGTAATCATCTGCACCAAAACCTAATTCTCCTGCATCGGAATCCCAAATTTCAATTGTGTAAGTTTTTGTAGGGTCTAATAAGCTACTTGTCGTCCACGAAACCGGCGGATCAGTATCTCCAATAATTGACGATTGACCAAAAAGAACGCCATCTTCAAAAATTTTATAATAGGTATCTGCACTTTCAAACGATGGAAAACCTTCACCATAACCACTCATGTCATTTACTGTAACGCCAGTTAATGTATATACATTCACCGTAGTTAAATTATCCCAAGCTTGGTAGTTAACCACATACTCACCCGGAGTTGTGTATACCTGTGGTGCAGGATTTTCTGCAGCGGATTGGTTTCCATTTCCGAAATTCCAAGCGTACTGTAGCAATCCAGGATTATTATTTGTAAACTCAACCGTTACAGGGGTACAACCTGAAAAACCAGACATTGAAAAACCATCATTCGTGGTGTTTGTTTGAGCTGGATTAACTCTCATAAATACTTCAAATGTTGTTGGCACATCTCCCACAATTTCGAGTGTTGCCAAAACAGAAACTGTAATATTGTAATCCCCTGCAAGCAAAGGAATTCCAGAAACATTGACGCAACCATAAATGTTGTCTTGGGGATTGTAATTGCAGCCATTGGCATCGTTATTACAAACCCAATTCAAACCAACAGGTAAAGAAATTGAAATAATTTCGAAATTTAAAAAGTCAAAACCGCTTGTATCAGTCGGTAATACAAAAGTGATATTTTCGTTGTAAGACTGAGAAACAGTTGCTTCCGGCATAGTATCAGGGTATATTCCTGTTGCAGTATAAGTCGTATTTGGTGTGCATATTTGTCCAAAGGAATTGCTTCCCAAAAACACAACACAAACAACTGTGATTAAAGTAAATAAATGCTTCATAAAAGAAATTATTAATTAAATTTTGATATGAATTTACAATAAAAAAAGATAAAAACAATAAAAAACAACAATTTGGAACCAATCCTAACAAAATGCCATTGTTATATTTCACTAGAAAATAGAAATAGCAAATAAAAAAAGCTGCCTCCAAAAGGAAACAGCTATTTCATTATCAAATCATTGAAAAATTATTTCTTCTTCATATCCAAAACTGAATTGACAGTCATTTTAACGCCCATCATATCAACTTCAGTATTTAGATTTCCCTTAACATTTTGAAACATACCATTCGTGTAATCGAAAGTTGTGGTGATTTTTCCTGACATTTTTGGCGACATCGCTTTTGCAGAACCTAAAGCCATTTGGTCTTCAGTCGTTAATTCAACATCTTCCATGCTTTCCAAACCACCCATTCCCATATTGAAATTTCCTTCGCTAGTTTGTCCTTCGGCTCCACCACCAAACATATCTTTGCTTTTATCTGTGCTAATAGAGTTGTCTATCGAAGCAATTCCGGCCGCCATTGATTTTACCAAAATATCAATTTGATACATCCCAACGGTTGCTTTTACCTTGTCACCAGCAGCAACTTGACCTTCCGGAACAGCTAAAAACTCTAAGAAATCATAGGGAAAAACATCAATTTCATCAGTCTCTTCTGTTACTTTTACATCTACCTTTTTTGTTGTTTTGATTGTTTGTGCTGAGTAACCTGTTTTCAATGCACCTGTTTTAGGATCGAATTCGGCATAGACATCTACTTTCGTATTTCCAACTTGTGCGCCAGCTTGAACATTATTTTGGGTAGCATTTCCATATACCAAGACATTGCCTGTAGCAGTTGTCATCAAATAAACTCTCTTTAGAAAGGTGAATTTTCCTTTTTTGTCAACTGTAACATCACTTTTGATGCAATTTTTTGAAACATTCAGGATGTTTGCTAACATTTTTCCTTTAGAATCAACAACTTTGAAACTCGTTAAATATAACGTTCCAGTAGCAGTTCCTTTGGCATTGACAGCGTTGATCAATAAGACAAAATCAGTCGTAGTCGTAAATTTTTCTTGCATGTTCATGCCCATGGCCGAAGTTGTCACATTGTCAACAACAGACGCATTGAAAGCGTAGGATGCACCAACTTTCCAGTTGTAATTCAATTCAGTAGCAGATAAGCAAAAAATGCTTAGCTGAACGATTAACAAAGATTGTAATATTTTTTTCATAGTACTTTTAATAATAATTTTCTGGGGCAATTCAAATACTGTTCCAAAAGTAAAAATAAAGGAATATGTTTCAATTTCTATCTAAAAAATAATTCAATTCAAAAAAAATATTTACCTTGGTATTTATTTGATCAAATGCAGCGAAAAACATTTATACAAACCATTATGGGAGGATCAGCAATTTTAGGATTAAGTTCACTGAAATGGATTATTGACGAAGAAGTAAACACACCAAAAATGCCTGTACTTTTTGTTGGTCATGGATCGCCGATGAATGCAATTGAAGACAATGTTTACACTAAAAATTGGCAAGAAATAACCAACAAGGTTGAAAAACCAAAAGCGATCATTTGTATTTCAGCGCATTGGTTGACTAATGGAAGTTATATCACTCACGTTGAAAAGCCTGCAACTATTCATGATTTCGGCGGATTTCCGCAATCTCTTTTCGATGTGCAATATCCAGCACTAGGTGCACCGGATTTGGCCAAAGAAACTACTTTGTTATTTCCCGAGAATGTTTTGAAACTGGATGAAGAATGGGGATTAGATCATGGAACCTGGTCAATTTTAAACAAAATGTACCCCTTGGCAGATGTCCCTGTAATTCAACTGAGTATAGATTATGGAAAACACGCCTCGTATCATTTTGAGCTCGCGAAATATTTGGAAAAACTGCGTACAAAAGGAGTTTTAATTGTTGGAAGTGGCAATATGATTCACAATTTGGGCATGGTCGCTTGGGATAAAATGAACGAAACCAATTACGGATATGATTGGGCGATTGAAACCAATGAAATCATGAAAAAGAAAATTTTAGACCGTGATTTTAAAGCCATGATGGATTATCAAAATTTAAGTTCTGGCGCTAAATTAGCAATCCCAACACCAGATCATTACTATCCTTTGATGTATATCTTGGGTTTGGCGAAAAATGATGAAGAAATTTCGATTTTCAACGACTACACCATGGCGGGCTCTTTGTCAATGACATCAGTTGGAATTGGACTTAACAAATAAATCTCTTAAACTACAGATTCAAATAAATTTTATTGCAGGTATCTAGAATGATCACCTTTTTTTGGTGAGGAATGTCATCTTTTCGCATTGAAAGTTTTTGTTAAATTTGTGGACTTATTAATCGAATTGAATGAAACCAACATTTCACACGCTTAAAATTTCTGATATCAGAAGAGAAACAGAAGATACTGTTTCGATTGCTTTTGAAATTCCCTCAGATTTAATTGATTCATATCAATACAAACCCGGACAATATTTGACACTTCGAGCTAATATCAATGGCGAAGATTTAAGAAGATCTTATTCTCTGTGTTCATCTCCAGATGAAAATGAGTGGAGAGTGGCAATTAAACAAGTTGAAAAGGGAAAATTCTCAACTTTTGCAAATCAAAATTTAAAAGTTGGTGATTTAATAGATGTGATGACTCCCATGGGGAATTTCACAACAGAAATTGATTCAGTTAATAGTAAGAATTATGTATTGTTTGCAGCAGGAAGTGGAGTTACTCCTATTTTTTCTCTAGCAAAATCAATTTTGAAAAATGAGCCAAATAGCAGTGTAACATTGTTTTATGGCAATAAAGGTTTTGCGAGTATCATTTTTAGAGAAGAAATTGAAGCGTTGAAAAACAGCTATTTAAATACTTTCAGAGTTGTACATGTTCTTTCGAGAGAAAGTTTAGGAAATCAAATTCAAAAAGGAAGAATAGACAAAGAAAAGTGTGAAAAATTGAATACCGCTTTTTTAAATGGAACAAGAGTAGACAGTGTTTTTGTTTGTGGTCCTGAAGCGATGATTCATGCAGTTAAGGATACTTTTTCTGCTCAAGGATTGGACGAATCAAATATTCACTTCGAACTTTTCGGAACCAATGAAGCAAAAACTTCAGATGATTTGAGCTTGCCAAAAGAACAATCTGTTGAATCAAACGTTACGATAATCCTTGACGGAGATTTGTTTGAACTTAATTTAACTTCAGGCGGCGAAACCATTTTGGATGCAGCATACAAAGCTGGTGCAGATTTACCATTTGCTTGTAAAGGCGGAGTTTGCTGCACTTGTAAAGCAAAAATTATTGAAGGTTCTGCCCGAATGGATATCAATTATGCACTTGAAAAAGATGAAGTTGAGGCAGGATACATTTTAACATGTCAATCACATCCTACCAGTGAAAAATTGGTGATTTCGTTTGACGATTAATACAAATTATGGGATTATTTAGTAGAAAGAAGAAAGAGGAAAATAGTACATCTATGGAATCAAGTCCAAAAGGATTTTTTGATTTAGAAGTAAAAGGAATTGATAAGCTTACACCTGAAAGTGTTCAAGTTAGTTTTCTTGTTCCAGATGATTTAAAATCGACTTTCAACTTTGTTCCAGGACAATATTTGAATCTGAGTAGCACAATTGGCGGTGCTGAAGAACGTCGCTCCTACTCTATTTGCAGTGGAGTTGACGAAGATTTAGCTGTAGCGATTAAGCGCATCAACAACGGGAAATTTTCAAATTGGGCAAACGACACTTTAAAAGTTGGAGATCATGTAAAAGTTGCTGCACCACTGGGAAACTTTAAATTAGATGACAACTCAAAAAATATTGTAGCATTTGCTGCAGGAAGTGGAATTACGCCAATTATTTCGATGGCTAAAAAATTGGCGCAAAACGGAGGAAAATTAAATTTGTTTTACGGAAATCGATCGTTAAATTCTATTATGTTTAAGTCTGAATTTGATTCTCTTAGCAATGTTGCCGTTACGCATTATCTTTCTAGTGAAAAAAGCGAAAACTGTAAAGAAGGGAGATTAGATAAAGAAGCAATCAGTGCAGTTGTGAAACAAGATTTATCGATTTTGAAAGCGGATGGATTCTATTTATGCGGTCCTGAAACCATGATTAAATCTGCCATTGACACCTTGACTTTGTTTGGTGTTCCAAAATCAAAAATTCATTACGAATTGTACACAACTCCAGTTTTATTGATTGAAGAATCAGCAGTTGAAAATATTGATTTTGAAGGAGAAAGCCGAATTAAGGTTTTATTGGATGAAGAAGAATTTGAAATAAAACTAAATTCATCAGGTAAAACGATTTTAGATGCCATTAACAAGGAAGGTTACGATGCACCATATTCTTGCCGAGGCGGAGTTTGCTGTACTTGCAAAGCGAAAGTTTTGAAAGGAAAAGTGAACATGAATTTGAATTATTCATTGACGGACCAAGAAGTTGCAGAAGGATATATTTTGACTTGTCAAGCCCATCCTGCAAGTGAAGAAGTAACCATTAGTTATGATGCGTAAAACGATTGTTATTGTTGGCGCAAGCCGAGGTATAGGAAGAGAATTGGTTAAAATTTTGTCGCAAGATAAAAACAATTTAATCTTCGCTCTGGCAAGAAACACGAAGAGTTTAGAAGATTTCAATCAACTGGAAAATGTTCAGATTCATCCTTTTGATTTGAATACTGATTCTGTTCGGGTTTCTGGTGAAAAAATCTTCCAAAACATTTCTAGTATCGATATTTTAATCAACAATGCTGGTAAATTGGTAAATAAGCCTTTTCTCGAATTATCCAAAGAAGATTTGGAAGAAAGTTACCAGGTAAACGTCATTGGCGTAATGGAAACGGTTCAAGCGGCTATTCCAAAAATGATTGAAACTGGTGGACATATTGTGAATATCAGTTCGATGGGTGGTTTTCAAGGAACAGTCAAATTCGCTGGATTATCAGCATATTCAACATCTAAAGCAGCAGTTGCCAGTTTTACGGAATTGTTGGCAGAGGAATACAAAGACACTAAAATCAAAGTCAATTGTTTATGTTTAGGTTCAGCGCAAACGGAAATGTTGGAAGAAGCGTTCCCTGGATTTCAAGCTCCTGTTTCTGCGCATCAGATGGCGAGTTATATTGCTGATTTTTCATTAAATGCACACCAATGGATGCATGGAAGGATTATTCCTGTTTCGTTGACGACGCCGTGAGTTGGATTTTTGGATTTTTAGCAAATCAGCCTTTTGGTCGTTCCTTTTTTTGTAAAAATTGCAATTAATCCAAAATTTCTAAAAAATTGTTAAATTAGCGGAGAAATTTGAATGTGAGTTACTGCTAATCAACTGAATAATTCGCTTTTCTTTTTTCGGCATTGTTTTTGCAATTTTTCACAAAAATTCAACGAAATGGCATTTATTTACTCTTTTTTAATTTCATTTTTAATCAATGTTGGTCATCCTGCTGATGTTCCTTACAGTGATTTAGAAAATGCCTTTGCTTCTGGAAATGCTTCTTCTATTGTAGCCATGGGCAAAGAGAAAATGCTAATTTCGATTTTTGACAAAGAAGCAGCTTACAGTCAATCACAGGCTACCTTGGTTTTAAAAGATTTTTTCTCCAAGAAACCTGCTACTTCGTTCAAATTTAATTTCAAAGGAAAAGAATCTGCGGATGGAACCTTTGCCATCGGCGTTTATACTTCGAAAACTGAAAATTACCGCGTTACCATTCATTTTAAAAAGATTGGGACTGAATTTAAGATTGAAAGGTTGACTATTGAGAAGAGCTAAAGTTATTTTCCAAAGTAGGCAATTAATTCACTACATTTTATAAAATTCGAAATATCGCGATATTTCAAATGATTCAAAACAACCCAACAAAACCAAATATTGCAATATTTCGAATGGTTAAACAAAATGAGAAAAATTCAAATATTGCAATAATTCGAACAGCCCAAATTGATTGAAAAAAAAATTCTCAAAAATCCATGACAGCGGCGCAGAATCCAAGTTAAACCGGGCTAAATTTTCAACTTATTCGAAATATCGCGATATTTCGAATAAACGCACAAAGCTCCTAGTAAACTAAATATTGCAATATTTCGAATTGAACACAAATCGTTATTTTAAACAGAACGCATAACAATCTAATTCACATTCATCAATCTAATTTAATTCTCTAATTATACTTCAAATTTACACCTGACATTTTGACACACTTCAGTTTATTTACTTATTTTTGTATTTCAATATCTTGTAACACAAATGAGCAATACTGATTTAGAAAAAAACAAAGTCATCGATGAATCAAGACAAGGAGAAGCTTTGACCTTGGGAGAAAACACAAATAATTCTGGAAAAAAATTATACATTGAAAGCTATGGTTGCGCCATGAATTTTGCTGACAGCGAAGTCGTTGCCTCGATTTTGGCTAAAGATGGATTTCAAACCACTACCAATAGCGAAGATGCCGATGTTATTTTATTGAACACTTGCTCAATTAGAGAAAACGCGGAAGTTCGTGTTCGCAAAAGATTACATGATTTTAAGAAGCAGAAAAAATCTCAACCTGAATTAGTTGTAGGAATACTTGGCTGTATGGCCGAAAGACTGAAACAAAATTTACTTGACGAAGAAAAATTAGTTGACATCGTTGCTGGACCTGATTCATACAGAGATTTACCGAATTTGATTGAAGAAGTTGGAACTGGACAAAAAGCAGTAAATGTTTTGCTTTCTCGCGAAGAAACTTACGCTGATATTTCTCCTGTAAGATTAGACAAAGGTGGCGTTTCTGCTTTCGTGAGTATCACAAGAGGCTGCGATAACATGTGTTCGTTTTGTGTTGTTCCTTTTACTAGAGGACGAGAAAGATCACGTGATCCGCAAACAATCATTGAAGAATGTAAAAATCTCTTCGAAGCTGGTTATCGTGAAGTCACTTTATTGGGACAAAATGTAGACAGCTACCGTTTTAATATGACGAGCAAAGGTGAAATCAAAGAGGAAAATCTTCCAACCACCAATTTTGCTCAACTGATGGCGATGGTTGCGGAAGTTAATCCGTTATTGAGAGTGCGATTTTCAACGTCACATCCAAAAGATTTGACAGATGATTTCCTGGAAGTGATGGCGAAATACAAAAATATTTGCCCGTATATTCACCTTCCGGTTCAGTCTGGAAGTACAGAAGTTTTGCACAAAATGAATCGCGGGTATACAAGAGAATGGTATTTGGAAAGAATTGCCTCCATCAAGAAATTTATTCCTGATGCGACAATTTCAACGGATATCATTGCTGGCTTTTGCGGTGAAACGGAAGAACAACACAATGAAACCAAAAGCTTAATGGAGGAAGTCAAATTCGACTTTGCGTACATGTACACTTATTCAGAAAGACCAAAAACATTAGCTGAAAGAAAATATGAAGATGATGTTCCTGAAGCAACAAAAAGCAGACGTTTAACAGAAATTATCGATATTCAACGACACAATTCATTGTTGTCAAACCAAAAACAATTGGGTCAAATTCAAGAAGTTTTGGTGGAAGGAATTTCAAAAAAATCTGAACTTGAAATGGCAGGTAGAAATCCTTACAATTCCAAAGTTGTTTTCCCAAAAGGAAATGCAAAACCTGGAGATTACGTGATGGTTAAGATTCTCAATTGCACTTCAGCCACATTGATAGGAGAAATCGTTTAAACAAATTTGATTTTTCAAAACGAACAGACAACAAAATGGATATTCAACAAATAAAACAACGATTTTCAATCATAGGTAACGCGCCGTTACTGAACCGCGCATTGGAAGTTGCTGCACAAGTTGCACCTACAGATATTTCAGTTTTGGTGACTGGTGAAAGTGGAACAGGAAAAGAAATCATACCACAAGTAATTCATCAACTTAGTTCCAGAAAACATGGAGAATACATCGCTGTAAACTGTGGTGCCATTCCCGAAGGAACGATTGATTCAGAATTATTTGGACACGAAAAAGGATCGTTTACAGGCGCTAGTGGAAGTCGCGAAGGTTATTTTCAAGTGGCAGACGGCGGAACAATCTTTTTGGATGAAGTCGCAGAATTGCCGATGCAAACGCAAGTTCGCTTATTGCGTGTGCTAGAAACAGGTGAATTTATTCGCGTTGGTTCTTCTAAGGTGATCAAAACAAACGTTCGAGTTGTTGCTGCAACGAATGAAAATATGAGTCGCGCTATTCAAAGCGGAAAATTCAGAGAAGATTTATTGTATCGTTTGAGCACCGTGCCGATCAGTTTGCCACCTTTGCGTCAACGAAAAGAAGATATCAATTTGATTTTCAGAAAATTCGCCAGTGATTTTGCGGATAAATATAGAATGCCTCCAATTAAATTGACTGAAGATGCAGTGCATGTATTGGAAAATTACAATTGGCCAGGAAATATTCGTCAATTAAAAAATTTAGTTGAACAAATCTCTGTCATTGAAAACAAGAGAGAAATTGATGGAATCACTTTGCAAAGTTATTTGCCAAAAGCAGAAGATCAATTTCCAAGTGTGATTAACAAAAATGAACAAGAAAATTTTTCTGAGCGCGAATTGATGTACAAGTTTTTGTTTGACATGAAAAGCGACTTGAATGATTTGAAAAAATTGGTTACTGAATTGATCAACCAAGGACCTGAATTTCAATTAAATTCAGATCAATCTGCGATGATTAACCGCATGTACAATGATATTATTCCTGTCAATGACCACGCAACGCTATTGCCCTCGATTGTGAACAATAATTCAGATTTCAGAGCCAAAGAAGAACCTTTTGTAAATGATTTTCAAGAACATGTAGAAGTTGAAGAATCCTTATCTTTGGAAGATCGAGAAAAGGAATTGATTCAAAAAGCATTAGACAAGCACCGTGGAAAACGCAAATATGCAGCAGATGAATTGGGAATTTCGGAGCGAACTTTGTATCGAAAAATTAAAGAATATAATTTACCAGGATAAATGAAAGTATTGCTTTCCATATTAATATTAGCTTCACTGGCATCTTGCTGGCCGACAAGCGTTTCTTTCAAAGATTCAGGTTCCATGGATCCTCGTTGGAAGAAATTTACGGTCAAAACATTGGAAAACAATGCGCCCAACGCTAATTTAAGTTATCCTGCGCAATTGACTGAAGCCATAAAAGACGGAATTCAAAACAACACGAGGTTGAAATTGAGCAACAATATTGATTCTTCTCAAGTGAATATAGAAGGAACAATTACAAGTTATTCTATTACGCCAATTGCTTTGCAGGCTGGAGATGTTGCGGCAAGAAACAGATTGACCATTTCAACCAACTACACGATTTTCATCAATGTTCCACCTTTGGAAAACGAGCCGTTGACTGAAAACAAAATGACACTAACAAGCACACGTTTTGCAGATTACGATTCCAATTTAGATCTAACAACCGTTGAAAGTCAGTTGTTAGAAGAAATCAATAAACAAATCGTTCAAGACGTCATCAATAAAATCCTTTCAAATTGGTAAGCATGAATTTAGATCAAATATCCACTAGAATTGCTGATCCGGCTTCATGTTTAGGACAAGAAATCCCTGCGCTGAAGGAATTGACTGAAAAATATCCCTATTCGCAGATTTTTTCGATTTTATATTTGAAAGCACTTTCGAATCACAACGATATAGGATTTGAAGAAGCTTTACAAAAACACGCTTATCGCATTTCAGACAGAATGAAATTGTATGATTTGATTCATGGAGAAGCAGTTAGCAAAGTTGAAAGTATTCAAGAATCAGTTGAATCCGTTGTCGAAAATGTTCAAGAAGTAGCGATCGAAGCTGAAGTAATGGTACCTGAAATTGTTGAAGAAATTAATGAAGCAATTCCTGAAACTGTAGTTGAAGAAGCTGTCTCGTCGGAAATTGAACCTGAAACAATTTCTGAACCGGTTGAAATCATCGAAGAAGAGCTGAAGATTGAACCAATTGAAGTTGTAGCAAGTTTCGAAGAGCCAGATGTTGAAGCTTTAAATGAAGTTACTGAACAAGAAATTCCTGTTGACGAAATAAATCTCAATTTTGATCAAAACGAGCAAGAAGACGAGCTCAATTTGGAAATTATTTCACAAGTTGTGGCGACGGTTTACAACGAAAATCTAGAAAATTCGGTTCCAGAGCAGAAAAAAATCGAAATTGAAGAAAAAATTTCTGAACAAATTAAACCAGAGATTTCAACAATTGAAAAACCAGATTTTACATCCAAAAGAAGTTTCACTTCATGGTTAAAAATGGGTGAACAGACAACGCATACTTCAGTTCCAAAAGAGAAGGAAATCATTGAAGAAGAAATTGAAGTTATTGAAAAACAAATAGATAAAATCATAAATAAATTCATCGAGAAAGAGCCAAGTATTTCTAGACCGCAAAAAGAATTTTATTCTCCTTCCAAAAAAGCCAAAGAAAGTATCAATCCAGACAGTCTCATTTACACAGAAACTTTGGCCAATATTTTCGCAATTCAGGGGAATTTTCCAAAAGCAATTGTCGCTTATGAACAATTAATGTTGACAAATCCAGAAAAAAAGATTTTCTTTGCAAATCGAATTGAAGAATTAAAAGAAAAATTAAAATAATACAAATGGGAGCTTTATTATCAATCATCATCATTTTAGCAAGTATTTTACTGATTGTTGTTGTATTTATTCAAAATCCAAAAGGTGGAGGTTTATCATCAGATTTTGGTGCTGCATCTCAATTAGGTGGTGTTCAGAAAACAAATGATTTCATTGACAAATCAACATGGACTTTGGCAGGTGTGATTATGGTATTGAGTATTGTATTGACCATTCAATCAACTCCGAAAAAACAAGTAGTAAAAGAGACTCCAACTACTGAGCAAGGACAAAACAATCCAGCGCAATAAAAAGCGTTTTCTAAAAATATTCAAAATGTCAGTATGTCAGTACTGGCATTTTTTTTGCGCAAAAATTTCCTTTAAAATGTAAAAATGTCGCAATTATTAGCGTGGCACAAAATTGGTCAAAATAGAGCGAACATATAAATTTTATATATACATGTCAACATCATTTAAACCATTGGCGGATCGCGTTCTTATCGAAGCAGCGCCAGCAGAACAAAAAACAGCAAGTGGGATCATCATTCCTGATACAGCGAAAGAGAAACCATTAAGAGGGGTTGTCATCGCTGTTGGAAATGGTAAAAAAGATGAACCAATGACTGTAAAAGTTGGGGATAATGTCATTTATGGACAATATTCTGGTACAGAAATCAAGTTAGATGGAAAAACTTTCTTGATTATGAAAGAAGCAGACATCTACGGAATAATCTAAAGACAACACATTTAAAAATTTAAATCATGGCAAAGGAAATTTATTTCGACGTTGAAGCACGTGAAAAGCTTAAAAAAGGTGTGGACGCTTTGGCAAATGCAGTTAAAGTTACACTTGGACCTAAAGGAAGAAATGTAGTTATTGGCAAAAAATTCGGTGCACCACATATCACTAAAGATGGTGTAACTGTAGCCAAGGAAATAGAATTGAAAGATCCTGTTGAAAATATGGGTGCTCAAATGGTGAAAGAAGTTGCTTCTAAAACGGCTGATATTGCTGGCGATGGAACAACAACTGCAACCGTTTTGGCACAAGCAATCGTTTCTGCAGGAATGAAAAACGTTGCTTCAGGCGCTAATCCAATGGATTTGAAAAGAGGAATCGACAAAGCGGTTACAGCCATTGTTGAGAATTTGAAAAAAATCTCTAAAGAAGTTGGTTCTGACAACGATAAAATCAAACAAATTGCTTCTATTTCTGCAAACAATGACGAGACAATCGGTGCATTGATTGCTGAGGCAATGAAAGTAGTTGGAAATGATGGTGTAATCACAGTTGAAGAAGCAAAAGGAACTGAAACAGAAGTGAAAACTGTAGAAGGAATGCAATTTGACAGAGGATATTTGTCTCCATATTTTGTTACCAATGCAGAAAAAATGATCACTGAAATGGAAAATCCATTGATTTTGATCTACGACAAAAAAATCTCCAACATGAAAGAATTGCTTCCAATTTTGGAACCAGTTGTTCAAGCAGGAAGAGCGTTGTTAATCATCGCGGAAGATTTGGATGGAGAAGCTTTGGGAACTTTGGTAGTAAACAGAATTCGTGGTTCATTGAAAGTTGCTGCTGTAAAAGCGCCAGGATTTGGTGACCGTCGCAAAGCCATGTTAGAAGACATCGCAATCTTAACGGGAGGACATGTAATTTCTGAAGAAAGAGGTTACACGTTGGAAGGTGTAACGATGGACATGTTGGGAACGGCAGAAAAAATAGAAATCGACAAAGACAATACAACAATCATCAATGGTGCTGGTCAAAAAGATGCAATTCAAGCGCGTGTTGGTCAAATTAAAGCACAAATTGAAGCTTCTACTTCAGACTACGACAAAGAAAAATTGCAAGAAAGATTGGCTAAATTGGCTGGTGGAGTTGCAGTTTTATACATCGGAGCTCCAACTGAAATGGAAATGAAAGAGAAAAAAGACCGCGTTGACGATGCACTTGCTGCAACAAGAGCGGCGGTTGAAGAAGGAATCGTTCCTGGTGGTGGCGTTGCTTTGATTCGTTGTATTTCAGCTTTAGACAATTTGAAAGGATTGAACGAAGACGAAGATACAGGAATTGCGATTGTGAAACGCGCTGTTGAAGAACCATTGAGACAAATCATTGCCAATGCTGGTGGTGAAGGAGCTGTAGTTGTTCAAAAAGTGAAAGAAGGAAAAGATGATTTCGGTTACAATGCGCGTACAGAAGTGTACGAAAACTTGTATGCTGCAGGAGTAATCGATCCAACTAAAGTGACACGTATCGCTATCGAAAATGCATCATCTATCGCTGCAATGTTGTTGACAACAGAATGCGTTATCGCCGACGAACCAGAAGAAAACGCTCCAGCAATGGGTGGAATGCCTGGTGGAATGGGTGGAATGATGTAATTTTTGAGACATTAGACGATAGACACTAGACTACAGACTAGATTTTTTCACGAATTTGAGATAATCTTTAGTTGCTTTGCAACAGCGGTAATTTAGTCTAATAGTTGCGAAGCAACGGGTCTTCAGTCTCGAGTCTTATAGCGAAGCGAGTCTTTTTTTAGTCGAGTTTCAGATAGAATTATTATTTTTACATCACTTATAAAGAGTCGCTTTTAGCGGCTCTTTTTTCGTTCCCTCTTCCTGATTTATTCAGATAGAACGGAACGTCTATATATATAATGCCTTCTCTGTTTTAGGACAGGGGAGGTTTTTTTTAGCCCTGACAGCAGTGGCAGCTCCCGACCCGTTAGCTATGGAGACGGGAATACAGGGAATGGCAGGAAATAGCTCCTAATAAACTTTAAACATTTGCAGATTGCAACTCAATCACCGTAATCTCAGGACGAATCCCTACTCTACCCATATATCCCAAGCAGCCCAAGCCGCGGTTGACATACAAATGTTGATTTCCGTTAGGGTATAATCCAGCCCACTGAGGATAAATGTATTGCGATGGACTCCATTTGAAACCAGGAATTTCTATGCCAAATTGGAATCCGTGCGTGTGGCCGGAAAGTGTCAAATCGATGTCGGTGTGTTGGTCCTTGATTTCAGCGTTGTAATGACTTGGGTCGTGTGAAAGTAATATCTTAAAAGGTAAGTGCTCTGAACCTTTTTTTGCTTCAGTAAATTTCCCGTATTTCTTGAAATTCAAGTTTGCGCCCCAGTTTTCAATTCCTAGTACACCTATTTTTTCTCCGTCTTTTTCTAGTTCAACGTGTTCATTCAACAACAATTTCCAACCCAATTTTTCATGCAAATCGTGCATTTGTTTCATATTGTACGCTTTCGCTTCTGAGTTTTCCCATTGCTCGTAGTCACCATAATCATGGTTTCCCAGAATACTGTATACGCCCAACGGTGCAGACAATTGAGATAAAATTGGAATATACGGAAAAGCTTCATCAGTGCGATTATTGACGATGTCGCCTGTAAAAAAAATCACATCTGGTTTTTCGGCTTTGATCAAATCAAATGCTTTTTGGAGTTGGTGATTTCCTTGCAAACTTCCGGTGTGAATATCAGAAATTTGAACGATTTTTAATCCGTGGAAAGCTTTTGGTAAGTTCGAAAACTTGATTTTTGGTCTATGTATTTTGAAATCATAAGCAGTTTTAACCAAACCCCAAGCCATTGTTCCTAGCGGAAGGGCGGCAAAACCTAGTGCTAACTTCGCTGCAAACTGTCTTCTGCCTAAATCTGTTGCGACTTTGGAAGCTGCAGTTTTTGAAGCAAATATTCCCTTGATGAATTGAATGCCCGTCGTGATTAAAAATGCAAGCGCAATGACCAACTTCGCTATCAGCACCAAAAAGAAAATATTAACCATCCAGTTTTTGGCGTAGTTATTTTGCATCATCCGACTTCCGAAAACGAAAGCATAAATCAAAATCGTTGAAACAAACCAAATCCAATTAAACCATTTAAGTTGCGATTTTTGTTCTAGAAAAAAAGTTCGAATGGCAAAGTAAGAACCGATTTCAGCAATGAGTAGAATGGAAATTAAAACAATGGGAAAAATGAGTCTTTTCATGGAGATTTTGTGTGAAACTTTGTGGAAATCTGTAATTCAATTTTGAATTTAACGGCTTTTTAAATAAACATGAAAAGCTGAATAATGTTTGGCATTTCAACGCTTAAAAATTAAAAATTTGAACCGCAAAATTATAATTTATCCTTGATTCCAAATGTGTTTAATTGAAACAACATACAGAATAATTCATCAAACTATACCTTTTTAACGAATTTAAGAAAAAAAACTTTCCAAAATTACCCTACTTTTTGATTTATTCATTGTACATTTACAGCGCAAAATTTCAGAAAATGAACTTACACGAATATCAAGGGAAATCCATTTTAAACAGCTTCGGTGTTGCGACACAAAGAGGTATTGTTGTTGACAAAGTTGAAGATGCAGTCGCTGCAGCTAAAAAATTAACCGAAGAAACTGGTACTGGTTGGTACGTTGTAAAAGCACAAATCCACGCAGGTGGACGTGGGAAAGGAACAGTTGAAGAAACAGGTTCTCACGGAGTTGTTTTGGCAAAAGGAATTGACCACATCGAAGAAAAAGTGAAAGGAATTCTTGGTGGACATTTGACTACTGCTCAAACAAACGGAAAAGGTAAATTAGTTGGAAAAGTCTTGATTGCTGAGGATGTTTATTATCCTGGTGAAACTGAAACTTCTGAATTTTACATGTCTGTTTTGTTGGATCGTGAATTAGGACGTAACGTGATTGTTTACTCTACTGAAGGTGGAATGGACATTGAAACAGTTGCTGAAAATACTCCAGATTTGATTTACAAGGAAGTAATCGACCCAAGAGTTGGTTTGCAAGGTTTTCAAGCTAGAAAAATTGCTTTCAATTTAGGTCTTTCAGGAGACGCATTCAAAAACATGGTGAAATTCATTCCTTGTTTGTACAATGCATTTGAAGGTTGCGATGCGTCTATGTTCGAAATCAATCCTGTATTGAAAACTTCAGACAATAAAATTATCGCAGTAGATGCGAAAGTTACTTTAGACGGAAACGCTTTATTCAGACACAAAGATTATGCAGCAATGCGTGATGTTACTGAAGAAGATCCAACAGAAGTTGAAGCTGGTGAAGCTGGTTTGAACTTTGTGAAATTAGACGGAAACGTTGGTTGTATGGTAAACGGTGCTGGTTTGGCAATGGCTACAATGGACATTATCAAATTATCAGGTGGAAATCCAGCAAACTTCTTGGACGTAGGAGGTACTGCAGATGCTGAAAGAGTTGAAAAAGCTTTCGGAATCATCTTGAAAGATCCAAATGTAAAAGCGATTTTGATTAACATTTTTGGAGGAATCGTTCGTTGCGACCGCGTTGCTCAAGGAGTTGTTGACGCTTACAAAAACATGGGTTCTATTCCAGTTCCAATCATCGTTCGTTTGCAAGGAACAAACGCTGTGGAAGCGAAAAAATTAATTGACGAATCAGGATTAAATGTACATTCAGCTGTATTGTTGCAAGAAGCAGCAGACAAAGTAAAAGCTGTTTTGGCATAATTAAATTCTAAGCATATTTTGAAAGCTGTTTCTGAAAAGAGGCAGCTTTTTTTTGTACTGTAGAATTTGGATAAACGCTATTTTTCCCTCAAAAACTTAAAACTCTTTGCCATTCTTAACTGTTTATCGCGAACACTTTGTTCTGAGTCGATTGGAGAAATTAACTGAAAACTAATACGTCGATTTGAATCTATTTCTCTTGAATATTCATATACATGTCCAAAAAAAGGAATTGCACTTTCTACTAATGAAAAAGGAACTCCATTTAAATTAACATCTGAAACGGCAATAATATCGTCTTCCAGCATCGCTTTTCGATCTTCGGGAGAATCTATGAAACCGCCAATATCCAGGCTTAATTTTGAACCGTTTTCCCATTCCATATCCAAATGTGTATCAAAATCTTTGATCACCGCGCCTTCGGGATATTCTATTGAAAATCCTTGTGCTTCATTGGTAAATACCAACCATTTTAGAGGCTTTTGTTGCTCAACTTTTGGCGCCAAATCGATTGTTGTATTGGCGTAACTCCCCATTTTTGGAGCAATGTAAACGAATCCAAAAAACAGCAAATATCCCACAAAAATGGCGCTGAAAATGTATTTTGAACTTGATTTTTTGCTTAGACTTTGATTCGCTAATTTTGAATTTTTCTTTTTATTTCTTACGCTAGATATGATTCCAAACGCAAATAAAATAATCATTTCGAGGATGATGAATGTAAACAACTCACTGTGTTGGTTCCAAAGATTGTGGTCGATTGCATGACTTGATTTTGGATAAATGGCATAGTTGAAATACAATGCGTTTCCAACAAAAGCTACCAAAGCGAGAATCATCCAACTTTTCTTTTTCGATTGTTTCTCAATGAATAAGAAGTAACAAGAAGTAATGCCTGCAAAAAATAAAAGAAAAAGGTTGATTATCATGCCGATGATTAATTACCATTTAGAATCAAAACTTACAACAATATTAAGCGATTAAATCGAATTGAGAAAATCCGCGTGAGGGATTGCAACGAAAATCCCACAGAGAGACCCGATTTCATTTCGGGCGAGCGAGGAATTGCAGTGGAAAGCCCGACTCCAAATAATGCGGAAGTATGACGGGTATTTTGGAGACACGCCCAAATAAAAGTCCAAAGATTGTGGCTTTTTCCAACGAAATCACTCTGCAAGACAACCCTCGGAGTCCATATTTTTCACTAACTTCGCAGAAATTTCTCATAGAAGAAAAAGTCAATCATTAAAAAAAACATATTTTGAGCTCATTATTTTCCAAGGAAAAAATCATTTATAAAACACCTGCTGAAATTGAAATTATGCGCGAAGCTGCTCAAATTGTGAGTAGAACGTTGGGATTAATTGCAGCCGAAATTAAACCAGGTGCCGACATGTTGAAAATCGACAAAATGGCTGAGGAGTATATTCGTTCTCAAAACGCACTTCCTGGATTTTTAGGTATGTATGATTTTCCAAATACACTATGCGTTTCATTGAATGCAGAAGTGGTACATGGTTATCCAAAAGGAAAAATCTTGAAAGATGGCGACATCGTTTCGGTAGATTGTGGTGCTTTGTTTGAAGGTTTTTATGGTGATCATGCTTACACATTTGAAGTGGGGGAAGTTGCGCCGGAGATCAAAGAATTATTGAAAGTAACGTTAGAATGTTTGAATATTGGCGTTGAACACACCCGCGTGGGTAATCGCATTGGTGATATTGGTTGGGCGATTCAAAATCATGCTGAAAAACATGGTTATGGCGTTGTCAAAGACCTAGTTGGACATGGATTGGGAAGAACGATGCACGAAGAACCACAAGTGCCTAATTACGGTCGCAGAGGTCAAGGAAAGAAGATCCAAGAAGGATTGGTGATTGCGATTGAACCAATGATCAATTTAGGAACAGAACGTGTGATTACAGCAGGAGACAATTGGACCATTTTAACCGCTGACAGAAAAGCAAGTGCGCATTTTGAGCATGATGTTGCAGTTGTAAATGGTGTTCCAGAAGTACTTTCCACTTTCAAATATGTAGAAGAAGCGCTGGCTAAGAAATAGTCGATTCTATGGAAAGAGAAAGAAGAACCGTTTTTTTGGCGGCATTGTCGCTGATGATGTATGGTTTGGTAAGTGTACTTGGAGGAGGACCTTTTGCTTTTTTTCCTGTGAATGAAATCATCTTTATTTTTATCGTGATCTATTTTGCTGCCTTGAACTTTTCAAAAGCCAAGACAAGCTACATGCTATTGCTTGTATTTGCGGGGATTAGTTTGATTTATAATCAATTGTTTTTAAACTTTTTCATGGATAGCGAGGAAATGGTTGGGTTTTATAAAAATCCAATTATCCAGCAATTAAAAATCGCCTCTTATTTTTTGCTTTTGGTAGAAATCACTCGTTTTTACTTCAAAACCAATTGGAAACACCAAGTTTACACTTTGCCTTTATCCATACTCTTCATTGGATTTGGTGTGTATTTTAATCTGTATTTAATCCAGACTTTGGGTTTATTGATTTTCATAGGAACCTTGTATTTTTACTACAAAAACACAGCAAATGAATCTGAAATTTACTCGAAATCTTTGTTTTACATCTGGTATTTTTACACATTCTTAAAACTTAGTAGTTTGTTAACCATGTATTTATATGATTTGAGATTTGATTGATATAAAAAAATAAAAATAATTTAGAAAAATCATCAAAATAAACCAAGCTTTTACTACTTTTGCACCCTAGTTCTTTGGAAAAAAAATTATTGGAGGGATGGGTGAGTGGCTTAAACCACCAGTTTGCTAAACTGACGTACTGGTAACGGTACCGCGAGTTCGAATCTCGCTCTCTCCGCAAATTTTATGTATGAATGCTTTAATTTTTTGCAATATTAGAAGTCACGCGAGTTCGACCGCCGAAAGGCAGCATCGAAGATAATCTCGCTCTCTCCGCAAGAAATAAATTGAAAGAAGTGAATCACAACTTTCACTATTTAAAATAAAAGATTGCATAATAATATTTTTTTATTATCTTTGCACTCCGAATTACAGAAAAGAACCGCTTTTAAAAGCAATTTTTGAAGTGATTTAAGAAGAAAAGGTTTGGTAAAACCGATCGAATTTGCCAATTGAAATAGGGATTGAAACGAGATTTTCTCGGGGTGTAGCGTAGCCCGGTATCGCGCCTGCTTTGGGAGCAGGAGGTCGTCAGTTCGAATCTGGCCACCCCGACAAAGGGGATGAGAAATCATCCCCTTTTTTTTTGAAATCCAGTTCCGTTGGAGCAAACGCTCTGTATTGACTGGAAAAATTTAGGCCCCGTAGCTCAGCTGGATAGAGCAACTGCCTTCTAAGCAGTAGGTCTTTGGTTCGAATCCAAACGGGGTCACATCAATACCATAAAGCCTTTCAAGAGATTTCTTGAAAGGCTTTTTTGTTTCTGGTTTAAACATGGTTTAAACAATTTGACAAAAAAATGAAATCATCAATACAAAATGAAACCTCAAGTCAACGTGGATGTCATGGGATCAAAACAACAAAGTAAAGACTGTGAAACAAAAATCTCAATGGATGGAAAAGGAAGGGCAATAGATAATATTTATATTGAACAATTTTGTAGCTCTTTAAAATACGAGTACGCCTATTTAAATTCTCCAAATGGCGGAATAGATTTATTAAAAAAAGGTTAAAAAGTATATTGATTTCGACAACAATAATCAAAGACATGAATCTTTAAGTTATCAAACCCCAAATGAATATTTTTATCAAAACAAAAAAGTATCTTAAAAACACCTTAAATTTAGTGAAAGGTTGTCCAAGTTTGGGGAGTATTATATAGTTCTTAACTTTTTAATTGTTAGTTTCAACTACGTTTTCCCTGCCACTTAAAGTTTCAAATACAATTTCATCTTTTTTATAGTCAAGAATTGTCGCTAAACTGTGAGCTGTTGCAGGGGTAGCATGACCGCACAAATCCATTTCAATTTCAGGGGTAAACCAACGTTAACGGATTTTCTCGTCTTTTTCAACAAAAAAAGCTGTTTCTGCAACTGCATTCTCCTTTGCAATCTTCAATAAGATTTCGTCAGGCAACTACTTGTTCAACCGCACCACACAAACAGGATTTCCACCAAAAACGGTGTCCGTAAAAAATCTATTTGATATATTGTATATTTCACTATGTCTGTCAAAAATTATCGCTAACGTTTTGCGTGCATTAGCACCCATGTAAAACAAGCCTTTTGGGTAATTGCTGTTACCTAGGGGGCATAATTTTTCTGTTTTTTAATATTTCTTCAATTTCTTCTAATTTAATGGTTTTAGCTTTAAGCAAAATCAAAAAGTGATAAAGCAAATCGGCTGCTTCGTTTTTGAAGAGTTCATAGTTGTTGTCTTTGGCTTCAATAACTAATTCTACAGCTTCTTCTCCTACTTTTTGAGCTACTTTATTTATGCCTCTTTTGAATAATTTATTCGTGTATGAATTTTCATCATTAGAATCAACGCGCTCAGAAATGGTATTTTGTAATTCATACAAAAACCCTTTGGCAGTTTCTTCTTTAAAGCACGATATTGTGCCAGTGTGGCATGTTGGCCCATTTGATGTCACTTTTATCAAAATGGTATCATTATCGCAATCGATTTGAATATCTTTAACGATTAAACAATTACCAGAAGTTTCGCCTTTCGTCCACAAACGGTTTTTACTTCTGCTAAAGAAGGTTACACGTTTTTCTTGCTGTGTTTTTTCAAATGCTTCTTCATTCATATAACCCAACATCAGTACTTGCAAAGTAGTATCTTCTTGAATGATTACGGGGACAAGCCTGTTGTTTTTTTGAAAATCTATATTCATCTTACTGGAATGTTTTCTGTTTTTAAATAAGTTTTAAGTTCCGGCACTGGAATTTCTCCGAAGTGAAAAATACTAGCTGCCAAGGCTGCGCTTACTTTTGTCTTTTCAAATACATCTTTGAAATGCACTTTTGCTCCTGCTCCTCCCGATGCAATTACAGGAATATTTATCGTTCGGCTTACAGCATCCATAATATCTAGGGAAAATCCGCTTTTAGTTCCATCGTTGTTCATGGAAGTCAATAAAATTTCTCCTGCCCCAAGCTCTTCTACTTGTTTTACCCAATCTAATGTTTTAATGCCTGTCGGGATTTTTCCACCACCTACAAATACAGTCCATTCTCCATTCTCAAACTTCGTATCGATAGCCACCACCATACACTGACTGCCAAATTCGTTGGCAATTTCCGTTGTCAAACTCGGGTTTTTTACAGCCGAAGAATTGATACTTACTTTATCTGCTCCTGCTTTTATTGCCGCTTTGGCATCTTCTAAAGAGTTAATTCCGCCACCAACAGTAAATGGTATATTGATTTCTCTGGCAATTTTCTCGACTAATTCGGCTAAAGGTTTACGTTTTTCTAACGTTGCAGTAATGTCTAAAAACACCAACTCGTCTGCACCATCTTGCACATAGCGTTTAGCTAGTTCAATTGGGTCTCCTGCATCTCGTATATCCACAAAATTGATACCTTTCACGGTTCTTCCGTCTTTGATATCGAGGCAGGGTATTATTCGTTTTTTTAGCATAATTTTCTAAGTTCTTGTAAGGTAATTTTATATTCATAAATCGCTTTGCCAACAATGACTCCATCGCACCCTATTTCTTTTAATTTGACTAAATCATCAACACACGAAACGCCTCCACTTCCGATTAACTTCACATTGGTTTTTAGTAAAACTTCTTGATACAAATCGTTAGACGCTCCTTGCAGCATGCCATCTTTCGCAATATCGGTGCAAACTACATAACTAATTCCTTTTTGCTCATACTCACTAATAAATTCTACCACATCTTTTTCAGAACTTTCTAACCACCCTTGCGTAGCAATTTTGCTGTCAAACGCATCTGCACCAAGAATAATTTTATCACTTCCGTATTCGTTCAACCATTCTAAAAACAAGCTCGGATTTTGAACGGCAATACTCCCTCCTGTAATTTGCGAAGCACCACTTTCAAAAGCAATTTTCACGTCTTCGTTACTTTTAACGCCACCTCCAAAATCAATTTTTAATGCGGTATTTTTAGCAATATTTTCCAATACTTTATGATTGACAATATGCTTCGATTTTGCGCCATCTAAATCAACTAAGTGTAAATACAGAATGCCATTGGCTTCAAATTCTTTTGCAACTTCGAGCGGGTTTTCATTATAAATCTTTTTAGTGGCATAATCCCCTTTGGTAAGACGTACACACTTACCATCGATTATATCTATTGCAGGAATAACTCTCATAGTTCTAAAAAATTTTTAAGTATTAGTTCTCCTACGCTAGCAGATTTTTCTGGGTGAAACTGCGTAGCATAAAAATTATCTTTTTGCATCGCAGCACTAAAAGGCAATATGTAATCGCATTCCGCAATGGTGTTTTCCGATAATTCGCAATAGTAGCTGTGTACAAAATAGACGTTATCGTCTTTGGAAACACCTTTAAAAAGTGGCGAATTATTAAACTGCCTGTGGCAGTTCCAACCCATATGCGGAACAACATCTGTAGCCGGAAATTTCTTTACTTCTACATCAAAAACGCCTAAGCATTTTGTATTTCCTTCCTCTGAAGTTTTACACAATAATTGCTGTCCCAAACATATTCCTAATAACGGCTTCGTAAGTGAAATTATAAGCTCATCAAGACCTCTTTCTCTTAAATAATTCATCGCAGATCTAGCTTCACCCACTCCTGGAAATATCACTTTATCGGCACTCCGAATTTGCTGATTATCATCTGTTACGATGCAGTCAAATCCTAAGCGCTCTATTGCATTTTTTACTGAAGTGGTGTTACCCGCGTTGTATTTAATAATCGCAATCATAGTGTGCCTTTTGTACTTGGAATAGAATAGTTGTTTGTCTTAGAAACGGCCATTTTCATTGCCTTAGCAAATGCTTTAAAAATAGCTTCGATTTTATGGTGTTCGTTGTCTCCTTTGGCTTTTATGTTCAAATTACATTTGGCACTATCGCTAAACGATTTAAAAAAGTGCACAAACATTTCTGTTGGCATTTCGCCCACTTTTTCGCGTTTAAATTCTACTTCCCAAACTAGCCAAGGTCTGCCACCAAAATCTATCCCTACTTGTGCTAGGCAGTCGTCCATAGGCAATAAAAATCCGTAGCGCTCTATGCCTTTCTTCGTTGCTAATGCCTGTAAAAATGCTTCACCAAGTGTTATGGCGACATCTTCTATGGTGTGGTGCTCATCAATATGTAAATCTCCTTGAACTTGAATATCCAAATCTACATTTCCGTGTTTGGCAATTTGTTCCAACATGTGATCAAAAAATCCAAGACCAGTCGAAATACTTGATTTACCTGCACCATCTAAATTCACTTCAATTGAAATTTTTGTTTCGTTGGTATTGCGCACCACTTTTACTTTGCGAGGTTTTGATGCCAATAGCGAATAAATATCAGCCCATGATATCGATGTTAATTCAGCGTCTTCACAATTTTCTTTTCCAATATAAATAGCTTTACAACCCATGTTTTTTGCCAACTTTACATCCGTTAAACGGTCTCCAATCACGTAAGAGTTTTCTAAATCGTAATCGCCCTTTATGTAGTGCGTTAGCATAGCTGTGCCAGGTTTACGAGTAGGCAAATTTTCGTGTGGAAAAGATTTGTCAATCAATATTTCGTGAAACTCAACGCCTTCATTTTTGAAAGCTTGAATTATTTTATTTTGAGATGGCCAAAAGGTGTTTTCAGGAAACGAATCGGTTCCCAAGCCATCTTGGTTGGTAACCATTACGAGCAAATAATCCAACTCTTTAGCAATCCGCACCAAGTTTTGAAATACTCCTGGATAAAACTCTAACTTTTCTAAACTATCGAGTTGATAATCTACAGGTGGTTCGATAACCAATGTGCCGTCTCTATCGATAAATAATACTTTTTTCATAGTTCTATTTTTTTCAAGGAATCAATAAGTTTTACATTTTCAAATGGTTCGCCAACCGTAATTCTTAAGCAATTTTCGACTACCGAATGACGATTACGAACCACTATTTTTTCTTCCACTAATTTTTGATAAATAGCATTGGCATTTATCGTTTTCACTAACACAAAATTGGCATCACTGGGATAAATTCTCTCTACAATACTAAGCGAAGAAAGTTGTTTTTCAAGCCATGAGCGTTGAGCTAAAATAGTTTTTATATTTTTTGTGAAAGTCTCCGTGTCATCGAATGCATTGATGGCTTCGTGTTGATTGATTTGGCTGACATTATAGGGTGGTTTTACTTTGTTGTAATACGATATAATTTGTTTATTTGCATATGCAATTCCAATTCGAATGGCCGCCCTTCCCCAAGCTTTGCTTAGCGTTTGAGATACAATTAAATTGGGATAATCATTTACTTTGTGCAATAGTGATTCTTGCGTGCTAAAATCGATATAAGCTTCATCTACAAACACAATTCCGTTAAATTTTTTAATGATTGTTTCAATATTTTCTAAATTATTTGCTGTTGGGTTATTAGGTGAACATAAGAAAATGATTTTAGCTTTAGTCTTTAAAATTTTCTCAACATCCAGTTGAAAATTTTCATTCAAAGGGATAGAAATTATTTCTACATCGTTGATATTAGCGGATACTTGGTACATACCATAAGTTGGCGGACATACAATGACTTTGTCCTTTCCTGGGGTGCAAAAAATTCTAAACACCAAATCAATTACTTCATCACTGCCGTTGCCAACAAATATATTTTCAGTAGAGCTATTTTTAAGCTCAGATAATTTTTCTTTCAGTACTTTATGATAAGGGTCGGGATAACGATTCAAATTACCAAAGGGATTTTCATTAGCATCTAAAAAGATTCCGTCTTTGCCATTAAATTCATCACGTGCACTGCTGTATGGCTTTAGTGCGAGGATGTTGGTGCGAATTGTTTTTTCTAGTTGAAACATTACTTTATACTTTTTAGTCTCACTGTAACAGCATTTTTGTGTGCCATTAATTGTTCTGTTTCTGCCATTAGTTCGATTGCTGGACCAATCCTCTGAATGCCTTCTTTCGATAATTCCTGAAAGGTTATTTTCTTCACAAAACTATCAAGAGAAATACCGCTATAATTTCGTGCATAGCCGTTTGTTGGCAATGTATGATTGGTGCCACTGGCGTAATCTCCTGCGCTTTCGCAACTATAATTTCCTAAAAATACTGACCCGGCATTACTAATGTTTTTAGTGTAGTTAGCATACTTTTTAGCTGCTAAAATCAAGTGTTCAGGTGCATATTCATTGCTAAATTCTATACATTCATCGATGCTTTTCAAAATTATCGCTTTACTGTTTTTAAGGGCCTGTTCTGCAATTTCTTGTCTTGTTAATACTTTGACCTGGTTTTTAATTTCCTGAAGCGTTTGCTCAACAATTTTTTGATTATCCGAAAGTAAAATCACTTGGCTGTCGGCTCCGTGCTCAGCCTGAGAAAGTAAGTCGGCTGCTACAAATTCAGGGTTTGCAGAATCATCGGCAATTACTAATACTTCGCTTGGACCGGCAGGCATATCTATGGCTACGCCAAAATTTAAAGCCACTTGCTTGGCTGCTGTTACATACTGATTACCCGGACCAAAAATCTTATCTACTTTAGGAATGGATTTCGTGCCGAATGTCAATGCTCCAATTGCTTGAATTCCGCCCACAACAAATATTTTCGTTACTCCAACCAACTGAGCTGTATACAAAATAGCAGGATTGATTTTTCCATTCTTATCAGGTGGCGTACACAACACTATTTCCTTGCATCCCGCCAATTTTGCAGGAACACCGAGCATTAAAACGGTTGAAAATAGCGGGGCAGAACCGCCAGGAACGTAAATTCCAACTTTCTCAATAGCCCTATTTTCTCTCCAGCATTTTACGCCTTTGGTCGTTTCAATAACTTGCTTTTTATGTTGTTGTGCAGCGTGAAATTTTTCAATGTTGTTTTTAGCCAGTCTGATGGCATTTTGTAATTCAGTAGAAACATTTTTTGATGCATCTTTAACTTGCTTTTCATCAACTTCGAGCTTTTCTAAATCAACTTTATCAAAAACATTATTATATTTAAATACGGCTTTATCACCATCTTTTCTAATTTCTTCAAAAATCTGATTTACCAGTGTAAACAATTCTTTTTGCTCTACTGCGGATCGCTGCATAAGTTTTGCCCAATCTTTTTTATTTGGAAATTTTATTGTTTTCATTTTACCTCTCCCTAAACCTCTCCAAGAAGAGGAAATTTTTAAATATGTTCATGAAATCGTTATTTTATAATCTTCAATCGAAATGTTACAATGATAAATTAAACCACCATCTTTTCTATGGGTACTACCAATATTCCTTGCGCTCCATAGTCTTTAAGCTTATCAATTACATCCCAAAATTCATCTTCTTTCACAACCGAGTGCAAACTACTCCAACCCTCTTCTGACAAAGGTAAAATGGTAGGGGACTTCATTCCAGGTAATGTATTACAAATGTTTCCAATGGCAGAATTGGGTGCGTTGAGCAATATGTATTTGTTTTCAGAAGCATTTTTCACCGCCTTAATTCTAAACAATAATTTATCTAAAATCGTTTGTTTTTCAGTATTTAATGATTGATTTGAAATAAGCGCGGCTTCACTTTTTGTAACTACTTCAACTTCTTTCAAACCATTCATCAGAAGCGTACTGCCGGTACTTACGATGTCAAATATAGCATCGGCTAATCCAATGCCTGTGGCTATTTCCACACTACCACCAATTTCTTCAATGGTAACATTAATGCTTTTTTCATCAAAAAACTGTTGAAGTATTTTAGGATAGCTGGTTGCAATTTTTTTGTTCTCAAAATAGTTGATTCCTGAATAATTTTCATCTTTAGGAATAGCCAACGACAGCTTACAACCAGCAAAGCCAAGTTTTTCGACTTCCGTAACTTTTTTGTCTTTTTCCCACACTTCATTTTGTCCTAAAATCCCAACATCAGCCACGCCTTGCTCTACATATTGTGGAATATCATCATCGCGGAGAAATAGAATTTCTACAGGGAAATTTTTGGCTTCGGCTTTTAGTTTGCGGTCGCCATTAGATATTTTAATTCCGCACTCTTCTAATAAATTTAAGGACTTTTCACTAAGTCTTCCACTTTTTTGAATAGCAATTTTTAATTTACTCATTTTATGATTTTTTATGCCTGAGTAAACCAAAGGGGAAGAAAAAAACCCACCTGATTTACTCAGACGGGTTTTGGAATATTGCTTTAGTTACAGCAAACCATGATCACCTCGCCCAAGCGATTGAATGATGATGGTGATGTAACATATTAAAATTCATATTTCGTTTAAAAAATTTTGTAAATATATGCTTTTTTTTGAATAAAACAATTTTTTTTTCCTTGCTGCTAATTCCAGCTATATTGACCACCTCATTCCAGTTTAAATTGACCATGTAATTCCAATTGAAAGTGACCACCTAAAATTTGTCATCAAAAACTACTTTTTTCATGTCTTAATTATTTTCAAATTTAATTAAAAAATTATCCGATTTT
>CANHQP010000030.1 GCA_947462925.1 Flavobacteriia bacterium | reverse complement strand
TTTAGATTTACATTCAGCTTCATTCGGATAATTATTGAAAAATTCTACTAACTTCATATTACTAATTTTGTACAAAGTTCGTGTTGGTGGACGTAATCTAATTATGTTCTACTGGTATAGTTTACGATATGCATTTAAATTTTACTTTAGTTGGATCAATTTTCAAGTATTAATAAAGGATAGATTTATGCCTAAATGAAAATTATTCATAAGCAGAGGTAGGAAGTATTCAGGATTTTTTTTGTTTTGGTTTTTAACTTGAATTGTACAGAGCGGTTAAAATTCATTTGAAATAATATTCTTTTCAACATAAATTAAGAGAGTGAAAAACTTAGACTTAGAAATTCGACCAGTAAAATTACCCGAGGAACTTGAAATAGTACAAAATTTATTGATTGAATACCTTACATGGGGAAATAGTCAAATGCAATTTCATTTTGGAGTTCATCCGCATAATCCCGTGCAGCAGGTTTCTGAAGATGTTAAAAATATCGATAAATTCCTGCCACCAAAGAGTCAAATGTTGCTTGCATGCAAAGGAAGTCAAGTTTGTGGAATTGGTATTTTGGAAGGTTTTGAAAAAGAAACAGGCGAATTAAAGCGAATGTATGTCAATCCAAATTTTCGAAATTTAGGCATGGGAAAAGCAATTCTTAGTGCTTTACTTGATTTTGCTAAAAAAGCAGGCTACAAAAAAGTAAGATTAAATAGTCCAAAATTTATGAAGGAAGCGCATTCCCTTTATAGGAGTGTGGGTTTTAAAGACATTGAGGTCTACCCAGAAGTTGAAATCCCAGAATCATTTAGACAATATTTACTCTTTATGGAATTAAAATTTTAATTCTCAATTAATTTGATGACTTTCTTGGTCCAATTTAGAACGATTTATAAACTTATTAGATATCATAGACTATTAGATTGTCACAATTTAGAAATCACCTAAAGAAAACAAAAAAGCCCAACCTTTCGATTGAGCTTTTGAATTTTTATTTATTTTAAAATGACCCACTTCTCTGTTAGACTTAAGACCAATAACACGTTGCTTGGATACTATATTACTAAATTATAGAATTTTAGCAAACTCAAGACTAAATTCTAATGTTTATTGTCTCAAGTCTAATGTCTTCAGTCTAATGTCTAGAGTCTTACAAATGAATCACTTCCCCATAAGCAGCCGCTGCAGCTTCCATCACTGCTTCAGACATTGTTGGGTGTGGGTGAACCGTTTTAATCAATGCTTCACCAGTAACTTCTAGTTTACGAACAGCAACGATTTCAGCAATCATCTCAGTAACATTTGCACCAATCATGTGAGCTCCTAACAATTCACCGTATTTCGCGTCGAAAATCAATTTTACGAAACCATCTTTTGCGCCAGCAGCACTTGCTTTACCTGATGCAGAGAATGGGAATTTACCGATTTTGATGTCTAAACCAGCCGCTTTTGCTGCTTTTTCAGTCATACCAACAGAAGCAATTTCTGGAGAAGCGTATGTACATCCTGGGATGTTTCCGTAATCCAATGGCTCAGGGTGGTGACCTGCGATTTTTTCAACACAAATAATTCCTTCCGCAGAAGCAACGTGTGCCAAAGCTGGACCAGGAACGATGTCACCAATAGCATAATAACCTGGGATATTTGTTTGGTAGAAATCATTTACCAAAACACGACCTTTGTCAGTGGCGATACCAACTTCTTCCAAACCAAGTCCTTCGATGTTTGTTTCGATACCGACTGCAGAAAGAACAACATCACATTCGATTTTTTCTTCACCTTTGGCAGTCTTTACCGTTACGATACAACCTTTAGCTGTTTTTTCAACCGTTTCAACAGAAGCGTTTGTCAAAATATTGATTCCCGATTTTTTGAAAGATTTTTCCATTTGTTTAGAAACTTCCTCGTCTTCAACTGGAACGATGTTTGGCATAAATTCAACAATAGTAACTTCTGTTCCTAATGTATTGTAGAAATAAGCAAATTCAACACCAATTGCACCAGAACCAACAACAACCAATCTTTTTGGCAAAGATTTCAAAGTCATCGCTTCACGGTAACCAATAATTTTTTCTCCGTCTTGTGGAATGTTTGGCAATTTACGAGAACGAGCTCCAGTTGCTAAAATCACTCCTTTGTCAGCAGTATACTCAGTTACAGTGCCATCTTCAGCGGTAACATCTACTTTTTTTCCAGCTTTGATTTTTCCAGAACCTTTGATTACATCAATTTTGTTCTTTTTCATCAAGAACTGGATTCCGTTACTCATTCCGTTTGCTACACCACGACTTCTGTCGATGATTGCATTGAAATCTGCAGAACCTTCTTTTACAGTGATTCCGTAATCAGAAGCATGTTGAAGATACTCGTAAACATTTGCACTTTTTAAAAGTGCTTTGGTAGGAATACATCCCCAATTAAGGCAAATTCCACCCAATGATTCGCGTTCAACAATTGCAGTTTTTAAACCCAATTGAGAAGCACGGATGGCAGTAACATATCCACCAGGTCCGCTTCCAATAACTATAATGTCGTAATTCATGTTCTTATCAATAAAAATCTAGTGCGCGAAGTTAGCTAAAAATACTAATATCTTAAAATAGTAATTTTTTTAGATTGTTAGACTATTAGATTATTAGACTTTTAGATTTTTAAAATTTCTATTGTCTTCAGTCTATTGTCTTGGGTCTAATGTCTCCATCTCCCAAATTCTCATTACCTTTGCATCCATGAAAATTTTAATGGTTTGTTTAGGGAATATTTGCAGGTCACCACTTGCTGATGGACTTTTGCGCCAGAAAGTGAGTGATAACAATTTGGATGTGGAAGTTGATTCTGCAGGAACATCTGCGTTACATGCAGGAGATGCGCCTGATCATAGAATGACCGCAACAGCCAAAAAGCGTGGAACAGATATTTCTTTTTTGCGTGCAAGACAATTTAAATCCAAGGATTTTCAGGATTTTGACTTGATTTATGTGATGGACCAAAGCAATTTAAGAAATGTATTGGCGTTATCTCAAACTGATTCAGACAAAAAGAAAGTAAAACTGATTCTAAATGAAATATCTAAAATAGATGCAGAAGTTCCAGATCCTTATTATGGAGGACAGGCTGGATTCGAGCATGTGTATGATTTGTTAGATGAGGCAACAGAAATAATTATCGAAAAAATTAAAAATAATCAATTGTAAAATGGCAACTGGAAAATTATATTTATTACCAACAACTTTAGGAAGTGAAGGCACTTCTCACGTAATTCCTGCTGATGTAATAGCCATTGCCAAGGATTTAAGATTTTTCGCAGTAGAAGATTTGAAGTCCGCTAGACGTTATTTGAGAAAATTAGACCGTGAGTTTCCCATTGACGAATCGACTTTTTATATTTTAAATAAAAAGACACCACATGAGAATTTGAATCAATTTCTGAAGATTGTTCGCGAAGGTCAAAATATGGCGATACTTTCTGAAGCGGGTTGCCCTGGAATTGCAGATCCTGGAGGAAATTTAGTGGCTTTGGCTCATCAACAAAATATTCATGTTTTACCACTAGTTGGTCCTTCCTCTATTTTATTGACGTTGATTGGAAGTGGTTTTAACGGTCAAGAATTTGCATTTCACGGCTATTTGCCAAGAGAGCGTAAAGAACGCATTCGCAAATTGAAAGAATTTGAAATTTCGGCAAGAAAAACAGGGATGACGCATTTATTTATGGATACGCCATTCCGAAATATGCATATTTTGGAAGATTTGTTGAATGAATTGATGGATGAAACTTATTTGTGCATCGCCTCTAATTTAACTTGCTACGACGAACGAATTAAATCAATGCGCATTGTCGATTGGCGAGAAAATGCATACGATTTCGGAAAAATCCCTGCGATGTTTGCCATTGGAAAATTAGCGTAAGTTGAAATGAGAGATAAGATTGTCGCTTTTATTGATTTTTTTCATCCACTTTTCAGGAGAATTATGCCTTTGCAAACGTTTCGTTATGCCGTTTGTGGCGGAACGAATGTAGTTTTGGATTTGGTTTTATTTTTCATTAGTTTTCATTTCATCCTGCACAAGGAGGTGTTGGATTTAGGATTTATCGTTCTAAAACCCTATAATGCTGCCTTGATTATGGCATTTTTTATCACTTTTCCTACAGGATTTTTGATGTCTAAATACATTGTTTGGACAGAATCTAACTTGAGTGGTAAGGTGCAATTGTTTCGCTATTTTCTATTGGTGATGACTAACTTTTTCCTTAATTATGTGATGATGAAGTTCTTCGTAGAATTTCTTCATTTTTTTCCCACACTTGCAAAATTCCTTACGATTATCATTGTGGTTTTCTACAGTTACACTAGTCAAAAGTATTTCACTTTTAAAGAAAAGAAAGCATAAAAAAAGAGGAAAATCATCCTCTTTTATATTTGAAATTGCTTTTTTTCAGTCTAACAGATATGTTTCCACATAATCAATCAAACTGTGAATCACTTTGATGTGAATTTCTTGCGCTCTGTCAGCATATTTTGATTCAGGCGCTCGAACTTCTACATCACAAAGTTGAGCCATTGTTCCGCCGTCTTTTCCCGTTAGACCAATTACCTTCATTCCCTTTTCTTTGGCAGCTGCAATGGCGTTCAATACATTTTTAGAGTTACCTGAAGTTGAAATTCCAACTAATACATCACCCGGTTGACCGAAAGCTTCCACAAAACGAGAGAATACAAATTCATAGCCATAGTCGTTAGATACACAAGAAAGATGACTTGGATCTGAAATAGAGATTGCAGGGATGGCTTTTCGATTATTGCGATATCGTCCAGTTAATTCTTCAGCGAAATGCATCGAATCGCACATAGAACCACCATTACCACAGCTAATTATCTTGTGACCATTTTCCAATGATTCCACTAAAATTTGACCTGCTTTTTCGATCAATTCCATATTTGCTGAATTGTTAAATTTTAGCAAAATTTCGGCAGCTTCGGAAAAATGGCTTGCAATTTGTTTTGTGCTCATCGTGTTTGATTTTTGTCAAAATTAATTAATTTCGTTTTGACTAGCTACATTTAAATCAAACTTACTATATTTGGAACTGAGGAAACTCATAAAATAACATCAATATGAAAAAAAGTTTACTGTTTAGTTTAACATTACTCCTATCAATCAGTGCGTTTTCTCAGTCTGACGACTGTTTTAAGAAATTAGAAGAAGCATTCACCAAACGAGGATCTTACACGATCGCAGATGACATGCACAGAAATGTAATTATTAGTTTTTTTGAAGGTGAAAATACTAGTTGTGTTTCTGGAAAAGTACGTGTTGAAAATGGTGTGATTGTTTCTGTGTTCTTGCAATACAAAGATGATACTTATGAATTGTATATGGATAAAAACGTATACAATGCTAAAAAGCAACCGCCAACAATCTCAAACGGTATATCAGAAATGATTATTACGCCAACTGGAGAAAAATTTAAAGTGGTTTTCATCGATAAATTAAAGCCTAAAGCGAAATCTTATAAAACGGTTCAATTACCAGAGGATTTGTAATTAGCTGCTAAAAAATAAAAGCCATTGTAGGAATACAATGGCTTTTTTAGTTTCTAATAAAGTTCATTTTGCTTTTTGCAAACTAAATTCTTGACATCTCCATTGAAATTTCTTCATATACACCATCCCATAACTTGATTCTTTGCTTTAAAGATTCGATTATGGCAGTTTCTGCTTCTTGCCATTTTGTTTCGTCATTTCCACACAAATTTGCAGTCATCTCTAATGCTAAATGTGAATGGTGATCGCCATCTACTTCGATGTGGCGTTCCAAATAGTATTTGAAAACAGAAACGCTCTCAGGAAATTTTTGGTGAATATCGTTGATGATTGAATAAAACATTCCAGGAATCAAATCTTCTCTACCAAAAGTAAAAATCGCGGATTGTAAATATGCTTTTTCAGAATCAATGATTTGAAATGTAAATCCAACAAAATCTTTGATTGACTGCGACATTTCAACTGCATTTAAAGCGTCAGTAACAGAAGTTCCAGCTTTCAATAAATCGATGAATTGATTGATTTGCGTCATATCTGCACCTGCTTGTTTCATGGCGTCTGAATACAATTCAAAGTGACTTTTTCGAACGCCATTTTCGTCTACATCAGATTCTTCGCCAACCACGATTTCATTGATTAAATAACGTGTGTCAGCAGAACCAACAGGAAACCATGGAACGGAAACACAAGTCAAGTTTCGTTGCAAAGATTTTAGCAGCGACATAAAATCCCAAACAGCAAAAATGTGGTGTTGCATAAAGATTTTCAAATCGTCAATGTCGTTGATCAAAGAATATACTTTGTGATTGATAATTTCTTGTCGTAAAGGTTCAATGTTTGTTTGGATTTTCTGAATATAAGGATTCATTATCTTTAATTTTAATTTAAAAAATTCGTTGCCAAAAATAAACAGTTTTAGGCAAAGATTTGTTTTAAATCTTACTTTTTAAAAATGAATTTTCTTAAAATGGGAGCGAAGTATAAAATTGAAATTCCCACCAAAATAAATGCAATCGCCCAAGTTCTCATCCAGATAAATAGAAAGTTAGGCTTGAATCCCAAATTGATTGAAACAATCACGAACGTCACAAAAAAGGTTGTGATTAAACTCATTAAAGTTGCAAATTTGATTTCTTCTTTTGTCTTCAATTGGAACTATTTTGATTTTTCAAGCGCAATTCTCAAACAAAGAAATGCAGAAATGAAAGTTAATGGTGTAAAAATATAAGTTTCTAAATTCATTTTGGCAAAAAGATTTCCAATGGTATTCAGCGCGAAAATCACTACAAAAATGTACAAAATTACTTGAATGATTTTTGGATTTACGTTCCATGGAACGATTTGACCTTTGATTAAAATGGCAGAAAACAAAATGACATTTATCAAAACTGATACACTTTCAAATTGATACATTTGAGTGTCATTCTCTATTTTTCCAGCCCAAACAATCGTGTAAGGAATGATTTTCAACATCACCAAAAAGTGAAAAATAAAAACACTTGACAGCAATGTTAACAAGAATGCAAGTGCAATTCTAAATGGGATTTTTTGAATCATCTTATTCTAATTTTAAATACTTCTGCCTTTCCATTCAGGTTCGTAAAACAGTGTCATTACCAAAATCATCAACATATAAATGGGATAAATCATGGAAAATACTGGAATAAATAAAGCGAGCCAAGACCGTTTTAAAATGCGTAAATAAGGGAAAATCAACAAGCCATCGAGCAAAATTTTCCAATAAAAAAGAATGGTTAATTGATTCCATGTGGCATCTGTTAAAAACATCAACCAAAAACCTACATGGTAAATTAAACCAAAGATGGCTAGATAATTGGCAAAACGATCTCCCACTTTTTTAGATTTTCCAATCCATCGCAAGCGCTGATTAATGATTCCTTCCCAGGTAGTTGGAATGGGCGTTTTTACTTGTAAATCAGAATTCAATGCCAATTCAATCGTTTTTTTGTGATTTTTGAAATCGAGCAATAAAAAGGAATCATCGCCACTTGCAACATCTGCATGGTCATCAAAAGAATCAATTTCTTCAAAAATCGCTTTGTTGAAAAGTAGATTGGCGCCATTGGCAGCGATTGGTTTTGTATGACCAGAAATAGCAGTATTTAAGGCATTCAAATATTGGAAATCCAATTCAAAAAAGAATTGCTTTAAATTTTTCCCAGGCATTGAGACTGGCAAAATCAATAAATCTGAAACTGGTGTTTTTGCTAATTGATTAAAGAAATTTGGCTTGACAACAATATCAGCATCCCAAGTTAAAATGAATTCTCCTATAGCATCTGAAATTCCAGCCCTGAGTGCTGTTTTCTTGCCTTCATCCCCTGCTGCTAAATTGATTAGTGAAGTTTTAAACGGAACATTCAATTCGTTGAAGCAATGTTTGAATTCATCTTCAGAATGATCGTCAACAAAAATAATTTCTCGCGGAAAAACTACTAGGTTATTGAGCGATTGAATCAAACTAGGCAAGTTTTTCACTTCATTTCTAAAAGGAATTACGACCGAAATTTCTTGGATTTGATAAAACTTGCGCTTTTCTTGGTAGTTTTTATTCCACTGCCAGCGAATCCAAAAACCAAAAAGGCAGAAAATTGAAAATGCACTAAAAATGATCATGTATAACCAAATCATAGTCTCTTCGAATTATTCGTTTTCAAAAATGGAATTCCAACTGCTGCTGGCACTGCTTGGTTGATGATCCAAAGTGCAACTGATGCAAACAAAACCAAAGCAGGATTTGAAGTAAGCGGCGCGAGAATCCATAGTGCCATCGATTCGCGAATGATTAATTTTCCGAACCAAAGCGACGGAATCAATGTTGCCCAAAAGAAAATTTGCCAAATCCAACCCAACCAATTTATTTGTATTTCAATTCCAAAAGCATCTAGCAACAACCAATATTGGAGCGCAAAGATGAAGTGTCTAAAACAGCTCAAAATTAACAGTTTCAATCTGAAAAAGCTATTTTTTTGCATCAAAGGTGCGATTCGCTTGATGTGTTTGTTCTCTTTTATGAACTGAAATGGTACTTTTTCAAATTTGAAATAAAGCAAAGTTAAAATCGAAAATCCGATAATTGACGCCAGTAAAAATGAATCTTCAGACCAACTGAAATCATTATTAGGGATTCCTAACCAGATGATTCCCAGTATTCCAAAAAGGATACTTGCCAAAAATTGAGCTGCATTTGAAAAAAGTGTCAGCAAAATAATCGATGGTCGTTCTCTGCGTTGAAAATAAAACATGCGACCTAAAAAGTTGCCAATCATGTTAGGTGTCAACAATCCGGTGATGATTCCAGCCAGAAATGATTTTAATTTAATTTCTCGATTGGTATTAGTGGCCGTAAAATCCAAAACCACATTCCATTTCCCAAATTCAATCCCCCAATTGAGCATAACGAGCAGAATTACCAAGATAAATTCAAGTGGATTTTGAATTGAAATTTCATCCCATTTTGACCAATCAATCCGTTTGATTTGATTAGAAAATAACCAAATTAATGCAAAAAATAATAAGATTTTAAGCAAAAATGTAAAAATTCGTATATTTTTCTTAGTTTTGAACACTTGAAGAATGAAATAATGGTTGAAGATAAAATAATTCTTGGAATTGACCCCGGAACTTCCGTCATGGGATATGGAATAATTCATATTCAAGGCAAAAAATTGGTTTTATTGAACTTTGGAATCATTCAATTATCCAAAATCGCTGGTCATCCTGATAAGTTGAAACGCATTTTTGATCGTTTAGACGGATTGATAGGCGAGTACAAACCTGACGAAATGGCGATTGAAGCGCCATTCTTCGGAAAAAATGTGCAATCGATGATGAAATTAGGTCGCGCTCAGGGTGTTGCCATCGCAGCTGCTTTGAAAAACAATGTGCCTTTTGAAGAATACACACCGCGAAGAATCAAGCAAGCCATCACAGGAAACGGAAATTCTTCCAAGGAACAAGTCGCCGCAATGCTTCAATCTTTGCTGAATTTTGAGGAAATGCCCAAATACCTCGATGCGACAGATGGATTAGGAGTTGCAGTTTGTCACCATTTCTCCAAAGGAATCGGAGAGCACAACAAAGCCGGTGGAAATTCCTGGGCTTCTTTCATTAAGAATAATCCTGGGAGGAAAATATAGTTTTGTCGAGACTTAAGACAAAAGATCGAAGACATTAGACGTTTAAATTTTTTGAAATTTTTGAATTAGCATAGAAACAGACCTAAAGTCTTCAGTATAAGGTCTATCTCTAACGTATACAGTCTATTATCTATTATCTATTATCTAATATCTAATATCTAATATCTAATATCTAATATCTAATGTCTATTATCTATTATCTATTATCTAATATCTAATATCTAATATCTAATGTCTATTATCTAATATCTAATATCTAATATCTAATGTCTATTATCTATTATCTATTATCTAATATCTAATATCTAATATCTAATATCTAATGTCTATTATCTAAAGTCTAACAGCGTAGCGTTTCTCTATTGCAAGTGATTCAATTTCCAATTCAAAGAATCCTGCACTTCTGTGTAGATCGATTGCATTTCGTCCTGTCGGGAACCGTAATAGCTGACTGATTCATCAAATCGTTTGAAGCTGATGTGGTATTTTTTCAAAATGGCGTCGCCTGATTTGCGCATGACTTTTTCGTTGACGTGCATCATCGGATATTTTGTTGTGATATACGATTCTAACACAGTTAATTCTTCCATAATCAAAACCATCGAATCTCTCGGAATTAGATTTTCTGGCTCGTCAAAGCGTTTGACTTCTGTTTTACATGAAGCAAAAATTAAAATCAATGAAATGAAAGTTATAATTCTCATTTATTGAATGTTAGTCTCTTACCGAAAAGGTCGGTTCGTACTTTGTCGCCGTCGTAAACCAAATTTCCATTGACAAAGGTACCCGCAATTTTATGGGAGAAATTCGTTCCTTCAAATGGAGACCAACCGCAGTGATAAAGGATGTTTGATTTTGAAACCGTGACATTTTCATTTGGATCAACAATTACTAAATCTGCGTAATAACCTTCCCTGATGAAACCACGTTCTTCCAATTGAAAGCAAATCGCTGGTGCATGTGCCATTTTTTCTACCACCTTTTCAACTGAAATTACACCATCTTTCGCTTTTTCTAGCATGGCTAATAAAGCGTGTTGAACCAATGGTCCACCAGATGGAGCGTTGAAATAAGTTCCGTTTTTTTCATCAATAGTATGTGGCGCATGGTCTGTTGCAATGATGTCAATTTTATCATTTAATAAACCTTTCCAAATTGCCAAACGGTCTTCTTCAGTTTTCACCGCTGGATTCCATTTGATAAATGTGCCTTTGGTTTTGTAATCTTGATCGTTGAACCATAAATGGTGCACGCAAGCTTCAGAAGTGATTCTTTTTTGCTCCAATGGGATTGAATTATCGAATAAATCAACTTCGATTCCTGTTGAAATATGTAAAATGTGTAAACGTGTGTTGTACTTTTTTGCCAAATTTGATGCAAAAGACGAGGAAATGTGGCATGCTTCCGCTGAGCGAATCAAAGGATGCATTTCCATTGGTACATTTTCTCCGTATTTTTCTCTGTAAATCTCTGTATTTCTTCTAATTGTCGCTTCGTCTTCACAATGTGTTGCAATCAACAATGGAACTTGAGAAAATAATCTTTCTAAAGTTTCAGAGCGATCAACTAACATATTTCCAGTGGAAGAACCCATGAAAATTTTTACACCGCAAACATTTTTACCGTCAGTTCTCAAAACTTCTTCCAAATTGTCATTGGAAGCGCCCATGAAAAACGAATAATTTGCAGGAGAATTTTGGCTTGCGATGTCGTATTTATCTTGCAATAATTTTTGAGTCAATGCGTTTGGAACGGTGTTTGGCATTTCCATGAAAGAAGTGATTCCACCAGCAACAGCCGCGCGCGATTCAGATTGGATATTTCCTTTGTGTGTCAAGCCTGGTTCGCGGAAATGCACTTGGTCGTCGATGCAACCTGGTAATAACCATTTTCCTTCTAAATCAATCACTTCCATGTTTTCAGAAGCAGAAATGTTTGCATCAATGCGAGCAATTCTTTCGTTTTCAATCAAAACATCAGCGAAAAATGATTTTCCTTCGTTGAAAATCTTTGCACCTTTCAGTAACTTTGATTTCATAAATTTTTGATTTAGCTATGTTTGAATTTTTATAATTTCATGCGTAACATCGACCAAACACCAAAAAAAGCTTCTTTGAAAATCCCAGAGCTCATTTTGGATTCTCCATAAAGTCTATCTACAAAAGTGATTGGCACTTCGATAATTTTGAATCCATGTTTTTTAGCGGCATATTTCATGCAAATTTGAAAAGCATAACCTTTAAAAGGAATGTTGTCTAGTTGTACTTTTTCCAATACGCTTCTGTGGTAGCAAATAAAACCTGCAGTTGTGTCTTTGATGCCAATCCACAAAATCATGCGCACATAAATGGATGCGAAATATGACATGAGAATTCTGTCAAATGGCCAATTCGATACTTTTCCACCTTTACAATACCTTGATCCAATGCTCAATTGACCTTTTCCACCGTCGATGGCGTTTAAAAGTCTAGCTAAATCATCAGGATTGTGCGAGAAATCGCAGTCCATTTCAAATACATATTCGTAGCCGTTTCTCAATGACCATTTGAAACCATGAATGTAAGCGGTTCCGAGTCCTTGTTTTCCAGCGCGTTTTTCGATGTGTAATCTTTCTTTGTACGTTTCTTGAAGTCGCTCAACAATGGAGGCTGTTCCATCAGGAGAACCATCGTCGACAATCAAAATGTGAAATTGCTCAGGATAGTTCATCACTTGATGAATCATCTTTTCTACATTTTCACTTTCATTGTAAGTGGGAATAATTACAACACTTTTTGGCACTTTTCTAGATTTGGGTACTAAAATAAGGATTAAAATTAAAATCAAATATATGATTAGGCGAGATAAATGTCACATAACAAATATTAACGCATTTTTAATAGAATAGTTGTTTGAACGGGATCAATTATTTATTCTAAAGAATCTGAATCTTATTTTTCAATTTCCTGCATTGCATCCAAAATCAAATCAAATTCATAGCCTTTCGAAGCCAAATATCGTTGCGTTCTAGTTTGAATTTGCCAATTTTCTTCCTTGGCTTTTTTTTCTTTCATTTTGCGTTCAGCCAATCTTTTCAACGTATTCCAATATTCTTCAGGATCGATTTCTTGCATTCCTTTTTTGATAGAATAATCTGAAATTCGCTTTTGCTTCAAATGCTGCTTGATTTTATTTCTACCCCAATGTTTGATTCTAAATTTTCCAGAAACAAAGGCGCTTGCAAAGCGTTCTTCATCGATAAATCTATTAGAAATTAAATCCGCAATGATTTGACTTCGTTCTGTTTCGTTGAATTTCCACGTAATTAGTTTTTGTTCAACTTCAAACTGACAACGCTCTTGATATGCGCACCAAGCTTCCATTTTGGCTTTGGCTTCTAAAAACGAAGGAATGTAAGTTGTTTGCGGTTTCATTTAGTTGAAAGATGCTAAATAAAGTAAAACAATGGCAGCAATTGAAGCTGTTAAACCGATGATTTTTAATTTATTGAAATTCTCTTTGAATCCTAAAAATCCAATGATTGCTGCAAGCAAAACAACTGATACATTGCAAATCGCTAGGACTGTTGAGTCATTCCAACCAGTAGTTGAATAGGAGAGAAGCAACAAGTAAATCGAAAAATAATTGGGAATTCCCAAACAAATTCCTGCCAAAATATTTTTTAAAGCGAACGTGCGTTTTTTGCGAATCAAATCGACAATCAAAACCGACAAACCAAAAAGTCCAGCGATTCCGAAAGAAACGGCGCTAAATAAAGACGAAGGAATGAATTTTTGGTGATAATTTTGCACGTAATTCAGTAAGAAATCTAAAATTCCACTGCCAAGAAATAAAACGATTAGTAGCCATAAAACCGTTTTTTCTTTCGTTTCATTTCCAGCTTTACTTGGCCAAGACATCGCTAAAACGCCCACAATTGCAAAAATAATTCCCAGAATTTTAAATAGCGAAAGCGATTCATTGTAGGCAAAAATCATCAAGCACATCGTCATCGCCATGCTCATTTTGACAGAAACTGAGGTGATCGCCATTCCGTTTTTTTGCGAACTGATTCCAATCGCGAGAAACAAAGCAATTAAGAGAAATCCCGTTAAAATAGCAAAAGGAAACCAAGATGGATTATCGATGGCTTCCTGTTTGAAATCTTTGCCATAAAGCAAAAAACCACAAGTTAATGCAGTGAAATAATTGAAAACGATGGCTTGAAAAGTATCAATTCCATATTTTGGGAAAAGTCTGAACAAGATAAATATAAATGCAGAGGATAAAATCCCGATAATTAATGGAATCATTAACGATAATATTGGTAAATTTTGTCAGTCGAAAAACTGAATGAATGGGTTGGAACGGCTGTGATTCTTGGTGCTTTAATGCCTTCTTTGAAGGTTGATTTACCGACAATTACTCGTGCTTCGTCCCAAACATTGTCTACTAAAAAATGCTGAATGGTGCGACTTCCACCTTCCACAAAAACAGAAAGAATATTTCGTTCATACAATGCTTTAAGGATGTTTTCAGTGTCCAAATTTGTCAATTTTACAAATTCAACATTGTCAACAATTTCACTTTTGATGCGATTTAACACCAAGGTTTTACCATTGTCACTGTAAATTTTGGATTCTTTCGGCATGCGTAATTGACTGTCAATAATCACGCGCAAAGGATTTTGTCCTGTCACTTCACGAACTGTTAAGCTTGGATTGTCAAATTCAACCGTTTTCCAACCAACTAAAATCGCTTGTTCTTCACTGCGCCATTGATGCACCAATGATTGCGTTTCAGGAGCAGAAATCCAATTTATTTTTCTTGTTGTTTCATTTCTGACCGAATCAATGAATCCATCAGCCGTTTGTGCCCATTTCAGTATAATATATGGTCGCTCTTTTCTGTGGAATGTAAAAAATCTTTTGTTGAGTTTTAAACAGTGTTCTTCCAATACCCCAACAGTAACCTCTATGTTTGCTTTTTTGATTTTCTTGATTCCTTTTCCAGCTACTTCAGGAAATGGATCTTGGCAACCGATTACAACACGTTTGAAATTACAACGAACCAACAAGTCAGCACATGGAGGCGTTTTTCCTGAATGTGCGCAAGGTTCTAAACTCACATAAATAGTGGAATTGGCAAGCAATGATTTGTCTTGTACTGCATTGATTGCATTTACTTCTGCGTGTGCTTCACCATATTTTTGGTGATATCCCTCTCCAATTATTTTTCCTTCGCAAACTATAACTGCGCCGACCATTGGATTTGGCGCAACACTTACACCACCCAACAGTGCCAAATCAATACATCTTTGCATATAGATTTCGTCCATGATGCGAATATAGGGAAATTAATGAAGCACTATTTTTTCCAAAAAAAAATTCAATTTATTTTTAAAGGTTTTAATGTTGAAAATTAAAAGATTTTCTCAAAATGCTACTGTAACAAAAGCAGTAATTTAACGCTATGAAAAAATTGGGTACGACTTTTGAATAAATCGACTCAAATCAAGGAACAAAAAACTGATCATGATAAAAAATTACTTTTCATTCGTATTGATTACTTTAACAATGACACCACTTTTCGCGCAAGTGGAAGATGAATCTTGTTTACCTCCAGCTAAAAAAGTTTTAAAATTAATTGAAACAGGTAAAAATACTGCTGATGCTAAAACCGCCGTACTAAGTTTCAACGAGGCAATTGCTGCTGCTCCTGATAATGCGATGGCATATTATGAGTACGGAATGTTTGCTTACAAGCAAGGAATGAAGTTTTATGATCAAAATCCGAATCCATCAGTTGGCGACAAAAGCATGGCTAAGGCAGATGAAATGTTTAAACAAGCATTAACTTATTGCTCCGATTATCATGCAAATTGTTCCTATTATATAGGCGTTATTCAGTATTCTAAAGGAAACAAAACCGAAGCAATCGAATATTTCAAGAAATTTGCAGCATTTAAAAGCGATAATCAAGAAAGGTATCCTGAAGATTTTTCTAAGAAATTGGCTGATGTTCAAAGTGTTTTGAAAGAATTAGAAGGAGAACAAGAACTTTTGACTAAAGCAGTTCCATTTAACCCAATTATGGTTGCAAACGTGAGTTCAGCAAGTTGGGATGAGTATTTTCCAATGATTAGCCCTGACAATGAATTGATGTTTTACACACGCAAAATAGATAGAAAAAATATAGGTGATGTGATTTCCAATGTTGTGGAAGAGTTCACTTATTCATCTAGAACCAAAAGCGAAGGACCAAACTTTGATGGTGGAAAACCTTTTGAAAATCCTTTCAACGACGGAACCTATCCAAGTTATGGAGCTGCAACCATGTCCGTCGATAACAAAGAAATGATTTTGTGTGCTTGCAAAGACGAAATGGTTGATGCCCAGAAATACAGAAATTGCGATTTATATATTACTAGATTTGAAAGAAGTGGAGAAGGTGGAAATGATTTCAAATGGACGCCTTTAGAAAATATGGGACCTGGCATCAATTCTGCTCGTGGATGGGATGCGCAACCAACACTTTCTGCCGATGGAAACACTTTGTATTATACAACTTTACGAAGTGGTGCAGATGCAACGCAAGACAATGATATTTGGGTTGCTGAGCGAGATTCAAAAGGGAAATGGGGCGCAGGAAGACCTTTTGCTGAAATCAATACTCCTGGAAAAGACAAAAGTCCATTTTTGCACCAAGACAGCGAAACCTTGTATTTCGTTTCTTCATCCACTGAAACTAGAAAAGGCGTTGGAGGTTTAGATATTTTTTACATTAGAAAAGAAGATGGAAAATGGTCGAAACCAAAAAATATCGGTTATCCAATTAATACTGCAGAAGATGAAATCGGAATTTTCGTTTCAACAGATGGAAATTTAGCTTATTATTCTTCTCGCTACGGAGGAAACTGGAATATTTACGCTTTTGAATTATACAAAGAAGCGCGTCCACAGGCTGTTGCGATTGTGAAAGGAAGTCTGAAAGATGAAAATGGTGAACCAGTTAAAAACGCAACCATTGAAATCGCTTATGGAAGTTCAGACAAGGTTGAAACAGTTAAAGTGAACGGCGATGATGGAAAATATGCTGCAGTTGTGAAAACCAATGTGGCGCAAGATGTAATGGTTACTGTGAAAAAAGAAGGTCACGCTTTTGATTCTAAATTGATTACCAAAGAAGAAATCAAGAAAACGACTACCATCAAAGGAAATGATTTAGCTGTTAGAGAATTGAAAGAAGGCGCTGCTTACACGATTAACGACATTTTATTTGCTACAAATTCTTATGCGTTGACTCTTAAATCAGAATTTATTTTGAAGCAATTTGCCAGATTCTTAAAAGAAAATCCAACGATTACAATTATGGTTCAAGGACATACGGATGATATTGGCGACGATACGCAAAATATGAATTTATCAAAAGAACGTGCCAACGAAGTGAAGAAGTTTCTTGAAAAACAAGGAATCCAAGGAACAAGAATGACTTCGCAAGGATTTGGGGAAACAAAACCAAAAGTGCCAAACACAAATGAGTCAAACAGATCAGTCAATCGTAGAACTGATTTTATGATTATGAAGCTTTGATTAGAAACGAAATAAAATGAAAAACCCCGAGATTAAAAGTCTCGGGGTTTTTCTTTGAAATGATATTTTTTTAAAAAATCTTCCCTGGATTCAAAATCAATTTTGGATCAAAAACCAATTTGATATTGCGCATCAAGTTCAATTGAATTTCATTGAACGCCAGTGGCATGTATTGTTTTTGAACGAGTCCGATTCCATGCTCGCCAGAGATTGTTCCGCCCATAGCGATTACTTCCCTGAAAAGTTCGGAGATTGCTCCTGAAAGTTCATTATCCCAAAAATGATCTGATAAATCACCTTTGATAATATTGATATGCAAGTTTCCATCGCCTGCATGACCGTAGCAAACCGATTTAAAACCGTATTGATTTCCAATTCTTTTTACTGCCGATAACAAATTAGGAAGCTCAAATCTCGGAACAACCGTATCTTCTTCCTTATAAATAGAATGAGATTTAACCGCTTCACCTACTTTTCTGCGCAATTTCCATAGTTGTTCCTTTTGTGCTTGACTGTCGGCGAATAACACTTCGTCAGTTTCAAAATTTTCCAAGACGCTTAAAGTTTTCTCACAATCTAGCATCAATTGATCTGCATCAAAACCATCTACTTCAATTAATAAATGTGCTGCATGATTGTCTTTCACCTCGATAATTGTATCTGGTTCATAAGGCAAAGTCCACAATAGTGCGTCGCGCTCCATGAATTCCAGGCCACTTGGTGTAATGCCTGCTTGAAAAATGGCAGCAACGGCTTCACAGGCTTTTTGAGCGTCGAAAAATGGAACGAGCATCAACAAATCTGTTGTTGGATGTGGAATAAGTCGCATCACAATTTTCGTGATGACACCTAACGTTCCTTCGCTTCCGACAATTAACTGTGTCAAATTATATCCTGTTGCATTTTTCAAAACGTTGGCGCCAGTCCAAATAATTTCTCCATTTGGCAAAACGACTTCTAGATTTAAAACATAATCTTTCGTCACGCCGTATTTCACCGCTTTGGGTCCTCCAGAATTTTCAGAAACATTTCCACCAATAAAACAACTTCCTTTACTCGCTGGATCTGGTGGATAAAATAAACCTTTCTCTTTCACAGCATTTTGTAAAACTTGGGTTATTACGCCAGGTTCAGTTGTTACTTGATGGTTTTTCTCATCAATTTCGATGATTTTGTTGAATTTTTCCATCGATAGTGCGATGCCTTTTTCAATAGGTAGAGCACCACCGCTCAAGCCAGTTCTTGCGCCAGAAGGAGTTACCACGATCGTATTTTCAAAACAGTATTTTAGAACTGCAGAAACTTCTTCCACAGAACTCGGTTTGACCACTAAATCTGGGAAGAATTGTAAGTCTTCTGTTTCATCATGACCATATTCCAGTCTAATTTCATCTTCAGTAAAACATCTATTTCCCAATAGATTTTTAAAAAAAGCAATGTCTGAACTATCAATTGTTTTGTACATCGAATGGTAATTTGGTTTCAAAAATAGGGAATAAGGTTAATAAATTAATTTAAAACTTAATGTATGATTGATATTTGGTTAAAAGTGCCTTGATTTGGATTCAAGACCTTTGCGACAAGACTTTTTGATCATGAGGAAATTGTTTTTGTCAATATTTGGTGTTTTTTGCGGTGTTTTGGTCATCATATGTGCATTTAATAATTATCAATTTCAACGCATTTCAGCATACCAAATCCATTTGCAGCAAGTTGACCAGCTGACTCAAGAATTAAATAATCACTATGAAAAAATCAATTTTTGGATTGCTAATCCGAGTTCGTGGGATTATCTGGCTAGCAATAAAGAAATAGCCATAAGAAATTCAGCGTTATTCTGGACGCGCCATAAATTAAAATCAACGCATGTTCTGCAAAATGAAATTGTCAAAAATGGATTGAGGAATGAATTCATTGATAAACAATATTTCAAAGACTTGAATGTCATTTCTAAAACTGAAGGTCAATTGTTGATTTTACTCTCTAAGACAGGTTTTAAAGATCTTGGAGCTATTGGTTCTATGCGAAAAATAGTGCATAAACTCGAACGAAAGCCAGGGGTTGATTTAGAGAAATTATTGAGTATCAGAAGAGATGAAAAAGATTTTTTGTTGCGCAAAAAGGACTTGTACGCATGGAAAATTCACCATGCAATTCAAAAGTGGCGTTTAAGTCCAGATTTCCCAAGAGAAATGAATCAATATGATTCTGAGTTCACAATTTATTCAACTTCTATCCAAAGAATTTTCACGAACGAATCGAATATTTATCAAGTCTGGAAAAAAGATCATCGCAAAAAGTTAAAGATATTACATGAGACTAGAAATAATTTGTTGAATTACAATTTGTTTCATTCTAAAAATATCCAACAATTTAATGTCGTTATCTATGTTTCGATCTTAGTGATTGCGATCATTCTTTCCATTTATTTTTCTAAAATTTTGAGTCATTCTGTGACGCAACTTCAAAAAACAATGGAGAAATACATTAAAAGTAACTATTCAGAGGTTGAAGTTCTAAAATTAAACATTCCCAAAAATGAGTTTGGTAAACTAATGATTCACTTTTTGCAATTAAGTAATAAAATAAGTAGTGATTTTCGTTTACTTGAAGAGCGAGTAGAAAGGCGAACAAAAACGTTGAAGGAGAAAAACGAAGAACTTATCTTGAAGCACGATGAAATATATCAAGGAATGAGATATGCAAAAGACATTCAACAAAGTTTGATGTCTAATACCAAAGAATTGAATGCTTTTTTTGAAAAATGCAGACTTTTTTTTCAATCGAAAGATTTGGTTGGTGGTGATTTTTATTGGTCAAAAAGTATTTCAACTGAAGAGGTAGATTTGCGATTTTTTGCCTTGGCGGATTGCACAGGTCACGGCGTTTCTGGGGCAATGTTGAGTATTTTTGGAATGCAGTCATTGGATGAAATAATTGGAAAAGGTGTTTATGATTCAGGCGAAATTTTGAATCAACTCAGGTGGAACGTGTCGCACAGACTCAATCGCAACAATGATCGAAGATATGACGGAATGGATATTGCCCTTTTTTCCATTGATTACCGAGATAAAACCATGAATTTTTCTGGGGCAAATCTTTCAGTTTGGATTATCGATTCTGGTGAAATTGTTGAGTTAAAAGGTCAAAGAATGCCAATTGGTTGGACCGATACGCACCACGACTCGTTTAAATCATTTTCGATACAATTATTTCAAACAGATAGAATTCTAGTTTTTTCAGATGGAATCTCAGATCAATTTGGTGGGGAAAAAGATAAAAAGTGGGGGAGAAAAGAGATAAAATCCATCGTCAATTCTAATTTGGAAAAAGGAATTGATTTTTTGTTCGATAAAATCATGTTTGAATTTGAAAATTGGAAAGCTGAAAATGAACAAACAGACGATTGCACGATGGTAATGATAGACCCATTTCATTTTTCACAACTGAAATAATTTCGACTTTGAATCAATTGGCTTTTTTCCCAATTGAAAGTTCTACATTTGCAAGTGAATTCAATCGAATAAATTATGCAAATCAAAGAAGTTACTTCCTTTTTGGAAAACATTGCACCTTTATCTAGTCAAGCAAGTTATGACAATTGCGGTTTGATTGTCGGCGATGCAGCGCAAGAAATTACTGGCGTTTTGGTTTGTTTGGATTGCACGGAAGAAGTTTTAGAAGAGGCAATTGAATTGGGAGCGAATTTAATTATTGCACATCATCCGATTGTTTTCAAAGGTTTGAAGAAGTTCAATGGCAAAAATTATGTCGAGAGAACTGTCATCAAAGCCATTAAAAACGATTTGGCAATTTATGCCATTCATACCAATTTAGATCATTCGATTCATGGCGTCAATGCTGAGATTGCGCGCAGGCTAGAGATTGAAAATCCGCGAATTTTGTTTCCAAACGAAGGCGTTTTGAGTAAATTGGTTGTTTATTGTCCAAATGATTATGTTTCAGTAATTGAAAAAGCGCTTTTTGATGCCGGCGCAGGAAAGATTGGCAATTATGCAGAATGCGATTTTGTGCAAAACGGAATTGGCGCTTTTAAGCCAACGGAAGGTGCAAATCCATTTGAAGGAAAAATTGACATGCGTTCATTGAGCGAAGAATCGAAAATTGAAGTTTTGGTTTCCAATCACATTTTATCAAAAGTGATTTCAGCAATGAAAGAAGCGCATCCTTATGAGGAAGTTGCTTACGATGTAATCCCTTTGAGTAATGTAAATCAAACGGAAGGAAGTGGAATGATTGGAGAATTGAAAAATCCGATGGATGCATTGACTTTTTTGGCGAAATTGAAGCAAACTTTTCATTGCGGTTGCATTCGACATACAGACCTTTTAGATCGGAAAATTAGACGCGTTGCATTTTGCGGTGGATCGGGAAGTTTTCTCTTGCCACAAGCCATTCAGCAAAAAGCTGATATTTTTATTACGGGAGATTATAAATATCATGATTTTTTTGATTCTGAAAATCAATTGATTATAGCGGATATTGGACATTATGAAAGCGAACAATTCACAACAAATTTAATTGTCGAGGTTTTGACCAAAAATTTTGCTAAATTTGCGGTTCATAATACAAGGGTAAATACAAATCCTATTAATTATTTTTAGCACATGGCTGGAGCAGCGACTAAAAAAGAAGTATCAGTGGCGGAGAGATTAGACGCCCTTTTTGAATTACAGAAAATTGATTCTGAAATTGATAGAATCCGAACTATCAGAGGTGAATTGCCTTTGGAAGTGCAAGATTTGGAAGACGAATTGATTGGATTGGAGACTCGTTTGAAGAAATTACAAGACGAAATCAAAGATTTAGATCAAGAGGCTGCAGATCGTAAGAATGCAATGAAAGATGCAGAAGCAGCGATTTTGAAATATAAAGAACAACAAAATAACGTTAGAAATAACCGTGAATTTGAATCTTTAGACAAAGAAATCGAGTTTCAAACTTTGGAAATCAAATTGCATGAAAAACGTATCAAAGAATCAAAATTTGGTATGTCAGGCAAGAAAGAAGTGATGGAAGAAGCAAAAACACGTTTGGATTTACGCAAAGGTGATTTGGCTGCTAAAAAAGCGGAATTGGACGAAATCGTGAGTGAAACTCAAAAAGAAGAAGATGCATTGACAGCGAAATCTGACAAAGCGAAATCTTTGATCGATGAGCGTTTGGTAATTGCTTACAACCGTTTGAGAGAAAATGCAAAAAATGGTTTAGCAGTTGTTCCCGTTGATCGTGATTCTTGCGGTGGATGTTTCAACAAAATCCCACCACAACGTCAATTAGACATTCAAACAAAAAGAAAAGTAATCGTGTGCGAGCACTGTGGAAGAATTTTAGTTCCGACACAAGAAGCTTAATCTTTTTGTTCAAAATAATTTAAAGTCACTTTCGAGTGACTTTTTTTTTGCGGAATAATTTTCTCTAACTTAGTTGAAAATTCTACAAATTAATTTCAAATTTATGAAACCAACATTAGTCATCGGAGCAAGCAATCGTCCTGAAAAATACGCATACAAAGCAGTCAAAAGTTTATTGAATCACGGTCATTCGGTTTGTGCTTTTGGAAGAATGAAATCTCAAATTGATGGGATTGAAATCGAAACTGAATGGAATCCAAATTGGAAAGTGGATACGGTTACTTTGTATCTCAATCCACAAAATCAAGTTGAATATTACCAAAAAATCATTGATTTAAAACCAAAACGCGTCATTTTTAACCCCGGAACGGAAAATGAAACTTTTCAAGATTTACTTGAATCCAATGGTATTTCAACAGAAATTGCATGCACTTTGGTGTTATTGTCAATTAACGAATATTGAGGATTATTTTTAACAAAAAACAAGCTAAATAATTTTATTTTTTAGTCGCTAAACCGCCGATGAATGCGTAATTTTGCATCCACGAAGAAAATAATTTTTTATATGGAAAAATTTTCAAAAGCGCTTTTCTCCATGCGCATGATGGCTTTAGCAATGTTGGTCTTTTTATTGGCAATCGGAGCAGCCACAATGATTGAATCAATTTACGATATTCAAACGGCCAAATTGATGATTTACAATGCTTTTTGGTTTGAGTGTTTGTTGATTTATTTGACAATCAATTTGATTGCGAATATTTTCAGATACCGCATGTTTCAGAGAGAGAAAATCGCCATGTTGACTTTTCACATATCTTTCATCATTATCATTATCGGAGCGGGAATTACCCGTTTTTTTAGTTTTGAAGGAATGATGATTATTCGCGAGGGCGAATCTTCAAATATTATTCTGGCAGCAGATCCTCATTTGTGGTTTAGAATTGACGACAACAATAAAATGCAAGCTTCTCATTCTGAAAAAATGTTTATGAGTGAGCAAACCAACAATTATTTCAGTTTAGAAAAAGAAATTCCAAGTCGAAAATCAACAGTTACAATAGAATATGTAGATTTCAAAAAGAAACAAGTTGACTCATTGCTGATCAGCGATACAATTAAAACTGGGGTTTTAGACATCGTAACTGGAGGAATGAATTCTACTTTCGTTGGTCCGAGTGGATTTGTGATGGTTGGCGATGTGGCACTTTCTTACGACAAAAAAAATGCGATGCCAGGAATATCGATTACAAGAAATAAAGGTCAATTGATGATTGAAACCAAAGTTCCAGTGCGTTATTTGCCTATGTCGCAAATGAAAGCTTTTCGCCAATCGGGTTTGACACCGCCAGATTCGTTGTACACTGAAATTCCAACAGATTCAATGGTTCCATTTTTATCCACAACACTTTACCAAGTAAATGGCGAACAATTTGTTTTTAAAAGAGAAATTCCGCACGCGAAAATGGTAAAAATGAGTTCTGGCAAGAAGAAAGTAGGAATTGACATTTTGACCTTAAAAATTACAGACGGAAATAAATCCAAAGTGGTTGAATTGGAAGGTGGTTATGGACAAATTCCGACCAAACACATGTTTACTTTCAACGGTTTGACTTATCAAATGCAATATGGTTCAACGATGTTTGAATTGCCGTTTTTCATTTTATGTAGAAATTTCACCTTGGATCAATATCCTGGTTCTGATGTTGCTTCCTCTTTTTCAAGTGATGTGACGATTCAAGATGAAAAAAATCATTACACAAGAGATCAACGCATTTTCATGAATAATGTAATGGATTACAATGGATTTAGATTTTTTCAATCTGCTTATGATTTAGACGATCCAAATACACCTGAGAATGAAGAAGGAACACGTTTGAGTGTCAATCAAGATTGGTTGGGAACTAATGTAACTTACTTAGGATATTTGCTAATGGCAATTGGAATGGTACTTTCCATTTTTGCTAGAAATGGAAGATTCAAAGAATTGCAAGAAAAAATCAAAAAATCAAGGTTGAGAAGAGAATCTGCTTTGATGATTTTGCTTATGGTTTCAATGTCATTTTTCAATAATGGATTTGCACAAGAAACGCACAACCATGAAGATCATGCTGGTCACAATCATGCACATGAAAAGCAAATGGTTCCGCAAAAACCGATTTTTAGAATTGCTTCTGAAGAACAATCAAAGGAGTTGGCTTCCTTGTTGGTGCAAGACTTTAAAGGAAGAATCATTCCTTTTCAGACGATGTGTAACGAATTGCTTTCTAAGGTTTATGGAAGCAAATCGTACAATGGAAAAAATGCGGTTCAAACCGTGATGAGCATGCACATGTATCCTGATCATTGGTTGTCCGAAAAAATCATTTCTGTACCTAGCGCGGTGCGTGAAGAATTGAAATTGTCCAGTTACGCCAGCTTCAAGGATTTGATTGATGCGAATGGTCAATTGAAATTCATTGACAAATACAATGCAGCGCACAAAAAGTTGGAGTCAAAACGAAATGAGTTTGAAAAGAAAATCATCAAATTGGTTGAAAGACATCAAGTTTTGAATTCGATTTTCAGCTGGCAATACATGAAATTGATTCCGTTGAAAAATGATGCCAAGAACAATTGGTATGTGCCGTTGAGCATGGATTTAATGCAAAAGGATTCCATTTCTTCGTCTTTTGCGCTTCAATATTTGTCTGCATTGGATGAAGGTTGTAAAACGAATTCATACGGAGATGCGACCGACAAATTGAATGCTTTAAAGAAATTTCAACGCATCGTTGGAGGAGAGTTTGCTCCGAGTGAAACCCACGTAAAATGGGAAATTCGCTACAACAATATGAATGTTTTCAAAAATTCTATGTACAGCTATTTGCTCATTGGAATGGTTTTATTAATTATATTCTTTATTCGAATTTTTGTGCATCCAACACCTGCGTCAGAACGCAAATTCAAGCGCATTTCAATACCTTTCGTGGTTTTAATTTCAATCATTTTTATTTATCACGGTTCCGGTTTAGCAATGCGCTGGTATATCTCTGGCCATGCTCCATGGAGTAATGGATATGAAGCTGTTGTCTTTATTGGTTGGGTCACAATGATTGCTGGATTTATCTTTTCAAAAAAGAATCCAGTGGTTTTAGCAGGAACTGCAATTCTAGCATTCTTCATGATTTTCGTAAGTGAGATGAGTTTGCTAGATCCAGAAATTACGCCGCTTCAACCTGTTTTAAAATCTTATTGGTTGATGATTCACGTAGCGATAATTACAGGAAGTTACGGTTTCCTTGGATTGGGCGCGATTTTGGGTTTCTTCAATCAGATTTTATATGTTTTCAGAAATAAAATCAATGGAAAACGAATAACAGCGCACATAGGCGAAATCACTTACATTTCAGAATTGACAATGACCATCGGTTTGTTTATGCTAACGATTGGTACATTTTTAGGCGGAATTTGGGCCAATGAATCTTGGGGGAGATATTGGGGCTGGGATCCAAAAGAAACTTGGGCCTTGGTATCAGTGTTGGTTTATGCTGTGATTTTACACTTAAGATATATTCCGCAACTTTCCAATAAATTTACATTTAACGTAGTAAGTTTTTGGGGTTATACTTCGATTTTGTTTACGTTTTTTGGTGTAAATTTCTATTTGACAGGATTGCACTCTTACGCAAGTGAGGAAGGTTTAGCAGAAGTACCAAAATGGATTTTTTGGACCATTTTTGGATTTTATGTTTTCACAGAGTTTGCAGCATTTCGTTATCAAATTTACAAATCTCAAACTGGAAAATTACCCTTTCAACATTTCATCAAGAAGTTAGTCATTTCATTGGCTATTTTATGGATTGTATATATCTTGCAATTAATATTCATCAAGCAAGGATTTGATTTAGAGGTTATTTACACATACTTTGAACTGACAGGTTGGTTTGTCCTAATTATTGGAATAATGGCTGTATTGAATGCTGTAAGAAAAAAATCAACCGTTGAACTATAGGAAAATGAATATATACAGTTTTGAAATTCTAGATATTTCTGGTAAATCTTTCGATTGGTCAACAGTCAAAGGAACGAAAATCATGGTAGTGAATGTGGCATCAAAATGCGGCTTGACACCTCAATATGTTCAATTGGAGGAATTGTATCAAAAATACAAAAATCAAGGATTTACGATTTTGGGTTTTCCAGCGAATAATTTTGGTGCACAAGAGCCTGGCTCAAACGATGAAATTGCAACATTTTGTGAATTAAATTTTGGTGTTAGTTTTCCAATGATGTCTAAGATTTCGGTTTTAGGAAACGATCAACATACATTATATAAATGGTTAACGGAGGAAACGAGCGAATCAGTTTCGTGGAATTTTCAGAAATTTTTGGTAGATGAGAATGGTGACGTTGTAGAGAGTATTCCGCCAACAGTTTTGCCAAATGATGAATCGATTGTTCGTTGGATTGAAACCAAACACCAATAATAAATTAGAGTTATGAAGGTAGATATTCTTGCTTTTGGCGCGCACCCTGATGATGTTGAATTGTCAGCTTCAGCAACCTTGTTGAAACACATTCAACAAGGAAAAAAAGTCGCTTTAGTCGATCTCACTCCAGGTGAATTAGGTTCACGTGGTACGATTGAAACGCGCTATGAAGAAGCAAGTGCGGCTTCCAAAATACTAGGAATTGAAGACCGAGTAAATTTGAAAATGGCGGATGGATTTTTCGAACATTCACAAGAAAATTTATTGAAAATTGTTGAACAAATCAGACATTTCAAACCTGAAATTGTATTGGCAAATGCAGTAGAAGATCGCCATCCAGACCATGGAAAAGGAAGTAAATTGGTTTCCGATGCTTGTTTTCTCGCAGGTTTGGTTAAAATTAAGACAAGTCTGAATGGTGAAGATCAGTTGCCACACAGACCAAAGGTGGTTTATCACTACATTCAAGATCGCTACATTAAACCTGATTTTGTGGTAGATGTAACAGGATTTGAAGAACAAAAATTCGAGTCTATTCGCGCATACAAAACACAGTTTTTCGACCCTAATTCAACTGAACCACAAACACCGATTTCTGGTAAAGAATTTTTTGAATTTTTAAGAGGAAGAATGTCAGAATTTGGACGCGCAATTGGTGTGCAATACGCTGAAGGATTTACTGTTGAGAGATTTGTTGGTATTGACAGTTTTTTTGATTTAAAATAGGTTGAATCAATCTTTCTGTTTTTTCAAAAAAGGCAAGTAACCTACAAATTTTTCAATCGAACTTGGTTTGAAAAAATCATGTCCGTTTTCTATTTCGATAATTTCCTGTGGCAAACCTGCATTCTTTAAAAAGATTTTGGCTTGAATTGGCCTAATTACTTGGTCATATTTTCCCATGATGATAGTGAATTCAATCGAAAATGAGCGAACAATCTCTCCTGTTTTGGTCGGATTTGGTTGCAATTTTCGAAATGCCATCCAAGTATTTGCAGCCCTTTTCATCGTTTCTGGATCAGAGGAAAAATGGTGAACAAAATCCCTCACTTTTGGACGCATCAATTTTATTTTAACTGCTGTATTTGCCAAATTTTGCAACTTTTCAGGTTTTTTCTGCCAACGGTGAAACAAGGATCTGAAAAACCACCTTCTCGATGACCAATTGTAAAAACTGCTATTGTTGAGTCCATCAGGAGCTAAAAGTGTAAAACTTTTGATTTTTTGTGGTAAATGTTCCAGCAAAAGCAAGGCAAATCTTCCTCCTTGACTAAAAGCCAATACGTGGAATTGATTGATTTTCTCAACTTCAAAAAGGTTTTCAAAAACAGGTTGAATTTCTTGCCAATGAATGGGATTTTTGTCAATTCGCCCAGTAGGAGATACAGATTCTCCGTGAAAAAATAGATCGATTGAAATTATGCGTACTTTTTTATTTGCTAAAAAATGAAAATCATTGGCGCTTCTTCCATGACCATGCAAACAAATAACCGTTTCTTCTCCCTCACCAAACGCTTGGTAAGAAAGTTTGAAGTCTGAATATGAAATAGTTTTGTTTTGATGCATGACAGCCATTGTCGGACAAATTTAGTCAATATGTTAGTTAAAATTGAAATTTATTTGAGATTGAAATCTTTTAGGGAATGAGATAAATTGGATTCGTTTAACTTAGAATTTGTAGGAAACAAGCAACGTTAAATTTTATGTAACTTTGCACAAATTAATTACATGAAATTAACGGCTCACTTTTTTTTGCTGAATGATCATTTTTCTCCTGAATATGCTGAAGCAAATCATGGAGGAAAAGAGAGTGAAAACAATCCTTTGTACGAATGGGAAGATGAAATGGAAGTTTCTCAAGGATTGAAAGAAATTGAAGTTTTGCGAGACGGAACATTTAATTTAGCAGGTGAAATGCCTGATGGTGAACCATTCGATTGTCCTGTAGAAAAAATGTTTTTACTAGCCTTGAAAATGGAAAATGGTCAAGTTGGCTATTTTGGGGTTTCTGAAAGTATCTTGGATTCTTACACTTTAGAAGGCGATGAAAAACATCAAGTTTTAAAAGTGTACATCAAAGATTATGAACCATTGGCGAATCCGATGCCAGGTGTTTTTATAGCATCAAAGGAATTCCCTAAAGCGCTGATATTTTAATGTTAAAGGTTAGAAATATACATTTTGCCAGACATAAGTCAATCCTTTCTGGAATTGATTTAGATTTGAAACCTGGGCAAATTGTAGGTCTTGTTGGTCCCAGTGGCGCAGGAAAATCTACATTGTTAAAAATTATCGCGGGTTTACTTGATGCGGATTCAGGGACAGTTAAATTGGGTAAGGATCAAATTGTTGGACCGAAAAACTTATTAATTCCTGGCCACCCAGAAGTCCAACTAGTAAATCAAGATTTTGAATTGGATCTGTTTCACACCGTACGTGAAAACATCGTTTTAAAAGCCAATTACTTGCCCAAGAATGAATGCAACGAATTGGTGGATGAATTATTAGATATTTTTGAATTAAATCACCTGACGCAACAAATTGCCAAAACTTTATCTGGCGGTGAGCAACAACGTTTGGCTTTGGCTCGAGCGTTAGCCATGGAACCAAAAGTGATTTTACTCGACGAACCTTTTGCTCACGTTGACGCTCATTTGAAATCCAGAATTTCAAACTATTTGATGGCATTGAAAAAAATTCGAAAAACGATTTTTATTTTGGTTACTCATGATGGACAAGAAGTTTTGAGTTTGGCAGATCAAATCGCTTTTTTCTCAGATGGAAAAATACAACGAATTGATTCGCCTGAAGCTTTTTATTTCGCACCGTCAGATGCATATGAAGGACTGTTTTTTGGAGATTTAAATCAAATTAAAGTGCAAAGAAAAGAGATGCTTTTTCGTCCTACTGAGTTTTCATTAGATTTAATGGGAGCAGGCGAGGAGATTGAATTAAAGTTTATTAGAAAGTCTTTTTGTGGTCCGTATTACCAGAATTTTTTCAAAGTTGGCGGCAAAGGAACAATCGTTTTATATCACAAAGAATCATTAGAAAATGTCCGAAAAATCAAAATTGACAAAAGGATTTCGTAAGCTCAATTGGAGCCAAAGAATTCAAGTTTTGAAAGAAACATTTTCTGGATTTATTTTCGAGAAAGGTTTGTTTCATGGCGCAGCACTTTCGTATTACACTATTTTTGCGATGGTTCCAATTATATATTTGAGCATCATGACTTTTGGAAGTGTCATTGGTCAAAAAACGATGATTGAAATCATTACCAAATTACTCAAGGAACAAGTTGGAATTCAAGATGTTTCTGGTATAATTACATTTCTTGAAACGGTTGATTTTGAAAAAGGTAATTTTATTTTGCAAGTCACTGGAATTGTTGCATTGCTGCTTTCTAGTACCGCAATTCTTAACTCTTTGAGAAATAGCATCAATACCTTTTTTGAAATTGAAAGGAAATTTGATTCAAAAAGAAAACAATTTATTTCCAGTCTATTAGCAAAATTAGTGTCCGTTGGTTTGTTAGGATTAATTGGCGCAATTGTGATCATCACCTATTTTTCACAAATCATTTTGTTTTCTTTCAGTCAAAAACTTTTTGGAAATTTACTTGGCTTTGAGGCTTTTATGCTTGCTTTTTTGAAATTTAGTATCTCGATTCTTTCCAATATGTTGATTTTTGTTTTTGTGTTTAAATTTTTACACGACGGTAAAGTTCAATGGGGACAAGCTTGGATGGGTAGTTTTTTTACCTCCATTTTACTTTATTTTGGTCAAGTTTTCATTCAGTATTACCTAACCCATTTTTTCTTTGCCAAAGATGGTGGAATTGCAGGTGTATTTTTAGTCATTTTGGCTTATGTTTATTATTCTTCTCAGATGATTTTTATAGGAGCAAAGTTTACCTCGGTGTATGCCAATATTTCCGGGAATCCGATCAAAGTGAAGTAAGATTTCATTGATTAATGGGTTATTTAGGAAAATTTTTTCCAAATGATTGTTTATTTAAAAATTATGATTAATTTTCCGTCATTAATTTGTTTACATATTAATCATGAAGATTGGACAAAATATCAAATTGCTTCGAAAAAGATTAGGTAAATCTCAAGAAGAAGTTGCAACCATTTTTGGTCTGACAAGGTCAAGTTACAGTGGCTACGAAAATGGCGTTGCAGACCCTGGAATTGATACTTTGATCCAAGTAAGTGATTATTTCAAGATTCCATTAGACACACTCATGCGGAAAGATTTTAATGAATTTACTGCTACAGAATGGGAATCTATTGACAAAGGATTATATGCCGATATTCAAGGAAAAAACATTCGTATTTTGACGCAAATGGTCAATAACGATGATGAAGATTTAATCGAAATGATTCCTGCAAAAGCACGAGCCGGCTATGCGACAGGTTATGCTGATCCCGAATATTTGAAAATTTTGCCTACTTTTTCTTTGCCTTTTTTGTCAAAAAATAGAAAGTACAGATCATTCCCAATTGTTGGTGACAGCATGCCACCAGTAGTTGAAGGGTCTTATGTTGTTGCTGAGTTTATTCAAAATTGGATGACAATCAAAAATGGAACTCCATGTATTGTTGTGACGCAAGATGAAGGAATCGTATTCAAAATTGTGTACAATAATTTGATGGAGTCTCAATCACTCCAATTATGTTCCACCAATCCTATGTACCAGCCTTATACAGTTCATGCGAATGATGTATTCGAAATGTGGAAGTTTGTCAATTACATTTCACCTGAATTGCCAGATGTAAGAATGGACGATACACAACTTGGGAAATCAATCAGTGAATTGCAAAAAGAGGTACATGAATTAAAAAATATGCTTTTAAAGGAAAAATAAGTATTGATGTTCAATCATTTAATTTTGAAGGTTGTTAAATATTTAATAAATTAAAATTTAAGAACTAAATTATCCTGACCTTTGAACTGAAATTGACATCGAATGTTTAAACAATCCATCGCTAGAGTTTTTTGTATATTAACAGTTTTTTTACTGTCTAGCAATGTTGTATTGTCTTCGGTTCCTTTTCAAAAATTTGTTGGAAAGACTTTTACTACCAGAAACCAAACAATTTCTTCTCTTGTTGACGGTGACCTTGATTCAACATATATTCTTGAACAAGAAGACCCATTAGAAGATCCATTAGAAGACTTAGATTTTGTTGCTACAATTCCATCATTTCAGCAGTTTACCTTTGCAGAATATGTTCACAAAAAACAAGTTAAACACTTGTTTCAACTTAGTAGTGCACATCACAGAACTACTCCAATTTGGTTGTTAGTTAGACACATAATCATTTAAAATTTATTATCAATTTGTTTTTGGGCGGTAAAAACTGCCTCAATTCGGTTTGTCTAGTTTCCTAGATAAATTCAGACAAATTAATTTTAATTGCATGGATTTGAAATTCTGCAATTGAATAGTCGATTGGTTCACTCAGTTGATTTAATAAATAATTTCTTGAATTATGAAAATCGATAATTCAGTTTTTAATCTGCAGAAAGTATTGCACGATTTAAAACATTTTTTGCCTGCACAGGCACCATTGAAAGATTTCATCCACCACAATACCTTGCACGCTTTTCAAGACAAGCATTTTTTTGATGCTTTGAATGAAGCTAGTACCATGTTTGGATATATCACGTCGCTATCATTAAGAGAATATCGAGCGCTATTTGAGCGAGGGAAAATTGATAAGAAAATAGTAGACAGGACAATTATTGAAAATAAAGGAAAAATTCAGTCCCTAATATGGTCAAATAAGGTTTATCACGCGCAATTCATTGATGAAACGGAACAAAGGATTGGTGCTTTAAGATCCAATTGGAAGACACAATACAAAATCGATCTTGATTCAATGGTTCATCCTAATTTGTTTAGGGTTTTATGCAGTTATTTGGATCAGGGAATTTCGATTTGGAATTTTCCTGGAGAAAATAAATCTTTTCTCTCCGCACTTACAGAGTTAGAGAAAAATAGTTTTGTTAGTTTCTTTAAAAATAAGAGAGCAAAATCAATTCTTTTAGAGGGAAATTATAGTGTTGAAAGCCTCTTGAAGCTCTTAATAGGTAATTCAGGACTTTTTGAACAATATGTTTTCGATCAACAATTTGCACATCCAGGATGGTCCGGATTAGTAGCAACAATTGAAAACTTTCCCGAAACACTTCTTGATAAAAGAAAAATCACACTTGAAGAGTTAATTATCTTTGAATGTCTGCTTGAAATCGATGTTTTAGATTCACATTTTGGTGAGATTTGGGCACCTTTGGGAGAGAAAGTTTCTGTTATTCCAACCTCTTTGTTTGCTCCTTTTGTCAAAAGTGAACTCCAAAATGTCTTGGAGATTTGGCAAGAAGCATATGAATGGACATATTACGACCAAGTTTTAGCTGGTATTAAATTGCAAGCAAACGAAGTGAAAGTAATTTCTAAATCATTTCAAGCTTTTTTCTGCATTGATGATAGAGAATGTTCCATTCGAAGACATTTAGAAAGTCTAGATTTAGAAGCTGAAACATTTGGAACTCCAGGGCATTTCAATTTGGATTTTTACTACAAGCCAGAAAACGGAAATTTCCATACAAAGGTTTGTCCTGCTCCTTTGACGCCGAAGTATCTGATTAAAGAAATCGAAAATAAATCCAAGCAAAAGAAAGATTTTCATTTCAATAGAAATACTCATGGCTTATTTATAGGTTGGATTTTGACCCATTCTTTGGGATTGTGGTCAGGTTTCAGATTGTTTTGGAGCATTTTTAGACCAGGAGATAGTCCATCCGCAGTTTCCTCATTTCGCCACATGGATCCAAATTCAACTTTGACCATTGAAAATATTTCATTGTCAGATAGAGAAGATGATTTGCAGATTGGTTTTACTGTTCTTGAAATGACTGATAGATTGGAAGGATTATTGAAAAGTACTGGAGCCGTTCAAGATTTTGCAAAAATTGTTTATTTGGTTGGACATGGAGCAAGTAGTGTGAATAATACGCACTATGCTGGTTATGATTGCGGAGCATGCTCTGGTAGACCAGGATCGGTAAACGCCAACGTGATGAGTTCAATTGCTAATAATCCAAAAGTTCGCGTTTTGTTGGCAGAACGAGGAATTGATATTCCAAATTCTACGCAGTTTTTAGGAGCTTTACATGACACAACAAAGGATGATATCATTTACTTTGATGAGCAAATTTTAAGTGAATCAAATAAAAAATTCCATGAGGCAAATAAATTAACATTTGCAAATGCACTGGATTTAAATGCCAAAGAGCGTTCGAGAAAATTTATGTCAGTCAATTCAAATCGTCCAGCGAATCAAGTGCATAAAAAAGTTAGATTGAGAACAGTTTCTTTGTTTGAACCAAGACCAGAATTGAATCATGCCACAAACACACTTTGTTTGATTGGCAGAAGGTCGATGACCAAGGGAATCATGTTGGATAGAAGAGCGTTTCTTAATTCTTTTGACTATCGAGTCGATCCAGATGGAAAATTTTTGCTAAATATTTTAAATGCTGCTGCACCCGTGAGTGGAGGAATTAATCTTGAATACTATTTCTCTCGAGTGGACAATCAAAAATTAGGAGCAGGCACTAAATTGCCTCATAACGTGATGGGATTGATTGGAGTAGCCAATGGAATTGATGGTGACTTAAGACCAGGTTTACCAAGTCAAATGATTGAGGTACATGATCCATTGAGATTGATGATGGTTGTCGAACATTTTCCTGAAGTGGTTTTGGATACAATTCAAAGAAATCCAGTTACATATGAGTGGTTCAAAAATGAATGGGTCAAACTAGCTGTTTGCCATCCTGAAACGAAAGAAATATTTGTCTTCAAAGATGAACAAATGAGCGTGTACCATCCAATGAAATCCATGTTAGAGGGAGTGAAAGACATGGACAAATTGGTTGAATTAGGAGAAGAAACATTTCCAGTTTTATTAATTAATAATCACAATTAAGATATGGAAAATTACATTCAAATTTTCGTTTTGATTCCACTTGTTGGATTTTTTCTGAGTCTATTTATTCCCAAGAAAAATGAGAATTTTATTTCATGGTTTTCTTTTTCGACTGTTGGTTTGCAATTAGTATTAGCTATTGTATTTTCGGTTTATTGGCTTTTTAATCATCATCATGTGATGGATTTACGCGGTTTAACCGTTTTTGAGACCAAGGATTACAGCTTTTATTTGGATTTTTATTTTGATAAAATCACAGTAGTTTTTCTTTTGATTGGAGCCTTGCTTACTTTTATGATCACAGTGTATAGCCGTTATTATTTACATAGGGAGGAAGGATACAAGCGGTTTTTTAATGTCATTTTGTTTTTTTTCAGTGGATTTAACATTGTTATTTTTTCTGGAAACTTAGAAACGATGTTCATTGGCTGGGAAATTTTAGGAATTTCATCATTCTTGTTAATTGCTTTTTATCGAGATCGATATCTACCAGTTAAAAATGCAGTCAAAGTCTTTTCAATCTATCGAATTGGTGATGTAGGATTGATTTTGGCCATGTGGTTGAGTCACCACTTATGGCATTCAAATATTTCATTTTCAGCATTAAATAATTATGATTTGGTGCATGAGCATTTGTCAAGTCACACGTTCATCGGTGCGCTGATTTCCTTGTTGATTTTTGTTTCTGCAGCTGCAAAATCGGCTCAATTGCCATTTTCTTCTTGGTTGCCTAGAGCGATGGAAGGACCAACGCCTTCAAGTGCCATTTTTTATGGTTCATTGTCTGTTCACATTGGTGCTTTCATCATGCTAAGAACTTTCCATTTTTGGGAACACCAGTTTTCGATTCGAATTTTCATTGCAGCAGTTGGTTTGACGACCAGTATCGTTGCCACCTTGACAGCAAGGGTTCAATCTTCTGTTAAAAGTCAAATTGCCTATTCATCAATCGCGCAGATTGGATTGATTTTTATTGAAATAGCGGCAGGATTGGAAGTTTTTGCACTTTTCCACATTGCGGGAAATGCCTTTTTAAGAACGTATCAATTATTGGTTTCACCCTCGGTGGTGAGTTATAAAATTCGTGAGCAATTTTACAATTTCGTTCCTCGTCACAAAACAATTGAAGATTCACTGCCAAAAAAGATTGAGAATTCATTGTATTTATTGAGCCTAAAGGAGTGGAATTTAGATTCTTTCATGTATCGGTATTTGTGGAATCCCTTGAAAAGATTTGGCAATAAATTGAATTTTTTGACTTTCAAGACATTGTTCTGGATTTTTGCTCCCATGTATGTGATTGGAATTGTATTGAAGCTTTATCGAAGCGCTCTCGATCCAATTTTGGTTAAATATCTTCCTGGAGTATTTGCTTTTGTAGGTTTGGTTTTGGTAATCAAAGCCTTTACTGAGAGAAAAAGTGTACGAATGAGTTGGATTCTGGTGATTTTAAATCACTTCTGGATTGCTATGGCAATTTCGTTCAATGAAAACTTTGATTTCATGCACATAGTTCTGTATTTGAGTGGTGTAGTGGTTTTTGGAATCATAGGATTTATTGCCATTTTGCGATTGAAACGCATTGAAGGGAAATTGGACATGAACCAATTTCAAGGACATATTTATGAACATCCAAAAATCGCTTTGGTCTTTTTGATTTCCTGTTTAGGTTTAGCAGGTTTTCCGATCACACCAACATTTGTAGGTGAAGATTTGATTTTCTCTCACATTCACGAAGATCAAATTTTCCTAGCGTTTTTTGTTGCTTTGAGCTTCATTATCGATGGACTGGCATTGATAAGAATTTACGCCAGGGTTTTTCTTGGACCTCATAGTAAGACCTATCATCAAATTGCAAAAAGATCTTCATGATCTAGTTTAATTAATTGATTTCTAACGAATTAAAATATATAAAATGTCAAAATCAAGTAATAGATTTATTCCTGCTGACGGTTTAGCGGGATTAAAACAAAATTTTTCAAAAGATGCCATGTCTGGATTCTTCGTATTTCTATTGGCTTTACCATTGAGTTTAGGGATTGCTAAAGCATCAGATTTCCCTGCAATATATGGAATTGTTACTGCCATTATCGGTGGAGTAGTGGTCAGCTTTTTTGCTGGTTCTAGATTGACCATAAAAGGTCCTGCTGCTGGTTTGATTGTAATTGCAAGTGGCGCGGTTACAGCGTATGGAAATGGAAATATTGGCTGGCATTTCGCTTTGGCAGCCATTGTAGTTGCTGGAATTATTCAAATTCTTTTTGGAGTTTTTAAGTTGGGTAAATTGGCTGATTTTTTTCCAAGTGCTGCCATCCACGGAATGTTGGCTGCAATAGGTATCATAATTATGTCGAAACAAATACATACTTTACTAGGGATTGATCCAGCGGTTTTGAAAGGCAAAGAGCCATTAGAATTATTAGCGATGATTCCTTCAAGTATTTTGCATGAAAATGCCCACATTGCTGAAATTGGAATTGCCTGTTTGGTTTTGATGATTGTTTTGAGTTATATTAAACATCAAAAAATCAAAAAAATTCCTGCGCCTTTAGTAGTTTTGGCCATTGCAATTCCACTTGGTCAAGTTTTGCACATTAAAACTGAAGGGGCGATTTCTAATTTTGCTTTGGTCAAAATTGGAAATATTTTTGATGCCTTTACTCCAGGAGGTAAGGTGGGAGATTTTGTGAGTAATGGCGTTATCAATGCAGATTTTACTGCAATTTCCTCCAATATTGGAATTTTTGTTCAATATGTAATCTTGTTTGCATTGATTGGAACAATTGAGTCACTTTTAACTGCCAAAGCCATTGATGGATTAGATCCATACAGGCGTAAATCAAATTTCAATAAAGATTTAATTGCTGTAGGAATCGGAAATACATTGGCAGGTTTGTTTGGAGGTTTACCAATGATCAGCGAGGTAGCAAGAAGTTCTGCCAATGTTAGCAATGGTGCTGTAACTCGTTGGGCTAATTTCTTCCACGGAATTTTCCTACTTCTCGCCGTTTTTATTGGGGTTTCCTTTATTGAAATGATACCGAATGCAGCTTTGGCGGCTATGCTTATTTTTGTCGGCTTTAAATTGGCTCATCCTAAAGAATTTATTCACATGTGGCACCTCGGAAAAACTCAATTTGTGATTTTTGTGAGCACGGTGATCGTTACTTTAGCTACTGATTTATTGATTGGTGTAGGATTTGGTATTTTATTGAAATTTATCTTCACCTTGGTTTATGGAGCAAGTTTCAAAAGCTTATTTAAAGCCAATGTTGAAATTAAATCAGAGGGGAACGATATCAATGTAATTATTCATGATAGCCTTGTTTTCTCAAATTTATTGGGCTTCAAAAAATATTTGAATCAGATACCAAATGGGAAAAATGTTGTTATCGACGTAAGCAAAGCGCAAATGGTCGATCACACTTCAATCATAGCAATGAATGGTTTTGTTGCTGATTACAAAGACAATGGTGGGAAAATTGAAGTGATTGGTTTTCAAAATCACAAACAATTAGGACATGCACCAACCTCGGCCAGGGTGAATAAAATGGCTTAATTTATCATCAATTTGCGTTTGGAAAGTAATTTAATTTTTACTTTTTCTTCATGGAGAAACAGCAATTGGTTACTGTTGTTTCTCCAAACGCATTAAATCTAAAAGGTATGAAAGCATCAATAAAATTGACAACTTTGGCATTGCTCTTGTTGAATACATTTACATTTAAAAGTAATGCTCAGCAGCAGGATAAAAAGTTTAAAGATGGTTTGAAAATTTATTTGAGTGAAGACAGTAGCAAATATATAAAAGCAACGGGCTTAGCTCAAATTTGGATAAGATACAATGACAATAATCCAGGCTCAACGATCTACGGCACACCAAAAAAAGAAACTTTTGATGTAGGCTTGCGCCGCGTTCGCTATCAGATTTTCTCCCAAGTCTCTACGAATGTATTTTTTTATTCCCAAATTGGAATCAACAGTGTAAACAGTTTGTCTGCTCGTAAAACAGGATTATTTTTTCATGATGTTACAGGTGAGTATCTTGTTTATAAAAACTATTTCACTATCGGAGCTGGTTTAAGCGGATGGAATGGTACCGCTCGATTTTCATCTTCTGGAGTAGCAACAATTTTGGGAATGGATTTACCAGTAGTTCAAGAAACTACCAATGATGTCACAGATCAGTTTGTACGTAAATTAGGTATCTATGCCAAAGGAAAAATTACAGGTTTTGATTATCGTTTTTCGGTTTCAAATCCATTTCCTATTCAAAACGCAATTGCTGCTGTGGCAACTTTGCCAGCTACAGGAAAAAATGTTGCTTATTTTTCAACAAATGCGCCAAAATTGCATTATCAAGGTTACTTCATGTGGCAATTTTTTGATAAGGAAAGCAACCAATTGCCATACATGACAGGTTCATATTTGGGAAAAAAGAAAGTGTTGAATATTGGTGCAGGTTTCGCTTTTGAAAAAGATGCTATGTGTTATAGAAATGCGAATCAAGATACCGTTTTAACGCCCTTGAAACAGTTTGGGATTGATGTTTTTTATGATAGTTATTTAGACAAAACCAAGCAAAATGCAATAACAGCTTATGTTTCATTTTTGAACTACGACTTTGGGCCAAATTATATACGAAATACAGGTGCAATGAACACTGCAAATGGGGTAAATGGAAATGCAAGTTTTAACGGTCCCGGGAATGCTTTTCCTTTAATTGGAACTGGCCAAGTACTTTTTGGTCAAATTGGATATTTATTCAGAAAGGACCTTTTGAAAAGTTATGGAACATTACAACCATATTTTTCGGGTTTATTTGCAAATTATGAGAAGTTAAAAGATCCTGTGTTGGTTTATGATTTGGGTTTAAATTGGATCATGGGTGCAAGCAATTCTAAAATTTCCTTGGATTATCAAAGCAGACCTATTTTTAACTCGGATATAAATGGAAATATTTCTGAATCAAGGTCTGCAAGAAGAGGTCAATTAGTTTTACAATATCAATTGGCCTTTTAAATTAAATAAAAAACTATTTTATTGAAGCTCTTGGTTTTATGTTGATTTCAAATTTTTCGATCGGTTTGAAAAGAAATTAATTCCAAGGGCTTTAACTTTTGAAAAGTGACTCACTTTCAATCATTGGCGAAAAAATATTATTCATTATTTCAATAGTAAAATCATTGGCTGTTAATGTATTAGGAATGGCGTCTATTTGTTCAATTAATGCATGGATTATTACTTCCTTTTTTAATTCCAACTTGATTAAATTTGGAATGGTTGACGTTATTTTTATAACAATTTTGTCCTCTCTTTCCGAAACACCAATTACCAATTCTTCTTCTAAATCTCTGGAAAAGCAATGAATCCAGAACAATGAAATAATTTCATGTACAATTAATCCAATCGGGATTGCTTGTTTAACATTGATGGAAAATGCTTCACTTTTAATTTTGATATTTCCAGAAATGGGTATTTCCTTGAAAAGTTCAAACCAATATAATTTTACTTCTTTCAAATATTTATCAATAGGAACAGTCAATTTACCGTCATTAAATTTTTGTAAGTGATTTGCTTGAGCAACAGTTTGAATCGCATGAATACTTTCTTTGTATGCCAAGGAATAGTTGTCATCATTGACATTTTCTAATTTCAATTTGAGTAAAGAACTCATTAAACTTAAGTTATTTTTCAAACGATGCTGAAGTTCTGCTAATAAGATTTCCTTTTCTCGATTTTTTTCAACTTCTAAATTTCTATGTTTTGTTTCTTCATTGATTAAATTTTCTAAAAGCAACAATTTTTGAATATTGGAAGAAACAATTAGAAAAATAAAATAAATTAAACAAAGTACTGAAATAAACATGTTTATATTAAACATTTCATTTTTTTGTTCAATTGTGAGGTTTTCGTTTTCGAAAATTTTATGGTCTGTGATTATATTAATAAAAATCAACAGACCAATCAAAACAAGTTGCGAAATCAAAATAATTCGGTCACTTTTTGTTTTGAAATCAAACATATTAGCAACTGCAAGTGAAAGAGGAAAGTAATATAAATAACCTGAGTTCGATTATTAACAATTTGATTGTCAATAAATTAATCAATATTTAATAGGAAGAGTGAAATACAATTAGTATCTTTAAGTTATTCAATTTTAACGATTTAAACTAATTTTTATGTATTTCACTCATGATAAAATTACTGAA
>CANHQP010000029.1 GCA_947462925.1 Flavobacteriia bacterium | reverse complement strand
TCTTAAACAAGTTTACCTCGCAATACAAAACGCTCATACAAAATGGGATGGACAGATCTTCGCTTGGGCAAGTATTAGAAATGATTTAAATAGCTACTTTAGTGAAAGAATTAAATAGGAAATTGACACAGTTTATTGAATACTCCCATACAATTCGCAATTAGGTGTTTTACCAACAATAACTGCTTCTGGTTCAACTTCCTTTTGCCAAGGTGGTTCAGTTGTATTAACTTCATCATCTAACATAGGAAATACATGGTCTAATGGTTCAAATTCTCAATCAATCACAGTTTCAAATTCTGGAACCTATACCGTAACTGCGTCAAATGGAAATTGTTCCGCAACTTCATTGCCTTTAGCAGTGACAGTAAACTCTAATCCAACAGTTACGATGAATTCAATTGGGAATTTTATCAATATCAATGAAAATCCAATTGTACTTGTAGGTAATCCATCTGGAGGGTCGTTCTCTGGAAACGGTGTTAATGGTTCAGTTTTTAATCCTCAAATTGCAGGTCTTGGAATTTCTAACATTAATTATAACTACACTAACAGTTCAGGATGCAATGGAAATGCTGCACAAAGCACAATAGTTTATGATACGACGGGCACTATTTGTACTACCTTTGATACAATTCAAGTTACTATCAATGATACCATTTTCACAACAGTAACTGATACACTCATAATCAATACAACTCTAGGGTTGCCTGCACCAAACAATGAAAATACAATCTTAATTTATCCGAATCCAGCAAGTAATTACATTACAATAGACAATGGAAATTACAATGCAATGACAGGATATAATATCAAGATTGAAAATAATGCTGGGCAACAAGTTTTTCAAAGCGCTATAAATCAAGCGCAATTTTTTATTGATTTAAGCACCTGGACTGGAGATGGACTCTATTTTGTTCATTTAATTGATGCCCAAGGAAATACTGTTACCATAAGAAAAATAGTTTTGCAATAAGAAAAATTTCACCCTCTACCAAATAAAAAAAAGAGGGCTACTTATCGCAGTAAGCCCTCTGTTTTTATCTCTTGAATTCTAACAGCAAAAAACATCGTAAACAAAATAATTATCCAAATTTTAAGTCAACCTTTTTTAGGCATTAACAATTTTACCTATTTCCCTTTTCACTCCTCCCCTTCATCAACATACTTCACCTTCTTAGAAAGCCTCAAAAAAGTCCGCTCAACAACATAATAATACAAAGCAGCAAACGCAATCGCATTAAATAAAATGTACACCAAAAGCACTGTTCTAGACATTCCAACTTTGGTAAAAATCACAATATTTCCGCCGATCATTCCATGGGTTAAATACAATGAAAATGAAATGTTTCCCAAAAAAGTGGCTATTTTGTGTTCGTAGTTGAAATACAAAATTGCAAGCACGGTAATCGCAAGCAAAGGCAAGGCTTGCCATTCTTTGAAAAGGGTGATAAAGGCAATGGAAAAGAGCATTGTTAGCACAAATTCAAGGCTTTTAATTTGTTTGGTGTAATACATGAAAGTCTGAAAACCAATGATGAAATAAATGTAATAATTCAAAACTGTTTGAAAGTTGGCTGGAATCAAAAATCCTACGGCAAGCAGCGTAGCGAAACCGATGAACTTGTAGATTGTTTTTCTTACAAAAGTATTGTAAACCAAACCAGTAAGAATATAAAATTGAAATTCAACCGCCAAGGTCCAAAAGATAATAGTGATCCATTGAACTTTAAAAAAAGGCGCCAAATAAGTTATATTTAGAAAAAACTGCTTGAGCGTCGTAGGAAAAGGCAATCTCCACAAATAAACAAAAGTGTAATAGTTGACCAGCAATAAAACAAAGATGAAAATGAGGTAAGGTGGCTCGATGCGAATGGTTCTTTTCAGCAAAAATCGAAAGAAATACTTCAATTGATAATTCTTAACATACATCGAGTAAGGAATGACAAATCCCGAAATCACAAAAAACATGATTACACCTAAATAACCATAATTCAAAGATTTAACAAACATATTTGGATTTTCACCGTGCCAAATATATCCCCTAAAATGAAACAAACAGACCATCAAAGCAGCTATTGCCCGCAACCAAGTCAAACTGTGAATTGTCCCTTTTTCTTTCATATTTCCCGCAAAACTATAAATTTATTCGAGTAGAATATTCAAAATGAGAAACAGAATGAGATTAAAACAGACAGAGAAACAGAATGAGAATGACGAATTAAAACAGACAGAGAAACAAAATGAGAATGACGGTTTCACAGTTTTAACTCTTCACTCTTTTACATTGAGCTAGTAAAAGCTCACTGAGCCTGTCGAAGTGAGCCTGTCGAAGTGATCTTTTAACTCTCTAAGTAATATTCCCTCCAAAAAACCCAATTTTTGTCAACAAAACCTAAAAGAAATCAACGATTTTTTTTTTCGCCCGAAATTTATCCTTAAATTTATCTTCAAAGTTGAAATTATGTTTAACGACGAAGAAGACGAGTATTATGAGGGTAATTTCAACGAAGACCTGGAACGATTCGAGAAATCTTTGAAAGGAGAAACAGTTGGATTTATCGATAGTGACAGATTGGAAGCCATCATTGATCACTATTTAATTAACAGTCAATACCATAAAGCAAATTTGTGTGCTGAAAGAGGCATGCAACATTTTCCCTATAACATGCTTTTCAAATTGCGAAAAGCGCAAGCAATTTCTGCAACCGGTCAGTTGAAAGAAGCGTTGAATCTATTGGCACAAGTGGAAAAAATCGAACTTCCTACTTGCGAGTTTTTATTGACCAAAGCATCCATTTTCAGTCAGTTGCGCGATTCAAAAACGGCGATAAAGTTTTTCCAAGAAGCGTTGAAAGTTTCTGAGCCAGAAGACAAAGACGAGATTTTCTTGGATTTGGCAATGGAATTTGAAAACTTGAGCGAGTACAACCAAGCAATTGAAGTGTTGCACGATGCCATCAAATACAATCCCAACAACGAAGCAGCGATTTACGAAATTGCATTTTGCTACGACCAAATTAACGAATACGAAAAAGCGATTCAATGTTATTCTAATTTCATTGACGAAAATCCTTATTCTTTCACGGCTTGGTACAATTTAGGAAACGCATATTCAAAGCTAGAAGATTGGGATCAAGCAATTTGGGCCTATGAATTTTGTGTCGCTATTAACGAAGAATTTTCGCCTGCTTATTTCAATTTAGGAAATGCTTTTTTATCGCAAGATAAATTTCAATTGTCGATTGATCATTTTGAAAAATGCATGGAACTCGACGGTGAAGACGGCTTGGCTCTGTGTTACGTAGGCGAATGTCATGAACAACTTGGGAACTACGATTTGGCAAGACATTATTACCACCGAAGCATTGAGTTTTTCCCAGAATTGCCAGAAGCATGGTTAGGCTTAGGAATCGTGAGTGATTTGGAAGGCAAAACCAACGAAGGCATCATTTTGATTCAAAAAGCCATCAATTTAGACCCCACAAACGGCAGTTTTTACCACGTGTTGGCAGGTGCTTTTGAAAAGATTGAAGAATGGGCAAATGCTGAAAATGCCTATTTGCTTGCGATGGAATTAGACCCAAACAACGAAGAAATTGTTTGTGATTACATCGAATTCCTGATTGATTTAGAAAGAATTTTGGATGCGAAATATTTCATGGAAAACATGGAAATTCCCGAAAATTTGATCTTAATCACAGATCTTATTAAAGTAAATTTATACTGGATTTTAAACAGAAAACAAGAAGCGATAAATCTTTTAATTAATTGTATAATCGAAGACGAAGAGAAATCGAAAGAACTCTTCACGTTGTACCCCAATTTAAAAAACGAACAAAAAATAGTAGATTTGTTCTCAAATTAACACAAATATGAATTTCGAATTACCGTACATTCCAGAAAGACCCGCAAAACCAAGAAACAAAGGAATCACCATGATGATGGATAAAGGACTCAGCTTGAGAGAAGTTGAGAATTTTATCGAAGCAAATGGACATTTAACAGATATCGTAAAATTCGGATTTGGAACCTCTTATGTGGCGCAAAATCTGGAAGAAAAAATAAAATTATACATGGACAACGGCATTCGTCCCTATTTTGGAGGAACGTTGTTTGAAGCATTTTTTGCCCGTGGAAAATTTGACGATTACTTGCGAGTAATGGACAAATACAAATTGGATTTGGCAGAAATTTCTGACGGTTCAATCATCATCAACCACGACGAAAAATGTGAGTTAATCAGTAAAATGGCGAAATACAGAACCGTTTTATCTGAAGTTGGTTCAAAGGATTCAGGAATCTTGATCAGCCCAAACCGTTGGATCAAAATGATGACGACAGAATTGGAAGCTGGTTCTTGGAAAGTAATCGCTGAAGGCCGTGAAGCTGGAAATGTAGGTGTTTTCAGACCAAACGGAACTGCGCATACAATGTTGATAAACAAAATCATCGCGAAAGTGAAACCGGAAGACATTTTGTGGGAAGCACCACAAAAAAATCAACAAGTTTGGTTCATCAAATTATTTGGTGCCAACGTAAACTTGGGAAATATCGGTCCACACGAAATGATTCCATTAGAATGCTTGCGCCTAGGATTGCGTGGCGACACTTTCTTCGATTTCCTCCCAGCAGATTACGCCGAGCGTTTGAAGCAAGTAGATAGCGATACTGAGGAAGAAGACATGTAGTAAGGAGATTTTAAGATGTTAAGATATTAGGAGCCGTTGCTACGCAACTTTAAGACTTCGATTTTTGTTGTTGCTTCGCAACTTTAAGATTATTTCAATCTGTTCAAAAATACCAATGTCTTAACATCCTAAAATCTTAACATCCTAATATCTAAAAATATGATTACCAAAAATCTCGAACTAAAAGGCCATTCTGGTGCGATTTACGCGATTGACGGCGTGGACGAATCCGTTTATTCTGGTTCGGGAGATAATTTCGTGGCGCGTTGGAATTTGACTTTGGGAACGCAGGATGCTTTTTCAATCAAGGCTGACAAAAGTATCTACAGTTTGAAACTGATTCAAGACGAAAAAATCTTGGTTTTTGGCACTTCTTCGGGTTCTTTGCACATCGTGAATTTGGAGGAAAAACGCGAATTGAAACACTTCGTTCAACACAAAAGCGCCATTTTTGCGATTGTAGAGAATTTCCATAAAAATCACCTTTACACCACCGACGCAGACGGCAATCTAGCCATTTGGAATACAATCAATTGGAATTTATTGATTTTCTTGCCCTTGCAAGTTGGCAAAATCCGCGACATTCACGTCAGCAATGACGGAAAAATTATTTTCGTTGCTTGTCAGGATGAAAAGATTCGCATTTTTGAAACGAGCAATTACAATGAAATTCAATCTTTTCACGCGCACAAAGATGGCGTCAATTGCTTGCATCTATTTCCTCTCAAACCACAATTGTTGCTCAGCGGTGGCAAAGACGGACATTTGCGCATTTGGAATTGGAAGGAAGAAAAATGTTTGTACGAAATTCCTGCGCACAATTTTGGGATTTACAGAATCATTTTCCTACAACAAGGCCGTGTTTTTGTGACTGCCAGTCGCGACAAAACCATCAAAATCTGGGATTCTTTCTCAGCAGATGTGTTAAAAAGAATCGAACGCAAAGATGGCGGACATTCCCACGCAGTGAATGATTTATGGAAAAAAGATGAAATGAATTTCGTCTCCGCCGGCGATGATAAAAGAATTATTTTGTGGGAGATGAACGAGGTTTATTAGGATTATTACTATTATTCTAAATTGTTTTCTGTTCAAAATATCATTAGAATTTATCGTGAATTGAAACATCTCAAGGTTGAGATTTTTAGACTAAATGGTTATGTCACACATTTGGCCTTTGAAGAAAGGTTTTTAATAGTGCACTGAAAATGTAGAATTTTGGAGGAAGCTACGCAACGCTAGTGAAGTAGATCACCGACAAAATCACTTTTTCAGAATCTGTTAAAATAAAGCGCTTTGTTAGAAAATCTTTTTTGACGCACAAATTTGCGCTTTAACTTTCTGAAACAGCCTTGATTTTTTGGTTCTTTTTGATCAAGCAAAAAGAGCTTAAAAGAACTATTTTAATTCAATTCCTTCTCATCATCAACTTCCGCCAAATATTTTACTTCAACGAAGTTTAATTTATTTCCCGTTCGCTCTAGTACAGTGATTTCATAATCGTCGATGGTGATTTTCTCTTGCACATTTGGAATTTTTCCGAAGCGTTGAATAATAATTCCAGCTAATGTATCGAAACGTTTGTCTTCCTTGAAAGGCGAAGGCAACATATTGTTTACATCATTGATTGCGGCAGTTGCCATCACTTTGTAAACAAAATCGCTCGTTTTAACAACAATTGGAACTTCGTTGTCGTCTTCATCCTGAATTTCACCAACCAATTCTTCGATGATGTCTTCCATCGTCACCAAACCTTCCATTCCACCAAATTCATTGACGATGACCGCCATGTGAATGTGCTTTTGCTGAAACTCTTTCAAAAGAATTCCGATTTTTTTGTTTTCAGGAATGATAATCACAGGACGCATCAAATCTTTGATGATGATTTCCTCGTTTTTTCTCAGCTTTTTGAGTATATCTTTGATGTAAATAATTCCAGTAGTATTGTCAATTGTTCCCTCATAGCAAGGAATTCTAGAATATCCTTCGTTCAACATGCGCTCTAATTCGCTGTCATTGAAATTATTGATATTCAATGAAGCCACTAGATTTCGAGGAATCATAATTTGTTTGGCTGTTCTTTCAGAAAAATCGAATGCATTTTTGATGATGTCATAATCATTGGTTTCGATTGAACCACTTTCACTACTTTGTTGAATCAAATATTTCAACTCGTCAGAACTGTGAATTTCAGAGCCGTGGACCGTTTTGATTCCCACCATGCGCAAAACGATTGTAGCAAAACCGTTCAATACCCAAATAAATGGTCTGAATATCAAGTAAAAGAAATTCAAGGGATAAGCAACAAACAAAGTGGTAGATTCTGCTTTTTGAATCGCGATAGACTTTGGCGCCAATTCACCAAAAACGATATGCAATACAGAAATAATAGCAAATGCAATTGGCAGAGCGATTTGGTGTGCAAGATGTTCATTTTTAATAATATCCATTCCGGTCATGTCCATGATTCCGATAATGATTTTCGAAACGACTGGTTCTCCTACCCAACCTAATCCCAAACTTGCAAGCGTGATTCCTAATTGTGTGGCCGCCAAATAACCGTCTAGGTGATTGACAATATGTGCAGAAAGTTTAGCTGGTCTGCTGCCTAATTGTGCTCTAATTTCAATTTGAGAAGCTCTAACTTTGACTATTGCAAACTCAGCTGCAACGAAAAATCCATTCAATAAAACTAAAAAGGTGGTGATAAAAATATCAAGTGCCATTAAAAAATTTGTTTTTGCAAAGATAAAATTATTTAAGTCAATAGAAACGAATTAATTCAGACAATAAATACAAATCCAAAGAATTCTAAAAAGGATACCCAATCCCAAAGTTCAAACTTGGAATAAAAGGTTTTGGCATGATGCTTTTATAATCTGGTCCTAAAGCAACCAAACCTTCATCATAATAGGCTTTTCTCGACTGGAAAATCCATCTAGAACCAGCAGGCATCGCGGGATTATTGATTGGCAATCCTAAATCTAAACGCACAATGAAAAAGCTGAAATCTATACGCAAACCAAAACCGGCGGAATAAGCAATTTCTTTATACCAATTCTTTGAAAATTGTCCACCTGGACGTTTAACGTCATTTTGTGTTGTCCAAACATTCGCAGCATCAAGAAATACTGCACCTTTGAACAATTTACTCATCGAAAAACGATATTCAGCTGAACCACCTAATCGAATATCTCCAATTTGCGTGGCAGTTCTGTTTGTATCTAAATAGTATTTATAGGCTCCAGGACCCAACGAACGTGCACGCCATCCCCTATTGTCATTCGCACCACCTGCGAAGAAACTGTAATCGTAAGGCATTGACGTGATGGTATTTCCATATGGAATTCCTGCACCAGCAACAAATCGAAAATTGAACGACTTGCCTTTTGAAAGTGGATAACCAACAATTACCTCATTATCCAATCGTGCAAATTGAGAATAAGGAACGCCAAAAATTTCCTCCTGAAAAGTTACCGTATCTGTTTTATGACTGAGCCAACTTGTCAATAAACCAGCATGATCAAAAGTTGCATTGTAAAACACGGTTGTTTTACCTTTTTTCTCAGTCTTATTGTTGTATTCAAAAGTAACTTTGAAATCCTGCCAAATGAATTGATCGCTGTATGCATTTCTCAAAAACAAGTCGTTATTCTGAATTAATTTCTGCTCAAAAGCATCGTTTTTATTGATGGCAACAAATTTTACAACCGATGCAAAAGGAAATCCAAATTGCAACAATTGCGTTTTATTAAGCACGAATTTATAGGTATAATTGAACTGAAAAACACCGCGATCAAAATCCAATCTTTTCTGATAATTATACGCGGTTGAAAGAATTGTTCGAGGCGCTTTCCTTTTGGAAAGTTTAGTGATTTTAATCGGAAACAAACCAGGTAAATCGAATTTTACTGTAGGACCAATCTCGAAAGTGTTAAAACTTCGCGCAGCATTTTTAATTTTCTCACCATCCAGCGTTTGATCAAAAATGGGCGGTTGAGATTCAAAACCACCGCTCAAACTCAAAGTCAATTTTTCAGTTCCTTTGAAAAGATTTTTGTTGTTGTAATTGATTGAAGCCGCAACTCCCAAAAATCCATTTGAATTGGTAAATCGAGGTTCAAAACTATAACTTTGTTTAGCTGCGGGAACTAAATAGTAATGCACATCAATCAAATTTGTGCCTGGAATTTCTTGTATTACTGGTTTTATTGTTTGAAAAACACCCAATTGCGACAATCGAGCATACGATCTTTCCAAATAATACTCTTTGTAAAGGTTCGTTTCTTCCAAATAATTTTGCAATTCTAACATTTCAGGTCTTACAGATAATTCACCATTGAATTTGAAAGTAGCCATTCTCAGTGGCTGCAACACGGAAGAATCAAGCTTGAAATGTTTATCCGCTTTCTCCTTCTTGGTCATATAAATTTCTTGATATCTGAGAGAATCCAATGTATTTAGAAAATTGTTTTCAATTGGCAAGAGTCCCCTTGCTTTCGCAGAATCTTCAAAATTCCCTTGGTAATATATTTTATCTGCCATATGGAAATAAACCCTTCTCACATAGGTAGCTTGGTGGGCAACATCCTTCGTGATGTCTCTTTCCTTAATTGTTCGATTGATAAACTCCAATCTTAATTTTACCTTAAAACCTGAAATTGAATCTTTTGCACTAGAATCCGCCCAAATATTGATATGGGATGGACTAAAACCATAGTATCCAGCATCACGCATATAACGTGCAACTTTTGATTTGTAAGATTCAATAATATCTGAATCCAAGTTTTGACCAACCAAGCTTTCAAATTCTGGCTTTTTCATGTACTTCATGTAATCTCCAACAATGGAAGGATTCTTTCCGCCGAAAAGCACTGTATCAATGATATATGATTTTCCTGTTTCTACCAAATATGAACTAACAATTTTACCTCTTTTAGAAACGTTTTCAATCTTTACATCTCCAAAGTAATAACCTTTTTTCTTAAGATAAATTTGAAGTTGTTGTAATGATTTAGCTTGTAAAGATGTATCAAAAACAACGGGCTTCTCTCCTACTTTGTACTTAAACCATTCTCTAAAAAACTTACGAGGAGTAATTGTATCTTTCAGTACTGGAATTTTCTGAGTATATTCATTCTGACCTCTTTCCCTTGCTTTTTCAATTCGTTTTTTATTGATATCATAAACTTTGTCCAAACGTTTCTCATTGATTCGTTGCAACCTTGTATTCGCTTTTTCTCTTTTGCGCGCGATTGTTAATGAATCTGTTTTAATTAAATAAAAAAAAGTTTCCCTGTTGTAAGCCCAAAGTTTCATCTTCAAGCCCAAAGTCCTCCGATTTGGTTGCTGACGAATAATTTCATTCATTGTTTCAAGGTCGAGATTATCTCCTTTTACAACCAATTTGTTTTTTTTCAACAAGTACTTGCCTTCAGGAACATGTTTGGTTTGATGACATGAAACTAAAACAAAAACTAGGCAAAAAGCAATATAATATGTAAGTTTGAACAATTTCAAATTCATTAATTGAATAACAAAAATAGTAAAAACGAAGCTTTAAATGATTTCTAATTCCAATATTAAGTTAATCAAATCATTGCAACAAAAGAAATTCAGGGATGAGTTGAATCTTTTTGTAGTTGAAGGAGAAAAAATGGTTCAAGAATCTTTGCATTGGAAAAGCGAATATCTTGTTGATTTGTATCATACTATAGATTTTTCAATCAATGCAAGCAACATTGACGAGCGAAAAACAAACCTGATTTCAGAAAAAGAGCTGAAGCAAATTTCAAACCTTCAAACTCCTAATAAAGCACTTGCTGTTTTTAGAAAATGGCCAAATACAAGCGGTAAACTTCCTTTCTACATCGCATTAGATGGTGTTCAAGACCCAGGTAATTTAGGGACCATTATGCGGCTTGCTGATTGGTTTGGAGTGGCAAAAATTCTTTGTTCAAAAGAAACAGTAGATTGCTTTAATCCAAAAGTTGTGCAAGCGACTATGGGAGCTATTTTCCGAATTGAAGTTGAATATGTAAATTTAGCTGAAACTTTTGAAGCACTCGAACTCCCCATTTTTGGTGCTCTTTTGGAAGGAGAAAATATATATTCAAAATCATTAAATCCAAATGGAATTTTAGTTTTGGGCAACGAAGGAAAAGGAATTTCTGAAAAAATTCAAACCTTGATTGATTTCCCTATTTCAATTCCTCGCTTTGGAGAAGCTGAATCTCTCAATGTATCAACCGCAGGAGCAATCCTGCTTTCAGAATTTTTTAGAAAGTCTTGAATATGAGATAATTATTAATTTGTTAGCTATTCTTAATTTTAACAAATTAATTACTAGCCGTTTCCGCGTTCTAGATTTTCTATCAGCCATTTAAATAGTTGCTCGTAAACTGAATCACGAACTGCTTTTTTGGATAGAATTAAATCATGCATGCCATTTTGAATAGACTGAACCATTACATTTCCTTCTAATTTTGATGCATATCTTTCAATGTGTTTGACATTTAATACAGCGTCACCAGAAAGCATTTCATCTGTCCATTTATTGGTATAAACTGAATTATTTGAATGCATGACCAAAGTTGGTTTTGACATTTTTAAGCCGCGATGGATTTGCTTTTGTCCATCGTAAATTGCTTTCAACCATCCATAATTAACTGCGGGAGCATTGTGAGGTTTCCAAGCCAGATTATACTGCCATTCTCCTTTGTCTTTGTAATATATACTCATTCCATACCAAGGAGAAAGTCCGCCTTTCATCAACTTTTCTGGTTTTTTTGCACCTTTTTTTACCACCAAAGGCAAAACCACCTTCTTCAAAATTGGATTGAGATTCATGTCGTAAAAAGGACTGTTTAAATAAACGGCATCAAACAGTTCTTTCCCAATGCGTTGATTTGCATAAAGGGTTACAATCAAACCACCAGTTGAATGACCTGAAAGGAGAATTTTGTCAACACCTTCGTGGTGCATAATACTCAGTGCAGTATCGATATCCGCAAAATATTCATTCAAATTTCTAACGTTACAAATTTTCTGATTTTCTAGATGTGAACGACCGTATTTCCTTAAATCTAAGGCATAAAATGCAAATCCTTGTTTCGCGAATTTGTCTGCCATCTCAGCTTGGAAAAAATAATCACTAAAACCATGAATGTACAAAACACCAATTTTAGATTGTACATCTTTTCTTTTCACCAAAGTACATGTCACTTTTCCCTCATAATCATCAGGTTGTTGGATTGTCGCTTGCTCAAACGCATCTCCCAAAACGTCTTTTTTATAATCCACTTGAGCTGCTAAATTAAAATGCAATCCAAGCAATAAAATGACTTTTTGTTTATTTAAACGACTAATTAATGACATGTTACTGGATTTTAAAGTATAAAAAAACGGTCAAAATAAATTCCGACCGTTTCATAGAATTTTGTTTTCTTATTTCAATGTGGAAGGACAAACAAAATTGGTTGTTTGCATACCTGTTTTCTTAATTGCGCCAAATCCTCCAGCAACATCAATCAAATTATGAATTCCACGGCTTTTCAAAATTGAAGCAGCAATCACAGAACGGTATCCACCAGCACAATGTACGTAAAAAGTTTCATCCTTTGGAAATTCTGCTAAATGATCATTTAAGAAATCAAGTGGCGTATTTTTACCATCATTCAAATGCTCAGCGTTAAATTCATTGCTTTTTCTTACATCAAAAATTGGATGCTGATCCACTGCGACATTAACCTTGAATTCTTCAGCAGAAATTGATTCGATTGTAGCAATCTCTTTTCCCGCATTTTTCCATGCGTCAAAACTTCCTTTCAAAAATCCGATGGTGTGGTCAAAACCAACGCGCGCCAATCTTGTGATTACCTCTTCTTCACGTCCCTCAGGAGCGACCAATAATATCTCTTGTTTGACATCTTTGATCAATGCGCCAACCCACGGAGCAAATCCACCATCAATTCCAATGAAGATTGAATTTGGAATGTGTCCTTTTACAAAATCTTTTTCATTGCGAACGTCTAAAATCATAGCATCCGTTTCATTCGCAGCAACCTCAAATTCCGTTGGACTCAAAGCCAATGTTCCTCTTTTGATCACATCATCAATGCTTTCATAGCCATTTTTATTCATCATTACATTCAAAGGAAAATAAGCTGGAGGTGCAACCAAACCATCTGTCACTTCTTCAACAAATTCAGCTTTGGTCATATCAGCACGCAATGCATAATTAATCTGCTTTTGTTCACCGATGGTTCCAACAGTTTCTTTCGACATATTTTTCCCACAAGCTGAGCCCGCACCGTGACCAGGATAAACGATCACATCGTCTGCCAAAGTCATGATTTTTGTTCTCAAACTATCATATAAAGTCTCTGCCAATTGTTCTTGGGTAATTTCAGCCGCTTTTTGCGCCAAATCAGGACGACCTACATCTCCTAAAAACAAAGTATCGCCACTGAAAATACAATGGTCTTTACCATTTTCATCGATTAATAGGAAAGTTGAACTTTCCATCGTGTGCCCTGGTGTGTGTAAAACTTTGATTTGGACATTTCCCAATTGAAAAACTTGTCCATCGGTAGCGATTGTTGCTTTAAAATCTGTATTAGCAGTTGGTCCGTAAACAATCTCTGCTCCTGTTTTTTCAGAAAGTGTCACATGTCCACTTACGAAATCAGCGTGAAAATGCGTTTCAAAAATGTATTTGATTTTGGCATTGTCTGCATTTGCTTTTTGGATATAAGCTTCTACTTCTCTCAGCGGATCAATGATGGCAACTTCGCCATTACTAACAATATAATAAGCTCCTTGCGCTAAACACCCCGTATAAATTTGTTCTATTCTCATCGTAAATTTTGATTATTTGTATTCAAAGATACAATATTTGTTTTTCAACAGTTTGTTACAAAGGTCACATTTTAAAATTATTGTGAAAAATCCTTAGTTCCTTTGTCCAATCCAACCTTCCCACGCTTTCTCAAGCGTTTCAGTAAAAACCTCTTTTGGTTGTGCGCCTGAAATAGCATACTTTCGATCCAAAACAAAAAATGGGACACCTCTCACTCCTATTTGTTGGGCTTCAATGATGTCATTTTGAACTGCATCTTTAAACAAATTGGAAGCCAACATCGTTCGGATTTCGGTTTCATCTAATCCCACATTTTTTCCTAATTCAACCAAGGTTTCAATTTCAGAAACATCTTTTCCCTCAGTAAAATAAGCTTTGAAAATCAACTCTTCTAATTCATTTCCTTTTCCATATTTTTTGGCTAAATGCGACAATCTGTGTGCATCAAATGAATTGGCAATAATCGCTTTATCGAAATTATATTCTAAACCTTCCGTTTTTGCTTGATCAGTAACATTTGCATGCATTTCAATTGACCATTGTCTATCGCGACCATATTTTTCAGCCAAATAATCGTAAGTTGATTTCCCAGGTTGAGATTTCGTTGTTGGATCTAGTTGAAAACTTTTCCACTCAATTTCGATTTTTTCTTTGTGTGGAAACTCATCCAATGCTTTTTCGATTTTTCTTTTGCCAATGTAGCAAAATGGACACATAACATCTGACCAAATTTCAATTTTAAGTTTGTGATTTTCTGACATGATTGTAAATTTTATAAATTGTTTTGAATGAAGTAAAATTACAAAAAACCAATAATTTACACTTCATGTTTTGTCAAAAAAGACTTAACAAAACTTTATTGGAATAATTTTAACAGTCCTTAACTTTTGAAAAGAAATATTATTATTTTTACTGCATGACAAAAATCTGCTTAATTGCAATCATGCTAATCATTTACCAATCTTGGAATGCGCAAGGTTGGCAACCTGTAGGTGCTCGTTCAATGTCCATGGCAAATAGTACGGTTGCTGTTAGTGATGTTTGGAGTTTTCACCATAATCCTGGAGCTTTGGCCAATTTGAAACAAACTTCTGCAGGGTTGAGTTATGAAAATCGTTACCTTTTGAAAGAATTGCAAACTCAAGCATTTGTCGTGGCAATTCCATTGAAAGTTGGTGTACTTTCTGCTGGCGCACAATCATATGGTTATAAAGTTTACCGCACAACCAGAATAGGTTTTGGTTACAGCATGAAATTAGGTGAAAAATTATCAGCGGGTGTGCAATTGAATTACCAAGGTTTGCGCATTGAAAATTATGGATCCAAAAACAGTGTTACCGCTGAGGCAGGGGTTTTGGCAAAAATCAATGAGAAAATTTCGGTCGGCTTCAGTATTCTCAATTTTGGAAGAGCCAAACTTTCAGAATTTCAAGATGATCGTTTTTCAACTTACATGCGTTTAGGAATCCATTATCAACTTTCAAATAAAGTAATGCTTTTGGCTGAAGCTGAAAAAGAAATTGAATCTCCCTTGAGAGCCAAAGCTGGTTTGGAATACGAACTTTTGGATAGATTTTACATGAGAATTGGAGCCGCTTCGAATCCTATGGAATTGACATTTGGCTTTGGATACTGGTTTAAGAATAACATTAAGTTGGACATGGGATCAGCTTGGCAACAACATTTGGGTTGGTCGCCTCATTTTGGATTGACTTATGATTTCAAATCCAAAGTGCATGAATAAGCAATATTTTTGGTTTCTTTTGCTTTTTGTACCTTTCTTCTCGATGGGTCAAAGTCGTTCGGAATTGATTCAACAACGCATCGAATTTATTTCAGAACAACTTGAATCAGAAGAAATTGATCTGACCAATGTCATTGAACAGTTGAACTACTATTTTGATCGACCATTGAATCTCAACAACGCTACTGCAGAGGAATTGAAAAGTTTGGAATTATTGACCGACATTCAAATCAATGATTTGTTATTGCACATCAAGCAAACTGGAAAATTAATCAGCATCTATGAACTTCAATCGCTTAAATATTGGGATTTACAAACCATTCAACTGGTGCGACCATTTGTTCAGGTTGATGACAAATTAGACCAACTTCATGTTTCATTGAAGGAAGCATTGAAATTTGGAAAATTTGATGTTTTTCTTCGCTATCAAACAGTTCCAGAACCAAAAAGTGGCTATGAAAAAGTGCCGGATTCTGTGAAACTTCTAAGCAATAAATATTACTATGGCAATGCCGATCGCTATTATACTCGCTTGCGCTATAGCTACAGAACAAATTTAAGTGTTGGAATTACCGCCGAAAAAGATCCAGGCGAAGAATTCTTTCGAGGAACTCAAAAAAATGGATTTGATTTCTATTCCGCACATGCTTATTACAAGGGCGGAAAATATTTAAAAAGCGTTGCATTGGGAGATTATCAAATTCAAATTGGACAAGGCTTGAACTTTTGGTCTGGTTACGCATTTGGAAAAACGGCTGATGTAACCAATATTAAGAAAAATGCACAAGCTTTGAAACCTTATACTTCCGTAGATGAAAACAGATTTATGCGCGGTGCGGCAGTAGATTTGGGTTACAAAAATTTTGCTTTGACACTTTTTGGTTCTTACAAGGCAGTTGATGCATCTGTTACTGCTGATTCATTGTTCGACGATTTAGAATTTGTTTCAAGTATCAATGTTTCCGGATTTCATAGAACAACAACTGAAATTGCAAAGAAAAACAATTTGATCGAAACCATTGGTGGTGGAAATTTACGATATGCTAAACGAAATTTAACATTGGGTCTTGCTGGTGTTTATCAAGGATATAACAAAGATTACACGAAAGACATGCAACTCTACAATCAATTCGATTTCAGGGGAAAAGCAAATACAAGTATCAGTGCTGATTACAGTTATGTTTGGAGAAATGTGAATTTATTCGGAGAAGCTTCTCGTTCAGGATATTCTGGACAAACTGCCTTGTTGCAAGGATTGATTTTTGCGCTTGATTCAAAAGCTTCATTAAGTATTTTATACCGTAATTATGCGAGAGGATACCAAACTTTCTACAATACAGGTTTTTCTGAAGGAAGCAATACACAAAACGAATCTGGTTTGTATGTTGGTATGAAAGTGCGTATGGGTAGTGCTTGGGCTATCAATACATACATGGATTTATTCCAACAACCGTGGTTAAAATACCAAGTGGACGCGCCGTCTTCTGGTCATGAATTTTTGTTTCAACCAACTTATAAACCAAACAAACAAATGGAAGTTTATGGGCGATTCAGACAACAATTGAGACAAAAAAACAGCAGAGATTCGGATGGCACTGTCACCGAAATTGAAGACGTTTATCAGCGCAATTACCGATTGAATTTTTCATACCAAGTTACAGAAGGAATACAATTGAAAAGCAGAATTGAATATGTGACGATCAATCGTCAGAGCAATACGCCAGAAACTGGAATGATGATTTCGCAAGATGTTTTGATCAAACCGAAAAGTATGCCTTTCGACATCGCGCTTCGCTATGCATTTTTTGATACTGATTCATACGACACAAGACTTTATACTTTTGAAACAAATGCTTTGTATGTTTTCTCCGTTCCCGCATACTACTATCAAGGAAGTCGCGCTTATGTAATGGTACGATATTCTTTTCTACGAAAATTTGATTTGTGGGTACGCTATGGTTCATTCATTTATTCAAATCGAAATAGTTTAAGCTCTGGAAGCGAGGAAATTTCTGGTAATAGAAAACAAGATATTACGGTTCAGTTGAGGATGAGTTTTTAGTATAGAAGATTTTAAGATGTTAGGATATTAAGATGTTAAGATATTAAGATTTTAGGATTTTAAGACTTGAGACATTAGACTGAAGACATTAGACTAAAGACTACAAACCATCTATATTAGAACTAAGACTTTATAGTCAAGCAACTTCCGAGAAGAAACATCTTCATAGTCTAATAATCTAAAAATGAAGAGGTCAGCACGAAGTAAATCTAAATTTTATTTAAGAGTTGAATAGCAGCGGTTCTAACATCTATTGTCTACTAGCGTAGCGGGTCTTTTTAGTAGTTTTTCAATTGAATTAAACGACTTTTAATCGTTTCCAATTTTTCGATGACATCTTGAGAGGTGGTTGTTTCTTCTGTAGTTTCGATTTCTTTCTGTGCGGGAGTTCTTCTTTTGAGGGCTTTTCTTGCTCCTTCTAGAGTGAATCCTTGATTTTTAACTAAATCGTAGATTTTATTGAAATTTTTTATGTCTTTTGGCGTGAATAAACGATTGCCTTTTTTGTTTTTTTTGGGTGTAATGATGTCAAATTCTTTGTCCCAAAATCTTATCAAAGAAGTGTTTACCCCAAACATCTCGGCTACTTCACCGATGGAGTAATACAATTTTGTCAATTCGTTTTCAGCTACTTTGTTCAAACCCTTATTGTTTAAAGTGTGAAAATAGTTATATTTTTGCAACCGCAATGCAAAGAATAAGTCTGAAATTTTATTTTTTATTCATTTTTTCGTTTTTATCAACGATTCAATTGCGTGCGCAAGAACAAGTTGTAGATACGATAAAACCAAAGATTGCTTTGTCGACGCTCGATTCATTGAGTTTAATACAATTTGATACTACCGTTCGCAAAAACAGTGAACATGTGGATAAAATTATCGACTACGCCAAAAATTTTCTTGGAACACCTTATCGAAGTGCGGGAATGACGCCTTCAGGTTTCGATTGTTCTGGCTTCATTTACTACGTAATGGGGAATTTTGGATTGACTTTAACGCACTCAAGTTACGGAATGGCTGAATTTGGTAAAACGGTAAAATTAGCAGACATTCGTCCAGGTGATTTGATGTTTTTCAAAGGAAGTAGCACCAAAAGTTCCAGAATTGGCCACGTGGCTATGGTAGTTGAAGTTGGCCCGAACTCAATTAAATTTATTCACTCTTCCACTTCTAGAGGCGTTGTAATAGATAATTTTGTTGGAAGTAAATACTACATTCCACGCTATATAACGACCAAGCGTTTGGATTATGGGGTTGAGGAGTAATTTATTTAGATATTAGACTGAAGACAATAGACTTGAGACAATAGACCGAAGACGATGGACTAAAGAATTTTTAGATTTTAAGACACTAGGATATTAGGATTTTAAGACTGCAAATTTTCTTTAGTTATTGCATTAATCTTAGTTGATTTTAAGGCAAAAAAAAAGCCACATTGCTGTGGCTTTTAGTGATTATAAGTATTGTAATTAAGCGATAACACCCATTACTTCTGCCATTTTCTTTCCGATTTCTGCTGGAGAATCAACTACGTGGATTCCGCATTCTCTCATGATACGTTTCTTAGCCTCAGCTGTATCATCATGCCCACCTACAATTGCACCTGCGTGTCCCATTGTACGTCCTGCTGGAGCAGTTTCACCTGCGATAAAACCAACCACTGGTTTAGTTCCATTTTCTTTGATCCAACGAGCAGCGATTGCTTCCAAGTTTCCACCAATCTCACCAATCATCACGATTCCTTCAGTTTCTGGATCGTTCATCAACAATTCAACAGCTTCTTTCGTAGTTGTTCCAATAATTGGATCTCCACCGATTCCGATTGCAGTTGTGATTCCTAATCCCGCTTTAGCAACTTGGTCAGCAGCTTCGTATGTTAACGTTCCTGATTTAGAAACAATTCCGATTTTTCCTTTTTTGAACACGAATCCTGGCATGATACCTACTTTCGCTTCACCTGCTGTAATTACACCTGGACAGTTAGGACCGATCAAACGAGCACCAGAACCTTTCAAATATTCTTTTGCTTTCACCATGTCGTTCACTGGAATTCCTTCTGTGATACATACAATCACCTTGATTCCTGCGTTTGCCGCCTCCATGATTGCATCTGCTGCAAAAGCTGGTGGAACAAAAATAATAGAAACGTCAGCACCTGTTGTGTTAACTGCGTCAGCTACTGTATTAAAAACGGGTCTATCTAAATGAGAAGAACCACCTTTTCCTGGAGTTACACCTCCTACAACGTTTGTTCCATATTCAATCATTTGACCTGCGTGAAAAGTACCTTCACTTCCAGTAAAACCTTGAACAATTACCTTTGAATCTTTATTTACAAGTACGCTCATTTTTGCGGATTTTATTTTGCTTATTTATTTGATGTCAAATTTAGGTTTTTGATTTCGGATAGACAAGAGAAAATTTATAAAATATCAAATCAATTTGGTAATTAGAGATACATAAATTATGTTGGGTAATTTTTTAGACCTGATTATATCTACAATAAATTATAAAAGAAAGCAAAACTGTAATAAATCTGCTTATATTAGCTGACTTGAATCAATTCAAAAACTTATGAAAAAATCATTTTTTGCACTTCTTTTGCTTATCAGTTTTCAAACTTTTGGACAAATCAAATACATGAAGGACCCGTCAGAAACTGAAAAGTTATCTGCTAAGGCAACAGATCTTTTCATTCAAAATAAGATGAATGATTGTTTCAAAGAGTTGCAAAAATACTGGCCTTTGCCTGAAAATGAAATAGAAGCTTTGCAAGAAAAGACCACTCGTTACATGAATATCATTGAAGATAGATTTGGTAAGGCTATTGATTTTAAGAAGGTAAAAAATGAAGTGATTGCTGATTTTTCTATTCGTGAAACTTACATCATTCGTTTTGAAAACACAGCAATTCGGGTCATATACACCTACTACAAAAATAACAGTGGTTGGATTTTAAATGAATTTAAATGGGATGATTCATTTGCAGAAGAATTCAAAGAAAGTGAAACTAAAAAATAATCAATTCCATTTGACCGGCCCAATAACATGCATGTGAGCCAACTAAATAATTGCCTTTTTTTAGCATTGAAATATCCAACTCAAAATAATATTTCATTGGATTTTTTGGATTTGATTTTCTAATAGCTTCAATATTTATCTTATTTTCAGCTTGATTCAATGTTTGAACTAAATAAATGCGATCAGCATAAATATTTTCTATTCTAATCTTTGAAAATTTATTTGCTGTTATGACCAAAGAATTTAAATATTCACCTCCTTGACTTGAAAAGCTTTTACCTTGAATTTTCTTAACCTTTTCAACTTGAAATGAAGTAGTTAAAATCAATAAAACAAAAATCCAAAATTTCATGTAAATTATTTTTAGCTACTTAAAAACATCTAAGATTGGCAAAGCTTTATTTTGAAAATCCCAAAAAGCTTGATTTTCAACCGCAGAACCATTTGTTGCTGTCGAACCTTTATAACTTATCCATTCTCCACCCCAATAGCAAAAACCAATACCATTTGGAACCTCTAATAAAATAGATTTCAATTTTGCTAAATATGCTTTTTGACCATCAACAGTTGGCTCAAAATCAGGCAAAATCTGTGAACTCAATCCAACGATATTATTGGTGAAATCATTGTATCCAAAGGTGAAAGGATAAGCAGTTTCTGCTAAAAAAATCGGTTTATTTTGTGTGGTTGAAATGGTTATTAAATTTGATTTCAATGAATCCAAACTTTTTCCATGCCACATTGGATAATAACTTAAGCCAATGATATCATAATCCAAACCATTCAGAGAATTATAGAAGCCATTTGCATTTGAATGTCCAGCAAAATGAATCACAATTTTGGTTCCACTGTTTGCTGCTCTTACAGCCTCAATTCCTTTTTGCAATAAAGCTTTCATTTGGTTTAAATTTGAGTAGCTGCCTTCAGGCCACAAAAATCCATTATTTATTTCATTTCCAATTTGAATATAATCCGGATGAATCTGGGTCATTATTTTACTTGTGAACTGATAAACACTATCTTTCAAATCTGTTATATTCAAGGTTTGCCATGCTAAAGGTTTTGTTTGTTGAGATGGATCTGCCCAAGAATCAGAATAATGAACTGTCAAAAAAACTTTCATTCCCATGGCATGTATTTCATCTGATAGAATTTTTACTGACTCCAGAGAAGAAGTTGATTCTAAAGGATTGTTCCAAACACGTAATCTTATCACATTCACACCCTTGTTTTTAAGTGTCAATAGCATGTCTTCCGATTGGTTGTTTGCATTTTTAATTGAAATTCCTGACAACCTTATTTCTGGGAGCAAGGACATATCCGCACCTTTAATTTCAAGGGTTTTAACGGCAATAACTTCAGGTGAAGATGTTTTCTTTTTACTACAAGAAATTATACTTCCTGAAAATAAAATTGAAAATAGAAAAACTACTTTTAGATTTTTCATAAATAAAAACTATTGATTTTTAAGAATCAAATATTGGTAGTTTGTGAAACTCTGAGTTGCGCCAAAAGTCATTGTTGAATTATCCATCGCATTGATCCAAGTAGTTCCTTGTAGAGCTGGAGGTATTGTATAAGTTACAACACTGTTCCTAGCATTTAGCATAATCAAAACTTTTTCTGTCCCATAAGTCCTTTGAAAACAAAGTATATCTGAAGAACCTGCAAAGGTTGAGAAAGCTCCTTTTCTAGCAGCATTTGAGGATGAATAAAATTGCAACATATTTTTATAAGCCAATAACATGTCTTGATTCGCGTTCCAATTGATTGGAGACTTAGTGAAAAAAGGTTGCAAACTTGTTCGTCCAACTTCTTGTCCACAATATATCAATGGCACTCCACGCATAAAAATAGTTGACACAGAAGCCGCCAAAGCCCCCAATTTACCGTTATAAAGTGTCATCGGACTGCTGTTCCATGCTGATTCATCGTGATTGGTTGTGAAGCGGATTTTATGTTTTCCAGCTGGAACGGAGGAATATTCTGAAACATCGGTCGAAAAAATACCTGATGTTGCCGTACCTCCCCCGCAATTTTGTGTTGCTGTGTAAAAATTCCAGCCGTAAGTCATATCAAAACCAGCTGTATAATGATCATTTCTAATTCCCTCAGCCAAAAAGACCAAACTTCGATTTGGAATTGATTTTAAAGCCGTAATTGCTTGGCTCCAGAAATCAAAAGGAACGCCATCCGCGTAATCGCATCTAAAACCATCTACATTTGCTTCTAAAACCCAATACTTCATCGCGTCAATCATTTCAAGACGCATGTCAGCATTCGAAAAATTTAAATCAGCGACATCATTCCAATTTGTTCCTGCTGGTTTAATAATATTTCCAGCGCCATCTTTCGTATACCACTCTGGATGCGCCGTTATCCATGGATTATCCCAAGAGGTATGGTTGGCAACCCAATCCAAAATGACTGTCATATTTTGTGCATGTGCCAGCGTTGTCAATTGTCTCAAATCTTCTAAATTGCCATATTCAGTGCTAACTTCTTTGTAATTTTTGACGCAATATGGAGAGTTTACGCCATTTAAAACTCCTTCAGAATAAATGGGCATTAACCAAATTGTATTCACTCCTAATGCTTTTATTTCGGATAGTCGACTAATTACACCCTGTAAATTTCCTGCTGTACTGAAAGCACGCAAATTTACTTCGTACATAACCACATCCTCCGTTGCTGGCACATTTGCAAAAGGTGTTCCGTACTGGATATATCCAGTCGGTGTATTTTCAACTATTGGGTCTTTTTCCTTTTTACAAGAAAAAAGTACAAGTGCAAAGCTTACTAAAATTAGAAATTTTAAATTCATCATAATATGGTATTCTCTAAAAAATAAAGGGGTATTTATTTTCGACTTTTGGAAATTTTGAAGCAAAGTAAAGGTACAAAATAAAATATTGCAAAAACAACTATTTCAATCTTCTTGTTTAATCAAACCAAATTTAGAGGCAATCCAATAGGTGCTAAAAAAATCTTTATCTTTTGAAAATAATCCAGTTTTTCCTCCCTGCCCTGCTCCTTCTCCCGGATCTACCATTAATTCATGTCCCAAATAACGCACTTCTAAAAATGAAATTAGCTCGTTTTTTGCTGAATCTTTGTAAACAAAATTTACAAAATCACTGTGGTCTTTAAAATCATATATTGTGTCTGTTGGAATTGGTGAAATTTGATGTAAATCGGCCCATTGCAAAATCAATTGGCGTGAATTTTCAATATTCACAACTTGGTCTCCTCTTCCATGTATGACAATTAATTTAGGAAACTTTTTAATTGAATCTTGGTGTTGTTTGAAAACAAATTTAGACCAATCTTTTCCAGATTTCTTTGGGGGAGACAATAATGTTCCAAATGCTGTCATCGGATTGGTTGCACTGTAAAAAGGCCCACCAGCTAAAATTGCACCCATTTGAAAAGTTGATGGATAATCTGCCATTAATGCTACCCCCATAGCAGCTCCAGCGGATAAACCATAAACGAAGATTGAATCTCGATTTAATTTCAAAGAATCAATCGCATAATCAATCATTTGCTTTATGGAAAAGACTTCTCCTTGATCTTTATCGATGTCTTTCTTTTGAAACCAATTAAAACAATCATTTGGATTATTACTTTTTTTTTGTTGTGGATATAAAACTGAAAAACCTTGCATATCAGATAACTCGTTCCAACCAGATTGTATAGAAATCGAACTCGCATCTTGCGTGCAACCATGCAAAACAACCACTAAGGAATTATTAGACTTTTGTTTTTTTGAAACATGCAAAAACATTTCCAGATTTCCAGGATTCGAACCAAAATCTGAAATCTTAATCAAGTCGATTTGACCGACAACTGTTTGAAATTGAAAGACTAAAAAAAGTAGTAAAATCCTTTTAATCAAAATGACAAACTATTATTTTTTTGCAGTAGTAGTCATTGTCACTAAATACTTCAATATTAAATCTTCTTGTTTTGGACTGATGGTCAACGTTTTTTCATTAGCCATATTTGTCATTTCCGCCACAATATGAGGCCATTTAGCAGAAGACTCTGAAGTTGGACTTTTCAAAGAATGACAAAGTGCACATTTTTCGCTGTAAAGCGTTTTTCCATCATTTAACTCTGCCAAAGTGTAATTTGGATAGATAGCTTTTACCTTATCGACATCTTGTTGAGAAAGTTCTGCCGTTTTCAAGGTTGAACAAGCTACAAGAAGGCTTATAGTACTAATGTATAGAATATTCTTTTTCATAATGTTAATTATCTATCGCTAAAATAATATTTAATTCCCAAGTAAGCTTTGAAGAAAGAAAAAATTGATTCAAAATTTCGAAATAATCTCAAAAAGCTGATTAAAATCTATTGGTTTAATTAAAATATGGGTGTTTGATAAATCCATAATTTGCTCATTGGTACTTTTGAAAGAATTACCTGTCGTAAATATAATGGGCGTTTCAATACCTGCATGCCTGATTTTTCGCGCTGCATCAATTCCAGAAGAATCGTTTTTTAATCGCACGTCCAATAAAATCAAATCAGGCTCAAAATCCAATGCTTTTTCATATGCAATTTGTGCATCAACCACACTTTCAATCTGATAACCTTGCTTTTCAAATTCTAAACGCATGACTTTTACGAAAAGTAATTCATCTTCAGCAATGAGTATTTTTTTAATTGTTCTCATTGATTAAAATTTGAATTTGATACTTTGGTGGACTGCTTTTAACTAAATCTAACGTTCCATTCAATTGTTCTGCAAAGGTGTGGGCTAAAATTAGACCAGTCGATTTTGCATTTTTAAAATCTATTTCTACTGGAAAATTTCCTTCAAAATCTTCAAAAATTATTGTCAATTGATTTCCTATCAAACTTGTCTGAATAGTAATAGTACCATTACTTTTCTCATGATAGGAATGTTTGAAAGAGTTCATGAATAACTCATTCATCAACAAACCTAAAGGCATAGCAAAATCCATTTCAACGGAAATATCATCTCCTATAAATTTCATTTCAATTTGACCATTAAAGTTTAAATAATTAAAAAGTTCTTCCAGATAATCTTTTATTTTAATATCATGAAGTGATTCACTTTTGTATAGCATTTCATGTATCGAGGCAGTAGATTTGATACGTTTTCTGCTTTCACTCAAAGCCTCCTTGACTTCTTGATTATTGGAATTCATCTCTTGTAATTGCAACAAACTCCATATCAAGGTTAAATTATTCTTAATTCGGTGATGAATTTCAGCCAATAATATCTCCTTCTCTTTCAAAGAAGCTTTGATCTTTTTTTCGCTTTGAACACGATAAGTCACATTCCTTCCAAAACAAGCAATACCCAATAAATCTTTGCCCTGATAAATGGGAGACATCTTTGTTTCATACCATTCTATTTCTGTAAATTGACCTTTTGGCATTTCATATTCGATGAAAACTGTTTCTCCATTTAAAACTTTAATATAACATTCAGACCAGTAATCAATTACGTCTTGACCATATAAATCAGGCTGAAAGAATGGACCTTTGTGATTCAAATTCCTTCCGTAAAGTGACAAAAAATTATTATCAAAAGTCTCATTACTAGTAATCAAATTCAAATCACAATCTAAACTCCAAAAAATGTCTTTACTGCTATTAAAAAAAACATCTTTGATACTTATTTCTCTTTCAATTTGCTTCTGTAACAATTTCCTTTCAGTAATATCATTGAAGCTTATAACAATCTCTACCAAATTCCCCGCATTATTCAAAACAGGATAACCTTTCACAGTAAGCCAAACAACATCGGACTTTCTTGGACGAAAAACACCCAACACAAAAGGCGCTAAATTTTGTTCCGATCTTTTGATTTGGTTTACAGGATAATCTTCAATTTTCAAAGCATTGAGTTGCTCATCAACAAACTTCCAATCAGGATCGACAGCCATTTTTCCCAGCATTTGATCCTCTGATAAATCTAATAATTCTTGGGCTTTTGGATTGCATTTTATTACTGATGAATCAGCTGAGTGAACTATAATTCCAGTGTCTAAATTGTTCAACAATCCTCTAAATCGTTCGTTGGTTTTTAGAATCTCGTTGGAATTCTTTTTCTCAGTTGAAATGTCTCTTACTGAAACAATCCTAACATTTTCATTTCTTAATTCATTCACCCTGAATTCAAGGAATAAATCAGTCCTATTTTTTCTTGTTAAAATGCATTCCCTGTTTTCTACTAAAGAACAATTGCGGGAAAATGTAAAAGATGAAAACAAATAATTGATTTTTTTTCCAACCCATGATGCTTGTTCAATTTCAAACATTTTCTCCACCTTTGAATTGACCAAAAGTAAATTTTCGTTTTCATCAAAAATGATAATTCCATCAGGAAAGTTATTAATGATCTCTCTATATGTATCAATTTTAAACAATAGGCTTCTTTTTACTATTTTGAAACATGCATTAGTCCCAAAAATAGCAAATCTTCCACGATTTTCAAAAGTTAAGTTGTTCAAAAATCAATATAAAAAATCATTTCCGACTGATTTCATCAAAATATTGAATGATTTTTTCATTTGTGATAAAAAAAGCCTCAAATGATTCATCAGGATTTGAAAAAAGAAAGTCTTTGAAAGGATTTTGTGCATAAATACCTGTAAAAATATCAATGTGATTTTTCTTAATTGCGCCACCCGTGTCACCAGCAAAAAAATAACCGTCGTGCACAAAAATTTCTCCATTTGGCATTTGGATTGAATCTCCTTTCGCCTTTGGAACATAAACTACACTTCCATAAGGAATTATATTTGGGTCAACCGCAATTGTTCGATAAGGGATCAAATGATAATTTTGAACTCCATTTCCAAAAGCATTTGAAACTTTCCAAATGACGCTTCCCCAACTTTCTACATTTAATTTGCTATTTTGAAATTTCTTGCATTTTCGGCAATCTACCCAATTAGTATCACCATGAGAAGCATAATTGATCACCACTACTTTTCCTGATGAATCAGTGATATAAGCCGTGCCTTCTAAAGCTGCTGTACAAAAATCACACGTATCTCCAAAAAGTTTTCGATTTTGACCGTCTTCAAAAACAATGGGTATTTTTCCGCTAGATGTAAATAGATGAATGTAATATTGTGTTGCCCATAAATTCAATTTTTGCAAACTGTCCGTCTTTAAAGGAGCTTCAAGCGTAAAATTATTGATTTGATTCTGGGAAAAACCAATGTTTTCAAAAAGGAAAACGATCAATATGTACACCAATTTCTCCATAAATCAAATATAGACTATTTTTAGTCATTTCTCATAAATCTCAATCGGCAATAAATCTGGATCTGAGAAAAATGTAAATTTTTTATTTGTAAATTGATCGATTCTAATCGGTTCAACCGAAATTTGCTTTGATTGGAGCAAAGAAACCGATTCAACAATATTGTCCACCTCGAATGCTAAATGTCGAAGTCCAACTGCTTCTGGTTTTGAAGTTCTTTTTGGCGGATTTGGAAAGGAAAATAATTCAATCAAATAGCTTCCGTTCATGCTCAAATCAACTTTAAACGAATTTCTAGCTTCTCTAAAAACTTCATTTTGAATTTTAAAACCTAAAATTTCGGTGTAAAACTTCTTCGATTTTTCAATATCACTGCAAATGATTGCAATATGATGAATTTGGTTGATTTTTAGCATGAAGAATCGATTTCTAGCAAAACATTTCCAACCTTTTGCGCGGACTCAACAAATTGATAGGCTTCAACAATTTGTTCAATCTTATAAGTTCTATCAATCAAAGGTTTAAATTGATTTGTTCGAACCAATTCTGCTAAAAACTGGACATCTTCCAAATAGATAAAAGGAATTGGAAACAACACTTTTTTCTTGCTAAAAATTGGCGTGAACAATGCCAACCAGACATTTGCTCCGCGCTTTCCTAATTCAGTAGAAATGTAAATTCCCCTTTCTTTCAGTACTTTTTTGCCAATTTTAAACGATGATTTTCCAAGGGCATCAAAAATCAAATCAAATTTTTCTGGCAATTGTGTATAATCTTCTTTTTGATAATCAATCACTTTATCAACACCCAAAGATAACATTAGATCAACATTTTGCGTGTTGCAAACAGCTGTTACGTGTGCACCAAAATGTTTCAAAAGTTGGACAGCTGAAGAACCAATTGCGCCTGTCGCTCCATAAACCAACACATGATCACCTGCTTTAACTTTTGCAGCACGGATATCGCACAACGCATAATGCGCGCCTTCACAAATTGCTGCTGCTTGGCTTGTTTGAATATTATCAGGAACTAAGGCCAAAGTAGATTTTTCACTTAAGCACAAATATTCAGCATGCGTTCCAAATGTTTTATCATTGTAACCAAAAACTTTGTCGCCAATTTTGAAACCCGTCACTTCTGAACCGATTTCTACAATAATTCCAGCAAATTCATTTCCTAGAACTTGATTCTTCGGTCTAAATAGTCCGCTGAACAGTCGAGAAATAAAATATTCAGCACTGCGAAAACCGCAATCAGTTCGATTCACTGTCGCATACTTAACTTGAACTAAGATTTCATTTGATTTGGGGACCGGCTTGTCAACTTCCGCCAAAGTAATTACTTCAGGAGGACCATACTTTTTATAAATGCAAGCTTTCATGTAGTTTGATTTAAGTTAAAAATAAGCTTTATTTTTGTAACTCCATTTCCATCAAATACATATCTAATCCTTTAGACCAAAAATCAGGATGAATTTCTTTCAATTCAAAGCCATGTTTTTGATAAAAAGCGAAAACCAATTGAGAAGTTCTAACAATGATTTTTTGTAAATTGTAATTATTCTTAAGAAACGAAATTCGATGTTCCAACAATTGACTGCCGAGTTTTTGCCCGAAAAAATCTGGGTGAATCATTCCCCAACTGATGATTCCAAATTGCTTTTCAATATTCAAATTAATCCCGCCACAACCAACAATTCGGTGATTCTTTTCTATCACAAAATAGGATTCAATTTCGCTATCTAAATACCCAACAAAATCATTTTCTTCTTCGACACCAAAATATTTGGGAGTGTTCAATCTTAATAAATCAATCAAAAGTGATTTGTCATTCTTTTCATAAGGTCTTATTACTGATTGATTTTCCATTCATTGAATTTAAAATCAATGCACATTAATGATTTCAATATCGAAAACCAAGATTGAATGCGGTGGAATATCTGGCAAGTTATTATCGCCATACCCCAATGTTGGAGGAATAATCAATTTCGCCTTACCCCCTTTTTTGAGATACATAAAAGCTTCTTTCCAACCTTCGATTAATTTGGAAACTTCAAAAGTGATTGGCGTACGTTTGTGCATCCCATCAAATGTTTTGCCACTCAATAATTTCCCAGTATAGGTGAAACTTACTTCGTCATTGAATTTGATAAACTCTCCTTCTCCAACATTTTCGATATAATAATACAAACCAGATTCTGAGCGCTCATATTTGATATCTGATTTAGCAATGAATTTTTCAATCTTTTGGTCGAATTTTGTTTTATCTTCTTCAGAATATGTTTTACAACCAACTAAAAATAAAGCGATTATTGCGAAAGTAAAATATTTCATTTTCTAAATTTTATTATCTAAAGTTTGACTGGGGTTACAGTAAATCCTTCTTTTTCCAACAAACGAAGTACGCCATTCTCCCCACCTAAATGTCCAGCTCCGACAGCAATAAAAGCTTTGCCTTGCGAAACATAGTTCTTGATTTTAGGAATCCAATTTCTATTGCGATTATCCAAAAAAGCATTTTGCTCTTCCGCTAAAACTCCACCTTCAGAATGAATCATATTATATAAAGAATCAATGCGTTGACGTCTGTACATCTGTTGCATTAGCGTGCTCATTTCATTCGATTTTGCTTCATCTCTGATTCCAGCCATCACCATTTCAGCTTGTTGTTCTTTGGTCAAATCATCGAAAATTTTCATTTGATCGGCGATTGTTTCCAATCCTTCCATTTTGATTTTGTTCTTATTGGCAATATTTTGGAAAGTCATTTCGTAAGATTCTGTTTTTCCCATGAATTGCATTTGTGTTGCGGTTTGGACCAATACAAATGGTTTAAATTTCGAAAAAGTTGTTTTGAAAGCTTTCTCATCCATCATCATTTTGGATTTAGTCCAAGCTAAAATGGTGTCCATTTGTTGCGGCGTGAAAAAATCATAAAAAGTACCTTCTTTCAAAACCACATATTTCATCGCTTCAGCTTGATCTGGAATTCCTGCGATTTCCATCACCAATAAATCCGATTTTTTGACCAATTTTTCTAAACTTTCTGGAAAATAGAAATATTGTTTTTCAATCAAATGCATCGTTCCGAATAGATATGAAGGCTGTTTGAGTCCATTTCCTTCAATTTTCCACAGCAAAGAAGTTTGCTCTGGAGCGGTTTGATTGCTTTTCCAAAGGAAAGAAGATAAGGTGATAAACAAACTTAAAATCCCGAAGGAATAGTACCATTTTCTATTTTTCATGCGGTATTTTTATTTCAATTGGAATCAAAATTACGGCGATTTTCTGCGCGTCTTTTGAAATTAGTATCAAATAAAATATTTTGCTGACGAGTGGTCAATTGACGATTTCAGCCAAATAATTATCATCTACATCGTAGATTCTTGAAGCTTTCAAACCTGCGTTTTTGGCCGATTGAAATAGATTATCAAAATCGACATACAACCAATCAAACCATAGACCAACTTCTTTTTTGTACTTCATTTGAAAACGAAAGTTCCCATAATATTCTGTGTTTAAATCTACCCACATCGATCCGTCTTCATCTTCATACAAATATTTGATATCAGAAGAATCACAATACAATTTTCCGCCAGGTTTCAACAAAGTTTTTGCGTGCGCCAAGGTTTTTTCTAAATTGGAAAGTGTTCCTGCAATTCCGATTCCGTTCATCAACATCAAAATCGTGTCAAATTGCGCACCTTTTAAATCAAAAAAATCAATTTTATTGGCTTTTAAACCATTAGAATTCATGAATTGTACCGCACCTTCAGAAATATCGATTGTTTGAACATTCAATCCTTGATCTTGTAAGTATTTCGCGTGAAATCCAGCACCTGCTCCAACGTCCAGCACATCTCCTTTAGCCAAACTTAGTGCCAATTTCTCCAATTCTGGCATTTCATCGTACTTTCTAAAAAGTACTTCTAATGGAATAATATCATCTTCACAAATTTCTGAAGAAACAATGATATCGTCAGGTTTGTTGGTTTTTGCGTATTCCAAAATGGCTTTACCAATTGGATCTCCGTTGAAATTGCTCATGCTAATTTAATATTCATATTCATCGTATCCAGCCATGTCTTCGTCTGAATATCCATCTTCAAAATCGTCGTCAGAATCAAAATCATCTTCTTCATCTAATCCAAATTCCTCTTCTTCCTCCAAATTCACGATTCTTGAATCCTCTGGTGGCGCCATTCCAATTGACAAAACAGTAGTTGGCGTATCGACGATTTCTTCTGTTCTTTCTAATAATTCAATTAAGAAAATCCACATTCTTAAAAAATCGTAAACCAAAATCACTTTTTGATCCGGTGCTTCCATGAAATCGCGCAATTTCGCGCCAGACATTACAGAAGCAACTTCGTCGATTGATTCATCGCCATAGTTCATGTCCATCAAACTGATTTCGTGACCCTTGTCCCAATCATCATTGGAAATATAAAATGAAGCCATTTGATCACCTTGAAATCTAAAAGATGAAATAATGGCGTGATACAATGATTCGAAATTGTCGTTTTCGTCTATTAAAATGTCTCTGAAGATTTCACTTTCTTGCTCCGTATCTAATAAAACACGAAATTTTAATGTACCCATGGGTTTGAATTTTGTTCTAAATTAAAAAGAATCTTTAAACGATTAAATTTTTACTGGTTTTAATCCAATATTTTCTGCTAAAATTAGCAAATGTTCATATGCCGCTTCAAAGTTGTTTTCGATCGTGCCTTCTAAAATTGCATCTTTGATTTGTGTTTTCAACAATCCAATTTCAGCACAAGGTTTCAATTCAAAAGTACTCATAATCAATTCTCCAGAAACAGGAGGTTGAAAATTTCTGATTTTATCTTTCGCTTCAACATCTTTCAATTTTTTCGCAACGATATCAAAGTTTTTCTTGAACTTTTGAACTTTGAACTCATTTTTCGAAGTAATATCTGCGTTGCAAAGCGTCATTAAATCTTCGATATCATCTCCAGCCTCAAATAGCAATCTTCTGATGGCAGAATCAGTTACATGTCCTTTCACCAAGGATATTGGACGCAAATGCAATCTTACCAATTTTTGCACATACTTCATTTTGTGGTCCAAGGGCAATTTCAGATTTTTGAAAATCCTCGGAACAAAACGTGCACCTAAATCTTCGTGTCCATGAAACGTCCAACCTATTACTGGATCAAATCTTTTTGTCGGCGGTTTCGCAATATCATGTAGAATTGCTGCCCAACGCAACCACAAATTGTCTGTATTTTCACTGATATTATCTAAAACCTCTAAAGTGTGGTAAAAATTATCTTTGTGCGACTTTCCTTGAATCACATCAATTCCATACAATGCGACCATTTCAGGAAAAAATTGATGCAATAATTGGGTAGAAAACAACAATTTAAATCCGCGAGAAGGCTCTTTTGATAAGATTATTTTGTTCAATTCGTCACTGATTCTTTCTCTCGAAATAATTTCCAAGCGCGAGGAATTGTCTTTGATGGCTTGCAGACTTTTGTTTTCAATCGTAAAATTGAGTTGTGTCGCAAATCGAATGGCACGCATCATCCGCAAAGGATCATCCGAATACGTTTGTGCTGGTTCTAAAGGCGTGCGAATAATTTGTTTTTCCAAATCTTCTACTCCACCAAAAGGATCAATCAATTCACCGAAATTATCTGGATGTAAACTCAAAGCCAAGGCGTTAATCGTAAAATCACGGCGATTTTGATCGTCGCTTAGCGTTCCACTTTCCACCAAAGGTTTGCGAGAATCTTCTCTGTATGACTCTTTTCGAGCACCAACAAATTCAATTTCCAAATCCTTGTATTTGAATTGAGCTGTGCCATAATTTTTGAAAAACGACACTTTTTTGACTCGCAAAATTGCCGCACATTTTTCAGCAAAGTCCATTCCACTTCCCAAAACAACGATATCGATGTCTTTGGAAGGACGTTCTAAAATCAAATCACGCACATATCCGCCAATCACAAAAGCCTGAATTCCTTCTTCTTTGCAGATTTGTGAAGCGACTTTGAAAACAGGATGTTTTAAGTGATGTGCGAGATTTGTATTTTTCATTGCGGGTGCAAATATACGGGATTAATCGGTAATAGGAAAATCCCAAACCTTCCATTTAGCGGATAAATTTTCTTTGATTTTCAATACTTGTTGGTGTATCGCTTTTCAATGTGATTTGTTTGTTGATTCTAACACAGTAAAATAAATAATGAATGAATGAAATTTGATTCATTAATAGGAAAAATTTGATTTAATGAATTAAATTTCATACATTCGTATCAAATTAGTTGTATTTTCAAATAATGAATGAAATTTAACGCATTATATATAAAAAATATCCGTTATGAATGATATTTCATACAATAAAGAAGGTAATGATCAAGTCATTTTGCAAGAAATTGGAAATTTCATCAAGCAACGACGCATTGACCAAGGAATCACGCAGGGCGATTTGGCCAAACAAGCTGCTGTGAGTCGTTCTACGCTCAGTTTGATTGAGCGAGGGGAAAATATTGCACTTGGAAATTTAATCAAAGTCCTGCGTATGTTGGATGCATTGTATGTTTTCAACGCATTTAAATCTTACGATGAAATTAGTCCACTTCGATTAGCCAAAATTGTGAGTGAGCCACGTCAACGCGCTTATTCAAGAAAGAAAAAAACCGATGAAAATGATTTAGGATGGTAACAACTGCTTTTGTAAAGTTGTGGGGACAAATTGTGGGAGCAATCGCCTGGAATCCTGAGAAGGAAATCGCTTCTTTTGAATACGATCCTAAATTTGATTTAGAAAAGTATGCGGTTTCTCCCATCAAACTGCCTTCTAAAAATCGAATTTATTCTTTTCCAGAATTGCGGAATGAGGAAACTTTCAAAGGACTTCCTGGTTTACTAGCCGATTCTTTGCCTGATAAATATGGAAAAGAATTGATTAATGTGTGGCTTGCACAAAATGGCAGACCAGAAAACTCATTGAATCCAGTGGAATTGTTGTGTTTTATCGGCAAACGCGGAATGGGAGCTTTGGAATTTGAGCCAAATGTGCAACCTGATACCAAATCATATACATTGGAACTTTCAGGATTGATAGAAACGACCAAAATGTTGCTTCAAAGGAAAGAAAATGTACAATTGCATACCACCAATAAAATGCGTGACACGATGCTCGACGTACTCAAAATGGGGACATCTGCAGGTGGTGCGCGACCAAAAGCAATCATTGCTTACAACGAACAAACAGGAGAAATAAAATCGGGCCAAGCACTTACTGAAGCAGGTTTTGAACATTGGTTAATCAAGTTTGACGGAGTAAATGACTCACAATTCGGCTCTTCCACAGGTTACGGTCGCGTTGAAATGGCATATTACCGTATGGCGACAGATTTTGGAATAGAAATGATGGAATGCAAACTGATTGAAGAATCTGACCGCGCGCACTTCATGACCAAAAGATTTGACCGAAATCAAGCCAATCAAAAGTTGCACACACAAACTTTTTGCGCGCTACAACATTATGACTATCAAAACATTTATGGTTACAGCTACGAACAACTTTTCCAAACAATGAGGGCTTTACGTCTGTCGTATGCAGAAGCAGAACAAATGTTTAGACGTATGGTTTTCAATGTTATTGCACGAAATTGTGATGATCACACCAAAAACTTTTCATTTTTAATGGATCAAACAGGAAAATGGAAATTGGCTCCCGCTTACGATATCTGCCACGCTTATCGCCCAGGAAGTGATTGGGTTAGTCAACATAATTTGAGTATCAATGGCAAACGAAAAGAATTTGTTTTGGCCGATTTTATAACAGTTGCTGAACAAAACTCAATCAGAAATCCTAAAAAAATACTTGCTGAATGTATCGAAATTGTTGGAAATTGGGAAAAATACGCCAATCAATGCAATGTTGAAGCACAACTCAAAGAAGCCATTCAACAAACACTAATTCAAGAGATTGACTAAGGAAAAAATATCAAAAAATATCAATTAAGCAAACTCAGCCAATTCCATCCAACGTTCAGTTGCCATTTCAATTTTCTGAACGATTTCAGACAATTTAGTGCCGGCTTTCATGATGTCGTCATTGGAAGAACTTGAATCAGAAAGGACGTTAGTTAAAGCATTTTTTTCTTCTTCTAATTTTTCTAAATCTTTTTCCAATTGTTTGAATTCTTCTTTTTCCTTAAATGAAAGTTTCTTCTTGTCAGCTGGCGCATTGTTTGCAAGTTGAGTTACTTTCACTGCTTCAATTTTCTCTTTTTCCTCGTTTGGTTTTTTGTCGCGTTTGGCATCTTGCGCAATTTGCTTGCGGTATTCTGTATAATTACCAATGATGTCTTTAATCGCGCCTTGACCTTCGAAAACAAAAACGTGGTCCACCATTTTGTCCATGAAATAACGGTCGTGAGAAACCACAATCAAGCAACCCTCAAATCCACGTAAATAATCTTCCAACACACTCATTACGAAGATATCCAAATCATTCGTGGGCTCATCTAAAATCAAGAAATTTGGGTTCGACATCAAAACGGTCATCAATTTCAAACGGCGTTTTTCTCCACCGCTCAATTTGTACACGTAATTATAATGCATGTCGCGGTTGAACAAAAATTTCTCTAAAAATTGTGCTGCAGAAAGTTGTTTTCCTTTCTCCAAAGGAATGTACTCCGCGATATCGCGAATGATGTCGATTACTTTTTTGTTTTCATCTACTTGAATCAATTCTTGGCTGTAATATCCAAAAACAACTGTATCGCCAACAACCACTTTTCCAGCATCTAAAGGCTCACGGTCTTGAATCATATTCAAGAAAGTAGATTTTCCAGTACCGTTGTTTCCAACAATTCCCAAACGTTCTTTGCGCTGAAAATCGTAAGAAAAGTTGTCGATGATTTTTTTCTCTCCGTAAGATTTGGAGATTTTATGCAATTCCAAAATTTTGGTTCCCAAACGTTCCATTTTCACAGGAATGTCCATTTCAGAATCATCAATGCGCTGACTGGCAGTTTTCTTTACGTCTTCAAAAGAATCAACACGCGCTTTTTGTTTCGTTCCTCTCGCTTTTGGCTGACGACGAATCCAATCTAATTCTTTTTTGAAAGTATTTCTCGCTTTATCTATGGTCGATTGCAACTGTTCTTGTCGCTCTGCTTTTTTCTCCAAATAATAGGAGAAATTTCCTTTGTATTTATAGATGGTTTTATCGTCTAATTCTAAGATCGTATCACAAACAACTTCCAAGAAATAACGGTCGTGCGTCACCATTAAAATCGTTGATTTCGATTTTGAAAGGTATTCTTCCAACCATTCGATCATGTCTAAATCCAAGTGATTTGTTGGCTCATCAAGCAACAAAAAATCAGCGTCAGAAACCAATACTTTGGCCAAATTGACCCGTTTTTTCTGTCCACCAGACAAACTACCGATTAACAAATCTGTATTGTCTAATTTCAACACGGAAAGAATTTGTTCAACACGCAATTCGATATCCCACGCATTCAAATCAGTCATTTCTTCAAAACAAGCATGAATGGCTTCTTCATCGCCGTTTTTCATCGCGATGTTGTATTTTTTAACCGCTAAAATCTCTGGCAAATCATGAGAAAAAACCGCCTCTAAAATCGTTTGATTGTCATCCAAATTTTCCGTTTGCTCCATGAAAGCAACGCGAATATCGTTTCTGTAAACAATTCTTCCAGAATCATATTGCTCCAACTCCATCAAACAGCGCAACAAAGTTGTTTTTCCGCTACCATTTTTTGCTACAATGGCTACTTTTTGTCCGAGATCAATACCGAAATTGAGGTCAGCAAAAAGTACTCTGTCACCAAATGATTTTGTGAGATTTTCAACGGAAAGATAATTCATGAATTGTTTTTTTCTTGAGTAAAGGATTGAATGCTAATTTTTGCGATTCAAGCGTGCAAAGGTACGGGAAAGTTTTAAATAGGAAGAATGTTTGCACTTTTAAGTAGCAAATAAATGATTTTCAAAAAGAAAATTTGAAACTGAAATAATTGTAAAATGGAAAACTTAAATCAGCCAATCTATCTAAGGCGATTCACTGAATCGATGAGTTTTTTATCTTTATTGATGGATCTCACAGCGAGCAACATCAACGGAAATCCTAAAACAAGTAAGTAAAATCCGAAACCTAGGGAAAGTGTTACTTTGTCTTGGTCGGTGAAATATTTACCTAAAAAGGCGCCAAATCCTACAAAAACCAAAACTACGAAATAGAACATGGCTGCAAAACGTGCAACGGCCAATTGTGTTTTCAAATTTTTAAATAAAATCAATGCGAAGAAACAAACGATCATCAACAAAATTGCGCCAACATAGAATGGCAAAGAAAGCAGATTGATATTTTCGCCAGTTTCATTCATTTGCTGAACGCCCATTACATTCACACGAAAAACTATTTCTCCAGCATGGAAATTAAAGATGCTCACTCCCAAAGAGATAATTGTTAGAAATACCAAAACGATGGCTAAATAAACTGTTTGAATGCGTTGAATCATGGTGTCAATTATTTATGCAAAGATAAAGTTTTGTTTGGATTTTGAAAGATTGAAATCGAAATCAAACATGTTATAAATTTTCACTTTTTAAAAGTGAAAATAGTACAAACTGAATTTTTGACAATACCATCAGGATTCTCAATAATTATTTCCAATGAATCAAAATCGGAATATTTGAATTTCGAAATCAAACGTGCATCAATTGGATAAAACTTATTCAAACTAGCAACACGAGTACCGATATAATCTACACACAACTCTTCTCGCTGCTCTTTTCTGTATCCAAACAACAATGCTTTGGGAATACTTTTCTCTGAACTGATTTGTTGAAAGTAATTCAACTGTATTGCTATTCTTGAATCCTTTGTTTTAGAATCAGCTCTAAGAAACAAACTGGGCAAAGTTCCATGAAATTCTTTGGCAGAATTGATTTTTGAATCCAGTTTCCAAACTTTCTTTGTTGGCTCAAATTTAAAGCTCTCCACTTTTTTATAATCTTTAAGTTCAAAATTCGGCGGTTTGGTATGGAAAACCCATTCAAATCTGGCGCCTTGTTGCAAAAAGATTTGCTCAAACCGCGCTTGATTCATGTCTGCGTAATGTAAAATAGAACGAACCAATTGGAAGTTTAAAATCAAGTTGTATTGAATCATTAAAAATGTGAAAACAACAATGAGTAATTTGAAAAATCGATTCAAACGCTGAATCATGAAGACTATTGGAATAATCAAAACAGGAAAAACATCTATCATCGCACGCATCCCTAAACTTCCACCATAATACCAACACCACCAAGATGCAAGCACATACGTGTAAATCAACGTGAAAATCAAAAACCAAAGAAATGCAAAGCGATTCGATCGATACAAAAACCACAACGCTGGAAAAATCAACAACAAAAACGGTGAATAAACAAAAAGTCCTTTGCGAAATCCAAACAAAACTTCTGGAATTTTTGGATTTGTCAGGAAATCAAATTCTTCGGTACTGTATGCATTGAATTGCCAAATTCCGTGTTGCGAATGAATGTTCGAAAACTGCAAGAAAATCAAAAAACCAAAAATCAAAACTCCTAACAAAATTGCCCATTTTTGAGTAGAAAAAATATTTTTGATGTGATCCCAAAGTTGATTCATTGAATTGAAAAAGAATGGAATAAAAAGTACAATAAGCAAATTAGTTGGCCTGATAATCGTGATTAGCCCCAACAAAAAGAACAGCCAAATCAAATCTTTCTTTGTTTGATTTTCTGCATAATTCTTTACTTTTAAAAGGAAAAAAGCAACCAAACCAAAAGTGTATACATGTGAAAATGAAGGGTCATAAACAATGTAATAATTCAAATTTGTACCAAAAGTTAACCCGGTAATTCCAATCAAAATCGCACTTCTAGAAACTCCAAACTTTCGAAGTAGGCTTAATAAACTTAAAACGCCCAATAACCAAAATGCCAACGCTGCCGCAAAAACAGAAAACTGATAACTGATTGAATAACCGTCTGCATCTCCACCAAAAAGTTTTGTCAATTGATGATTGGTCCAAAAAAATGGCGACATACAAATCGCAGTGCCGATAAAATATTTGTCTTGAAATTGTTTTTCATTTTTGGGAGAAATTCCCTGAAAAAATTTCTCCTTTGAATATTTATCTTGAATGAAATGAGCGAATTCAAAATTATTTGTTTGATAAATCAAATATTGAGGTAAATAAGCATAATAACCACTTCCATCACTTGTTATGTTTGCGCCAACTTCGTGTTTGTGCTTGTTGTGACTTGTGTATTTATAATGTTTATCGCCTTGCGCACCTAAAATGTAGGTCATGACAATCAACAAAACAATCGTCGCTGATTTATGATTAAACCAATTCAAGAATTTATTCAAAAAATTCATTTTTGCGCAGTTTGTCTTAACCAAAAATCCATCAAAACAATCGCTGTCATTGCCTCAATAATCGCCACGGCACGCGGAACAACACAAGGATCGTGTCTTCCTTTTCCATCTAATGTAATTTCATTTCCAGCAGAATCGATGCTTGGTTGTGATTGCATAATTGTCGCCACTGGTTTGAAAGCAGTTTTGAAATAAATAGGCATTCCGTTGCTTATACCACCTTGAATTCCACCACTATAATTCGTTTTGGTTGAACCATCGCTTTTGAAAATATCATTGTGTTCAGTACCCAACATTTCAGCACTAGAAAAGCCTGAACCAATCTCAAATCCTTTGACAGCGTTGATTGAAAGCATGGCTTTTCCTAATTCTGCGTGTAATTTATCAAAAATTGGTTCGCCTAATCCTGCCGGAACACCCTGAACAACACACGAAACGCAACCACCGATTGTATCGCCATTTTTGCGTGTTGCCAAAATTAATTTCTCCATTTCCTGTGCTAAAATCAAATCTGGGCAACGAACTGTGGTGATTTCAATTAAATTAAAATCAACTTCTTGAATCGCTTCATCGGTCATTTTGATTTTTCCAACTTGCGAGACAAATCCATGAATCGAGATTCCTTTTTGTTTCAAAAACAATTTTGCCAAAGCACCGGCTACTACTCTACTGGCAGTTTCTCTTGCGCTAGATCTTCCGCCACCTCGATAATCCCTGTGTCCATATTTCTTATCGAAAGTAAAATCAGCGTGCGATGGACGAAATTGGTCTTTTAAATGGTCGTAATGATTTGATTTTGCATCTTCATTTGGAATCAAAAATCCAATTGGCGCGCCAGTGGATTTCCCTTCAAAAATTCCGGATAAAAATTGCACTTGATCCGATTCTTTTCTTTGTGAAACGATATTAGATTGACCTGGTTTACGTTTGTCTAGTTCAGCCTGGATGAATTCGAAATCAATTTCAATATTTGATGGAAAACCATCAATCACCCCGCCAATGGCAGTGCCATGTGATTCACCGAATGTTGAAACAGTAAATAATTTTCCGTAAGTTGAACCAGCCATCGTTGAATTTTGAAAGATAAAAAATCTCAGTAAAGTTAATGAATTAGTGGAAACTGTATCAAAAAAAAGAATCAACCCATTGCTGAATTGATTCTTTTTGAAACTTGATACTTATATTATTTACAGATTGTTTCTTCTGTCATTTTCAATATTTTACGAACTTCTTCCAAAGTTGGTGCTTCCGCATAAGTTCTCAAAACTGGCTCAGTTCCTGAAGCACGAATCATCAACCATCTTTCGTCATCGAAGAAATA
>CANHQP010000028.1 GCA_947462925.1 Flavobacteriia bacterium | reverse complement strand
TCAACTCCCGTTAAGGGTTTTCCACTCTTTACGCTGGCAACCAGGTCCTTTGAGAATTGCTCAAAATCAAATTTTGTGTCCATTTGTCAAAAATATCTTTTATAATTAAACCTAAAAAAAATATTTGACACAGTTTAATGAGCATACTCTACAGTCATTAACTCAATCATTTTAAAAACAGACATTCGACTCTCAAACCCAACTTTAAACTCCAAGCAAACTTTTAACTCTTACATTTTTACCTCTTACATTTTTACCTCTTACATTTTTACCTCTTAACTTTTAACTCTAACACTCTTAACTTCCAACTTCTCACTTTTAAAAACAAATTCCCAGCGAATAATAAAACAATACCTTCAAAACCAAACTAAACTTTTACTTTTGGAATCATGATCAAAAGAGGTTTTCACACATTTAAGATTTGGACCAGAAAGTTCAAAAAAAGACTGGTTGTCTTCGGATTTCCGGTTTTCTTATTGTGGTTTATCTTTTGTTTACCCGCTAATTTATTTGAAGACAGCACTTCAACGGTACTTTTAGATAGAAATGGCAACTTATTAGGCGCTAAAATCGCCGATGATGGTCAGTGGAGATTTCCTGAAAAATTGGACGTTCCACCTAAATTTGCAGCTTGCTTAATCGAGTTTGAAGATAAAAATTTCTACACGCATATCGGAATCAGCGCCAAAGGAATTGGTCGCGCAATGGTACAAAACTTCAAAAGCAAAAAAGTAGTAAGCGGTGGAAGTACGATTACGATGCAATTGGCAAGAGTAATGCGGAAAAATCCCGCTAGAACATACAGTGAGAAAATCGTTGAAATGTTACTTGCGTTGCGGATTGAAATTCGCTATTCGAAGGACGAAATTCTTGGTTTGTATGCTTCCCACGCGCCGTTTGGTAGCAATGTTGTTGGTTTAGAAACTGCTTCATGGCGATTTTTTGGTCGTTCGGCAGCCAATTTAAGTTGGGCTGAAAATGCAACTTTGGCGGTACTTCCTAATGCTCCAGGATTGATTTATCCAGGAAAAAATCACGATTTATTGCTCGATAAACGCAATCGATTGCTCAAACAATTGTATGACAAAAAAGTTATTGACGCCACCACTTTTGAATTGGCGATTTCTGAACCTTTACCAGATAAACCTTTGCGATTGCCTCAATTGGCGCCACATTTATTGGAAAAATTTATCCAAGAAGGAAAAAAGGGACAATTGATTGAATGCTCATTAGACCAAAATCTGCAAGAAAAAGCGATGTTGCAATTGCAAATTCACCATGAATTGTTGTCTGAAAATCAGATTATGAATGGCGCTATCATGATCACTTCAGTGAAAACGGGTGAAGTTTTGGCTTATGTGGGAAATACAAAAACGGAAGACGTCGAAAATTCGAGTGATGTTAATTGCATTCAAGCGCCACGAAGCACAGGAAGCATTCTGAAACCATTTTTATTCGCCAAAAGTTTGGAGGACGGAATTTTGACGCCTGATATGTTGGTCACAGATATCCCTTCCCAATTTGGAAGTTTTACACCGAAAAATTTTTCAGGACAATATGATGGCGCTTTGCCTGCGAGCAAAGCACTTTCGCGTAGTTTAAATATTCCAATGGTGCATTTGTTGAACCAATATGGTTTGACCAAATTTTACGAAGATTTGAAAAAGTATGGAATGACGACTTTGACCAAACCTTCACGTCACTATGGACTATCGCTCATTCTTGGCGGTGCTGAAGCGAAATTGTTCGAGTTGAGTTCAGCTTATACTCAAATGGCGCAAGAGTTGAAATTTGGCTACACGATGCCGTGTGTGTTGACCAAAAAATCGGAGGAAGAAATCAAAAATTATCCAAAAAACACCAAAAAAATCACTGATCGAGGATGTATTTACAGCACATTTGACGCAATGGTAGAAGTAAATCGACCTGATGAAGACAACAATTGGCGCACTTTCAGTTCTTCTCAAAAAATCGCTTGGAAAACAGGCACAAGTTTTGGCTTTCGCGATGCTTGGGCAATTGGAATCACTCCAGATTATGTGGTTGCAGTTTGGGTAGGAAATGCGGATGGCGAGGGAAGACCAGGTTTGACAGGAATCAGTGCGGCTGCGCCATTGATGTTTGATGTTTTCAGACAATTGCCCACCTCAGAAAAATGGTTCAAAGCACCCAAGAATTCCTTGGTGATGGTTCCGATTTGTCATGAAAGTGGTCACAGAGCTTCTGTTTTTTGTGTTCAAAAAGATTGGAGATGGATTCCCAAAACGAGTTTAGATTCTAAAGCTTGTCCTTATCACCAATTGATTCACCTAAGTAAAACGACTAATCAACGTGTCGACAGCGATTGCGAAAATGTGTTCAATATGAAACACGAAAAATGGTTTGTTTTGCCATCGATAATCGAAAAGTATTACAAATTCAATCATCCGAATTACAGAACACTGCCTGAATACAAGCCCGAATGTTTATCTAAAATTTCAGACAAAGCGATTGGAATTATTTATCCGAAGAACAAAAGTAAAATCTATGTTCCGATTGAGATTGATGGAAAGCAAGGTCGCACCATTTTTGAAGCAACGCATCGAAATATGAACACCAAAATCTATTGGCATCTAGACGACAATTATATCGGAGAAACCAAAGAAATTCACCAATTGTCCTTAAATCCGTCTGTCGGTTTACACAAATTAATGCTCATGGACGAAAATGGAATCATGCAGGAAATTGAATTTGAGGTAATTGGAAAATAATGATCTATAATTTTTCGCAATCTAAACTAACCGTCGGAAATTGATAACAAGTTGTGTTGCATTCTTCATTGGTATTGTCTTTCAATTTATTTCCATCTAGAGCAACAATTGTTTGATTTGAAGTAACATAATATGCTTCTGCGGCAAATCTCTTTCCGACTGGCAAATAAAATGTAATATTGCTTTGATACAAAGTATCGCTCCAAAGTATCACATTATCTTCAACATAACCTTCATACAAAATCACAGGAACGCCAGGTTGACCAGCTTCGTAAGAAATATTAATTGTCACATCACCACTGTCTATTTTCTCTGTGTAGCACGAAGTTGAAATTTGGCAATTCGGATCAGTTTTGTTGCAGCTGGAATTTATAGTGACAACTAATAAAATCAAAATGAGGAAAGCAAAATATTTTTTCATCCTTGAAAAGTTACAAATTAATAATTCCTGTTAACATGATTTTGCTGTCAGAAACATTTGTCAAATGGTCATTGAATTGCATATAACCCAATTTGATGTATCCAACATCGTTGAAATTAAAACAAAAACCGCCAAAAGGCGCTGCCACAAAATACTTCTCAGCATCAATTTTGGTTCCTTTATAATTCCCTAAAAGTAAACCCGTTCTAACTCCAGCGAAAAGTTGTAGTTTGTAGCCCAAAACATCAAAATGTAAAAATCGCTTATCTAAATCCAAAGAAATCAAATATTTCTGTTCACGGTATTGGCGAATGATATTGTTGTCTGATTTGATTTGAACTTTTTTATAAAATGGTCTGAAATTAAATCCTACACGAGCGCCCCATTCAAAACCTAAATCTTCAATTCCACCTGAAAAACCAACCATATAATCTTGCAGATTGAAATCATTATTGATGCTTAGAGTAGGAACAATATCAATTTTCTTTGGCGTTTTAGCGCTTTCCCCAATCTGACTTGAGCAAATTTGAGTTGATAAAATCACTAAAAAAAGGAAAATAAACTTCATAGAAAACCGCAAATAATACCTGACAAATGTAAAACTTTTGCCTTTTCGAAACATAAAAAAATATCTAAAGAACTAAATTTAATGCATTTGCGCTACTTGAGTAAATATCGGAATATGGCGATATTTCGAAATACATATCCAAAGTCCCTTTTTGCAAATATTAAGATTCAGGTTTCTACTCGAGCAGTTCGAATTCACCAAATTAGGAATATCGGAATATGACGATATTCCAAAACGCAACCATCAAAAATCAAGTTTATTAGATGTTGATAATTCGCTCTTTTTTTTAGTTCAATAGAATGTTTTTCTAAATCGAAATTACTTACTTTTACTTTCAATGTCAGTGATCATTTTAATCGGTTTTATGGGCTGCGGTAAATCTACCTTTGGTAGAAAACTTGCCAAACAATTGAATTATCAATTCATGGATGCCGATGATGTCATTGAAGCGAAATATAAATTAAAAATCAAAGACATTTTTAGTCAATTTGGTGAAGGACATTTTCGAAAATTGGAAGAGAAATTCATTCTTGAACTAGGAAGTCAAGACAACATAGTTTTGGCAACAGGAGGTGGTATGCCTTGTTATGGTGAAAATATGAATCTATTGAATGAAATCGGCACCACGTTTTATTTGCAAAGATCTGTTCCAGAATTGGTTCATCGATTGATCAATGCAAAAAGGCCACGACCCCTTGTTCAAGGTAAAAATCAAGAAGAATTGACTCAATTCATCAACGATCTATTGCCGAAAAGAGAGGTTTTCTACCTCAAAGCTGAACACATTCTCGACAGAAATCAACAGAACCCATTGTTTGTTCAAATGCTACTCCGTCAGAAATCTGATATTGCCTCAAGCGATTAATATCAAAATCACAACGCTTAATAAATCAAAATCTGCAAGCTATCAATTCAGACGATGAAATAGAAAATAAAAAATCATCTTTGCTTTAAATATTGAAATCATGAAATTACACCGTATTATTCTTCATTCACTTTTATTGGTTCTTGGACTCACGTTTTGGGGTTGTAGCTCCAGTCCTGAAATTATCAAAATCGATCCTGCCTATGGCGAATACATTTCGGGATATTCTTCTGGAATGATTACCCGTAAATCGAATATTAGAATCGAATTGGCGGAAGGCGTGCCAACAGTTTCAGGAGAGGAAGGTGCTTTGCCAGACTCAACTTTACTGGAGGATATTTTTTCTTTCGAACCAGCAGTCGAAGGAAGAGCCGTTTGGATCAGCGATCGCGTAATCGAATTTGTTCCTTTCGAAACCTTACCTGCAAATCAATTTTATACGGTTGATTTTGATTTAGAGCGAGTTGCCAAAGTGAAAGACAATTATGAGAATTTTAAATTTCAATTTTCAACTTTCCAACAGACGCTTTTTGTTGAAACAAATGGACTAACAAGTTACGATGATTACTATTCAGAATGGCAAAAACTGGAAGGAAGTATTATGACTTCAGATTTTGAAGATACAATGAAATTGAAACAAACCATTCGCGCCACGCAAGACGGAAAACCTTTGAAATTGACCTTGAGCGAAAGTTATTACGACGAAAATCGATACTATTTCACTTTCGACAGTATCGCAAGGACTGAAAAACCAAGTAAGGTAATTTTAACTTGGGATGGAACACCTATTGAATCTATTAGCCGTGGAAAAAGAGAAATTGATGTTCCTGCATTAGGCGATTTTCAAGTTGTAAGTTCTAAAGTCATTGACAATGAAGAGCAATTTGTAGAAGTAAGATTCAGCGAACCCATTGATCCAAATCAAAATTTAAATGGAATTATCACCATTGAAGGAATTGATAAATTAACCTACAGCGTAGATTATAACACGGTAAACATCTATTTTACAAAACGTTATTTAGGTACCAAAAAATTATCCATCAGCAACGGAATTCGCAACGCCAAAGGATATAAAAAACTCGAGGATTTTTATTCTTACATCACTTTCGAAGAGCCAAAACCATTGGTTCGACTCAAAGGAAACGGAAGTATTTTGCCAAGTTCCAACGGATTGATTTTTCCGTTTGAATCAATCAGTTTAAAGTCTGTGGATGTGCGAGTGATTAAAATCTACGAAACCAACGTCCATCACTTTTTACAAGTAAATAATTTGGATGGAAATGATGAATTGACGCGTTTCGGAAAAGTAGTTGCTGAGAAAAAAATAAGGTTGGATTACAACAAAAAAACAAATCTAAAAGAATGGTCACAACATGTAATTGACTTGGAAAAATTAATCAAGCCAGATCCAGGAGCAATTTACCGAGTGAGTATCAAATTCAATAAAAGCGATGCGATTTGTGATTGCGAATCCGAAGAAGACGCTGAAGAAACATCCTATGAAAACGAAGAATATGAAAGTTCTCAAGAGGAAGAAGATCCTAATTGGAATGAGAATTTATGGAACAGTTACGGTTTTGATGGCGGCTATGACACTTGGGATTATTATTCAGAAGATTACTCTGCTTGTGACAATAGTTACTACAACGGAAAAGCGGTTTCCAGAAACATTTTGGCATCAGATTTAGGAATGATTTTCAAACTCGACCAAGACAAAACATCACATGCATTTGTAAATGATTTAATTACGACGAAGCCAATTCAGAATGCAGAGGTGCAATATTTTGACTATTCAAAACATCTTATTGCATCTGGAACGACCGACGTCAATGGAATGTTGGATATCAAACTGAGTGAAAAACCTTTCTTGATGATTGCCAAATTGGGCAAACAACGTGGCTATTTGAAATTGCTCGACGGATACACCAATTCCTTGAGTAAGTTTGATGTCGAAGGTGAATTGGTTCAAAAAGGAATCAAAGGATTTATTTATGGCGAACGTGGCGTTTGGCGTCCAGGAGATTCTTTGTATTTGACTTTCATTTTGGAGAATAAGCTACATAAAATCCCGGAAAATCACCCAGTTAAATTTGAACTGCAAGATCCTAACGGTCAGATAATTTACCAGGTGACTAAAACGAAACACGTCAATGGAATGTACGATTTCAGGGCGCAAACGAGCACAGAATCTCCCACTGGAAATTATACAGCTTATGTCCGCGTTGGAAATATCACATTTTCTAAAAATCTGAAAGTTGAGACCATCAAACCAAATCGATTGAAGATCTATTTAGACGAAAAACACACCAAGCATAAAGACAGTTCGTTGCTTTCGGTAAAATGGTTACACGGCGCAGTTGCGAAGAATTTGAAAGTTCTTGTTAACGCCAAAATCAGTCAAACAAATACCTCTTTTGATCAATTCAAAAAGTACGAGTTTGATTCTCCCATTCGTCAATATAACACCAATGATGAATTTGTTTTTGAAGGCAATTTAGATTCCAAAGGAGAAGCCATGATCAACACTAAATTGAATATTGGTAACAATGCACCAGGAATGATGCGCGCAACTTACATCACGAAAGTTTTTGAAAAAGGAGGAGATTTCAGCATCGACAGAACTTCAATTCCATATTCTCCATTCAAAACCTATGTTGGAATTCAAGCGCCCTCAACTAAAAGCTATGACAATTCACTCGAAACAGGAAACAACTACAAATTTGACGTAGTTACAGTTGCAGAAAACGGGAATTTAGTGAGCACCAAAAAATTGCAAGTCAAAATCTACAAAATTCAATGGCGATGGTGGTATGAACAAGGTGAAGAAGATGTTGCAAATTACATTGGTCGTTCAGGAACAATTGTCGTTCAAGATACACTAATCAGCGCTCCGAACGGAAAAAGTACCTTTAATTTCAAAATCAAATATCCAGATTATGGAAGATATTTGATGACTGTTACTGATTTAGAAGGTCAACACCAAACTGGAACAATTGTCACTGTTGATTGGCCTTATTGGAGCAGAGCAAATCGCAAAAACAACGAAAATGCGAACATGTTGAATTTCTCTTGCGACAAAGAAAAATACAATGTGGGCGATATGATTAAAGTTTCTTTTCCTTCCCCGAATGTTGGCCGTGCTTTGATTAGCATCGAAACAAGAACAAAAGTCATTCAAAAGTTTTGGATTGAAACACAAAAAGGCGAAACGACGCATGAATTTCAAGCAACAGCTGCAATGTCGCCAAATGCTTATGTGCATGTAACGCTCATTCAACCGCATGCGAATACGAAAAATGACTTGCCAATTCGAATGTATGGCGTGGTGCCTGTGATGGTCGAAGATCCTGATACACATATTTACCCGCAAATTGTGATGGCAGATGAATTGAAACCTGAAACAACAGCAAGTGTAAAAATCAAAGAAGCAAATGGCAAAAAAATGACTTATACATTGGCTGTTGTAGATGAAGGTTTATTGGATTTGACCTCGTTCAAAACACCAGAACCTTGGAGCACTTTCTACGCCAAAGAAGCTTTGGGTGTGAAAACTTGGGACATGTACGACCAAGTAATTGGTGCCTATGCTGGAAAATTGGATAAATTATTGAGTATTGGTGGTGACGGTTCAGGAAATGCTGGAAAAAATCCTAAAGCCAATCGTTTCAAACCAATGGTGAGATACATCGGACCATTTACCGTGGAAGCTGGACAAACAAGATCTCATGCAATTGACATTCCAAATTACGTTGGTTCGGTGCGCGTCATGGTGATTGCACACGACAATGGTGCTTACGGTCAAGCTGAAAAAACTGTTCCAGTAAAGAAACCACTGATGATTTTAGCGACTTTGCCAAGGGTTTTAGGTCCAGGTGAAGAGGTAGCATTGCCTGTGAATGTTTTCGCGATGGAAAAATTCATCAAAGATGTCAAAGTGACGGTTGAAGTGAATGATTTGGTCGTACTTCAAGGAGAAAAAACACAGTCTATCAAATTTGCGCAAATCGGCGACGAAGTGTTGAATTTCAAATTGAAAGTAGCACTAAAAACGGGAATTGCAAAAATTAAAATAACTGCCATCAGTGGAAACGAAAAATCGACGGAAGAAATAGAATTGGATGTCCGAGCGCCAAATCCTGTGGTTACAGAAGGAACATCTTTGACCATCGAACCAGGACAAGATTGGAATACTGATTTGAAATTCAAGGGGATTTTAGGAACGAACAATGCGACGGTAGAATTGTCGAATGTGCCATCTATGGGACTTGAAAGAAGGTTAAATTACTTGATTCAATATCCACATGGATGTATTGAACAGACAACTTCGGCGGTTTTCCCGCAACTTTTCCTTAGTAAATTGACTGATTTAAATGAAGCGCAACAAAATAAAATTGCGAAAAACATCAAAAATGCGCTGAAACGTTATCAATTGTTTCAAACTTCTAATGGCGGATTCTCTTATTGGCCGGGCGAAGGTTCTGAAAGCGAATGGGGAAGCAATTACGCGGGGCATTTCATGGTCGAAGCTGAAAAAGCTGGATACAATTTACCTGCAGACATGAAACGCAGATGGGTGAAATACGCGCAAATGGAAGCGAAAAATTGGTCGAGTCAAAACAACATGAATGTTTCATCTCGCGGAAACGAAGCGAATCAAATGACTCAAGCATATCGTTTGTTTGTGTTGGCTTTAAATTCAACACCAGAACTGGGTGCGATGAATAGACTGCGAGAAGAACGAAATTTGACTAGTTCTGCAAAATGGCGTTTGGCTGCTGCATATCAGTTGATTGGACAAAATGAAGTAGCTGTTCAAATGATTTCAAAACTTCCAATTACAGTAACTGCCTACAAAGAATTGTCATATACTTACGGATCAGATTCTCGTGATCGAGCAATGATGTTAGAAACATTGGCTTTGCTTGGTCAAAAATCAAAAGCATCTCAAATTGCCAAAGAAATTTCAGCGGAATTGAGTGGTGACGGTTGGATGAGTACGCAGGAAACAGCCTACAGTTTATTGGCGATGTGCGAATATGCTGGAGTGAAAGGTGCAGGTTCTGCGATTAAATTCTCATTTCAAGTGAAAAATGGAGCAGAAATCCCGATGTCGAGCGCCAAAGCAATTCAACAATTGAAATTCACAGACAGTGATTTTGCATCGAAAGCGCCATTCAAGGTGAAAAATACAGGAAAGTCAACCTTGTATGTGAAAGTGATGATTGAAGGGATTCCGTTGGTTGGAGATCAATCAGCAGCAGCAAACAATTTGAAATTGACAGTCAAATACCGCGACATGGCTGGAAGATATATCAAACCTGATAAATTGACTCAGGGAATGGAATTCAAAGCGGAAGTAACGGTGTACAATCCTGGTAAAAAAGGCTTGTACAAAGAAATGGCTTTGATGCAAATTTTCCCTAGTGGTTGGGAAATTCACAATGCGAGAATGGATGGCGAAAACGAAACCAATCAAGCCAGATATCAAGACATTCGCGATGATCGTGTTTACACTTATTACGAATTAGCACCAAACAAAAGCAAGAAATTCTTGATTCAGTTAAACGCGACTTATTTAGGAAAATTCTATTTACCAACTTGCTATTCAGAAGCGATGTACGACCATCTAATCAGTGCGAAAACTCCTGGGAAATGGGTGGAAGTGGTGAAAGAAAAGTAATATAAACTTTAAATAATTTAAAGCGATTTGGACATTTGTTCTGAATCGCTTTTTTGTTTCCTTTAAACCAGACTTTCCTTTTTCATCGCTTTCAACCACGCCAACCAACCAAAAATGGCAATAATGGTATAAACAAGAGATAAAAAGGAGGTCAAATACAATTCTCGGGAAGCATATAAATAAATTGAAACGATATCAACAACGATCAAATAAGCCCAACCTTCATGGACTTTTTTGGTAATCATCAAAGTAGCAGAAAGGGCAAAAGAGGTTACAAAAGCATCTAAAAAAGGAGAAGCTTGATCAGTATTCAATTTGAAATAATATCCCAAGCCAAGTGTGAGAATGCCGCTTAAAATGATGTTTATTAAATTCAAGCGAATTCCCCATGTTTTGATTTCGTCGTTTTCTACTGAACTTTTATTCCATAAAATCCAACCCAAAACACCCATCCCGAAGTAGAAAACTTGGAGGAAGGTTTCAATATATAGTTTGGAAACAAAACAAATGTAGACATATAAAGCTGAACTAATCAACGCAAAAAGCCAACATAAAATCAATCGTTTAGCGGCTAAAATCACGTACAAAATAGCTGTCGCAACAGCAAACCATTCCCAAATAGAAGTTTGAATGATCGCTTTTAAAAGTTGTTGATAGACCGTTTGCACCAACAAAATATTAATGGACAGGCTCTGATAAATCAGGATTGGCCATAAAAGTATAATCTGTAAGCGTTTTCAGAAAGGCGATAATTTTCAGTTTTTCATCTGCTGTTAAAGGAATTCCTGAAGTAAGCGACTGATCTAAAGTTGACGAACTTTGAATTCCTGTGGAATAATGATCCAACACTTGCGACAAAGTAAAAAATCTTCCATCGTGCATGTACGGATAAGTTATTTGAATATTTCTGAGCGACGGAACCCTGAACTTCCCATTATCCGCAGCTTCTTGCGTGATTAAGCCACGTCCAAGATCTGCGAAAACGGCATCTAAGCCATTGTTTCTGAAACTAAAATCTGTAAAAAGCGGTTCTGTATGACAACTTGCGCACTTAGATTGAAACAAGGAATAACCTTCATTTTCATCAGCTGTAAATGTATAAGTTCCCTTTCTGTATTTATCATACTTTGAATCGTCAGAAATCAACATCGCCATGTATTGACCCAAAGCTTGAAGCATTTTTTGATCTGTGATACTATCAACATCATAAGCAGCTTTGAACTTTGAACGATATGCAGCATTTGCATTTAATTTTCCTACTACCTGAAAAATGGTTTCGTGCATTTCAAGTGGATTGGTAATTGGAGCCACTGAAAAAGTTTCAATATTATTAACCCCACCATCCCACATAAAAGAAGGATACCAAGCTAAATTAGCCAAAGCTGGCGAATTTCGGACTCCTAAAGTTCCGTTGACTCCAGCACTGAAAGCAACATTGTGATCTGAAAAACCGTGTGTTTGAGAATGACAAGATGCGCATGAAATCGAATTATCGAGTGATAATATCGTATCATAAAATAAGTCTCTTCCGAGATTAAAACGGGAACGAGTCAGTGCATTGTTTTGAAAAGTATAGTGAGGTTCAGGAAAATAACTCGGTTTTCTGAAGGCAAAATTATCTACTGGAACTATTTCATTGTCCTTCTTGCAAGAAAAAAGCAATAAAACCAAAATGAAAGAAAAAAACAATCTCATACTGCGAAACAATTTCATAAATCGAAAAGTTTAATAGGCGATGAAATTAGTGAAAAAACCACAAAGACCTATTCCTAAATCTTTGTGGTTACTTGAATTCTTAAAAATTAATTGTGAACGTGCTCAAAAACGATTCCATTTGAAAAATCGTTCGCCATCATTTTTGCCATCGCTCCTGGCATGTGTATTGTATTTGTATTGCTTACACTTCCAGAAGTATTCCAAAGTTTGTCTGGGAATGTAATCATGTGGATTTCACTTTCATGGTTTCCTGTTACTACTACATCAGTAGAGTTACTCAAGAAAACCACGTTTTTAGTCGATAATATACTATTTGTTCCCGTAAAACCTCCTAAATGAAAAGAATAAGAACCCGTTGATGAATTAACTGATGTTCCTTCCGCCTTTAAGAAAATGTAACCAGAATTCCAGCTCCAGAACATATTATTTGCAATTGACAATGCGCCAGTTTGAGCACCAGAAACATTTCTTGTACTATCTACACCAAAAGTGTACGACAATTCAGTATACGTTCCAACAGGCACGTTAGACATCATTAATTTTGTGGAACTTTCATTCTCTAAATCAACTAAAAAGTAACTCTCTGGATGAGTCCACCAAGTGCCATCAGATTTTTTTAATTTCAAATTTGAAATATAGTACTTCATGGTTGTGAAATTCAAGGTATCATTTGTTACTGGATGAATATATTCCGCATTCAAAGTGAAATTTGTTGCTTCATCTTCCCATTTGTGCTCTAAATTTATACTAACACTTCCTACACTTGCTGTTGCGGTTGGCGTTTCTTCTTCCTCTTTTTTACAAGAAGTAAATGTTAGACCTGCGATTGCAAATGCAATCATTGAGAATTTTTTATACTGAGAAATTGTTTTCATTTTTTATAAATTATCTTTTTTGAGTAATAAAGTCTTACATAACCACATAAAATTGCTAGAAATCTATTTAGACCTAACGAATTAAATTGAATGCAAGACAAATTGAATAAAATAATTCGCAAAACAAGTTGCAAATTGAATCAAAGAATTAATTTATCTTGGGGTGGTTGAAAACAATTTTTCTTGAAATCAAATTGATATAAATCCTCGCTGGATGCAAACTGATTATTATTTGCTATTTGATTTATATTTAAAGCTTTTAATTCAAATTTAAAATCAACTGGCAGAAATGGAGTTTCAACTTGTTCTAATTTTTGTGAAGGAAAAGGGAATTTTTGTCGCTCCTGCTTCTCTTCCAAATCCAATTGATTCATTTTTTTCATCAAGTAACATTTCCCGTCGCAATGAAGCATTGGTTTGTCCTTGTTTACACAATATTTTTGAGTGATGAGTTCTTGATTGATTTTCCAATTGAAATAGGTAATAGGTTTAATGGAGATTTGTAAGAAAATCAACAGCATCAAAACTATGGAAAAAAAGGATTTCATCAAATTTTTCAATTGTGAGACAAAAGTAAATAGAAAATTAAGATTGAAATCAAAAAATTGAAAAAAAAACAGATATTGAATAATTCGTATTTTTACGCATGATTCAGCAGTTTTTAAAGGAAGGAAGTATCTACACTTTGTCGAATTTCGCGACAAAAGGCATTTCACTTTTGCTGATTCCTTTTTACACCGCTTACTTCTCCCCTGCTGATTATGGAATTTTAGATTATTTATCCGTTTTGTCTGGTGTCATCAATGCCATTTTTAGCTTGCAAATTGCCCAAGGCGTTTCACGTTATTTGGGCGATGATTCTCTATCAGAATTGGAAAAAAGAAAATTGGGCGCAACAGGAATCAATGCGATTTTTATAGTCTATTTTCTCACGGCAGTTTTCCTTTTGTTGACGCAACATTTTTGGAAAACGATCAGCGAAACTTCAAGCAACGAATTTACGGATAGCATTTTCCAATTGATGATTATCAATACTTGCATCAACGCGCTTTTCTTTCAATTTGGCATTCACTTGCGCTTCAGACGAAAAACGGTCGCTTTTGCTTGGTTGAGTTTCATTCAATCTTTGGCAAATATTGCGTTGATATTGACTTTGGTGATTTACGGTCAAATGGGAATTGAAGCGATTTATTGGGCTTCGACGATCATTGCGCCATTTATCGTCGGTTTTCAGTTGTATTTGTTGCGAAAAGAATATCTTTTTTACCTTGGTCGGAAAGAACTTAAAATGATTTTGCAATTTTCGATTCCTTTGATTCCAGCTGCATTGGCAATGTTGGCTTTGGATATCACTGACCGATTCGTGATTGCGCAAAAAATTTCTTTGAACGAACTTGGGGTTTACAGCTTAGGCGCTAAATTTCCTTCTGTTTTAACTTTATTGATTGCTAGTTTTAGCATGGCTTTGGCGCCAATAGTAATTGAAAACTACAAATTAGAATCCACTAAAATCAAACTGCAAAAACTGATTCGAAATTATTTCATCATCGGCGGAATCTTGGTTTTCATCCTTGCACTTTTTTCGCAGGAAACAATATTCGTTTTTACGAACTCAAATTATTTCGAAGCGCACAAAATCATGCCTTTGCTCTATTTAATTGCATTTATCAATGGAATTTCCATGTTTTCATTGGGCATTTTCTTGAGCAATAAAACATACATTCAATCTATCATAAATACACTCGCGGCAGTTTTGAACTTACTACTCAATCTTTGGCTTGTTCCAATCTACGGAATTTTAGGCGCCACAATTTCAACTTTGATTGCGATTTCACTCAATGTCATTTTGTTGTTCTTTTTTAGTACGCGGTTTTATAAATTTATCTCCTTTTCATCAATTGCTTTTTATTTGTTGGCTTTGACCAGCATCATCGGATTCGTCAGTTTGATTGCCTACATCAAAATAGATTTTTACATGCTTTTGGTTTTCAAAATCTTGATTTCATTGGTTTTGATTTACTTCCTATGGAAACATTTTCAAAAAAATATTCGACATGGAATCTCAAAATAAACCCAAAATCACGCAAGTGCTTTACTCCGGAAAAGGCGGACATGGAAGCGTTGTGCAATCTTTGGTCGAAGGTGATACTGAAAAACAATTTCAACAGCAATTCATTTATTTTGGAATTGAATCATTAGATTCCGATTACAAAGCATTTTGCGAAACCCATCAAATTCCTTTCGAAACCATTTTAAAGCAAAAGGGAAAACATTTTTCAAGTTGGAAATTGTACTTAAAAAGCTTGAAACAACAAAAACCTGATTTCATTTTTCTGCATTCCATGACTTTGATTGTACCCACAATTTGGTATTTTTGGTTTCACAAAGCAAAATGCATCGCAGTGGAACATCAAAGCAATCAAGCAAAGCGCAAAAGCGAATGGATTTGGTCTTTTTTGGCGGTGATTTTTTGCAGCAGAATTGTGTATTTGACTGAAAACTATCAATCTGAAGTAAAACGCAATATCGGAATATTGCGATATTCCAAAAAGTCGGTGGTAATTGCGAATGGCATCAATACCGACTATTTCAAACCAACTATCGAAACTGAAGAAAAATCTACTTTCAAAATTGGAATGGCAAGCAGGATCAATTCACTGCGCGATCACCGAACATTGATTCAAGCATTTGAAAAGTTGAACCATAAAACGCTAAATCTAGAATTGCATATCGCAGGAGCTGGTGAAGGTTTTGAGTATTTGCAACAACTTGTCGATCAATCGAAAGTAAGCGACAAAATCAAATTACACGGAAATTTGAATCAAAAGGAAATGTTGGCTTTTTATCAATCTTTGCAACTTTATATTCACAGTAGTTTGGCCGAAACACAAAGCACCGCGATATTGCAAGCGATGGCTGTTGGATTACCGATTCTTGCGACCGATATTCCTGGAAATAGAGAATTGATTGTGGATCAAGAAACTGGAATTTTATTTGAACCAAAAAACGCCGATGACTTGGTTTCCAAAATTGAAAAAATCGCACAAAACCCAGATTTAACAGAACATCTTGGCAAAAATGCACGACTAAAATGTGAAAACGAACATTCTGCAAAAATTCAATTTCTGAAATACGCTGAATTGATTTCAAAAGCTTAAAAAACAAGATTTTACTTTCTAAAAAGCATATTTTAGAAGTCGAAAGCGCAATTTAAACAAGTAAATACCTTACCTTTAGCCCTTCATGAGAATCGTTTTTGATGCTAGATTACATTTTCCAGTAGTTTCTGGAATGTCGCGCTATATCGTAAACTTATTGAATCATTTACTCGCTATAGATAATGAAAATCAGTACATTATTCTCGTAAATGGACAATTACCTGAAAGCGATGAATTGTTTTTACTTCAAAAATATTCGAACGTCACTTTCAAGAAAATTGCTTTGCATCACATGGGAATTGTGAATTACACCAAAATGCCAGCAATCATTCGCGAATTGAATCCCGATATTTACCATTATCCACATTTGGATGCGCCGATTGTGAAAGGAATCAAAACGATTGCAACGATTCACGATTCAAATTTGTCTGGAAATATTAAAAAGTTTGACGATCCATTCGGAATCAAAACCTGGTATTTCAAGAAAACCTTGGCAAATACATTGAAAAAAGCAGCCTCTGTGATTTTCATTTCAAATGCTGCGAAAAATGAAATTTTAAGTGATTATCCTGATGCTTCCAACCCAAAATTTAAATTGGTTTACAATGGTTTCGACAGTAAATTTGGAGAAATCAGCGAGCAAACAATCATCGATGTCAAAAGTAAATTTCATTTAGAAAAACCATTTCTACTGTATGTTGGACAAATTAGAAGCCATAAAAATATCCGACGAATGGTTCAATCTTTCTTGAAAACCAACTCAGATTGGGAATTTATTTTGGTTGGACACAATTACATGAAAATCGATTTTTCAAAATATCCAAAAAATGTTCGTTACTTATCAATCGTTTCGGAAAATGAATTGAAAGGATTGTATTACCATTCGAAAGCATTCGTTTTTCCATCATTCATCGAAGGTTTCGGCTTCCCTGTGTTGGAATCATTGTCGTTTGGAAAACCAATCATCGGCACGAACTACGGCGCGATTGCAGAAATAGGAAATGGTTTCTTGATTGGAGTTAACCCGAAAGATGAAAACGACATAACCGCAAAAATGTCACAATTCATGAATCAATCAGAAACTGAATTAGATTTAGCCGATTGTCAAAACTACATCCAAAAATTCAGCTGGGAAACCTGCGCTGAAGAGGTTTTGGCGATTTATAAGGAAACTTTTTTTGTTTAGATTTTTAGATTTTGGGATTTATGGATTATTGGATCTGAACTTTTGTCCATTAATCAAACAATCCAACCATCTAATAATCCATTTTTCCCTACCTTTGAGCAATGAATTTCATCAAAGATTTTGTGCTTGGAATGCGCGCTTATTGGAAGGCTTTTCTTTTCATTCGGGAAAGGAAAATGTATTGGTATGCGTTGATTCCTGCTTTTTTGATGTTGGGAATTTACCAAGTTGGCAGTTGGATACAATATCGACAATTTGATACCGACACCCGCACCATGAATGGAATCGTTTGGTATTTGATTCAATTGATGCTTGAAATTTCGATTGCGCTTTTGTTGATGCAATTTTCGAAATACATGGTTGTCACGATTTTATCACCGCTTCTCGCCTATTTGTCACAGAAAACTGAAAAAATTATTACTGGAAATCATTATCCATTCAACATGAAACAATTTTGGCTCGACATCAAGCGCGGATTGCGGATTGTAGTAAGAAACATCATGTGGCAATATTTTTTCTTCCTAATCATTTTTGCATTTTGCGCCATTTTCTGGGATAATATTCATGAAAGTCCTGTTTTTTACATCACTTATTTAATCAGTTTCTATTATTACGGATTCAGTTTTTTGGATTACGTCAATGAACGCCGAAAACTGAGTGTCGACGCCAGTATTTTGCTCATGCGCAAACACCGCGGTTTGACTTTGGCGATTGGAATGGTCTTTTCATTGTTGATTTTGGTGCCTGTTAATTTGAATGCACTTTTTGATTGGCACCGATTTTCAGTTGCGCCGATAGACGTTGTTAGTCAATTTTGTGTACACTTTTTCTTGTGGTTTTGTGCTGCATTTGCACCCATTTTAGCGAGTGTTGCTTCTACAATTGCGATGCATGATTTGGTGGATTTAAGCGGAAATCAATTCATCAAACGAAGCGACATGAATCAATAAAATTTTGATTTTTGACTTTTAAACAATTTGACTGTAAAAAAAATCGTTTTTTGCCAAAAATCATTTCTGAAATAAAATTTCATTCGACTATATTTGTTCGTATATTGTAAATATTTAATTGGCATCACAATTGCTAACATAAGATCAACAAAATCAAACTTTATGAAGAATTTTAAAAGTATTTTCTGCACTTTAATCCTTTTCGTTTCGATATTAAACGGAAAAGTTTTTGCTGCAAGTAATTCAATCACACCACCAGACAGTACGACCAATTTGGTTGACAAATCTGCCGCATTGATTATGATTGAAGATGGTAAAAAAATGTTTAGCGAAAGAAAAAATCGCGAAGCCTTGATATTGTTCAGAGAAGCTGCACAAAAAGACCCAAATACCTGGAGAGCGCCTTATTGGATTAGTTTGTGTCACTACAATTTGGACAATTACGGATTTGCGCTACAATATGCGACCAAAGCTGTAAAATTGGATGCAGACGGCGTTGACAAAGATGTTTATGATGTGATTGCAAAAAGCTACCACAGCATTGGAAAATTGGATTCTGCCATCATGTACTATGAAATTGCGTTGGAAAAACTTTCAAAAATGCAAGCTAAAGATTTACAAATCAAAGAAAAAATTGAAAACTGTAAATTCGCTCAAGCAGAAATGGCAAAAACGCCTTTCGCAACCAAGACCAAAATGGCAGGTGAAGTAAATTCTGGATACAATGAATATGCGCCAATCATCGTAAAAGGTGGAAAAGGCATGTTTTTTACTTCAAGAAGAAACAATACTACTGGCGGATTGATGAATCCTGAAGATGAACAATATTTTGAAGATATCTATTATGCTCAATGGAACGAAGAAGAGCAAAAATGGGACAGCATCACGAATGAAATCGACAGAATCAATGCTTCAGGTTTTGAAGCGCTATCTTGGATTTCCAAAGATGGTTTGATAGCTTACATGACAATCAACAATGAAGCAGCTGACGAAAAAATCCAAACGCAAAGTTCTGATATTTTTGAAATTCAATTTACAACCAAAGGAAAATGGTCAAATCCTAAAAAGATAGCTGCTGTAAACTCGTCATTCTTTGACGGCGCTGCAACAGTGACTGGCGATGGAAATACGATGTATTTTGTTTCTACCAGAAATGGTGAACGCAAACAATTTGACATTTATGTTTCTCAAAAAACTGGAAAAACTTGGGGCGAACCAAAACCAGTTTCTGACAGTATCAATACAGCAGGAAGTGAAACAACACCTTATATCACGCCAGACGGAAGATATTTGTTTTTCAGCTCAAACGGACATTTAGGAATGGGCGGTTACGATATTTTTGTATCTGAAAACTTGGGTTCAACTTGGTCAAAACCAATCAATTTAGGAAGTGGAATCAATACAGTAAACAACGATACGCATTTCCAATATTACCCAGAATTGAAAAAAGCAGTTTTTGCAGGTTTCACCATCCAAGGTCAAAAAGCAAGTTTGGATTTATACCAAATCGATATGACCAATTTTGTGATGCCTAAGTAATAAGATTAAAACCAGATAAATCAAAAGAGAGACTTCAGAAATGAAGTCTTTTTTTGTTGCGCAATAATCAACTCAAATTGAAATTCATTTAATTTGTTTAATTTTAAACTACCAATAAATTTTAAAAATGAAAAAATACTTTTCCTTGATATTGTTATTCACTGCTTTGAATGCTTTGAATGCACAAATCCAAATGCCAACAACTTCAAGACATGATTTGAAAATCATTCAAGAAACTTGGGCTAAGGAAGGAATGAAATCTTTTCAAAAATTGGAAAATTTGTACCCGATTTACAAAATCAATGGAAAACAAATTATTTCATTGATTGCCAAAGTCAATGCGAACTACAACGTTTCCAATTTACAACAATATGAAATCAGTCAAGGTTCACGAATCGGAAATATTGTGACTTTAAAAGTTCCACTTGATGCAATTCAACAAATTGCTTCCATCCCTGGGATTTCTTACCTTGAAATTGCAGCGAAAGTACAACCACATTTAAACAGAGCCCTGAAAGATGCGCGCGTAGACAGCGTTCATTTGGGAATCAATCTTCCACAAGCATACACAGGAAAAAATGTATACATCGGCGTTACGGATTGGGGTTTTGATTATACGCATCCAATGTATTACGATACTACTTTGTCATATACCAGAATCGCAGCTGCTTGGGATCAATACAAACAAAGTGGGCCAAATCCGACTGGTTATAATTACGGAACAGAATATACTTCGCAAGCAGATTTGTTGGCTGCTGGTTCTGACACGGCAAACATTTATAGTTATGCATATCATGGTGGACACGTTGCAGGAATTGCAGGCGGTTCGGGCGCAGGAACAGCTTATCGCGGCGTAGCTTATGAAGCTGAATTTCTTTTCACCACGTTCTTGGTGGACGCCGGCGCGGTGATGGATGCTTACGATTGGATGCACCAAAAAGCAGTTGCAGCAAACAAAAGATTGGTCATCAACCAAAGTTGGGGCTTGCATTACATTGGAAACTTAGATGGAACTTCGCTAATTAGTCAAGCGATTGATAATCTTTCAGACCAAGGAGTTGTTTTTGCTTCATCAGGCGGAAACAATGGCGATGTCAATTTTCACCTCAAAAAAACGTTCAATAATGACGTTTTGAAATCCAAAGTTGATTTTTATTCTTATTCAGCGAATCCAAATATGTGGGGACAATCAATCACGCTTTGGGGCGAACCGACCAAAAACTTTTCAGTTGGCGTGAGCGTTACCAATACTTCCAATGTTTTATTGAACGAAAGTATTTTCTACAATTCTGCCACGACAACGAATTACATCGATACTTTTTTGGTTATTGGAACTGATACTGTTTTCTACAATTTATCCATGGAAAATGCCAATCCGTTGAATAATCGTCCGCATGCGCGATTCAGGATCAAAAATACGAATACAGCATATCGAATTATCTTAAATGTTTCTGCAACAGACGGAACAGTTCATGCATGGAATGTCACAGAGTTGACCAACGGCGTTGGAAACTGGGGAATGCCTTTTTCTTTGGGTGGAGCAGGAACGACTTTTGGCGATGCAAACTACGGAATTGCGAACCTTCTTGCACAGAAAGTGTGATCTCCGTTGCGGCACATTCATCTCAATATGCTCTGCCAAGTGGAACATTGACTGGCGGCGCAATCGCCACTTTCTCTAGTTATGGTCCAACACTAGACGAGCGTTCAAAACCAGACATTTCTGCACCAGGAGTAAGCGTTTGTTCAGCGGTTTCATCGTTTACAGACAATTCATTTTCGAATGCGCAAACAGTCTCTTTCAACGGAACAGATTATAAATTCACCAGAATTTCAGGAACTTCGATGTCATCTCCGATGGTAACAGGCGTTGTTGCGTTGATTTTAGAAGCAAATCACTATTTGATGCCATGGCAGGTAAAAGACATCATTCGCCAAAGTGCGCGCACAGATTCATATACAGGAGTGATTCCTGCAGGAGGAAGTTTGCGCTGGGGAATGGGGAAATTGGATGCTTATGAAGCAATTAAATTGGCTTTAAACACCGTTTCAATAGACCAAACCGCAGAAGAATCGTTTGTCAAAGTGTTCCCAAATCCAACGACAGGACTGTTATACATTCAAGGAAATTTGACAGGAAATGAAACCTTCCAATTGATTGGTTTAGATGGAAAAATCTTATTGAATGGACAACTTGAAATCGGAAAATTGGATTTATCCGCCTTACAAACGGGCATGTACATTTTGAATATTCACTCAAATAGTGGTGATAAATCTGTTCAAGTGATCAAAGAATAAAGATGGAAAACATTCTTGAAATCGGCAAAAAAGACTTGAACATCGTCCAAAAAATTGTGTTCGGAACTTGGCCTGTTGCGTATGGTGAAATTTTGAGTCAGGAGCAATTGACTTATATGTTAAATAAATTCTACACCATCGAATCCTTGGAATCAACAATTGATGTTGGTCATCGCTATTTTATATATTCGGAAAACGACATTCCACTTGGATTTTTAGGCGTTCAAGCAGGATTAGAACCTGATTCCTTGAAAATTCACAAGTTGTATGTTTTACCAGAAAATCAAGGTAAAAACATTGGATTGAAACTTTTTCAGTACGCCGAAAATTTGACTAAGTCACTGAATTTGAGCAGGGTATTTTTGAACGTGAATCGATTCAACAAAGCAAAAAATTTCTACGAAAAAATCGGAATGAATATTTGCAAAGTTGAAGACATTGAGATTGGAAATGGGTATTTGATGGAGGATTTTGTGATGGAGAAAAATCTCTAGTTAAACACTCTATTTCGCAAAAGTATATTTCAAATTATCAGCAACACCATCCAATTTCAAGAATATCTCACTTCCCACTTCTTGCTTATATGCCAAATTAGAAATATCGAAAGTCAAGGTTTTCATGATTAACGCTTTGCATTTATCTTCACGCGCATTGTGAATTAATTTGACAGCGCGAATTGGAGGCAAAGATTTTGAAATCATTTCACTTCCTACCAAACTAAAATCATGTTCCTCGCAACCACCACCGTAAGAAACTTCTAAAATCAAGTTATTTCCTTCAATTTTTGCAGATTGAATATTGGTTTGGTCATTTTTATCAGGGAAAGCGCCAACTGTTGAACTTGCTGTCATTGGTTTTGTTTTTAAAGTTTGTCCTGTTCCATCTCCGGCGATTTTTTTAGTACCACAACTAAAAAATAATCCAACTGCAAGTAAAATAACGATTGATTTCATGGTTTTTGTTTTTTGTGTTTGGTCAAATATAATACCAATTTTGAAAATGAATTCATTATTGAAATCATAATTAAGCTAAAGCAAAAATCAACTCTTGCTTGTTCCTACTGTTTTCCGTAATTTTGCATCATGAAAACAAAAACGCTCAAAAAAAATAAAGTCAATGTTGTGACTTTAGGATGTTCTAAAAATCTATTCGATTCAGAAGTTTTAATGGCTCAACTGAAAGCGAATAAATTTGATGTGGAGCACGAATCCATGAGCGATGATGCAGAAATTGTGATTATCAATACCTGTGGATTTATTGACAATGCCAAACAAGAATCCATCGATACCATTTTGAGATATGCGCAAGCAAAACAAGAAGGTGCGGTGGATAAAGTATATGTTACCGGTTGTTTATCTGAACGTTACAAGGACGATTTAGAAGCCGAAATTCCAGAAGTGGATGCGTTTTTTGGTACGCGTGATTTGCCAAGACTATTAAAAACTTTGAAAGCCGATTATAAACACGAATTGGTTGGAGAAAGATTATTGACAACACCTTCACATTACGCCTATTTCAAAATTGCAGAAGGTTGTGATCGCCCGTGTTCATTTTGCGCGATTCCTTTAATGCGTGGAAAACACGTTTCTACTCCAATGGAAGATTTGGTCAATTCAGCAAAAAGTTTGGCCGCTCAAGGCGTAAAAGAATTGATGTTGATTGCACAAGATTTGACTTATTACGGTTTAGATATTTACAAAAAAAGAAACTTGGCCGAATTGATCGAAAAATTGGCTGAAGTGGAAGGAATTGAATGGATTCGTTTGCATTACGCCTTTCCAGCTGGTTTTCCTATGGATGTGTTGGACGTCATGAATAACAATCCGAAAGTGGTGAATTATTTGGACATGCCATTGCAACACGGTTCTTCGAAAATTTTGAAATCCATGCGACGTGGCATCGATCGTGAAAAAACGGAAGCATTGGTAAACGAAATTCGCGCGAAAGTGCCGGGAATTGCGATTCGTACGACGTTAATCGCTGGTTATCCAGGAGAAACAGAAGCAGATTTTCAAGAAATGTATGATTTTGTAGAAAGAATGCGTTTCGAACGATTGGGAATTTTCACTTATTCGCACGAAGAAAATACACATGCTTACTTATTGGAAGACGATGTGGATGAAAAAACCAAAAAAGACCGTGCTGACCAAATCATGGAATTGCAATCAGGCATCAGTTTTGAGTTGAATCAACAAAAAATTGGTAAAGTTTACCGCGTTTTATTCGACAGAATCGAAGGCGATTATTTCATCGGAAGATCTGAATTTGATTCTCCAGAAGTTGACAACGAAGTGTTGGTGAAAAAATCTGAAGGTTTTGTCAGAATAGGTGATTTTGCGACTGTTGAAATTACTTCTGCTGATCATTATGATTTGTATGGTAAATTAATCTAAGGTCCGAAAAAAAATCTTTTCGTACGATTTTATCAAATTCCGGAATATCGCAATATTCCGATATTCCATTAGATTGCAATTTTTCTTAGCTTTAAATTTTATTTCAGGCAACTTTTGATTTTCGCGCGTGTAATTAAGTCGCAAGGGAAAATTAAAACTTTATGAATGGAAATAATTTAAGAATCGAATAAAACCAATTTGGTGATAACAGAGCAAGTACTTGTTGATTTTACAAAAGGTAAAAAGTATGCATTTGATGTAATATATTCATCATATGCTGCTGGAATGTACTCCATTTGTTTGCGATACACCAGGTGCGAGGACGATGCCCAAGATGTGCTTCAAGAAGCATTTATCAAGGTTTACAAAAATCAATCTCAATATCAACTCTCTTCGCCAATCGGCGCCTGGATTAAATCAATCACTATCAACACTGCGCTGACATACATTCAAAAAATGTATAAATATCAATTGCACGAAGATGAAAAAGTGTTCGATGAATTGGTTTGGGAAGAAGAACCGACAGTTGATGTGGAAGAGCTACGAGCGAAATTAATGCAAATTTTGAACAAGCTACCAGAAGGTTATCGTTTGGTTTTCAATTTATATGCTATTGAGAACTTATCCCACAAAGAAATTGCTGAATATTTGGGAATCAGTGAAAACACTTCCAAAACCCAATATTTCAAAGCGAAAAAATTTATTCAAAAGATTCTTGAATCAGAAAAAATTGCAGGATGAAAGAGCAAGATGAAATAAAAGATTTATTCAAAGACAGTTTCGACGGCTTTGAAGTCACTCCTCCAGCGAGTGTCAAAATCAATATTGATCAAAAAATTAGTCAGATCCAAGCAAAAGGGAGATTGAAATGGTACTTCATTGCAGGGATTTCTGTTTTGATTTTGGTATTTACGGTTTTCCTTTTCAATCGAGAGAAATCTGATGTTTCAACAACCCAGTTGGCAACTAACGGCATATCGGAATATGACGATAAGACTTCTAACGGAATATCGGAATATGGCGATAAGACGAAAGCTTCTGAGGCAAGTGAAATTGAAAGCAAATTGAATTCAGCCTCAAAAGAAAATCAAACTATTGATAACAATTCCAACGATTCAAAAAGCAGCAAAACAGCTCTTAAAAAAACAAGTTTAAAAACTTCAAAGCAGCTTGACAAAACGAACAAGAAGCAAAAAACTGGAAATCCGAAGAAAATCAAAAATACTTCTGTAAACTCAAACGTTAAAAACACTTCAAAATCAAATACTAATATTACGTTTACAAAAAAGAATAAATCAAAAAAGAGTCGTAGCAAATACCCCAATAAAAAAATCAATCCTGAAGAAATAACGCCTGTAATGTATGAAAATCCATACAAATTGAAAACAGAGGACAATATTGATGGACGAGAAACTATTGTTGCAACTCTTGAAAAAAACGACGCTGCACAAAACCCATACATTGACTCAAATGCTATCGTAAATGCTGATTCGCTCAACAGTATAAAAAACGATTCATTAGAAGAAAACTACCGAATGGCTGATATTCCAAAAGTAAAAAGACCTTGGTTATTCAGTTTGAAAACAGGAACTTCACTTGGTTTCAATCAGTTGAATGCTACTCCAGCGCTTGCACTCAAAGAAAAAAGTAGTTTTTTCATTCAAACAGAATTTGCCTATTATCTCAATTCAAAAATGGCTCTTTCGTCTGGTGTAAATTACCAAAATAATTTTGAGAATATCTCTCAAGACCAAACAGTTTTGGGCGATTCAGTGATTTTGAGTTACAATTACACCTATGTTTTAGATTCAATGCAAACAGTCGTCGATTCAATTGCCATTCCGGTTTATGGGCAAGATTCGACCACAATCAATTTTGCCAATAGTTACCAAGTTTATTCCATTGGTTTGCCAATCATGTTTCAATATTCATTCGAATTCAATCCGAAATTGTTTTTGGATTTAAGTGCTGGTGCGATTTTAAATCTCCAAGGCAGTAGAACAAATTATGAATATTTAAATACTGCTAGTCGAACAGTGAATCAATTTAGCGTAAAAGCTTGCTTGAGATCGCAACTTAGATATCAATTCTCTAATTGGGGAGTAAGTTTGAACACGAATTTTGGTTATGACTTTAAGCCCGTTCAATCATGGGAAAATGTGACACGCAAAAGAAGTTATTTAGACTTAGGTGTTGGAATTCATTATATGATCAAATAAACTAATTCCAGATTTCCCAAGCTTTTTTAGCTTGTTCTTGCAACATAGAGTAACCGTTCAACACAATAGCTCCTTGCTTTTCAGATTCCTTAAGTAAACGTGATTTTTCGGGATTGTAAATCAAATCAACAACCAAGTGTTTGTCCGAGATTAGATCTGTGGGAAAATTTGGTTTTGCATTCACATCTGGAAATGTACCGACAGGAGTGCAATTTACAATCATTTTACAGGCGTTTACCATGTTTTCATTGATTGATTCATAACCAAATTCACTATTGTTTTTTGGACTTCTAGAAATAAAAATGACAGACAATCCAATATTTTTCAAAACGTAAGCAATTGCTTTTGAAGCACCGCCAGTTCCTAAAATCATGGCGCGCTCATGGTGATTGTTCAGAAACGGTTTAATTGATTGACCAAAACCAAAAGCATCTGTGTTGTAACCAATGAGTTTACCATTCACATTTTTCACTGTATTCACAGCTCCAATAGCTATTGCTTCATCGGACAACTCATCCAAAAACGGAATGATTTCAGTTTTGTATGGAATGGTGACGCTAAATCCTGAAAACTCGGCAAAAGACTTGTCTTCAAACCACTTCGACAGGTCAGTTACTTCAATATTATCATAGCTCGCGTCAATCTGATTTTTAGCAAATAAATCTGTAAAAAAAGATTTAGAAAAAGAATAATCTAACTTCTTGCCAAGTAAACCAAACTTACGCATTTTTTGATTTCATTTTAGACTTGATAACGCTAATCAGCATCGGCAATACGGAAATAAAAATGATTCCCAAGCAAACTTTTTCGATGTTATCTTTGATCCAAGTTACGTTTCCAAGAAAATAACCAGCCAAGGTCAAACTGAATATCCACAAAAATCCGCCTATGACATCGAAAGCTAAAAAACGTCTATAATCCATTTTACCAACTCCTGCCGCAAAGGGCGTAAAAGTTCTCACCAAGGGAACGAATCGCGCCATAATAATCGCTTTGGTGCCATTTTTATCAAAAAAAGCTTCAGTCTTCTCTAAATATTCTTTTTTCACTAACTGACGGCCTTTGATTTTCCAACTGAAAACACCCAAACCAAGTTTTCTTCCAATCCAATAATTCACGTTGTCTCCTAGTATAGCAGCTACAACTAATAAACCTAAAAGTAAAAAAATACTCAATTGTCCTGGATCACCAGTTGCTGTTGGAGCGGCAAAAAGTCCTGCGGTAAAAAGCAAAGAATCACCGGGCAAAAAAGGCATTACAACCAAACCAGTTTCGATAAAAATGACCAAAAAAAGCACGACATAAATTGAATTGGAATAGTTTTCGACTATCCAATTAAAGTCTAAGTGAAAAAGGTGTTGAAATAATTCTACCATAAAAATTGATTTAGTTTTAGATTAGTTTTCTGCAAATTGTTCCATCCAAGCAGCAATTCCACCTTCAAGCACAACAATATTTGATTGATTAAATTCAGTTTCCAATAAATTTGCCAAGGCTTCTGCTCGTTTTCCACTGTTGCACATTAAAATAACTTGTTGATCAACAGGAAATTCAACCAAATGAGCGAAAACCTCATCCATAGGAATGTGTTTGGAAGGTATTGAAACTGCTTCACGCTCGTAGTTTTCTCTAATGTCCAACAAAAAAAGATTCGCTTTGCTATCCAATTGTTGCTTCAAATCAGTAACTGAAATAAAATGCATATTTTTTTTTTTGCAAAGATAGTTATTTTGATTTTAAGATTTTTCAATTCGCGGTGGCGATGTCGATGGCGATTTTCGGTGCACTTTTCAGATCGCAACAAGTAACAAAAAGCTCATTCCTGCAATTGAAAGCATCATTTTGCGCGAAGAAAAAAATAGCATTCAGAAAATTTACCAAAAAGCATTGAATAAATTAAAAATCCCTTTGAAATATTTTCTCAAAGGGATTTCATTTTTTTACTCTATCCTCACCAACTTCTGCGTTTGCAAAATTTGCTTGTCAGATGACAAAACAATGCTATAAACTCCCGCTGCAAAACCGCTTGCATCAATTTCTAAATCGATATTGGAAAAAGCGGAGATGGGCACAATTTGCATCAATTAATCTTTTATACATCTAACCGCATTTCCCGGATTTGGATCACCTGAACCTCCGTCTGCACCCATAGCCCAACTTGATGTTGAGTTTAGATCAAAAGTACCACCTGGGACGCCAGCAAATGAACTTGAACTCCAAAAATAAGTCCACGTTCCCATTTGTTCAAATGCACCATAAATTCTCCAACCTGAAGGTAAGGCAGAAAAGCCACTTTCATTTGTTGCGCCTTCATTTGGACTTTGCCAGTATTGAGTTCCCGTTGTTTTCATTTTTCCTCCAGCAGTATTTGCGTCCATACCACCGCCTGCATTCACATCCAAATAATTGATTAAAGTTTGCCAATCTAAATCGTTCGGTACATGCCAACCTGTGGGACAAACATTTCTATTATCTGCTACCGCATAAAAATTATAGAGATTTCCATAAATATTTTGGTATTGAACATCATTTAAATAGTAGCAATAAGCACCTGCTTCAATAGAACCCCACTGACTATTACTTTGAATATTAGGAATAGGATCTCCATTCGCATAAACTGTTGTTCGCAAATTTTCAGCCATCCATTCTTGTCCATTACCAAGAACGATTGTAGGATAATTATAACCATCCAAAACTACTCCGTTACCTGGATTTGAGACAATTATATTTTGCGCATACACTGAATAAAAGCTAATTGTATTTCCATATGAAACCCCGTTACTATTTATAGCATAGGCCCTAACATAATAAGTATAATTTAGAATTAAATTATTTAGATTTGAAACAAAAACACCGGTTCCGCTGCCATCGATAGTTATGAAGTCATCAATTGTTGGCTCTGAAGTTGGATTATTTGACAAACAAACTCCATATTGAATAACAGTAGAACCTCCATCATCTGTGACCTCACCGCCAGAAACTGCATTCGGTGAGTTTATACTTGTAACTGGAGAAGTAATTACAGTTGGCAAATTACTTGTTACAACCGCTGATGTATATGTTATACTATCAATTGAAGAAACGGGAATTTGTGTGACATTACCATTATTTTGATAAATATTCATAATAGTCTGTGAATAAGAATGTTTTATCAATCCTATAGTCACAAAAATTAGCAGTAAAAATTTTGTTTTCATCTTAGTTGGTTTTCTTTGTTATGGTTTTAGATATACTAAACTTATTATTCTTTAATACACACTTATAATTGCCAGATTGAAAAGAAGAAAAATCAATTCTTTCTTTAAAATCATTATTTTGAGTTAATTCAATGTTTTCTTCAAGTAAAATCTTTCCATTTAAATCAATCAATAAAAAAGTATATGATTTATTTTCTAAACTTTTGCAACTTAGCCATAATTCATCTTGGCATGGATTTGGAAAAATATTCAATTTTGGAATATCTAGTTTATTTTCAATTCCAGAGGTTTCATTAATGAAATCCAAATAATCGATAGTATACACATTCCAAGAATAAATACTACCATCAAATAAATGTAGATTAAACATATCTCCGTCGAAAGTTACCTTTCGTATATCACTAAGATTGTATTCTAAACTTGTAAAATCAGTAAAATTAAACTCCATTTTTTGAGCACTGAGATCAAAATTTAAAGTTAAAAAGAACAAAAAAAGGAATAGTATTTTCTTCATAATAAAGATATTATCATTTCAAATATATGATTTAATCCAAACAAAAAAAAATTCCATAAAAAAAAGACCATCCAACTTTCACATCAAATGGTCTTACTAAAAAATCTATCGCTTTCTATTCTTCCGAATTTCCTTCTTCAATTTCTCCATTTCCCTCTTTCATTCCCTTCACAAATTCTTTTCTGAATCCATCAAAAATGCGGTATTCTCGGAAACTACATTCTAAATCGCCATTGTACATTTTCACTTTGCGACTTGGTTTCAAACCGATTGATTTAAAACCTTCTTCGTTGGAAGAAATGACCCAACAATTCCAGCCTTTCAATTCATTTTTGAACCAATCGCCCAAACCTTGATACATATCTTCGATCTCCTCGCCCATTCTTTCTCCATAAGGCGGATTGCAAATCAATGTTCCATTGTCAGTTGGCTTTTTAACTTCGTCGAATGATGCTGTGTTTACCGTCACAAATCTGCCAATTGGCAAACCTCTCAAGTTGCGTTTCGCCATCATCATCATGTCTGAATCAATATCAGAACCAATAATTTCAAAATCAAAACCTTTGCACAATCTCGTTGCTTTGGATTGAATTTCCTCCCAAATTTGTGCATCAAATCCTTTAAAATTTTTGAAAGCATAATGCTGTCTATCAATGTTTGAAGGAATTCCACTCGCCAACAATGCTGCTTCAATCAACAAAGTTCCCGAACCACAAAAAGGATCCATGAAAGTTGATTTTCTGTCCCAACCTGACATTCTTATCAAAGCCGCTGCAGCTACTTCATTCAATGGCGCTTGCCCGATTTCAGTTCTATAACCTCTTTGAAACAAAGCTGTTCCACTTGTATTCAACGAAATGGTTGCTTGCGTTTCTTTGATGTATAAATCAAAAACAACTTGAGGAGTTTTGATATTTACATCCGGTCTTTCACCCAATTTATCGCGGAAAGTATCTACGATGGCATCTTTTACCAATAAAAATGGAAACTGTGTGTGTGAAAACAATTTAGATTGAATCGCACCACGAACTGCAAAAGTTTTGTCGATGTCGAAATATTCCGTCCAATCAATTTTCATACATTGTTTGTACAAATCTTGCTCATCGCGAATTTTGAATTTTTTCACTTCCACCAAAACAGACATCGCGCAACGAAGATGCAGATTCAAATAATACACATCTTTCCAATCGCCTTGAATTTGAACTGCGCGATTAAGCACCGTTACGTCGTTGTAACCCAATTCATTCAATTCCTCTTTCAACACTTCTTCAACGCCAAAAATTGTCTTAATGGTGATCGTTAATTTTTCCATTTTATTATTGTATTTCTTAAATTCTAATTGCGTCAATTGTCTTCTTTTTTCAAAATCGGCATTTTCCAGCCATAAATAACGCTTAATATTCTGATCAAAATGATGATAAACACACAAACAATCATCGAAGCGCTGTTGTGCCAACCAATCATTCTGAAGCCCAAGTAGCACAAACCGCCCACAATTCCAGCGGTTGCGTAAATTTCTTTTCTAAAAATCAATGGGATTTCATTGCAAAGCACATCTCTGATAACGCCCCCAAAAGTAGCTGAAATTAAGCCAAGAAAGAGACAAGTGACAGGAATTTGTTCAAATTGAATGCCTTTTTGAATTCCCAAAATGGTGAAAAGTCCCAAACCGATGGTATCAAAAAAGAAGAAAGTGCGACGCAATTTTATCAAATATTGTTTGAAAATGATTCCGACCAAAGCGCCAGATAACGCTGTAAAAATGAGCACGGAAGATTCCATCCAGCGCACTTCGGTATTGAGCAATAAATCACGCACAGTACCACCTCCCAAAGCAGTAAAAAAAGCAATGACCATTCCTCCAAAATAGTCCAATCTTTTTTCAGAGGCAGTCAATAATCCACTGATTGCAAAAACAAAAATTCCAAGATGTTCAAAAATAGATAGTAACATTGCTTTTGATGTAAAAAAATCCTTTATTTTTGTACAAAAGTATATAAATTGAAAACAATCAGCCGCCTAAAATTCATCGTCTTTTTGCTGTTTACCGTTTTTACGGCTTCGACGATATTTTCACAAAAAGTTGGTTTAGTGCTGAGTGGCGGTGGTGCAACTGGTTTTGCACACATTGGTGTGATTAAAGCACTAGAAGAAAGAGGTATTCCGATTGACTATATTACTGGAACTTCCGCAGGCGCATTAGTAGGCTCCATGTATTCGATTGGTTTCACGCCCGCTGAAATTGAAGCATATGTTTTAAGTGAACGCTTTCAATTAATGTCTGCTGGAAAATTAGAACGCAACCAAGAGTTCCTTTTTCAAAAAGATGATGAAGATGCTAGTTTGATTGATTTGGCATTCTCCAAAGATAGTATCTTAAAGAAATCCCTACCAACCAATTACATCCGTCCCACATTACTGGATTTTGAAATGATGACCATTTTGGGAACAATTGGCGCATCACGCGGTGAAAACTTTGATAGTCTTTTCGTCCCCTTTAGATGTGTTGCAGCAGATATCTACAACAAGAAAAGTGTTGTTTTCTCTCATGGAAAATTGAATCAAGCTGTAAGGGCTTCCATGACTTACCCGTTTTTTGTGAATCCAATCAGGATAGATGGTCAATTGTTGTTCGACGGTGGATTGTACAATAATTTTCCAAGTGACGTAATGTACAACGACTTTGCACCTGATTACATCATTGGAAGCAACGTTGCAGGCAATGCCAAACCACCTTCGGAAGATGATTTGTTGAGTCAACTGAGAAATATGTTGGTTTCGAACACCAACTTCGATTTACCATGTGATGAAGGAATCATTATCCAACCAACAACGGATGTAGGGACTTTTGAATTTGAAGATGTTCAAGATGCGATTCAAGATGGTTATCTTTCAACAATCAAATACCTCGATTCGATTGAATTGCATGTTTCAAGAAGAGTTTCAATTGAAGAATTGACTGCCAAACGCACTGCATTCAAAAACAAATTTCTTGAATTGTACATCAGCTCTGTAAACACTTACAGTTTGAAAAAAATGGATGTCAGTTTTGTCCGAAAATCGATTTTGAAAAATACTAAAAATCAAATAATTACACCTGACTTGCTCAATAAGCGTTATTTCAGAACAGCTGCCATTCCTCAAATTGATTATTTGTTACCTACCATCACATTGAAACCAGATTCTACTTTTCATTTGGATTTACTGGTTCGAAAAACGAAAGATTTTAAATTGGAAGTTGGAGGACATTTTTCTTCGAGATCAGTCAATACAGGATACATCGGCCTTACTTATTTCAACTTAAGTAAAGTGGCACTGAAAGTAAAAGGAGAATCTTATTTTGGAAAATTTTATGCTTCAGTAAAAACAAGCGTTGACTTGCAATTGCCTATGTACTACCCAATTTCAATTTCACCCTATTTTGTGCTAAATCGTTGGGATTACTACCGAAGTTCTTCCACTTTTTTTGAAGATATCAAGCCTTCATTTCTTGTACAAAACGAAATTTACTACGGTGCGAAACTTAAACATCCCATTGGAAATAATACCAGAAGTATTTTCGATATTCGAAAATTTGAATTGAAAGACGATTATTACCAAACCCAGAATTTTAAAAGTACGGACACGGCAGATTATACGCAATTCTTCGGTGAGATGGCAAGTTGGCAAATTGAAAACAATTCCTTGAACAGAAAACAATTTGCTTCGGAAGGGCATTACTTTTCATTCAGAGCTAGATATGTTCAAGGAAAAGAACGCAGTATTTCAGGCTCTACTTCGCTTACAAAATATGACATCAATAAAAACCACGATTGGATTAATTTAGATTTTGAAGCACAGTCATTTATTATCAACAATCGAATTTTTCATTTTGGAGTTCATGGAAAAGCAATCATGAATAGTCAATCACTTTTTAGTAATTACAAGGCTTCCATTCTCAGTACAACCTCCTTTTCACCAACGCCAGATGCTGGAACATTTTTCCTAGAAGAATACCGAGCACCGCAACATGCAGGTTTGGGAACGAATGTGATTTTTAGCATTAAAAGAAGTATTGACATTCGTTTTGATGGTTACATTTATCAGCCCTTCAAGCAAATCAAGCTCAATGACGATGGCACCGTTGCTTATTCACGACCTTTCAAGGGTGAAACTTATTTGTCCGCAGCATCGATTATTTATCACAGTCCATTTGGACCAATTCGATTTACAACCAATTATTTTCCTAAACAAAAAACACCTCTATATTTCCAGTTTAGTTATGGATACGTTTTGTTCAACGAGAGGGCAATTCGATAAAATTTATATTTTTGTCCAAAAAAAGCGAAATGGAAATTTGTGGAATTCAACAAATGGGAATTGGGGTTCCCAACGTACAAGAAATTTGGAATTGGTATCGAAAATTTTTTGGGGTTGATATCAAAGTTTTTGAGGATGCTGCAGAAGCACCTTTGATGACAATTTACACAGGTGGCGTAGTTCAAAACAGAACTGCAACGTTGGCTTTGAGCATGGAAGGCGGTGGCGGATTTGAAATCTGGCAATATAAATCAAGAAATACTGAAAAAGCAAAATTCGATATCCAATTTGGAGATTTTGGATTGTATGCTTGTAGAATAAAATCCAAAGATATTCACGCATCATACGCTTATTTCAAAAAGGAAGGCGCCAAATTGTTGAGTGAATTATTGCCAACTCCTGAGGGGAAATCTCATTTCTTGGTAGAAGATCCAAATGGAAACGTTTTCGACATCGTTGAAGGTTCAGGTTGGTTTATGGAAACCAATTTCGCCGGAAAAACAGGTGGCGTTGCTGGTGCGATGGTTTGTGTGAGCAATATCGAAAATTCTTTGAAACTGTATCAAGATGTTTTACAGTATTCTGAAATTGTCTATGATGTGACAGAATCAGTTGAAGCTTTCAAAAACTTGCCTTCTGGCGAGAAAAAAGTGCGCCGTGTTCTTTTGCGTCATCCTCAACCGAGAAAAGGACCTTTTGCAGAATTATTGGGGCCAACAGAAATCGAATTAATTCAATCGGTAGAAAGAACCGATTGTAGAAACATGTTCGAAAATAGATTTTGGGGAGACTGGGGATTTATTCACCTCTGTTTCGATATCCAAGGAATGGATGAATTGAGAACCAATTGCGAAAAAGCAGGTTTCCCATTTACTGTAGATTCCGGTCAAACTTTTGACATGGGCGAAGCAGGTGGACGATTCAGTTACATCGAAGATCCCGATGGAACTTGGATAGAATTTGTTGAAACACACAAAGTTCCAATTTTGAAAAAATTAGGTTGGTACATCAAACTGAAAAACCGAGATCCAAGAAAGCACTTGCCAAAATGGATGTTGAAAACAATGCGTTTTAACCGCGTGAAAAACTAAGCGTTGATTTAAAGGTGTGAAATCTTGATTGAAGTGCAAATCCTTTGTGAAAGAAATTTGTATCTTTGAACTCTATTATACTAAAAATATGAACTTAAAACAAGGAATTCTCTTCTCTTTCATGGCTTTAACATTTACAATGTTAGTTTCCTCTTGTAAAGAAGACATTGATTTGACTGGAGATGCACAAGAAACTGCTGTAGTTTACGGATTGCTAAACCAAGCAGATAGCGTACATTTCGTGAAAATCAACAGGGCGTTTATTAGCAATGACAATTCCTTGGTTACTGCACAAATCCCTGATTCAAATTACTTCCAAAATGTGGATGCCACAATTAAAGAAATTGTGAACGGGAATGTTGTTAGAACTTGGATTTTGAAAGATACAATTATTGACAACAAAGAGCCAGGTGCGTTCTATGCTCCAGAACAAAAACTATATTATTTCAAAACAACAGCTTCTCAACCTTTAATTGCCAATGCTAACACACAATATAAGTTGGATGTTAACATCAATGAAGGAGAATTTACAGTTTCTGGAAATACGAAATTAATTGCTGGAATGTCTATCACACAACCACAAAGTTATTTCACATTTGCAACTAGCGATGTAGCAACAAAAGGTTATGCAACTTCAGCCATCGGTTTCAACAAGGGAGATGCTTTTGTAGCAAATGTTAAAATTGAAATTACCATCAAAGAATTTATTGGAAGCAATTTTACTACCAAAACATTAGATTGGAATGTTGGTGATTTGAACTCCTCAAGTTTATCAACTTCAACCAATTTGGTAAATGCCAACGGAAAGACTTTCTATACAGTAATTAGAGATGGAGTGACTAATGATCCAAACATTACCAAACGAATGCTAAAATCAATCAAAATCGTTCTTACAGGTGGTTCTGAAGATTTAGAAAAGTACATGAAATTAGTAGCACCTTCATCCTCTTTGGCACAAACAAAACCAACTTTCACAAACCTTACTGCAACCAATGACCGAAAAGTAGTTGGAATCTTTTCAGCTAGATCGACAACAACATTGAGCAAAGAGGATTGGATTCTATTTGGTGTTTCAACTTATAAAGTTGCTATTGATAAAAATTCTATGAAAGAATTAGGAATTGGTTCGTTAACTGGTTCATTGCTATTCTGTACTGACAATCCTCAGTACAATGTAGGGACGCCAGAACAGTATTTCTGTAATTAATATTCAAAAGATTTCGATTTAATATTGAATCCTTGAAAAATCCACCGGAATTGATTTTCGGTGGATTTTTTATTTCAAAAAACTTTGAACATCATTTCAGTCTAATTACCTTTATCCCATGTCTGAAAGAAAAACGCTTTTTGCGGATATAATAATTCCCATTGCGGTAAAAAATGAATTTACTTACCGCGTTCCTTTTGAAATGAATGACTTGATTCAAGCTGGAATGCGCGTTGTAATTCCTTTTGGAAAGGGAAAATTATATACTGGAATCGTTTCTAAGGTGCATGAAGAAATTCCAACCAAATATCAGGCAAAATTCATTGAATATTTGTTGGACGAAAATCCAATCATTACTGGCAAACAATATCAACTTTGGAAATGGATTGCCAACTACTACCTCTCGCCTATCGGTGACGTAATGAACGCAGCACTTCCTGCCAACTTCAAATTGGCATCTGAAACCAAAATTTCCTTGCACCCAGATTTTGATGGTAAAACGGATCAATTGAGCGACAGACAATTTCAAATCGTCGAAGCGCTCGAGGTACAAGAAGTTCTTGACTTGAAAGAAATTTCAGAAATTGTTGGTATCAAAACCATTCAGCCGATTATCAAACAATTGATTGATTGGCGAGTTGTGATTTCATTAGAAGAATTAAATTATAAATACGTCCCAAAAACCGCTATTTTCTATTTCTTTACAGCAGAATTTCAGTCGGAAGAAACTTTGAATGAATTGTTTCAAAGCATGGAAAATCAAAAAAGCAAAGAAAAACAATTACACGCTTTGATGTCCATGTTGAGCTTAGGTGATTATAGAAATTCTTACGATGCTCCAGTCTCTAAAAAGGACTTGGAAGAAAAAAATGTTTCAGTTTCTGCGCTTCAAACCTTGGAAAAAAATGGCATTGTCAAATCAGAACGTTTGCAAATTGACCGAATTGGAAAAAATGACAATGAACTCCGAGCTAAAAAAGGGTTGTCCGATGTTCAGCAAACTGCACTTCGTGAGGTAAAAGAAAATCTGCTAGAAAAAGATGTTTGCTTGTTGCACGGAGTTACTGGTTCTGGTAAAACTGAAATCTATGTTGAACTGATTGAAGAACAATTAAAACTCGGCAAACAAGTTTTGTTTCTCTTGCCCGAAATCGCTTTGACAACGCAATTAATCACCAGATTATCCGCTTATTTCGGAGACAAAATTGGCGTTTACCATTCGAAATTCAATCAAAATGAACGCGTGGAAATTTGGAATCATGTGTTACATGACCATCCTGAAAGATACCGAATTGTTTTAGGTGCTAGATCTTCAATCTTTTTGCCTTTCAGGAATTTAGGTTTGGTAATCGTGGACGAAGAGCATGAATCGTCATTCAAACAATATGATCCTTCACCCCGATACAATGCGCGTGATGCTTCCATCGTGTTGGCGAAATCTTTTGGTGCGAAAGTACTTTTAGGTTCTGCAACGCCTTCTATCGAAACGTATTTCAACGCCAAAGAAGGAAAATTTGGTTTGGTCACTTTGATGGAAAGACACGGCGGTGTAGCATTGCCAGAGATTTTCTGCGCCGACATCAAAAAAGAACGCAAGGAAAAGACGATGCATTCGCACATTTCATCGTTTTTGATGCGAAACATTGAAACTGTGTTGGAAAAAGGCGAACAAATTATTTTGTTTCAAAACAGGCGCGGTTATACTCCTATTTGGACTTGTGAATTGTGTAATTGGTCGCCAAAATGCAAAAATTGCGACGTTTCCTTGACCTATCATAAACATACAAATACGCTCAAATGTCACTATTGCGGTTATGCAAATGCACCCATTGGAACGTGCGGAAATTGCGGCAGTAATCGCTTGAAAATGTTGGGTTTTGGAACTGAAAAAATTGAAGATGAATTGGCTATCATGTTTCCCGGAAAAAATGTGGCGCGTTTGGATTTAGATACCACTCGAAGCAAAAATGCATATCAAGTGATTATTTCTGAATTCGAAAATCGCAAAATCGACATTTTAATTGGTACACAAATGGTTACCAAAGGCTTAGATTTTGACCACGTGAGTTTAGTCGGAATATTAGATGCAGATATGCTACTCAATCGTCCGGATTTCCGAGCTTTTGAACGCAGTTATCAATTGATGTCGCAAGTTGCAGGTCGTGCAGGAAGAAAATCAAAACGCGGTACCGTGATTATCCAAACTGGTCAGCCAGAACATTGGATCATTCAAAAAGTGATGCAACACGATTATTTATCGTTCTACACGAATGAAATCGTAGAAAGGCGAAATTTCTTTTATCCGCCATTTTACAAATTGATTCAAATCACCTTAAAACACCGCGACAAGGATGTACTTGATTCAGCTTCCAAAGCGCTAGGAATTGCATTGTACGATGTCTTCAAAGAAAGGGTTTTGGGTCCTGAATATCCGTCGATCAATAGAATCAACAATTTATTCTTGAAACAAATCGTCCTCAAAATCGAGCGCGACGCTTCGCAAAACAAAGTAAAAGCCAAAATTGAAGAAATCATCGACGCTTTTTACGCCGTTCCTGTGCAGAAATCTGTTAGGATTGTGATTGATGTGGATCCTAGTTAGATTTTTGGATTAATGGATTCGCTGCGCGTCTGCCTGCGGCGGTGTTGGATTTTTAGACTGGTTGATTCTCGGGACTCAAGATATTTTTTAGCGACGGTAACACGAACTACTCAGTTTGAAAGAATCAAAAGAAACTCCAGTCTGCTGTCTCGAGTCTAATGTCTTTAATCTAATGTCTCCAGTCTTAACATCCTAATATCTTAAAATCTCCTCCTACCCCAAGTACGACTTCAACATTCGGCTTCTCGAAGTGTGTTTCAATCTACGAATCGCTTTTTCCTTAATTTGACGCACTCTTTCTCTTGTTAAATCGAATTGTTCTCCGATTTCTTCAAGCGTTAAAGGATAGCGACCGTTTAAACCGTAGTACAAACGAACCACTTCGCCTTCGCGGATGGTAAGTGTGGAAAGTGAACGTTCGATGTCTTTTCTCAATGAATCCGTAACTAATTCTTTTTCTGGACTATTCATGTATGTGTTTGGTAAAACGTCATACATGCTTGAAGATGATTCATCATTTTCAGAAAGTGGTGCATCCATTGAAAGGTGGCGACCAGAATTCGATAAGGATTGACGCACTTCGTCGGCAGAAACTTCTAAAAATTCGCCCAACTCTTCAGCTGATGGCGGACGTTCAAACTTTTGTTCTAATTCAGAATATGCTTTGTTGATTTTATTGATTGTTCCAATCTTGTTCAAAGGCAAACGCACAATTCTCGCTTGTTCAGCCAATGCTTGTAAAATGGATTGACGAATCCACCAAACAGCGTAGGAAATGAATTTAAATCCACGTGTTTCATCGAATCTTTCGGCTGCTTTGATCAATCCTAAGTTTCCTTCGTTGATTAAATCAGGCAAAGTCAAACCTTGGTTTTGGTATTGTTTTGATACAGAAACCACAAAACGTAAGTTGGCTTTGGTTAATCTTTCCAATGCTTTTCTATCTCCGTTTCGGATTTTTTGCGCTAAAATAACTTCTTCTTCAGCAGAAATTAAATCCTCCTTTCCAATTTCCTGAAGATATTTATCCAACGACGCAGTTTCGCGGTTGGTCACTTGCTTGGTAATTTTCAATTGTCTCATAATTTCTAATTTTAAAGAGTGAAAACACAATTGTTCATTCTATTATACGTTTAAATGTAAGGAATAGTTTGAAATTCGATGTACAATGTATGTTAAAATGAATATTCAATAATTTAAGTGCACTATTCACTGACTATGAATGAACTTTTTTGGATTTGTTACTTTTAGAAGTTGAATTTTAGGAAATATTCACAAATCGGAACAGAAAGCCAAGATCTTTTTCCTAATTTAGTTGATAACCACCCTGCATTCGTTGATATTTTGAAACCGATAATCGCCACAGATTTGAGATTATTAAAGTAACTTTGTTCCAATATTTTAAATTATTGAAAATGACAATAGAAGTAAACAGCGTAGTTTCTTTGAATTACAAACTTTCGAACCACAAAACTGGGGAGAAAATTGAAGAAACAAGCTCCGACAACCCAATGGTTTTTCTCTACGGAGTTGGATCCTTGATTCCGGAATTTGAAGAAAACCTTTTTGGTAAAAAAGCAGGAGATTCTTTTGAATTTTCAATTGTTTCTGAAAATGCTTACGGTAATCATAGTGAAGACAATATCGTTGCTATTCCAATTTCAGTTTTCCAAGATGAAACTGGTAAAATCAATGAAAATGAAATCAGAGTAGGTGCTTTGGTTCCAATGTCTGATAACGAAGGAAATCACATGCGTGGTCAAGTGAAAGAAATCACAGCTGAATTCGTAAAAATGGATTTCAATCATCCTTTGGCTGGAACAGATTTGCATTTTATTGGTGAAATTTTAGACATTCGCCAAGCAACAGCAGATGAATTAGCGCACGGACATGTGCACGGTCCAGGCGGTCATCACCACTAGAAATCGATATTCGTACATTTTGAAACCGAAAATTCAGCTCTTGTTTTTCGGTTTCTTTTTTTAAATCAAATCACATGATTCAATATACATTTTCAGTTCAAAATCCAGCGCAACAATACATTGCGATCACTACGCAATTTGATTCCAATCAAGCTTCTGAAATCATTCAGTTGGCAAGCTGGAGACCAGGAAGGTATGAATTGGGGAATTTTGCAAAAAACGTCAAAGCCTTGAAAGTTTTCAATGAAGCTGGAGAAGTTCTTGTCGCAAGAAAAATCAACAAAGACGCTTGGAAAATTAAAACTGAAAATGCCAAACGAATCACTGTCGAATACCAATTTTATGCGCCAGATTTAAATGCTGGATCAACTTACTTATACAAAGACCAATTGTATGTAAATCCTGTAAATTGCTGCCTTTGGGTTCATGGAAAAGAAACGCAACCATGTGAAATTGAATTAAAAATTCCTTCACAATACAGCATTGCTACTTCTTTAAAACAAGAAGGTCACAAACTATTTGCCGCAAACTACGACCAATTAGCTGATTCTCCTTGGATTGCTTCTGCAAATTTACAACACGGCGAATATTTCATCAACGATGTCAAATTCAACATTTGGTTTCAAGGTGAAGTTAAAGTTGATTGGGAAAGAATCACCAAAGATTTTATTGCTTTTACAAACAAACAAATTGAAAAATTTACAGAATTTCCGGTAGAAGAATACCATTTCTTATTCCAAATTGTACCTTACAAAGCCTATCACGGTGTTGAACATGAGCGTTCTACTGTTATTTTGCTTGGTCCAAGTTACGATGTATTTGATGCGATTTACAAAGAATTGCTGGGCGTAAGTTCACATGAATTGTACCACACTTGGAATGTCAAAGCGATTCGTCCGATAGAAATGTTTCCTTATGATTTTTCAAAAGAAAATTATTCGCAATTAGGATATTTGTGCGAAGGTGTAACCACGTACATGGGCGATTTATTTTTATATAAAAGCGGCGTTTTCACATTTGAACAATATGCTTTGGAATTGAATAACCAATTACAAAAACACTTTGATAATTTTGGAAGATTTCAATATTCTGTAGCGCAATCTTCATTTGACACTTGGTTAGACGGTTACGTTCCTGGTGCACCCAATCGCAAAGTTTCGATTTATACTGAAGGTTGTTTGATTGCATTGGCCACCGATGCATTTATTGCTAAAAATTCCAAAGAAAAATACAAACTAGACGACGTTATGCGCTCTTTGTATTTTGACTTTTTCTTGCAAGGGAAAGGTGTTTCTGAAAGCGATTACAAGGAAACGATTGAACGTTTTGCTGGTGCCAAAATGGATGAAATTTACACCAATTTTATATACGGAACAGCACCATTTGAATCGATGTTGACCGAAACTTTTGAATATTTAGGTTTGGAAATGAACCACAAACCTTCGCCAAAATACAGTTTTGCGAAATTAGGTTTCAAGTCTATTCCTCAAGGATTCAATTTTATTGTGAAAGCAATTTATCCTGGAAGTCCAGCTGAATTGGGTGGAATGATGTTAGAAGATGAGATTATTGCGATAAACGGCTATAATTGCGGCGGCGAATTAGACAAATGGTTCAATTATTTTGACACTGATGGAAAAATCATCACAGTGAGTCGAAAAGGACAATTGATTGAACTTTCCTTGCCTGAAGAGAATCGAAATTTCTATCTAGAGTACAGTGTTTCTAAAATTGAAAACCCAACGGATCAGCAGAAAAAGGCATTTGACTTTTGGATGAAATAGATTTGAAGCTATTTCTTCTCCCATTGTTTTTTCTCTTTGTTCCAAGTCGAAACATTATCCATAAAATCTTCTAGTCGCGCAGGAGTTGTAAAATCTTCCTTGGTCAAAGGTTCGTTTTTCTCAGAGAAAGTATATTCCGTTTGATACATATACATGCTTGCTCCTGGATTTGTATGCACCGAAACTTGATGCACTGCGCCATTTGGATGAAAAGATTTGATTTCAACGGATACAGAATAGCTTTTGAAATTGGATTCAAATTCATAAGTCAAATCGCCTTTTAAATCATACAACTTAAATTCTTGACGGTCATCTTTCCATGCAGAAATATGCAGAGAAACCAATTTTGATTTGTTGTAATAATAGGTTTTCTCTTTTCTTCGCTCATCCACAAAAACTTGAGGTTTAACTTTTACTATTTCTTCTTTTGGTTTTTCCGTAGGGATTTTCTTATCGATTTGATCCACTTTTGTGGGAGCTATTGTTTGTTTGACCTCTTGAATCTCATTTACAGGAGCGGGCTTCTTATCCTCTTTTTCTAAGAGCGTTTTAATCTCTTTTAATTCTTTTGAAAGTCCTTTCAATTGAGCGCGCAGGGTGTCATTTTCAGCATTTGATGCATTTGAATTTGGGTCGATTGGTTGCTTACAAGAAGCTAAAAATCCGATTATAAAAATGAATAGATAGTTTTTCATAATTTGTAGCTTTCCAAATACCGTGCATTTTTTCTTCAAAAAAAAAGTCTCCCAATTTGGAAGACTTTAATTTCGATTTATTCGATTAAAATTTATAACTCAATCCTAAACTTGGTAAAGCTGGGAATTGATAGATTTTTTGATTTGTGACACGATTTACATAAAATAAATTCTTTCTGTCATACAGGTTCGTTACACTAGCAACAACCTCCATCATTGTTTTGTTTTTAAATGTAAAATTCTTTTTAACAGTGATATCTAAACGGTGATACGTTGGCAATCTTTTAGAATTGAAATCACCCAATAAAACAGTTACATTGTCTGAATTTGAAGTATTGATATCTGTTGTTACACCATTTTGGAAAGTTTCATTTTGGTAGTAACCAGAAGTTGGTGTGAAAGGCAAACCGGAACCAAAATTCCAACGGATATTAACCTCTAAAGATCTTTTCTTACCGAAAGTATAACTTGATACAACATTCACATTGTGTCTTCTATCAAATACTGGCGCGTATGTTTGGAAACCATCCCAACGGGTTGATTTACCGTAAGAATAAACTGTCCAAATGAAAAGTCTGTCTTTTGAATATTTAACCAATAAATCAGCTCCGTAAGATTTTCCAGATTCGATAATGAAATCTTTTTTGAAAACATCGTCGACATCTGAGAACTCAGCTACATCATCGTAAAGTTTATTTTGATTGATGTTGCTTAACTGACTAAAGTACTTGTAGTAAGCTTCAATATTGACACTTAAGTTTTTATTCAAATCCCATTCATAACCTACAATTGCATGCCAAGCATATTGTAATCCATTTCTTACCTCTTTTTCTTTTCCACCTTCAGTTACGAAAGTTGATTGTAGATTGGTTGGAGAAGAAAGTAAACCGTTAAATAAATTGACAACATCTTTGTCAGAAGAAGTTGAAGTAAAGTTTTGAGAGAAACGACCACCTGAAATTTTCAATCTCATTTTTTCAGTCATGTTGTATTTCAATCCAAGTCTTGGCTCCGGAGAAATCACACCTCTTGAAGCATATGCTTGTGCTCTAAAACCTGGTTGAATTACCCAACGACCTTTGATTACACGGTAATTGATGTAACTTCCTACTTCAAAAGTAAAATTTTGGTCTTCGATTTTTCTTGCTGCTTCGTTGTAAGTCAAATATTTAGTTTGAAAACCATTGATATTTACACCAACATCAATTTGACCTTCATTTTTTTGGAAGAAGGTAAAATCGAAACCTAAATCTGCACCTCCAATTGAACTTGTTCTTTCAGGCAATCCTTTTTCTAAGAAGCTCAAGGAGTAGTTAGATGCATTCAAATGTCCACGGATAAAAACAGGAGAGCCGATTGGTACCAAAACGAAATTCATACCGCCACCCGCTTGAGACCAAGCCAAATCAGCAACATTGGTATATTTTACTTTGTCATTGTTACTAAATCCAAAGAAACTAAATTTAGAACCACCTTGTGCGTTTAATGTAATTTTTCCGTATAAATCTGTGAAAGCAAATGGCAAACCATTTCCTTCATTCACACGAGGATATAAATTTTGAGAAGTATAATCTAACAATGAATGTTTCGCAGAAAAAACATAAGACGCTTTGCTTGGTTTACCATCAGAGGATCTTTTGAAAGGACCTTCAAGTACCAATTTCGCTAAAAAAGGACTGACAGAAACTTTTCCACCAAAACTTTTTCTATCTCCATCTCTGTAGGTAATATCCATTACTGATGAAATTCTACCTCCATATTTTGAATCAAAACCACCAGTGTAAATGTCTACGTTTTTAATCAATTCTGTTTCAAAAATGGAGAAAAAACCAATGGAGTGAAAAGGTGTATAAATAGTCATTCCATCTAACAAAATTTTGTTTTGAATTGGCGTTCCTCCTCTAACGTACAATTGTCCACCTTGGTCACCAGTTGTAGTGACACCAGGAGTTACACTCAATGCAGCAACAACATCACTTTCACCACCTTGACTTGGAATTCTTTCAACTTCTTTTTTGCTTAATCGAATTTCAGAGTTTCCTACTTGCGTTGTTTTTTGTTTTTGAGAAGCACTTACTTCCACTTCTCCCAATTCTTCCGCCGCTTCTTCCAATTCGAACTCCAAATCTATAATTCCTGTCGCTTTTACAACATCAACTTTTTTCTCAAGTTTTTTGTATCCATCATTGTCGATAACCAAATTGTATTTTCCTGTATTCAATTTAGGAATAGAGAAAAAACCATTTAGGTCAGTGGTAGCTCTATATGAAGTTCCAGAAGCATCAGTAACTTTGACTTTGATAAATAAAATGGGCTCACCATTTTTCTTTTCGCGGATATAACCTCTGATCGTTGCCGATTGAGCTATCGAAAGAAAAGTAATTAAAGTAAACGAGAGAAATAAGAAGAGTTTTCTAGTCTGCATATTGTAATTTCTATTGAGTTTTAGCAATTTTTAGCAATGCGAAAGTACATAATTTATCTTTCTTTTCGCACTAAAATTGAGAAAAGTAGTAAAGTCACCATTTGATTGAGTGAACGGGAAATCTAACACTTTGAGCGTGAATTGAAAATTAATTCTTTCAATTATTCTTCTTCAATGCCTGTTTAGCTTGATTCCAGTATTGATCCAATTCTTCCAAATTCATGTTAGTCATTACTTTTTGATCTGCAGTAATTTGATTTTCCATCCATTGAAATCGACTGATAAATTTTTTATTGGTTCGTTCCAAAGCATTTTCTGGATTGATATCAATAAAGCGGGCATAATTAATCAATGAAAAAAGTACATCGCCAAATTCATTTTCAATTTCTTCCTGATTTTTATCATCGACCGCTTCATTCAATTCACCAATTTCCTCCTGCACTTTTGCCCAAACTTGGTCTTTATTGTCCCAATCGAAACCTACTCCCCTCACCTTTTCTTGGATTCTTGCTGCTTTAACCAATGCGGGAAGTGATTTCGGAACGCCTTCTAAAACGGATTTTTTTCCTTCTTTCAATTTCAATTTTTCCCAATTGGCCTTCACCTCTTCTTCTGTATTTGCTTCTACATCACCATAAATATGCGGATGACGGAAAATCAATTTTTCACAAATACCATTCAAAACCTCTGCTACATTAAAATCACCCGTTTCAGAACCTAATTTGCTGTAAAAAACCAAATGCAGAAACAAATCACCCAATTCTCCTTTGATCCCTTTTAAATCTTTGTCCAAAATTGCATCAGCCAACTCGTAGGTTTCTTCTATCGTTAATGGACGAAGTGTTTCAAAAGTTTGTTTTTTATCCCAAGGACATTTCTCTCTTAGATCGTCCATGATATTCAATAATCTTTCAAATGCTTTTAATCTTTCGTCCATGATTTATTTTTTAATAAACAAAGTTCTATCTTTCGCTGCGAAGTTATGTAGAATTGAGATTATATATACATTTGCCCTATGAGAATGAGATTTTGGCTACTATTTGGATTGTTATTGCATTCGTCCTTAAGCTTCTCTCAGCTTAGAGAATGGGGAATTGAAGTGAATCCAAAAATTGGTTTTTTACTGGCTCACCGGGGTGTGATGGGACATTTACCGCGCGAACACGCGCTTGGTAGTGAAATCAGCTATTTTATTTCTACAAATGGTTCAAAGGATTACCATCGCGCATATAAATTCCCTAAAGTTGGCTTGACTTTGTTCGGAAGCACAGTTGGGAACAATGAGATTTTAGGACAAGTTTATGGGGTTTACACTTTTATAGATTTTCCATTCAAAAAAACTGAAAAATTTGAATTATCAGGCCGATTGGGGGCTGGAGCAAGTTGGAATACCAAAGTATTTGACCAAGAATTGAACCCCAAAAATGTAGCGATGAGTACTCATGTCAACGCATTGATTTGTTTTGGATTACGCTCTAGATTTTATTTAGGAATATACAGAAAAAATCACATTTTAGCAGGAATTGACTTGACGCATTGTAGCAATGGATCTACCAAGGTTCCGAACCTAGGAATCAATTTACCTTATCTAAGTTTGGGAATTGGTCACACTTTTCGACAAGTCAATAAAATCTCGAAAGAAATATACGCCACTCCGGAGGAAAAATGGAAACTTTCTGCAATCGGAATTTTATCTGCCAAGGAGGTTTTTCCAACGGGAGGAAAAAAATATCCGATTTATGCACTTTCCTTGATTGGAAAAAAAATCTTTACACCAAGGACCGGAATGGAATTAGGATTGGATTTCATTTACAAAACGAGTATTAATGCTTACAAACCACAAATCCATAAAAGCAAAGAAGGAATCGCCCAGATAGGATTGTATTGCGGATATGTTTTACCACTAGATAAATTAAACTTTGTACTAGGAATGGGAATGTATGTTAGGGATGAATATTTTCCTGACAGTAGAATGTATCATCGTTTAGGAATGCGCTATCAAGTAAATGAAAAACTATTGGTCAATTTCACATTGAAGACACACTGGGCAAAAGCCGACTATGTTGAATATGGAATTGGGTACACTTTTTAAATATCAAGTCATGAAAAATGTCATTTTTATTTTCCTTTTGACTTCTTTAATTTTAGGAAGTTGTAAAAAAGCCGAGAACAGAAGTTGTTTCAAAAGCATTGGTAAAGCTGCAGAAAAAACAATAGAACTTCCTGCATTTGATAAACTTTTTTTGAAAGAACATATTGAATATATTTTAATTCAAGATAGCACAGATAAATTGGTAATTAAAGGCGGCGAAAACTTGGTAAATTTTATACATTGGAGTATAGATGATGATCAGGTTCTCTTCATTGAAAACAACAATAAATGCAATTTCTTGAGAAAATTAAATCAAGTCATTACTTGTGAAATCCATTTTACCAATATTTCAAATGTACAATTTGAAGGAACTGAACCAATGAAAAGTTTGGATACTTTGAATGTGCCGTATTTTGTATTGATGATACGTGATGGAGCTGGCTCTGTCAATTTAAAAGTAAATTCACTGATAATCAATGCAGATATATCACATGGTTGGGGAGATTACACCCTCTCTGGCAAGACAGATTTTGCCCGAATTTCAGCCCGAAGCAATGGTTTTTGCGATGTAAAAGATTTAAAAATTAAAGATTCGGTATATGTTTCGAGTGAAACAGTCGGTAAAATCAAAGTGGCGGCAGAAGGAATTCCTTTGCGTGGAGAAATAAAGTCCTTTGGAGACATTTGGTACTATGGAACTCCTTCGTTTATTTCCGTTAAAGAAATTAGCACTGGAAGATTGCTTCAACAATAGCAAAAACAAGCCTTTTTAAACCTCCTAAATTTATAGTTTCGAGTTTAAAATAATGCACTTCAACTAAAAATTTAACAAAACATGTTTTTTTATATAAAAATTAATTATATTCGTTGACAACAATTAGTCAGAGTATTAATTTTATACTTGAAAAATATAGGATTTCATATTCGAATCGTATAAGATTCTTCTGCTTAATGTTTGTTGTAAATTCATTTTGGTCTACTGATGATTAAGTTCAATTTTAAAAAATTAAATGCATATCGTAAACTTTACCAGTAATTAATACCAAACAAAAGATACAGCAGCAATCAAAAGTCTGTCGAATACCTTTTCACCAAAATATCTTCGGTTGTATTTGAAACAAAACTCGTTCAAATAATTTTGTAAATAGTT
>CANHQP010000027.1 GCA_947462925.1 Flavobacteriia bacterium | reverse complement strand
CTAACTCTATTTTATGGAACGGCATTCCAATATCAGTTTCTCAAACAACTATAGTTAGAGCAAGATCTTTTCTCAATGGATATATACCAAGCACTATTACCTCGGCCAGTTATTTATTCAATTTAAATCATACAACGCCAATCATATCAGTAATAAGCGATTCGCTTAACTTATTTGGACCAACAGGTATGTTCGACAATCCAACGCTAGACTTACTGAAAGCCTCTTCCATTGACTACTTTGATTCTACAGCCAATCACAACCTGCTTTTTTCAAGGAGAGCAGGTATCATTATGGATGGTGGCTGGGGATCAAGAGGACTTCCACAACGGCCATTTCGAATTAAGTTCGATGATGGTGTGTTAGGACAAGGTCCTATTTCAGGATTTATTATACCTGACCGCCCCAACCGCAATCAATACAGCGATTTTATGTTACGTAATGGCAGCAATCAATATTTAATCCTACCACATAAGGATGCGGCACAAACTAAGATGATGGGTGATGGCACAAATAATTACTATTCAGCATGGCGTCCTGCAACCGTTTACATAAATGGAGAATATTGGGGACTATATGAATTAAGAGAAAAGTTCAATACTGAAATGTTTGAACTTTCAGAAAACGCAACAGAAAGTAGTATCGAAATATTATCATCAAGTGCACAATATGGATTTCAATTAAGAGCGGTCGAAGGTGATGTTCAAAATTTTTATGATTCCTACAATTCATTCTCTCAGCTAAACCCACTAGATAGTACATTCTGGAATCAAGCAGATCAATATTTCGACATGACGTATTACAATGACTATATGATTGGAGAAATTTGGATGAATAATGCCGATTGGGGTTTTAATTACAATAATTTAAAAATCTATCGGTCAAATGCCACAAATTACAGGTGGCGATACATTTTGATGGATTTAGAATATGGACTTTTGCCTAATCCGAGTAATGATTTCAGTTGTGGGTACGACCTATTGGAACAACTTATAAATTGGCCATCAACAGACCCTGTAAATCCCCATTTCAACATTTTTTGGAAAGGAATTCAAAACGACCGATTCAGAAATTACTTTATCAATCGCTTTGCCGATCAAATGAATACAGTGTATTTGCCATCTCGACTTTTGGCAATTGAAAATTCAATGTATAACCAGACACTACCCGAGATGCCTGCTCATTTTGCTCGTTGGGGTGATCCTAATAATGTCTCTGCTCATATGAATGGCTATTTGCAATATCATCAGTTGTTTTCTGATGAGTTGGCTTGTCGACCTGACAATATGAGAAATCAGATACAAAGTAATTTCAACCTACCCCAACAGGTGCAAGTTGAACTAGATGTATTTCCTTCCAATGGAGGGGAAATAAATATCAGCACCATTTCACCTGACAGCTATCCCTGGAATGGAATTTATTTTGATGGTGTACCAATTCAAATTGAAGCTCTTGCAATGCCTGGTTATCAATTTTCGCATTGGGAATCTAATGGTCTAATTACTGATACATTAAATGCTGTTTTTCTTGACACTTTGACAACAGCTGCTATCAACTTCAAAGCTCATTTTGTTTCAACACTTGGAATTGATGAATTAAAGCCCTCGGTATTTCATATTTATCCAAACCCAACCTCTGAACATCTTACAATTAAACTAAAAGAAAATATTGGAAAGATAAATCAATTAAGTGTATATGATGTTCTGGGTAAAGAATACCATCTAGACAACAAACAAAATGGCACCACTGAGTATTGGATAAATGTTTCGTCACTTGGCCCAGGATTCTATCTAATAAAATGTCAAACCGATGATAGCAAATTATACCATGGAGAATTTATTAAACAATGACAAATAGCCAAGAATAGAAATGAAGCAAAGCCAGCCCTTAACAGCACCTACCCGAAAGGCGGGGTTTCGTTTTCCAAAGACAGTTTTGTGGTTAATCAAACATTAGTTTTTCAAATCAAGTTTTGAGCTAAAAATCCCGCCCTTCGGGTAGCTCCAAAACGTTAAAGGCAACTGATAGGTAAATAATTCTGAATTTATAGAATTATATCCCAAGATTTAATACTCCAAGACTCAATTATAGTTGACCCGTCACTAAACTCCCATTTTATCAATCCAACGGAATCTGAAATATAAAAATACATATCATGTAAGGAAAGGTTTGGATAATACGAATTAGTTGGTAAAACCTTGACCCATATTTTTTTGACATTGTTAAAGTCGTTACCATTAAGATTTAATAATGGAATATTTTCGATAGACTCAGTTCCAGAATCTGCAGAATAAATGTTTGTCCCAGAATAAATAAATCTCCCATGATGATTCCCTGTTGAATTTGTGTCTTTGTATAACCCAGATCCTATTATGAAATAATCATAATCCTGATTGTTTAAAAAACTATGAACTGTCATACTGTATTCATAAACAAAAGTTCCCCCCGAACATTTACTTGGATATTCACCTGTAAAATCATTGTTTGAATCAAAAATAACTCTCTGACTATCTAATTCTAAAGTAACATCATTTTGATAAACCCAATACGATGATTCTTTGAATTTAATGGAGTTCATTGAATTGTCAATAACAACATCTTTATGAGGTGAATAATTTTCACATTCGTCCTTTTTACAAGAATAAGTTATTACAATTAGCAATAAATAGATAAACGAAGTTCTCATAGACAAAAGACGAATATAATCATTTATGGTTGAGAAATAATACCTTAAACAGCTGTCTAGCGCCAACCCTCATATTTCACTTCGAAACTACGATTAATTTGAAAGAAAATAATCGTAACTTCTGAGAAACGATTTATTTAAAGAGTCGGGTCGATCTCCTGGCAGCAAAACGTTAGCACTTTTTTGAATTATCGATATTTAACAATTTCCGCTAAGTTTTAGTTTGGATTTCTCTCGATGATTGAGATTTCCGTAAAAGCAAAAGTTTTATTTCGTCCCTACCGCGACGAGTTCTCGGGTGTGGTGTTTTTTTTACCCACATTTCATCCCCAAAGGGATGGAACAGGGTTAGATTCTAAAAGAAATCCGTGCCATCCGTAGCAAAATTAATCCGTGCCTTCCGTGTCATCCGTGGCAAAAAAAAACTTTACTTCAATCAATTTTTCATTTCATTTTTCAATTGACTTTTTGCGATTAATATTTAACTCAGTTTGGCAGCTTCATTGGGAAAGATTTTTGAATGAAAATTTAATTTTTTTACGGCAATTTGGTTGCAATAGAACTACTAGCTCAAAATTTCACAACATTGGATTAAAATTTTGCAAGATTTTATCACTCCAAATCCTAGAACTTTGCCTTCAAAATAGAAAGTATGAATTATAAAATTTGGATTGTTCCGGCGATAAGTATTTTGCTTTCGGCTTGTGAACAGAAATCATCGATTCATGAAAAAGACAACATTAAATCAAAGAGTCTCACCCGTGCAATAGCACCTAAATGGAAGAATATGAAAGGTTATGAAGCGAACATTGAAGTGATCACACTTCAAAACAAAAATTTTAGACAAGTTTTGTACACAGGAAAAAACATGCAATTGGTTGTGATGTCGTTAAAACCTGGAGAAGAAATTGGTGAAGAAACGCACACAGCGGTTGACCAATTTTTCAGAGTAGAAAATGGAATGGGGCAGTGCATCATCAACGACCATGTGCGCCAAATCATCATCGGCGACGCGATTATCGTTCCCGCTGGCGCAAAGCACAATATCATCAATACAGATGATAAATTGGATTTGAAATTATACACCATCTATTCTCCGCCCAATCACGAAGACAAAATCATTCGAAAAACCAAAAAAGAGGCGGATGAAATCGCTGAAAAGTATGATGGAAAAACGACAGAATAATTTCATAAGCAGTAAATAAAATAGCATGAAAAGATTACAAAACAAAGTAGCCATCATTACTGGTGGTGCAGGAAGCATTGGAAAAATCACCGCGAAAATTTTCTTAGCAGAAGGCGCCAAAGTGGTATTGGTTGACAAAAACAAAACAGATTTAGAAAAAACGATAACTGAATTGGGCAGTGAAGATGTCCACTTTTGTGTGGCTGATGTTTCAAAGTCCAAAGACGTTGAAAACTACGTCAATGAAACGGTGAAAACTTTTGGCAAGATTGATGTTTTTTTCAATAATGCAGGCATCGAAGGTGTAGTTTCTCCAATCGTTGATTATCCAGAAGAGATTTTTGACCAAGTAATCGCAGTCAATGTAAAAGGTGTATGGCAAGGAAACAAATATGTAATTCCACAAATGAATGACGGTGGAAGTATCGTCATGACTTCTTCAGTTGCTGGAATTGTTGGCTCTGCGCATTTAGGTGCTTACGTGACAAGCAAACACGCAGTTGTTGGAATCATGCGTACCACTGCACTTGAAGTCGCTGCGAGAAAAATCAGGGTCAATTCGGTGCATCCATCACCTGTCAATAACAGAATGATGCGTTCAATCGAAGAAGGCGCTTCGGCAGGACATGCGAAAGATGTGCAAAAACAATTCGAAGCGATGATTCCATTAGGAAGATATGCCGAGCCAGAAGAAATAGCAAAATTGGTGTTGTTTTTAGCCAGCGATGAAAGTCAATTTATTACAGGAACGACGCAAATCATCGATGGTGGATTTTGTGCACAATAATTATTGAAAATTCACATGTCGGAGTTTTTTCGATGTGTGGATTTTTCAACTATGATGATAAGGTTCTCCTCTCAAAATGGTCATGCCACGATACAATTGCTCAAACAAAATCATGCGCACCATTTGGTGTGAAAATGTCAATTCTGAAAGTGATATTTTTCCAGTGGCAGCTTTGTAAACTTCCTCCGAAAAACCATACGGACCGCCAATCACCAAAGTCAGCGCATGTCCACCTTGATTGAATCTCTGTTGCAAAAAGTCGGCAAATTTCTCCGAACTAAACGTTTTTCCATGTTCGTCCAATAAATACAATTGTTCACCACTGTTCACTTTCGAAAGAATCAAATCGCCTTCTTGTTTTTTAATTTGGTCGACCGTCAAACTTTTGGCATTTTTTAAATCAGGAATTTCAATGCGCTCAACTGGAACGTAATGTTTCAATCGATTCAAATAAGTCGTTTCTCCTTCTTCCAAGAATCCTTTTCCAGTTTTACCAATACAAATGACTTTGATTTTCATGCTACATTCAAGTTTAAAAGATCATTTTTAATTTATTAAGCACATTTTCAATCTTTTAAAACAAGAGTTGAGCTCAACATCAAGAAAATAAATCGCAGGTTTAAGTTCCTTGATCAATTGATTTAACTCTTGAACTGTTACAGGAGAAAGAATTATTTTTTTGCCATCTTCAGTAGTGATATTTAAGATAGAAATAGAATTTTCATTTTTAAAGTGAATTTCGTCTGAAGAGGGATTTGGATAAAGAACTATTTCCTCGAATAAATCCAGCACTTGAATTTCATCTGTCCACGTGCAGGTACCCAAAGATTTGGTAACGCTATAATTTCCAGGAGTATTCACAAGCAGACTTGACCCAGTTTGTCCTGTGTTCCAGCTTACTGTTTCATTGGGAAATGCATTCACCTTTAATTCAACAGGAAAATCAGTTGTTCCGCAAAGAAGTATGTCTGAACCTAAATCGCTTGGACCAGAAAATCGTTGAATAGAAATGGTATCACGCATTTTACATTCTCCAAACGTTGCTTCCAACCAAACAAGGTCTTCGTCTGGTAAAACTTGTGTTGAACTTCCGACGGAACCATTGCTCCAAAGATATGAGTCAGCAGAAATACTTGTACTTAATTCAATGGGCAGTTGATTGCAAGAAATATATGAATTTTCTAATAGACTCTCTGGCATCGTCGGACAAGTGAATACTTCCACTTCATCAATTAAAAAATAGATGTCAGGCATTGGAGTGGTGGTTGGATTACTTATCGGCTCGTAAGTCAAATTCGCATCCTTTTTGAAACAACCAATTACTAAATAGGTTTCTGTTCCAGTGGCAGTATAAAATTGTGAAAATTGTTGGTATTGATTGTAATTGGTAAGAATATTATTTTCGGGATTTTTTAAAGAAGCATCTATTTGGTCGATAAAACCATCTAATATTGCAGGATCCCCAAGCCAATCGTGAATAAATCCAACTCCTAAATCGTCAGTGGAGAAAACACAGCGATCTGCCAATTTATAATGGAATGAAATTTTATATGTTTTTCCAGCTACAAATTTCCCTGCGACGATTTGCGCAATGTATTCTTGCCAGTCGTCAGCAATTGGGCTCCAAAATCGCAATCCAACGCAAGTTGTTCCATCTGTCACTGTGATATTTCCCTCCTGATTCGGCCCTGGATTCAAATAATCAACTGTTAAAACGGTTTGCCAAGCGGTAGATGAAAATTGCTCAAAACTATGATTTAGAATCAAATTTTGTCCAAACAACTTGCTGCAAAGCATAAAGTTTAAAAAAGCAACAAGGCGGATAATTTTGACCATCTATTTTGAATTCAAGTAAACAAAAATATCAATAATGTGTCACACAGTTTCTTAAAACTTTAAAATTTGTTCACACTTTTTTCAGCATTCGACTAAAGTTTATGGGTCTTCATTCTTCATTTCATCATAATTTTTCAAGAAAGAAAGTCGTCAATACCTAAATCAATTACAAGAACTCACGGCCCTAATGCCCAATTCCTAATCTCCAATCCCTAAATTTCTCCAAAAAAAAGTTCCGAACAATAGACCTTTGATACTATTCAAAAGATAGTGTTGAATAATTCCAACATTAATCCTAATTTTGGGCGTTATTTAAAATTTTAGATGAAAGCTTTATATTTTAAAGAAATTCGGAGTTTCCTGAGTTCAATCATTGGATACATTTTTATTTTGATTTTCTTGATTACATCAGGACTGTTTCATTGGGTTATCTCATACAATACCAATTTATTAGAAGGGTCAGAGTCTGATTTGATTCCATTTTTCAATTTGTCCCCGCTGATTTTCTTAATCCTCATTCCTGCGATAACCATGCGTTCCATTGCAGAGGAAAGAAGAACTGGAACGATTGAATTGTTGTTCACCAGACCAATTTCTGATTTGAAAATCTTGTTGGCGAAATATTTTGCGGGAGTAACCTTGGTTGTCATTACCTTGATTCCAACATTGATTTTCTACATTTCCATGCATTATTTAGGAAATCCAGTGGGAATTATCGACGATGGAGCGACATTCACTTCTTACATTGGATTGATTTTGTTGGGTTCAACGTTTGTTGCCATCGGAATTTTTGCTTCTTCAATTACTTCGAGTCAAATTGTTGCTTTCATTTTAGCGATGTTTTTATGCTGGATTTTTTATGATGGACTGACTTTACTCGGTTCTTTCAGTTTGATGGGTGGTTTTGATTCTATCATCAAATATTGTGGAATCAGTGTTCACTATGACTCTATCAAGCGCGGTGTAATCGACACGAGTGATATCGTTTATTTTTTAGGTGTAATAACCATTTTTATGGCATCTGCACTTACAGTTATTAAATCATTAAAGAAATAACAAAATGGAAAAAAAGAAACTTTTTAAAGGAGTTTACAATTGGACATTTTTAATGATTCTAATTGCTTCTGTTGTTTTAATAAACATCATTGGTTCATATATCTATGCGCGATTTGATGTTACTGAAGACAAAAGATATTCACTGGCTGACGGGACAATTGAATACCTTTCAGACACCAAAAATTTCGCTGATAGGGTTTCAATCAAAATCTATTTGTCGGGTAATTTACCTGCAGAAGTGCAACGTTTCAAAAATGCGATTGAAGATAAACTGAAAGAATTCAAAGAATACGCAGGTTCACGCATTGAGTACACTTTCGTTGATCCTTTAGCTGGTTCTGAAGAAGACAGGATGTATGTCCAAGAAACGATTTACAACAAAGGAAAAGGAATTGTTCCTATGGGATTGATGTACATGAAAGATGGTACTCAAAATCAATTGTTGTTGTGGCCTGGTGCTGAAATCGATTATGGTGGAAGTACTGTCAATCACATCCAATTTTTGCCTGGAACTCCGCAAGGAAAATTTTACACTTTGAATGAATCTTTCGATGATCAAATTCAAAATTCTATCAATAATTTGGAATACATGATTATCAGCGGAATTCGTCGTGCGACTCAATCAAATAAACCGAGAATTGCATTTTTGCAAGGTCATGGAGAATTGACTTTGGCACAAACGCAGCGTGCAAGAACTTTGATTTCGCCATATTATACGGTTGAAGATCTTACATTGAACGATTCAATCGACGCATTAAACGGCGTAAGAGGTTTGGTCATCGCTCGACCATGCACAGCTTTTTCTGAAAAAGACAAATACATCATTGATCAGTTTGTAATGCGAGGTGGAAGACTGATGTGTTTTGTGGATAAATTATCTTTTGAAGAAGATACTTTGTTGCGAACAGGGGTGGCTCATACAACCAGGACAAATATTGATTTAGACAAGATGTTGTATGACTATGGAATTAAAGTCAATGACAATTATGTTTTTGATGTTCGTTGTGCACCTAAATCGATTCCTTCTTCAGAACAAGGTTTTATTCCTTGGTTTTTTTACGTTCGAGCAACGCAAACCAAACATCCAATCGCCAGAAACATCGATCCTGTATTGTTGAAATATGCGTCTGAAATTCAGTTTGTTGGTAATAGCAATAATGTTGCTTCTCCGATTTTGACGTCTTCAACAAATTCTTCTATGACAGGTTTGGCGCCGATGATAAGTTTATCGATTCCCGCAAGTTATGGAAAAAATCCAATGTTAGCGCCAGATCCGGAAGATGAAAACAACAAACTTTGCTTGGCTGGTTTAGTGGAAGGAAAATTTATTTCACATTATAAAAACAGAATTGTTGATGCATATGCAAAAAACAAATTGTCGAAATACCAAGAAGCAAGCACAGCAGAAGGAAAAGTATTGGTTGTTGGAAACGGTTCGTTTCTCCAAAACAGGTATGATTCTGTTCCAGATCGATTGACTGGAACTTACAATTACATTCCAAATGCTTTCAATGAATTGAAATTTGACGAAACTGTTGCTCAAATGCAAGGTGTTCCGCCATTGATTTATGGAAATCAAGAGTTTTTTCAAAACATGGTGGATTACATGATGGGCGACAATTCAGTGTTGGATTTGAGAAGTAAACAAATTGATATTCATGCGATTGATAAAGAGAAAGTTCAATTAGATGCTGGGTTTTATAAATTTATCAATATGTTATTACCCAGCGGAATCATTCTGATTTTTGCAGGAATCATGCTTTATTTGCGTAAAAGAAAATATACTAGAAATTAATTTTGAAACTTCCACTTTCGAAAATTCAATAAAGAAAAAATAGTTCAATGAAAAAAAATATCGTTTTAGTTGTTGCCATTGCTGTGCTTGGTTTCTTGGCCTTCTTAGCAACCAATTTGGTTAGAAATAGCGGAAAGTCGGACACTGAATTGTTAGAGTTTTCAATTGAAGACACGACAAGCATTGACAAAATCATTTTGACAGATGCTTACAACAATAAATTTGAATTGAAACGCGCTGCGGGAGGTGAATGGACAGATGCCAACGGCGATTGTATTATTCAAGAGCCTGTCTACATGATGTTGGAAACTTTCAGAAACATTGAATTCAAAGGCTATGTTCCGGAACAAGCGCGTAAAAATATCACCAATAGAATGTCTGCAAGTAACATAAAAGTGGAAATTTTTCAAAATGGTGATTGGTCAAAAACTTGGTACATTGGATTTTCAACGCAAGACCATTATGGGACTTACATGTTGTTAGAAACGCCTGATGAAAAAAGTGATTTACCTGTAATTATGAAAGTAAAAGGTTTGAGCGGAATCATTGAACCAAGATTTTTTGCAGATCCAAGACGTTGGAAATGTACCAATATTTTTGCACTTGAAAGAGATGAAATCGCCAAAGTGGATGTGAAATTCAACGATGTACCAAATAGAAGTTTTTCGGTTGAAAAAAGTGGTACGAAATACACAGTAAAACACGTTGGCAAAGTAATTCCAAATATCGACACCAATATGGCCGTTCGCTATTTGAATAATTACAAAAAAATCCACTTTGAATTGGTGAATTATGAGTTCAACCAAAAACAAATTGATAGCTTGAAAAAGTCCACTCCATTTTGCGAACTTTCTGTGAAAGAGGTGAGTGGGAAGTTGAATAAATTGAAAATGTACCGAATGAAAGGTCAAGGTGTCAAAGAAGTGAATGATTTCGGAGATTCAACTACTTATGATGTCAATAGATTTTGGTGTATTTTACCTTCAGGAGATTTAGTAAAATGTCAGTATTTTGTGTTCTCACCACTCATGATGGGACACATTTATTTTGGTCAAGCACCGCAAGCGTTGGTAAATGATGAAAAGCTTTTGAAGAAAAAATCTGCCAACAAAAACTAAAAATGTATATTTGTTATCAAAAGAATAAAAGAAGATGAACTTTATCGTTTCGAGTACCACGTTATTGAGACACCTACAAAGTATCAGTGGTGTACTAAGTACTAGCAATACATTGCCAATTTTGGACAATTTCCTTTTCGATATTGTTGATGGTGAATTGACTATTTCTGCTTCAGATTTAGAAACAACCATGCGTACAAAATTAGAGGTTGAAGCCAATGAATCAGGTAAAATCGCAATTCCAGCTAAAATATTGTTGGATATTTTGAAAAACCTTCCAGATCAACCTTGTACCTTTTTAGTAGATCGTTCCAATTTTAGTGTTGAAATCTCATACGACAATGGTAAATCAAGAATGATTGGATTCAATGGTGACGATTTCCCAAAATCTCCAATGATTGAAAACAGCGACAAAATTCGTGTTTCTGGTGATATCATTTCGAAAGCAATCAGCAAAACACTTTTTGCCACAGGAAATGACGATTTGCGCCCAGTAATGAGCGGTGTTTTTTGCCAGTTTTCTCCAGCAGAAATTATTTTTGTTGCTACGGATGCACATAAATTAGTAAGATACAAAAGAACAGATTCACAAGCAACAGGAAGTTCATCTTTCATCTTGCCAAAGAAACCGTTGAACATGTTGAAATCCAACTTGAGAGGCGACGAAGAAGTTTTGATTGAGTATTCTGATTCAAGTGCGATTTTTACTTTCAATGATTTGGTTTTATCTTGTCGATTGATTGATGGTAAATATCCAAATTACGAAGCGGTAATTCCAAAAGAAAATCCAAATGTATTGACTGTCGACAGATTACAATTCTTAGGTTCTATCAAACGTGTTTCGATTTTCTCAAACAAAACAACACACCAAATCAAGCTTAAAATTGCTGGTTCTGAATTGTCACTTTCTGCTGAAGATTTAGATTTCAACAACGAAGCCAACGAGCGTTTGACTTGTTCTTACGATGGTGTAGACATGGAAATCGGTTTCAACTCTAGATTTTTGATGGAAATGTTGAACAACATCGACACACCAGAAATCAAAATCCAAATGAGCGAACCAAGCAGAGCTGGATTATTAGTTCCTGCAACGTCCGACAATGAAAATGAAGACATCCTTATGTTGGTAATGCCTGTGATGTTAAACAGATAATCCCAACCACAAATATTCTAAAAGCCATCGATTCACTCGGTGGCTTTTTTTTTGTGGTTTTTTTTTGCCACGGATTACACAGATTACAAGCAAAGGGAAATAAGATTATTGGATTATTAGATTATTAGATTATTGTCTAATGTCTCCAGTCTAATATCTAATGTCTTTGGTCTAATGTCTTAAATCTAATGTCTCCCATCTAACTAAAATAAGTATTTTTGCACCATGAATTCATTCGATCAGCAAACGTTACAGGACTTAGAATTTACAACGATTCAAGAATGGTTGGAAGAGTTGGGGATTGGTCCGACGGCTAAAAAGCGATTGAAAGAATTGATGCCAACTTCTCAAACCAATTTTTTGCGTTTGGAGCTGGATAAATTGAAAGAATTTCACACGATTAGAACGGAAGGTGAATCTTTTCCAGGACTCGATTTTGACGAATTACAGAAAGAATTGAGGTTTTTGCCGATTCACAATGCGGTGCTCGAACAAGAAGGTTTTGTCCGCATTTCACGTGCATCTGAGTTGGTGAATGCGATTTTATATTTCTTTGATAAAAGAGAAAAAGAATATCCCAATTTGGTCGGATTGCTCAATGAAGTTTATTACACCAAAGAAATCATCGAAGCGATTGAGAAAGTTTTCGATCGACGCGGAAATATCAAAGACGACGCTTCGCCTGCACTTTACGCCATTCGTCAAAAAATCAATGCGGTTCGAAATCAAATCAACCGAAATTTTGACAAAGAAATGCGCAAATTGTTGAAAGAAGGTTTGTTGGGCGATACCAAAGAAACTTTTGTCAATGATCGTCGCGTTTTGACCGTGCAGTCTACGCACAAAAGAAAAATCAAAGGTTCAGTCGTTGGTTCTTCGAAAACAGGAAGTTTGACTTACATCGAACCAGAAGTGAATGTCGGATTGAACAGTGAATTGGAATTGTTGACGGACGATGAACGCAAAGAGATTTTCAGAATTTTGCAAGCGTTGACCAAATCTATTGCACATCATTTTCCTTTAATTCAAGGGTATCAGAATTTACTGACGGAATTGGATTTCATCAACGCCAAAGCAAAACTGGCGATTGATTTAAACGCAGATTTACCATCGATTTCAGACGAACCACACATCGAATTGATCAATGCTTTTCATCCGATTTTATGGAAAAATAACCGTGCCATTGGAAAGAAAACTTTGCCTCAGAATTTGATCATGGACAAATTTTCGCGCATGTTGGTCATTTCTGGTCCGAATGCGGGAGGGAAAAGTATTACTTTAAAAACCATTGGATTGTCTCAATTGATGTTGCAGGCAGGTTTATTGGTTTCGGTGCATCCAAACAGTAAAATGTCCTTTTTTCATTCCATTCTAACGGATATTGGCGACAATCAATCGATAGAAAATGAATTGAGTACTTATTCGTATCGACTGAAGCGAATGAAACATTTTTTGGAAGTTTCGAATCGCAAAACTTTGTTGTTGTTGGATGAATTTGGAACTGGTTCAGATCCTGATTTGGGTGGCGCTTTGGCGGAAGTTTTCTTCGAGCAATTGTACAACAAAAAGTGTTTTGGTGTCATTACCACGCATTACGGAAATATCAAATTGAAAGCCGATCGTTTGAAAAATGCCATCAATGGGTGCATGTTGTTTAATACGGAAACTTTGGAACCGTTGTATCGTTTTTCGATTGGTCAGCCGGGAAGTTCGTTTACCTTCGAAGTGGCGCAAATCAATGGAATTCCATTGGAGTTGATTGAAGAAGCCAAAACGAAAATTGACGAACATAAAGTGAATATGGACAGGTTATTGAGCGAGTTGCAACGGGAGAAAACCTATTTGGAAAAGCTCAACAATGAGCACATTGAAGCGCAACAATTGGCCGAAGAAGCCCGTGTTTCATACAACGAAAAGAAAAAACGCTTTGAAGAAAAATTGGCGCAACAGCAAATCGCCATGGAGCGCGACAACAAGTATGTCAATTTAGGTAAAAAACTCAAAACCTTCATCGATCGATATCAAACCAAAACGAGAAAAAAAGATGCCAATCAGCCTTTGATAGAGGAGGTGAAAAAATATCTAACGGTTGAAAGAGGCAAAATTGAACAAGCAAAATTGGCTGAAAAGCTGAAATCCGAAGTCAATGCCAATAAACCCAAAAAAGTGAAACCAGGAAAACCTGAAGTTGATACTTACCAGCGAGCTAAAATCAAAGTTGGTTCTGTAGTAAAATTGATTGAAACCAAACAGTCAGGAACTGTGGAAGAAATTTCCGGAACAATCGTAACGGTTACTTTCGGTTTCTTGCGCATGAAAGTGGAAAGAGAGAAATTAATGTGGATAAAATAAAAAACTACAAACGTCTGAACCTTTGAATACGTTATTTGATAAATAAAAATCTAGTACAATGAAAAAAATCTTACTCTTAACAATTGTTTCCTTATTGACATTGAATTCTTGGTCACAAGATTCGCTTTACAACAAAGTTTTCTATAAAACTGCGACTGATTTAGAGGCTAATTCCGTTTTGGCAACCAGTGACGGTGGCTTATTGTTTGCAGGAGTTTCAGGATTTGATTCAGGATTTATCTGCAAAGTTGATTCATTGGGAAATTATATTTGGAATAAATTTCTTGATTTTCAAAGTCCATTGTCAAATGAAGTAATTTTTAATCAGTTACTCGAGACCAACGACAATTTCTATGTTGCTGTTGGAAAAGCAGTGAATAATGATAATTTGCAATTCGAAGGGTATATTTTGAAATTGAATGATTTAGGCGATACACTTTGGTCAAAATCTTTGGCAATTGCAAATAATTCATCGTATGAAATCAGTGCCGTTGCAGAAACCAATGACGGAGGATATGCCGTTGCGGGGAATATCAATTACGGCGAAAGTATTTTCGTGGCTAAATTATCATCGAATGGAATTGTAGATTGGACGCATATTTTAGATGCTGCTGGAGATTCTACCGTTTATGTGAATGCAATTCAATCGACGCCTTCGAATGGATTATATGTTTCAGGCTACAATGACAGCACCACCGCAATCAAATTTGGTACTTTGCATCATTTCACAGATGCTGGCGATTATGAATGGACTAAGAAATATGCTTACGCTAAAACTTATGGATTAGAAATGACCAATCAAGGTCCAGCAATGTTGACACTCGATTTAAACAATTATTCAATTGCAGTTATTAAAACCGATTTTAACGGTGAAAATGCGAACGAAACTGTATTCTTTGGGCAAGATTGCCAATTTCCTGATGAGTTAAAATTCGAGATGCAATCTGACAGTTCATTCATTTTTATGAATCCTGCTGACTTTGGCTCAAGGATTTTTAAAGCAAACAAAGAGTTAAATGCAACTGTTGCATACAAAAGACCTTTTATGATTGGTTTGTCAGTTGTTGAAACCAAAAATAAACGCGTTTTCGCTATTGGAAATGGCCCAATTTATGGCGTTAAGGTTTTGGTTCAAAAACACATTGGGATTATCAAAATGGATGAGAATTTTGAAAACCCAACTGTATATTGTTTAAGTGAAGACAATACCGCCACTGTGGTTACTAGTCCGATTGTTGCAAATGACATTGTGTTTGTTTCTTCCACAGGTTTAAACACTTTTTCAAATCCTGCAACAATTACAACTCAAACTTTAGAATCGGTAATCGATTGCGTGAGCTTTTTAGGAAGTGTTGACGAACAGACATTGGCTTCATTAATCAAAATTTACCCAAATGTTTCAACGGGAATTTTCCACGTTGAGCAAGCTGAAATCAATGATATTCAATTGACTGTTTTCGATGCCTTGGGACAAAAAGTAAGCCAACAAGAATTTCACGGATATACAACGGAAATCGATTTATCAGCACAAAAAGCAGGTATTTATTTCTACCAAATGAAAGATACTAAAAATAGAGTAGCTTCAGGTAAATTGATTTTAGTTGATTAGATAGATTTCAAGGATTTGGTCGTCCTAGTGATTGGACGGTTTTTGAAACGCACTGAAAAGTGCGGACGAACGAGATAGCGATAGCTCATCGACTGAAGTCACTTTTCAGAAGTTTTAAAAATGCTGGAGTTTACGGAAGCAAGTTCAATCACGAAGACTTGATTTACCTGCGGTGCTACTGCGTGGTTTCTTTTGTTACTTTTCTTTCATCAAGGAAAGAAAAGTAAAAATTCAAGCAAAAAAATAGGCTGTTCAAATGGAACAGCCTATTTTCATTTTATCAAATCGCTTATTAGCTATTTTTCTGACTTTCTAATTTAATTAAATTCAACGCTGAACCTGCTTTGAACCACTCAATTTGTTGTTGGTTGTAAGTATGGTTCAACATGATGTTTTCTTTCGAACCATCTGCATGAACGATTTCCAAAGTCAATTGCTTGTCTGGAGAAAAAGATTCCAAATCTGTGAAATTGTAAGTATCTGCTTCTTGGATTTTGTCGTAATCTGCTTCGTTCGCAAACGTCAATCCTAACATTCCTTGTTTTTTCAAGTTTGTTTCGTGGATACGCGCAAATGATTTAACAATGATCGCACGAACACCTAAATGACGCGGCTCCATCGCAGCGTGCTCACGAGATGAACCTTCACCGTAGTTGTGATCTCCCACAACGATAGATGGAACTCCAGCCGCTTTGTACGCTCTTTGTACCGCAGGAACTTCTCCTTCTGCACCTGTCAATTGATTTACAACACAGTTTGCTTTTCCGTTGAATGCATTTTCAGCACCAATCAACATGTTGTTTGAAATGTTGTCTAAGTGACCTCTGTATTTCAACCATGGACCAGCCATAGAAATGTGGTCAGTCGTACATTTTCCTTTGGCTTTGATCAATAATTTCGCACCCAAAATATTTTTTCCGTCCCAAAGTGGGAAGTTTTCCAACAATTGCAAACGAGAAGAATCTGGACTTACAGCGATTGTTACACCACTTCCGTCTTCTGCTGGCGCTTGGTATCCTGGATCTTCAACATCAAATCCTTTGGTTGGCAATTCGTCTCCTTTTGGAGGATTCAATTTTACTTGCTCTCCTTTGTCGTTTGTCAACGTATCTGTCAATGGATTGAATCCTAAATCACCTGCAATTGCCAATGCTGCAACCATTTCTGGTGAAGTCACAAACGCGTGTGTATTTGGATTTCCATCCGCTCTTTTCGAGAAATTACGGTTGAAAGAGTGAACGATCGTATTTTTTTCTTGTTTTTCAGCACCTTCACGGTCCCATTGTCCGATACATGGTCCACAAGCATTCGTAAATACTTTCGTACCCATTTTTTCAAATGTTGCAATGATTCCATCGCGGTCGATTGTGTAACGTACTTGCTCAGAACCTGGATTGATTCCAAATTCTGCTTTTGGAGAAATTCCGTGAGCAACCGCTTGTTCAACGATAGAAGCAGCGCGCGCCATATCTTCGTAAGAAGAGTTTGTACAAGAACCGATCAATCCCCATTCAACTTTCAATGGCCATCCATTTGCTTCTGCTTCCGCACGCATTTTAGAAACTGGTGTTCCTCTGTCTGGCGTGAAAGGTCCGTTGATGTATGGTTCCAATTCTGACAAATTGATTTCAATCACTTGGTCAAAATACAATTCTGGATTTGCATAAACTTCAGTATCTCCAGTCAAGTGCTCAGCAATCGCATCTGCTGCGTCAACAACTTCCTGACGACCAGTTGCAGCCAAATATCTACGCATTGAATCATCGTAACCGAAAGTTGAAGTCGTTGCTCCAATTTCAGCGCCCATGTTACAAATCGTTCCTTTTCCTGTGCAAGAAAGTGAAATCGCACCGTCTCCAAAATATTCTACAATTGCACCAGTTCCACCTTTCACAGTCAAGATATCTGCCACACGCAAAATAACGTCTTTCGCAGAAGTCCAACCATTCAGTTTTCCAGTCAATTTGATTCCGATTAATTTAGGAAATTTCAATTCCCAAGCCATTCCAGCCATCACGTCTACCGCGTCAGCACCACCAACTCCAACTGCAACCATTCCCAATCCACCAGCGTTCACTGTGTGAGAATCTGTTCCAATCATCATTCCACCTGGGAATGCGTAGTTTTCTAGCACTACTTGGTGAATGATTCCAGCTCCTGGTTTCCAGAAACCGATACCATATTTGTTTGAAATGGATGACAAAAAGTTAAATACTTCGTTGTTTTGATTTAGCGATTCTTGTAAATCTTTGCTTGCGCCTAATTTCGCTTGAATCAAGTGATCTGCATGCACCGTAGATGGAACAGCCACTTTTTTTCTACCTGCTTGCATAAACTGTAACAACGCCATTTGCGCCGTTGCATCTTGCATCGCTACACGGTCTGGTGCAAAATCCACGTAAGATTTTCCTCTTTCAAATGCTGTAGTTGCATTTCCGTCCCACAAGTGAGCGTAAAGGATTTTTTCTGAAAGTGTCAACGGTTTGCCCGTAATTTCACGTGCCGCCTGAATGCGCTCCGGAAATTTAGCATACACTTTCTTAATCATGTCTAAATCAAAAACCATAGAAATATGTGTTAAATTGTATCTTTATTTTGTCGTGTGCGAATTTAGGTATTATAAATTATTTGGTCAATGTTTTTGGAGGATTTTTGGATGTTTAGATTGTTAGATAATTGGATTCACTTCGTGGCTGACTTCGTCGGTGTTGGATTATTAGATGAAATGTGAACCTTGTCTAATCCAATTTCACTTTAGAAACAAAACTTTCCCTTTCAATTCGCCACTTTCAGCTGCATTTTGCCATTCGATTCTGTAGAGAACCATTTCTGAAGCGATATCACTCAATTCTGATGCACTCCAAATCGTGTTGGAACCAGCGGTGAGTTGCAGGTTGGTTTTGGTTTTCAATAATCTGCCTTGGACATCGTATAAATTGACTTTTACGATGGGCGTACCATTCGTAAGTACCGAAAAGGTATTTTGCGCATTGCTACCAGCGGAAACCAAACTGCTTCCTATAATTTAAAAACCAGCACTTGTAACCGAAATCGTTTGAAAAGCGGTGTCGGCACACGTTGGATCATTTTGCCAAGCGATGAGTTGGACGGTGTAAATTCCGATGGAGTCGAATAATTCTGAGCTGTAGTTATTTCCTTGTGATACGCCGTTCAAAAACCAATCATAATTATTCGCATTCGTGCTTTGATTATTGAAATTGACCATCAAAGGTGCATTGCCTTGCGCAGGATTGGCGGTAAAATTCGCATTGGTGGAAATGACAGCACCGACTTCAACGATTGAATCTTTGCTACAACCGTTCAATGCTTGCAAAGTAACGGTATAAAAACCGGGCGCCAAATTGAAAAAGTTGCCCGTTGCTTGCGGTGCGCCGCCATTGATTGCATAGCTTTCTCCGGTCAAACTTGCTGAAGCTATTATTTTGCCTGTTGCGCCTTCGCATGTACTTGCGGAAGTGGTAATACTTGAAAATTCTGGTAATTGGGTCACGTTTACTTTTACTGGACGCACAACCGAACACGAATCATTGTTCCAAATACGAACGGTGTAAAAACGTGAGCTATCACCTGTAAAAATGGGATTGGGACACGTTGAGCAACTTAAGTCTGTGTCTGGTTGCCAAAGATATTGCGTACCGCCAGAAGCGGAAAGTTGGAGCGGTGCATTGCGGCAAATGGTGGTGTCGTTGGAGGCAGCGAAGGGGAATTCTTGGCAGGTAGTGTTATAGGATAAAATAGTAGCAATAGCATAATTAGACCTGTCACCCAAGTTTTCATGATTAATCGAAAAATAAGCTGAGTTATTAGCTGTTAAATATGAAGATACATTTGCTAAGCCATCTGTTCCATTCATTAAATCATCCTCTGTATCATCATCCAAACCAGTTAGAGTTCCATTTTCATATTGAAAATGACCTTTAACTCCAGTTCCACTAAATCCTTGAGAACTGACATCTATTCCACCTATTGTGCCCAAAGAAATATTGTTGAACGCAATATTTGAGGCATCTCCATTCATAAAATTGAAAGTATTGCCAATTACAGAAAAACCTACATCCTTCGTTAGGTCAATTGGATTTAAAGAGATTGTATTTGCTGACAAAATATTCACATTTGGTTCAGTGGTATTATCATTAAAGATAATTTTATAAGAAATGGCGTCACTATTATTATCTATGCATTCAAAAACTAAATAGAAGCCCACGAAAACATGAAGTGCCTCTTGCGGCGGGATACTAAAATTAATATAACCTTGATCTAGACATGGAAAATCGATTTTCTTAAGATGAACATAAGCACTATTGTTTTGTGGGTTAACTATTTTTTTGACCCCGATTCTAGTCTCAGAATCAAATAAATATTCTACACCATTAATTTTATAGACAATTTGACTGGTTTTATTCGGATCTAAAGAAGCATTGATTTCTAGACAAAAAAGATAAACATTTCCCATATTTTGACAGGTTGAACAATCAAATGTTAAATTATTTTCAGTTGCAAATGTTTGTCCTCCGTTACTATATCCAAGTCCAACAATTTTTCCTTTAAAGATATTTGATATTTGAGTAGGGTTGGTTTGAGAAAATGCCAAATAAAAATTAGAAAAAATCACAATAAGTGATAACAGATCTATTTGTCTATTTAATTTTAATTTCGAAAAAAAATTTAAACTTAGCTTCATAATTATGTTGAAGATATGGTAAAAATACAATTCACGATGAATAAAAGAATAAATTTTTTATTCGAAGGCAAACTCACATTTCACCCGCAAGTTTTTAAAAGTCGGAAATCAAAACAATTTCTTACTTTTGAAAATCATTGAAACAATGGAAAATTCAATTCTGTATGCGCTTGTTTGGGTTGTTGTCCTTTTTGTAGGATTGCGCTTTTGGCGTTTGCGTTTCGGGCAAAATGAACCGAATTTGGGTTTTGAATATGCCTTTTTGGTCAAGTCGGCTGTTGGGTTTCTGTTCATCTATTTGTATGCCCATTTTTATCCTTCGAGCGATGCCTTTGCTTACCTGAAAGACAGCCGCATTTTGCACGGTGTTTTTTACAAATCGCCGGTAGATTATTTCAAATTTCTTACAGGTTGGAACCAATCGCCTGAAATCATTCAGCAGTATTTGCAAGACACCAAATTGTGGTCGCGCGGGGATAGCAACTTGATCAACGATTCGCAAAATGTGATTCGCATCAACAGTTTGTTGTTCTTTATCTCTTGCGGAAACGCATACATTCACGCCATTTTCATGGGGCTCATTTCCTTGTTCGGAATGCGCCATTTGGTATTGGCTTTTCAGCAACGCGTTCAGTTAAAATCCAGTTTGTTTTTCTGGGGAATGTTGGCCTTGCCGAATCTACTTTTTTGGTCCGCAGGTATCTTGAAAGAACCTTTTTTGATTCTCGGATTGGGATTAATTGCACGTGCTTTGTTGGGTGAATTGTCCACGAAACGCAAAACGATATTTTTGATTTCGGGAATTTTGTTGCTTGTCTTTTTCAAGCCGTATGTGCTGATTTGCTTGCTTTTCGCCTTGTTTTTCAGGAATTGGAGTCGATTGGTATATCGCCATATTCCGATATTCAGTTTGGGTACCTTTTTGTTGTTTTGCGCTGGATTGGTTTTGCTTTTCCCCAACTTGCGCCAAAAATTCACCGACGATTTAACCGTCAAACAAATCGATTCCATCCACGTGGGTGAAGGCGGATTGTATGCGATGAAAGATTCCAACCAGTTTTATTTCTTCTACAACGCCCATTTGAATCGCTTGCGCGTGAAAGATTCTGTGGTTGAATTACTCGAACCAACAGATGCGAAGCAAAAATGGATTTACCGAAAAAATGATTTCAAACCCATTCACCTCGAACCGAAAGGCGAAAAATGGATATTGTATGTCGTTGAAGACAGTTCAGTGAGTTTAATTCCAATTCAGCGCATCAATCATTCTTTTTCAAATTTAGTCACTTCTGCTCCGCAAGCCATTGCGAATGCGTTGTTGCGCCCATTTTTATGGGACAATGGTGGTGCGATGAAATATCCGTCTGCTTTGGAAGTCGTTGGCGTGCTTGGTTTTCTGATTTTCGCGATTATCAAACGTAGAAAATTGAATGTCGAAGAACAAAAATTGATTTTCACGCTGATTCTTTTCAGCATTTCGATCTTGGTGTTGGTCGGCTGGACAACTCCCGTCGCAGGTGCGATTGTGCGCTATCGAATTCCTGCTTATATGGCTATTTTTGTAATCAGTATTTTTATTATTTCAATCCCCGAAAAATGGAAGCAACAAACAACGTAATTTTAATCACCGGCGCAACATCTGGATTTGGACAAGCAACAGCGCGCATTTTTGCGCAAAATGGATACGACATCATCGCCACAGGAAGAAGAGCTGATAGATTAGAAACTTTGAAAACAGAATTGGAAGCCAATTTTGGCGTTTCTGTCTTGAATTTGTGTTTCGATGTACGCGTTGAAAACGAAGTCAATCAAGCCATTCAATCGATTCCTGCAAGTTGGTCAGATCGCTTGTCAATATTAGTAAACAATGCAGGTTTGGCTGTCGGAAGATCTCCGATTGACGAAGGAATTGTTGATGATTGGGAACGCATGATTGACACCAACATCAAAGGATTGTTGTATGTCAGCAAAGCCGTAATTCCATTTTTGAAAGCGAAAAAATCGGGTCATATTTTCAATTTGGGAAGCATTGCAGGAAAAGAAGTGTACGCAGGCGGAAACGTTTATTGTGCATCGAAACACGCGGTAGACGCTTTGTCGAAATCCATGCGCATCGATTTGGTTGCTTACAATATCAAAGTCACCAACATTGCTCCTGGCGCAGCAGATACTGAATTTTCATTGGTGCGATTCAAAGGCGATCAAGCCACAGCAGATGCGACTTATAACGGTTTTGATCCATTGGTTGCAGAAGACATTGCAGAAACGATTTATTTTGCAGCGACACGTCCAAAACATGTGACGATCAATGATTTGGTCATCATGCCAACAGCGCAAGCTTCAGCGACTGTTTTTCACAAGCAATAAACTTTTTTCGATGAATAAATTTTTCTTTTTCGGTATTTCACTGATTTTATTTTCAGCGTGTTACAAAGGTCGATCGGTGGATATGATTATCCACAATGCGAAAATCCACACGATGGATGAAAACAACCACGAATACGAAGCCATTGCGATTACCGATGGAAAAATCGTGGAAGTTGGTCCAGATCGACAAATCCAAAACAAATATGCTGCGGACGAAATGATTGACGCAGGCGGAAGAGATATGTATCCTGGATTTACGGATGCGCACGGACATTTACTCGGACTCGCGCAACAGAAATTAAACGCAGATTTGGTTGGTTCAAAATCGATGAATGAAATCATTGTGCGACTGGAGAAATACGCTTCCAGAACGGGAAAAAAATTCATCGTTGGTAGCGGTTGGGATCAATCACTTTGGTCTGAAACCGCTTTGCCAGACAATCAGGAATTGAACAAGGTTTTCCCAACGATTCCAGTTGCTTTGTTTCGCGTTGACGGTCACGCTGTTTTGGTGAATGATTGCTTGTTGAAACAATTGAAAATTACGCCAGAAACCAAGGTTGACGGTGGAATTATTCACCTAAAAGACGGAAAATGCAGCGGTTTGTTGGTCGATAATGCGATGAATGTCGTTTTTGAAAACTTACCGAAATATCCAGATGCAGAAATGAAACAAGCGATTTTGGAGATTCAAGAAGAATTGTTTCAATATGGAATCACGGGCGTGCACGAAGCTGGAATCAATTTCAAAGACATTGCCTTTTTTAAGAAAATGGTTGCTTCGAAAGAATTGAAAATGAATTTATATGCAATGCTTTATCCAACGCCGGAAAACATTCAATTTGCGAAGAAAAATGGAATTTTTGAATATCGCAATATGACGATACGCAGCTTCAAAGTGATGGGCGACGGCGCTTTAGGTTCACGTGGTGCATGTTTGAAAAAACCATATTCTGACGAGCCAGGACATTTTGGTGTGCTGACAACTCCTTTCGAAGAAATGCAAAAGATTGCTGATATCTGTGAAGTTACAGGCTATCAAATGAATGTGCATGCGATTGGCGATTCTACTAATAAATTGGTCATCGATTTAATGGAACGCATTTACGAAGTCAGAAAAGACCATCGTTGGAGAATTGAACACGCGCAAGTGTTGGATCCGACCGACATTTTGAGATTGGGAAATTGCGGTGCTTTTCCATCTGTGCAACCAACGCACGCAACAACAGATCAACGTTGGGCGAAAGACCGTTTGGGTGAAAACCGCATGCGGGGTGCTTATGCGTATCAATCGTTGTTGAATCAAACAGGAATTATGTGTATTGGAACAGATTTTCCAGTGGAATCCATCAATCCATTTTTAACAATTCATGCGGCAGTGAATCGCAAAAACAAAGAGAATTTTCCAGGCGCAGGATTTCAGAAAAAAGAAGCAATTTCGTTCATGGATTGCATCAAAGGAATGACACTTTGGAGCGCATTTGCCGCTTTTCAGGAAGATGATTTGGGAACCTTGGAAAAAGGAAAAGATGCGACTTTTGCGATTTTTGAGAATAAGGTCAAAGCGGATGAAGTGTTCCAAGAAAATTTCGCGTTTATGACTTTCATAAAAGGAAAAAAGGTTTACTCTGCTGAATAAACCTTTTAAAACAAATCAAAACATACCTAAGTCCACTTAAAAAACCAGATAAAAAGTGGAATCTGGCAATATCAATTTAAAAACCAACAAAGGATTTTAAATAAATCAAAATAACTGAAATTGATATGCAAGTCTAATTTAATAGTATCAATCTCAGTTACTGTAACACAAAAGTGCAACGATTGTTACCATCGGTTTTGAGTAAATGAACATTCGTATGTTTTCATCGAACTTATCCTGATTTTAAATGAACAATTTTTTTTAGGCTTGAATGAATTTAGAATTAAATTTTTAATTATAAAAAATTGTTATAAAAATCACAATTTTTAATTCATAGGGTTTATTTTTCGACAATTGATTTGGTTATCCATCAAATTAATTTCAAAATCGAAGCACCATTTGAAAATAATTCTTATTTTTAGACATATCTTGTAACTATGAAAGAAGTAAAACGACTATTTGATATTCCTTATTATCAGTTGGAAAAGCATCCAAATGAGCGTACATTTTCGACGAAAAGAAACGGCGAATGGGACAAGGTTTCTATTCAATCATTTTTAGAAAAAGTAAATCTTGTTTCTAAAGGATTGGTAGCTTTAGGGGTAAAACCTGGAGACAGGGTAGGAGTGGTTTCTAGCAATCGTTATGAATGGAATACTGTTGATATTGCCATTCAACAAGTTGGGGCGGTTGTTGTTCCTGTATATCCAAATATTTCGATTTCCGATTACAGATATATTTTCACAGACGCTGGAATCAAGGTTTGCTTTGTGGGAAATCAGGAATTATATGAAAAATTGCACAGTATTCAATCGGATTTAGCCGCTTTGGATCACTTGTATTGTTTTGACCAAATTGAAAATACACCTCATTGGGAAGAAGTTTTTATCGCAGGAACAGACGTTGAAAGTCAAACTATTGACGCCTTGAAAGCGAATGTAAGAAATGAAGATTTGGCAACCATTATTTACACTTCTGGTACCACAGGAAATCCAAAAGGTGTAATGCTCTCGCACAACAATTTATTGTCCAACGTAATGGCTTGTTTGGAGCGAATTCCTGCAGATGAATATTCACGCGTTTTAACGTTTTTACCAGTTTGCCACGTGTATGAACGCATGTTGCATTACATGTATTTGTATTTAGGTTGTTCGATTTATTTCGCTGAATCTATGGATACGATTGGTGACAATATTCGTGAAGTGAAACCACATGTTTTTACGGCCGTTCCGCGATTGCTTGAGAAAGTATATGATAAAATCATGGCTAAAGGCGATGAATTGACAGGAATCAAAAGATCTTTATTTTTCTGGGCTGTTGGACTCGCTGAACAATATGATGTTGTAGGTAAATCAGCATGGTACAAATTCAAATTGTCTATTGCACGCAAGTTGATTTTCAGCAAATGGCAGGAAGCATTAGGTGGAGAAACCAAAGCAATTGCATCAGGAAGTGCAGCTTTGCAACCACGATTGGCTAGAATTTTTTTAGCAGCGGATATTCCCATTTTAGAAGGATATGGTTTGACAGAAACTTCGCCAGTAGTCTCTGTAAATGATTTTGTCAATGGAATCAGAATTGGGACTGTTGGAACAGTACTAAAAGGCGTGAAAGTCAAATTTGCCCCAGACGGAGAGATTTTGGTAAAAGGTCCAAATGTCATGATGGGTTACTATAATCTACCTGATAAAACCGCCGAGGATATTGACGCTGAAGGATGGTTCCATACAGGCGATATAGGTGAAATGGTGGAAGATAAATTCCTTAAAATAACAGATCGTAAAAAAGAAATTTTCAAAACTTCTGGCGGGAAATTCATTATTCCGCAAGCGATGGAAAATAAGTTTAAAGAATCTAGATTCATTGAGCAAATCATGGTAATTGGAGAAAACCAAAAGTTCCCTGCGGCATTGATTGTTCCTGGATTTGCATTCATCAAGGAATGGGCGAAAAGGAAAAATTTGAATTTTGACCAACTTTCCAATGAAGAAATTGCTAACAATGAAGCCGTAAGAGAACGTATTCAAAAAGAAGTTACAGGATTCAATACGCTTTATGGCAATTGGGAACAAATCAAAAAAATTGAATTGTTGCCCAAAGAATTTACCATTGAAGGGAATGAATTGACACCAACATTGAAATTGAAACGCAAAATCATTTTAGAAAAATATAAAACGATCGTTGATAAAATTTATCAAGATTGAAAATATAAATTCACCATTGTAAATCAACTCCGCTCAATTTGGGCGGAGTTTTTTTGTTACTTTTGTCAAAAAAAAGCATGAATTCAGTCGCATTGATTCTCAAATATTTTCCTGATTTAACAGACAAACAAAAATCTCAATTTGAGCAATTGATGCCTTTGTATCAACATTGGAATGAACAAATCAATGTCATTTCGCGCAAGGATTTAGATCAATTTTACGAGCGACATGTATTGCACGCATTAGCCATAGCGAAAGTGATGCCTTTTGCGGATCATTCTTCCATTCTAGATGTCGGCACCGGCGGCGGATTTCCTGGAATTCCTTTGGCGATTTTGTTTCCAAATTGTCAGTTTCATTTGGTTGATTCGATTGGGAAGAAAATTAAGGTAGTAACAGAAGTCGCTGCGGCTTTGGAATTAGAAAATGTGCGAGCAACACACGACCGCGCTGAAAACATCAAAGAAACGTTTGATTTTGTCGTTAGTCGAGCAGTAACTGCCATGCCTGTTTTCTTGACTTGGTTGAAAGACAAATTCAAAGTTGAACAACGAAACGAATTTCCAAATGGAATTTTATACTTGAAAGGTGGAGATTTAGCTGATGAAATGAAACCCGTGCAACAATCTGTCACCTATTTTGATATCGCTGATTTGTTCCAAGAAGAATTCTTTGAGACCAAGAAAGTGGTTTATGTGAAGATGAAAGCTAAGAAGTAGATTTTTTTAAGATACTAAGATTTTAAGACGTCGCGAGATAAATTTCAGTTGGGTCGCAATGCATTGCGACCCAACAAATGAACGTCTCAAAATTGCGAAGCAACAGCGAAAATCTAGTCGTAAAGTTGCGCAGTAACATCGAAAATTTAAGTCCTAAAGTTGCGTAGCAACGGCTCTTAATATCTTAAAATCTTATAGCGAAGCGGGTCTTTTTTCTAAACTTTTGGGCAGTTCTAATAATCTAAGCTCCTTTCAGACTTGCTTCTAATTCTTTGTAATGATTTTCTAATGCGGTTTGCTTTTGGTTCCAAAGATCTGTATCTGAGCCTTCGGCAGTAACTTTGTGCTTTCTAATTTTACGCGCCAATTTGGACATCTCGTGTAAGATGTTCAATCGTGCATGAAAAGAAATTTTATTTTCTTCTAAATTAGTCATCCAATCAAAGTTGATTATAGTGCAGTGCAAAAATGATAAAACAATTCGACTACACAAATTTTATAGCATTTAAAACTAAATAAAAATATTAACAGCTAATATTTTGAATTGTTCAAAACCTCAAAAAAAAGCTTGCATAAAAAAAAACAGACCGAATAATCGATCTGTTTTTGAATTTCCTAATTGGTTTGAAAATTAGATTTCAGCTGAACTGCATGGAAAAGCTCTATCTACTTTTTTGAATAAGCCTTGCAATACTTTTCCTGGTCCAACTTCTATTACTTCAGTTGCTCCGTCAGCGATCATATTTTGCATGATTTGCGTCCATTTTACGGGTGCTGTTAATTGTGCTACCAAGTTGTCTTTGATGGTTTGTGGGTCTGTTACTGCGCTTGCATTTACATTTTGATATACCGCACAAATTGGCGTTGAAAATTCAGTGGCTTCAATTGCAGCAGCCAGTTCTTCTCTTGCTGGTTCCATCAATGGTGAGTGGAATGCACCACCGACAGGTAATTTAAGCGCTCTTTTAGCACCAGCTTCCGTCAACTTTACACAAGCTTCATCAACCGCCGGAATTGATCCTGAAATCACCAACTGACCAGGACAATTGTAATTTGCTGCTACGACAACTCCGTCAATTTCTGCACAAATTTTTTCAACCACTTCGTCTTCTAAACCAAGGATAGCTGCCATTGTTGAAGGAACTGCTTCGCACGCAGCTTGCATCGCCAATGCGCGTTTGTAAACCAATTTTAAACCATCTTCAAATTTCAAGACTTTGTTGGCAACCAATGCAGATAATTCACCCAAGGAATGTCCAGCAACCAAATCAGGCTTGAAAGTATCTCCCAAGCAAGCAGCCAGAATTGTAGAATGCAAGAAAATTGCAGGTTGCGTTACTTTAGTTTGTTTCAACTCTTCGTCTGTCCCTTCAAACATGATTTTTTGAATGTCAAAACCAAGAATTTCATTGGCTTGATTGAACATGTTTTTAGCGATTTCTGAATTTTCATATAAGTCTTTGCCCATTCCTGAAAATTGAGCACCTTGACCTGGAAAAACGTATGCTTTCATATTGATATAATTTGTTTTATTGTTTTTGTACTGTTTTGTAATTCAGCAAAAATAGTAAAATCGTTCATTTAGGCACAAAAAAAAATCCACCGATCATTGATCGATGGATTTCTAAAATAGGAGTTAAAAGAAATTATTTTCTGATAACGATTTTTTGAGTTGAAACTTCATTATTTGCTTTGAAGTTTACCATGTAAACACCATTGCTGAAATTAGAAGTATTGATTTTCATTGAATGAGCACCAGCAACATTGTTTTCACCATTAGAAGTGTAAACAACTTTACCAGTTAAATCTGTTACAGTAACATTAACCAAAGCTTCGTTAGTTAAGTTGAAAGAAACATTTACTTCATCATTCGCTGGATTTGGGTAAACAGTTAAACCAAATTGGTCAGCATCGATATCATTTACTCCTAAGAAACTTACTGGAGACAAACGAATCATCAAAGCATTTGGATCAGCCAAACCGATAGTTGACAAGTCAGTGATTTTGATACCACCAACAGTGTTTTCTGGACATGGTTGAGCAGAACCAATTCTTAATGTACTTGTAGCATTATCAGTTCTGTAGAAAATAACTCTATATAATCCTGGTACCAAAGTGGTAACATCACTTGACAATGACAACCATTTTCCGAAATCAGCTGAAGTTACTGTGTAATCTGGAGTTGTGAAAACCTCAGTCCAAGTTGTACCATCATAAGATTCGATAGAAGCATGTACTTGGTCAGTTGTGAAATCTGTAGCTTGAGTAGCCATGATGTATGTTTTAACAGAACCTACTGAATAATCAGCAAAGATATTCATGTAGTTAAACCATCCTAAGATTTCATTTCCTGTACCACCAAAACCAGTGATTCCAGCAACAACAACACCATTGTCACGACCAAACTCAGTTCCACCAACTTTGATGTTACGGAAAGAAGTTGTATCATTTGCAGTGTTACCGTCAGTCATTCCTAGTTCAGTAGAAACAGTTACTTTGTAAGGTGTTGCAGAAGCAATCGGATTGAAAGCATTTACAATGTTGAAAGTATCAGATACTCCAGTAGCCAAACTTGCACCGTAAGTTACACCAGGTCCACTCAATTCAGAATATCCTGTAACTGGCTCTGTTGCTCTAACTCTGAAATTTGTTTGAGTTGCAGCTCCCATATTTTCAGCAATTGTGATGAATTCGTGACCTGGGAAATCAGCAATTTGATTGTCAGGTAATAAATAGTAATCACAACCTTGAGTAGCTGAAGGATTTGAAGTCATGAAACTTCTAACCATTTTACCATCATTTTGGTATGCTTCAGAAATTTGAATATCATCAACTGCCCAAAACCAATCGTATGTTCCAACGTAGTGAAATCTTACTTTCACAGTTGCAGAACCTGCTGCATTTGCAGAACTAATGTTTACGATTTGGTATTCTGGTACCAATGAAGTTGTATTTACAGGAACTTCAGCAACAGGATTTACTTCATAAGTAACCCAAGTTGTTCCACCATCAACAGAAACCTCGATGTAAGTTTCTTCTTGGTAGTTTCTGTAGTACTCAGTAAATTCTAAATACAATGGAGTACCAGCAGCTAAAGCAGACAAGTTGATAGTACCTGTGTATTCAAAATATGCATCTTGAACTTTACCAGCTCCAGCACCATCTGAATCAATTAAACCAAAAGTTGGTCCTGAAACAGATTGAATTGTTGAGTTGAAATTTTGAGCAGTTAAAGTTGCTGGTAAAGCACTTACAATTGCCCATTGTCCTGCAGAACCTGCAGTTTGATTTGGTCCACTAACGTGTTGCCAATCTGAAGCAGTTCCAAAATCGTTTGACCATACGATGTCACCCTCAGCTTTTTGTTGGTGAGCTCCTTGTGCTTTGTTAGCAACTACGTACGTGTTTTTAGATGCAGATACCATTGGGATATTTCCTAAACGCTGTGCGAATAGTGAAGAAGTTCCAACCAATACACCTGCTAATAAGTATATTTTTTTCATAATCATTGTTTTTTGATGCACTAAAATTAACAAAAAAATGTGATTCACAAATAGAATTGCACAATTGTGAAACGTTTTGAAGACCTCAATAGTTGGATTATTTAAAAAAATGTCCTATTTATAAAGATTTAAAAGGTTTTAAATCTTGTTTTTAAACACCAATGTATTTCAGTTTTTTTTAATATTAAAAAAATTAGAAAAACTTTTTTGAAAATTCCCAAAGCACAACTCCAGCGCAAACTGAAACATTTAAACTATGTTTTGTCCCGAATTGTGGGATTTCAATAATATAATCACTTGCGTTAATTGCTTCTTGATCAACTCCATCGACTTCATTTCCAAAAATAAGCGCGATTTTTTGTTCGGGGATTTGGTCAATTTGATGAAGTAAAGTTGTTTTTTCAGCTTGTTCGATTGATGCAATCAAAACATTATCTGCTTTCAATTCATTAATTAATTCAATGATTGAGTTACGGTGCTCCCACGTAACGCTTTCAGTGGCTCCCAAAGCAGTTTTGTGAATGTCCCGATGCGGTGGTGTTGCCGTTATTCCGCAAAGATAAATCTTCTCAATATTGAAAGCATCCGCTGTTCTGAAAAATGAACCAATGTTGTTCAAGCTTCTAATGTCGTTCAATATTACAATAATCGGAAATTTTGCTTGTGCTTTGAATGCTTCTTCCGAAACACGATCTAATTCCCAAAGTTTTAATTTTCGATTCACGTTTTTGTTTTTGGCAAAAATAAGCTTCATTTATTGATTTTGTTGAAAATTATTGAAAACATATCGGTTAAATATGCTTCAAAACAGAAAGAGTGGACTTACTTTTACGAGGTAATTTCCAGTATTCCATGGCCAAGTTGAAAGAAGAAAAAACGGACGAAACTCCGTTGATGAAACAATATAATCAAATCAAAGCCCGACATCCACAAGCTTTATTGCTTTTCAGGGTAGGAGATTTTTATGAAACTTTTGGAGAAGACGCCATCAAAGCATCCAAGATTTTAGGAATTGTTTTGACAAAGCGCAGAAATGGTTCTTCACATATTGAATTGGCAGGATTTCCACATCATTCATTGGATACTTATTTGCCCAAATTGGTTCGCGCTGGTCAGCGTGTTGCCATTTGCGACCAATTGGAAGATCCGAAATTGACTAAAAATATTGTCAAAAGAGGCGTTACCGAATTGGTTACACCTGGTGTTTCTTTCAATGATCAGGTTTTGGAGAAAAACAGAAATAACTTTTTGTGCGCCATTCATTTGGATCAAAAGATTCATGGCGTTTCTTTCTTGGATATTTCCACAGGTGAATTTTTAATCGCCCAAGGAAACATGGATTACATCGATAAATTGATTCAAGGTTTTGAACCGAGCGAAATCATTTATCAAAAGAAAATGAATAGTTTGTATCAAACGCAATTCAGTGATAAGTACCACGCCTACAAACTAGAAGATTGGGTTTATACGGAAGATTTCGCTATCGAATCTTTGACCAAACATTTTGGAACAAAAAACCTGAAAGGTTTCGGTGTCGATAATTTAACTGCAGGAATCATTGCTGCTGGAGCGATTTTACATTATTTGTCAGAAACGCAACACGATAAATTGGGTCACATCACCTATTTGTCACGCATCGAAGAAGAAAAGTATGTTTGGCTGGATCGATTTACCGTTCGAAATTTGGAATTGATCCATTCGTTCAACGACAATGCAACAACGTTAATTGATATATTAGATCATACTGCAACTCCAATGGGCGGACGAATGCTCAAACGCTGGATGGTTTTGCCGCTCAAAGATTTGAAACCAATTCAAGATCGATTGGATTCTGTGGCGTTTTTGTTTGAAAATAAAGAATTGCGTTTTCAACTTTCTGAACATTTGAAAGACATTGGCGATCTAGAACGCTTGATTTCAAAAGTGGCAGTTGGACGCGTAAATCCAAAAGAGGTGAAACATTTGGAAAACACTTTGCGCCAAATTTCACCGATTAAATCGCTCTTAAAATCTACATGCGTTTCTTCTTTGCAAAAAATCGCAGATCAATTAAATCCTTGTCAAGCATTGATTGATTTAATTGAAAAATCATTGGTTGAAGAACCCGCAACACAAGTGGGAAAAGGAATGATCATGGCTTCGGGCTTGCACCAAGAATTAGACGAGTTGCGTGCCATTGCTTTTTCAGGCAAAGATTATTTGGAAGCGCTGCAAGTCAGAGAATCTGAACGCACAGGGATTCCAAGTTTGAAAGTTTCATTCAACAATGTTTTCGGATATTATTTGGAGGTAACCAATACACATAAAGACAAAGTTCCTGCAGAATGGATCCGCAAGCAGACTTTAGTGAATGCTGAAAGGTACATCACGCAAGAATTGAAAGAATACGAAGGGAAAATTCTCGGAGCAGAAGATAAAATTCATGCCATTGAATCGCGTTTGTATCAAGAATTGATTCTTTCCATGGCGGATTATATCAATATGATTCAGCTTGATGCTGTTTTGATCGGACAATTGGATTGCTTGATTTCCTTTGCGATTACTTCGGAAGAGAACAATTACATCCGTCCTGAAATGAACGAATCTTTCGCTATTGAGATCAAAGATGGTCGTCATCCTGTGATTGAAAAACAATTGAAAGCAGGTGAAGAATATGTTTCAAACGATGTTTATTTGGACAACGAAACGCAACAAATTATCATGATTACTGGACCGAACATGTCCGGTAAAAGTGCTTTGTTGCGACAAACGGCATTGATTTCATTGATGGCGCAAATGGGCTGTTTTGTTCCTGCGAAAAGTGCCAAATTGGGATTGTTGGATAAAATTTTTACGCGCGTTGGCGCATCAGATAATATTTCTTCTGGTGAATCAACTTTCATGGTGGAAATGAATGAAACTTCCAGTATTTTGAACAACCTTTCAGAACGAAGTTTGATTCTATTAGATGAAATCGGTCGCGGAACAAGCACTTACGATGGAATTTCTATTGCTTGGGCGATTGCTGAGTTTATCCACGAGCACCCAAAATTCAAAGGAAAAACACTTTTTGCAACGCATTACCACGAATTGAATGAAATGACCAATCAATTTGAGCGCATTCAAAATTTCAATGTGGCAGTGAAAGAAACGGGAAATCGCATTTTGTTTTTGAGAAAATTGGTTCCTGGCGGAAGTGAACATTCATTTGGTATACACGTGGCAAAATTGGCGGGAATGCCTGCGCAAGTTATCAATTCTGCCAATAAAATTTTGGCGCGATTGGAAAGTTCTCATGCTGGACAAGACAAGGAAAAAATCAAAAAAGCGATTGCGCAAAAAGATATGCAATTGAGTTTCTTTCAATTAAATGATCCCGTTTTGGAACAAATTCGCGAAGAATTGGTTACCATTGACATCAATACGCTGACACCTGTTGAGGCTTTGATGAAATTGAATGAAATCAAGAAGTTGACCGGGGGTTGATATATTTTTGACCAAAATTAAATGCACAAACTATGAAAATTATCACATTCGGCGCAAGCTCTAGCAAAAATTCAATCAATAAAACATTCGCTCATTATACTGCGCAACAATTTCAAAATGCAACGATCGACTTTTTAGATTTAAACGATTATTCATTGCCCTTGTTTTCTGTCGATTTAGAAAATGAAATGGGCATTCCTCAAAATGCAAAAGATTTTTATTTAAAAATCTTAAATTCAGATTTTTTGGTCATTTCGATGGCGGAGCACAATGGCTCGTATTCAGCGGCATTCAAAAATTTATTGGATTGGATTTCACGCTACGAAGGAAAAGTCTTTGCAAATAAAAAAATGTTTTTGTTGGCAACTTCGCCAGGAGGTAGAGGAGGAGAAAGTGTTTTAGAAGCGGCACTTGCGAGATTTCCACGACATGCTGCAGAAATTGTGGAACACTTTTCATTGCCAAATTTCGAATCGAATTTTGATCTTGAAAAAGGCATTCTGGATGAAACGCTTAGAAAGTCTTACTTATCGAAAATTGAACTTGTAAAAAACAGCATGAATCAATAGTGAATCTGTAAATTATACAACATTCATTTCAAATCATATAACATTCAATCGCCCTTAAAACATCAATTTTATAGTTCCTGAATTCATCTTCACTTGAAGAAGCAATGAGCTCAATTTCAGGTTCAAATTATGGTTGAAGTAAAGCGTGAAGGAATTATATTGCGAAAAACAAATTTGGGTTTTGAAAATGAAGGAGTACTCAATCCTGCGATTTTTCAAGAGGGTGAAATCATTCATTTATTTTACCGCGCTGTAAAATTTAGAAACAATTCAAGTATTGGTTATTGTAAATTAAAAGGACCACTTGAAGTCATAGAACGCGCCGAATGTCCAATTATTTACCCAACTTTTCCCTACGAGTCTCACGGAGTGGAAGATCCTCGAATCGTCAAAATGGATGATTTGTATTATTTGACCTACACTGCCTATAATGGAATGAATGCCTTGGGCTGTTTGGCAACTTCAACCGATTTGGTTCATTTTGAAAAACAAGGAATAATTGTTCCACAAGTTACTTTCAAAGAATTCAGATTATTGGCTGAGGCAAAAAGTGTTATCAACGAAAAGTATAACCGCTACAACAGGGACAAAAAGAATCTAAATCAAAATGATGATTGTTTGATTTGGGATAAAAACGTACTGTTTTTTCCTCGAAGAATTGATGGTAAAATCTGCTTTCTACATCGAATAAAGCCAGATATTCAGATAGTTAAAATCGATGAGTTAAGTCAATTAACTAGGGATTTTTGGAGCGAATATTTTTTGCATTTGGAAAAGCATATCGTTTTAACTGCAAAATACAAACATGAAATCAGTTACATCGGCGGTGGTTGTCCTCCAATTGAAACACCTTTTGGATGGCTGTTAATTTACCACAGTGTGCACGATACCATTAGTGGCTATGTTTATTCCGCGAGCGCTGCTTTGTTGGAATTGGAAAATCCTGAAGTTGAAATAAGCAGATTGCCCTATCCTCTTTTTTCACCTGAAGAAAAATGGGAACTTGAAGGCGAAGTCAACAATGTTTGTTTCCCAACTGGAACTGCCATTTTTGGAGATACATTATACATTTATTATGGTGCGGCAGATGTTAGAATTGCTTGTGCTTCCGTCAGTTTATCTGCTTTAATTCAAGAATTGTTGAATTTCAGCTCAGTGAGTAGTCAAAAACTTTTAAATCAATTAAAATGAATCGCAACAACATTATCAATTCGCAAAACTCAGATTGGATTTTTCCAACAAAAAAGCCTGAAATTTTAATCGTTTCATCCTATCCGCCCAGAGAATGCGGAATTGCCAATTACACTTTTGATTTGGTTAAAGCATTGAACAACAAGTTTGATCAATCTTTTAAAATCAAAATTTGTCCTCTAGAGACAAATCATGAAAGTCATACTTATTCTGATAAAATTGAATGTGTATTAAATACTGATCGACCAGCTGATTTTAATACTCTGGCACAAAACATCAATCAATCTGACGAATTGAAAATGGTCATTTTTCAGCATGAGTTTGGATTTTATCACCATTGTGAATCCGATTTTATGTTTTTAATTCATGCCATTGAAAAGCCTTTAATTTTTGTTTTTCATACCGTACTTCCGAAACCTGATGAAAACTTGAAATTGAAAGTGCAACAAATTTGTGCTGTTTCAAAAGCAATTATTGTGATGACCAATTTTTCAGCAGAAGTTCTAATCAATGATTATGAGATTGAACTTGAATTGATCCATGTCATTCCTCACGGAACGCATTTGGTCAAACATTTGGATAAAGTAGAATTGAAAGCCAAATTCAAATTTGACGACAGGTTGATTTTATCCACTTTTGGTTTATTGAGCTCTGGAAAAAGCATAGAAACAACTTTGAAAGCGTTGCCTGCAATCATCGATCAGTTTCCAGAAGTGTTGTTTTTGATTATCGGAAAAACACATCCAACAGTGGTCAAACAAGAAGGCGAAAAATACCGTGAAATGTTGGAACGAATCATCGGGAAATTGCAACTTCAAAACCATGTGAAATTTATCAATGCTTTCGTTCCGCTACCAGAATTGCTAGAATATTTGCAAATGACGGACATTTATTTGTTTACTTCTAATGATCCGAATCAAGCGGTTAGTGGTACTTTTTCCTACGGAATGAGTTGCGGTTGTCCGATTGTTTCAACACCAATTCCACATGCGAAGGAAGTTTTGCTCGACGGTGGAGGAATCATTATTGACTTTGGCAATTCAGATCAACTTTCTAATGCGGTTTGTAAATTATTGAAAGATGAGAATCAGCGCAAGGAAATCCGCATCAAAGGTTTGCAGCGAATTGCAGCTACAGCTTGGGAAAATTCTGCCATTCAACACGCATTGTTGTTTGAGAAAATCAGTCAAGAATCGATTGAATTGATTTATAACATGCCCAAATTGAATTTAGACCACATCAAAAAAATGACAACTCCGAAAGGAATTATTCAGTTTTCAATTGTCAATCAACCTGATATTGATACAGGTTACACCTTAGATGACAATGCTCGTGCGATGATTGCCATTTGCCAGCATTTTGAGTTGACAAGCGATCAAACTGATTTGGCATTGATTGAGACGTATTTAGATTTCATTGAGTTTTGTTATCATTCAGAGGGATATTTTTTAAATTATGTCGATGAAGATTTTCTTTTCACGGACCAAAATTACAATACCAATTTGGCCGATTCAAACGGTCGCGCTATTTGGGCATTGGGTTTTTTGATTTCGATGCACAATATTTTGCCCGAAAAATACATTCACAAAGCGGAAGTTATCTTTGAAGCCGCATTGAAAAATGTGCATAAAATTCATTCCACCAGGGCGATGGCTTTTGTCATTAAAGGACTTTATTATCAGCATAAAAAGTTCAGTTTTACTGCAAATATCAAATTGATGCGAGATCTAGCGGATCGATTGGTGGCGATGTATATGCACGAAGCAGATGAAGATTGGCATTGGTTTGAAAGTTATTTGACGTACGCAAACAGTATTTTGCCTGAAGCTTTGTTGTGCGCTTGGAAAATTTCTGGTTTTCAGAAATATGAAGAGATTGCCAAATTGAGTTTTGATTTCCTATTGTCTAAAACAATGAAAAATGGCAGAATCAAAGTAATCTCAAATCGTGGTTGGTTGCATAGAGGAAAAGAAAATGTTCAAGTGTTAGACGGTGGCGAGCAGCCGATTGATGTTGCTTATTGCATCATGGCTTTGAGTCTTTTTCATGAAGTTTATAAATCGACAGAATACGAGCAATACATGAAAATGTCTTTCAATTGGTTTTTGGGGCAAAATCACTTGCATCAAATTATTTACAATCCAGAAACGGGCGGTTGCTATGATGGACTGGAAGAAAAAAACATCAATTTAAATCAAGGAGCTGAATCAACAGTCAGTTATTTGATGGCGAGATTGACCATGGAAAAAACATTTTCTGTAAATAAGAAAAATCATTTTTTGATTTCAAGCAAATATAAATCTGTGAGTTAATTTGAATAATTATCCGCTACTTTCCCCAAGAGTAATTTTGTCATGGTTTTTAAACAAAAACGCACGCCAAAGCGGAATCTATTCATTCATTTTACGACGGATTTACATCCGTCGTTACAAAAATCTCACTCCTACGGAGTTATGGTGAAAGAAAAGGATGATTATTTTAATTTAGATAGAATTTAAAAGCTAATTAATGCTAAATTATTGAATCTGTGAATTGTGTAACATTATTCTACAGTTATATAACTACCTTACACAATATCGCACGCATTTTTACCAAAAACTTAAAGCAGTGAAGCTCTACATAAAATACATGGTAAGTGCGCGTTGCAAGCTGGCTGTCAAGGAAGTTCTGAAAAAACTTGAAATTCACTTTATCTTGGTTGATTTAGGAGAAATAGAAATCATGGAGAATCTTTCAATCGAAGAAAGAGATGTCTTGAAATCTGAACTTTTACTTTGCGGCCTTGAATTGATGGATGACAAGCGTGCAGTGTTGATTCAAAAAATCAAAAATGCCATTTTTACCATGGTGCATGAATCAGATCAGGAAATGAAAGTAAACTTTTCAAGTTATTTAAGTGATAAGTTAGACCATGACTATACTTATTTATCCAATTTATTTTCAGAAGTTCAAGGCACAACGATTGAGCAATTTGTGATTGCACATAAAGTGGAACGCATCAAAGAATTGATATCTTATGGTGAATTGACAATCACAGAAATTGCTTGGAAATTGAATTATAGCAGTATCGCACACCTTTCAAATCAATTTAAAAAAGTGACAGGACTTTCACCTTCTCATTTCAAAAATCTAAAAAATAAATTGAGAAAACCATTGGAGGAAATCGGTTAGCCATATCTAAAACAACAATCAAGATGGATAAAATAGAAAATGTCAGTGCGTTGAAATCATGTTTGATTGATGCCAATCCAAACGCACTGATGGTAATAGACTTTAGAGGAAATGTTTTAGAAGTAAATCAAAAATTATTGAGTCTTTTTCAAATTAAAAAAAACAAATTAAGACATTCGAACTTAAATGATTTTTTTGATGAGCCTGATTTTATCAAAAATCACAGAGAAATTTTTCTCAAAAAAAATAAATCTGAAATTCATACTACTTTAAAGTTGAAAAATCAAACATTCGCAATTGTTTTGATTTCTGTTCCTTTTAAAAATGACCAAGGTAAAGTTGCTGGAGCGGTGATTCAATTTAAGTATCCAACAATTTCAGATACCAATTACACTTTCAATCCAGAGGACAATATATCCAGCAACTTAAAAAATCAGTACATGGATTTGTCAATGCAAGAAATTTCTTCCCGCTACGCTAGAAGTCTAATTGAAGCGAGTTTAGATCCACTTTTTACCATTAGCTTGGAAGGTAAAATCACGGATTTCAACAATGCAAGCATGGAGGTGACTGGTCTAAATAGATTAGCATTAATCAATACTGATTTTAAAACTTATTTCACGGAACCAAACGAAGCACAAAAAGTTTATCAACAGATTTTTGAAAATGGATTTGTTGACGCTTATCCTTTGGTAATAAAAGACCATAAATTGACAGCTGTTTTGTTAAATGGCTCGGTTTATAAAAATGACAAAGGTTTGGTAATTGGTGCAGTGGTTGTTGCGCGAGATATTACAACGCAAAACAAAATTGAAAAGGAACTCATTGAAGCCAAGGTGTTTGCAGAGAAAGCAACCAAAACTGCGGAAGATGCCAAATTGAAAGCAGAAGCAGCTGCTCTAATTGCCGAAGATGCTGTTAAATCAAAACAGCAGTTTTTATCCAACATGAGTCATGAAATCAGAACACCGATGAATGCCATTATTGGATTTACAAAAATCGTTTTGAAAACACATTTAGATAAAAAGCAACTGGAATATATTGAAGCCATTAAAATCAGTGGATATGCATTGATTGTTTTGATAAACGATATTTTAGATTTAGCGAAAGTCGATTCGGGCAAAATGGTTTTTGAGAAAGCGCCTTTTAAAATGTCTTTTTCTATTGCGGCCATGTTACATCTTTTTGAGACAAAAATTCAAGAAAAGAACTTGACGCTTATTCGAAAATACGATGAGGTAATTCCTGAAATTTTGATTGGGGATCCCACTCGTTTGCATCAAATCATTTTGAATTTAATGAGTAATGCCGTCAAATTCACCAACAAAGGAAATATTACCATTTCCATTGATATGATTGCTGAAAGTAAAAAAGATGTAACCATAGAGTTTGCCATTTCTGATACAGGCATTGGAATTGCAGAAAATAAGATTACCAGTATTTTTGAAAATTTCCAACAAGCAACAACCGGAACTTCTCGAATTTATGGAGGCACAGGTCTGGGCTTAGCAATAGTCAAAAAATTAATTGAATCGCAAGATGGCTCAATTCAAGTTCACAGTGTTTTAGGTGAAGGCTCAACTTTTAGTTTTAGATTGAAATTTCAGAAAACCAATGAAAATGTAGAAGCAATTTTGCCGTTTTTTCAAAAAGACGAGCAAATCAAAGGATTGAAAATATTGGTAGTAGAGGATATTCCACTCAACCAACTTTTGATGAAAACGTTGCTAGATGATTTTGGATTTAAATCTGAAATTGCAGTAAATGGAAAAATTGCCATTGAAAAAGTCAAAAAGAATAAATACGACATTATTTTAATGGACTTGCAAATGCCTGAAATGAATGGTTTTGATGCGACAAAATTCATAAGGAATGAGCTCAAATCCAAAATTCCCATCATCGCTTTGACAGCAGATGTCACCACCATGGACTTAGCAAAATGTAAATTGGTTGGAATGAATGATTACTTAGCTAAACCTGTGGATGAGCAATTGTTATACCGTAAGATTGTAGGACTTTTGAAAAATCCTACCTCTTCTTTAATTCCCAAAAATACACTTATTGCAGAGAACAAGAAGAAATGCATCAATTTAAATTATTTGATGACCAGGACGAAATCCAATCCATTATTGATGTCTGAAATGATTTCACTTTACCTGGAACAAACGCCACCATTGATTTCTAGTATGAAAGAAAGTTTTGTAGCCAAAGATTGGAAAACGCTACAGATGGTGGTTCACAAAATGATTCCCTCTTTTTCGATTATGGGAATCGACAATCAAATTGAAGAAATGGCCAAAAGCATCAAAAATTTCGCAGAAGAACAATTTCTAATGAATGACATTGAGAATATGGTTTATCAAATCGAAAGTGTTTGTTTACAGGCGTTTGATGAACTAAATGAAGAATTAAAATTGATTCAATTGAATTAAGTTAGACAAAAACAACAATAAAAAGATAAATACCAACAAGATGAAAACAAATCAACAAACAGTATTTTTAGTCGATGATGACGCTGTGTTTTTAAAATTACTAGCAATAGACTTTCAAATGCAAACGAACTTTAAAGTTTTGACTTTTGAAACAGGTGAGAAGTGCATCGAAAATTTACAATTACAACCAGATTTAATCATATTAGATTATCATTTGGATGGTGTTGAAAAAGGTGTAATGAATGGCATCGAAACACTGGATAAGATCAAAGATTTCAATACTACAATTCCGGTGATCATGCTTTCATCCCAAGATAAAATTGAAGTAGCGATTGATTGTATGCATCACAAAGCGCATGATTACATCGTAAAAAGTGAAACAGCATTTCTAAAATTGCAAAATAATATTCAATCTATTTTTAATTTTAAGCAAGTCGAAAAAAAATTAAATTGGTACATGGATCGAATGTAGAACTTGGAGAATAAGCAAAGATTGCGATTAAAACTCAATAAATCGTCTGTTGGATAAACAGGCGATTTTTTTTATTTAGCCAAGTGTGAATCTTACAACTTTTTAAATTAGTTGTGTAACAACCAACGGCCACAATTAGAGCACCTTTGTAGTGTGGAAATTCATTCACAATTAATATAAATCAAATGAAAAATTCAATCATTTTGTTTTCGGTTATAATGATAGCTGGAGCATCAATATTTCAAAGCTGCGAATCTTCCACTGAAAAAGTAAAAGATGAACAAGAGAATGTGCGAGAGGCAAATGAAGATTTGGAAGAAGCAAAAAGAGAGAATGAAGCTGATATCGCCAAATTCAAAGAAGAACAATTAGTTGCAATCGCAGAAAACGAGAAAAGCATTCAAGATTTCAAAATCAAAATCGCATCGGATAAAAAAGCAACGGCTGAATACAAAGATGAAATCACCAATTTAGAGATGAAAAACCAAATGCTTTCTCAAAAAATGGATGGTTATCAAGGTGATTCAAAAGAAACTTGGGAAGCTTTCAAGGCAGAATACAAACACGACATGGAATCTTTTGGAGAAGCATTCAGAGATTTGACAATGAAAAACACGAAATAATTTAAAAACTTAGAAAACATGAAAAATTCAATATTAAAATTTGCAACCATTCTTTTGATTTCTACTCAGTCATTTGCACAAGACAATGATTTTAGAGAGAGATTAACTGGAGGATTAAAAGTAGGAGGAAACATTTCAAATGTATACGACACACAAGGTGAAGATTTCCAAGCCAATGCAAAGTTAGGTTTTGCTGGAGGTGCCTTTATTTCTATTCCAATTGGAAAATATTTAGGTGTACAACCAGAAATTTTGATTTCTCAAAAAGGATTTCAAGGTTCAGGTAGATTGCTTGGTTCCCCTTATGACTTTTCCAGAACAACCACTTTTGTTGATGTTCCATTATTGTTTGCTTTCAAACCGCTTTCATTTTTTACAATCGTTTTGGGGCCTCAATATTCCTATTTAGTGCATCAAAAAGATGTTTTTTCATCAGCAATAAATACTTCTGCACAGGAAACCGAATTTAATAACGACAATATCAGGAAAAATATCCTTTGTGGTATTGGTGGTGTTGACTTTACGGTGAATCATGTTGTTGTTGGCTTGAGAGCTGGAGCAGATTTTCAAAAAAATAACGGATCTGGAAATTCAACAACACCGCGTTACAAAAACGTTTGGTATCAAGCAACAATTGGCTTCCGCTTTTAGATTTATCCTGATGATGGATTTTCATAGCAACTATTTTAACAGGTGTTCTAATCCAACATGTTGTTAGAGTAGTTGTTTGAAAACCAAACATAAAAAATTCAATGCTAACAAATTAAGGAAAATATCATGAAAAAATTAACCGCATTTATTTTTGTTTTAACCATCGGTTCAACTGTATTGGCACTGATGAGTAGCTGTAAAAAATACGAAGATGGTCCTTTGATCAGTTTTCGAACTAGAACAGAAAGACTTTCAAATACTTGGGAAGTGGACAATTACACTGTCAATGGAAACGATTTGACAAGTTTATACACCAATTGCACAGAAACTTTCTCCAAAGGGGGTGATTACAGCTATTCTTGTGGACTTTTTGATGGTGCTGGAAAATGGAAATTTCATAGCAACGACGAAAGAATTCAATTGACTGGGAATGACGATAAATCAAATCGAAATCTGAAAATTTTGAAATTGGAAGAGGATGCTTTTTGGTATTCAACAGATGATGGAGGTGATGTCACTGAAGTACACATGGTTACCAAAAAGTAAGGTAATGAGTAATAGAATTCTTTATCAAATAGCGGTTCTTTTGGTCGTTTTTTGGTTCATCGGTTTTATAGGTTTTAACTTGGGTGGATTGATTCACATATTACTAATCCTAGCCGTGATTTCGATTTTACTGAGTATCATCCGAGGTCGATAATTCAAAATATCAATAATTTAAATACATAGAAATCATGGAAAAATCAAACAACAACAACGCAAAGTTAATTGGTGCTTTGTTAGTAGGTGCAACTGTAGGAGCTGCATTGGGAGTACTTTTCGCGCCAAACAAAGGCAGTGAAACAAGAAAAAAATTGATGACGAAAGGGGAAGATATGACCGACGAAATCAAGGGAAAATTAAATGATTTCTACGAAAGAAGTAAGAATGATGTTGATCATGTGAAATCAAAAGTTCAAGCTTAATCTTTTCAGAAATTATTTAAAATCGGGACTTGTCGTCCCGATTTTTTTTTGCTCTGTTTTTTGAGCGCATAAAAAAAGCCAGTCTAAACAGACCGGCTTTGATTGCAATTTATCGCCAATGGCGTACTAAGTTCTTAGATTTTATATTTCTTAAAGAATGAATCCCAATTCCAAATAAAATTTCCAACCACTTCATCCATTCTTTTCAAAAACAAAGGATTTGGTGCTGATAATCTTTTGAAATAAGTATCTTGAAATTCATTCAAATTGTACTTGTGGAAAATCGCTTTAGACATCGCGTAAATCATATTTTTAGAAGGATGATTTACTCTTGTCATGAAGCTTTGGTATTCTCTGACCAATTTCGTGAAGTCTTGCTCAGACATTCCGTAAAGTTTGCCTAATTTTTCAAATATCAATTTTTCTACCCTGAATGCTTGGTCAGCTTCAAATGTACTTTCTAAGTAAGATAAATTTCCTACAATTACAATTAAAGCAAATTCACCGTCTTGCTCAGGCGTTATATTTGGAGAAGCCACAAAGGCTGCATCGTCGTTAATTAAAGCTGCTACTTCTTTGAAGCCATTGTCCACAACCTCAAGCAATGCGTTTACAAACACATTCGCAACTTGATTGTCTGACAGCCTACGTTTGATAAGCGTTCCTAACATAGCATTTCGTTTTCGTTCAATTACAAAGATAGGTGTCAGTTCCTTGTTTTTTTTAAGTCAGTAAAATACATTATCCACGAAGTTATTAACATATAGTTAATCCAAAGTTTGATTGTCATTGATTGGGCTTAATTTTGTACTTTTGAAATTCAATTTTTTCAGTCAAATTATGTCTAAAAAAGGCCTTCTTGTTCTTGTGTTAATACTTATTTTGGGAACAATATTTTACCTTTTTATTGCGAAAAATCAAAATCAAAACTCTTTTCAAAGTGCTAAATCACAAGATGTTAATTTTTTAGAGGTCGAATTAGAGTCTTTGGATTTAAATTTTGCTTACGCAGCAGATTTCGTCTATTCTGATACATTTAATCTAGTATTTAAAGTAGGAGGTTTATTAGAACAGGGTGAAGTGGAATTAGAACGAGAAAGTTCGTTTAAAAAGAACCAATTGTTGTTTCAAATTAATAATCGAAAGGCTTTTTCACAATATTTGCAAGTCAAAAATCAATTTCGTGCGACCTTCGATAATGCCAATCAAATTCTTGAAAAGCTCCTTTTGCCCAATGAAATCCTTAAATGGAAGAATTTTACAAGTTCATTGTCAGAAAATCAATTAATTACAGATTTTCCAGTCATTTCCAGTCGCGAAGAACAAAAGCTCATTCAAGATTTAAATTTGTTGAAAAGCTATACCGAGTTAAAGAAGTTGGAGTCTAATATGACTAACTACTTTTTTTTAGCGCCTTTTGATGGAAAAGTTCTAGAATTAAATGCGAAGGTCGGATCAAACATTGAAAAGAATAAAACGGTAGCGCTCTTAGTTTCAAATAAAACAAGAATTTTAAAAGTTGTCATGGATTCTGTTGATTTTCATCAAATTTCATCTGTTCAAAAAGTATGGGTTGAATCCAATGATTTTGTGCAAAGCCTCGATTGGAAAGCCAAAACAGTAGTTAATAGTGGATCAAAGGTAATGCTGTTATTCAAGGGCACAAATTGGAATGGTTTGAGTAATAAAAAAGTTTATAGATTCAAGTTGCAAGGTAAAACAGAAAAGAAATTTGCATGTATTCCATCCGCTTTTATTAGGGAAGGAAAAGTAAAGCAGGCTTCAACTAATCGTTTAACAAAGGTCGTAATTCAAAAATCAGTCAAAGATTCTTCGTTCGTTGAAGGATTAAAAACTGGAATGAAAATCATTCCATAATTATTTAAATAGTTTCTCAGCTTGCTTGATTACGGGATCATCAGTTGGTTTTACTTTCTTGGTATTTACTTCAAACTTAACACTTGGAATTAGGGATTCTGAAAATGTTTCCAAATCAGGTTTTTTGATTTCTAAATCAATGTTTGCGGCAGGATAAAGTTGGGTATTGAAAAAGTTAGGATTCAATTGTATACTCAAATTTGATTTTTTTAATTCCAATTCTAAAGTTCCAGCATTCCCAGCGTAAAAGCTTCCTCCAGCGGTGGTGCCAACAATTTTCGCTCTAGCCAAAGTTTTCAAATGACAAGCCAAAATCGAGGCCGCTGAAAATGTTCCTTCGTCCGTAATAACAACAATGTTTCCCTTAAATTTTTCAGGGTAATTTTTTCCAACTTTTAAAGGTCCATTGGCTTCTAAATTCCGTTTGTCAGCTTTTTTTAAAGCTTTTAAATTTTTGAGATAGACTTTGGTTGTCCAGCTGCGCATTTTTACGCCCAACTTTTTTAAGTCACTTTTACTAAGTTGCTTTTCAAAAGTGTAACCGCCAATATCGGTTCCTTCGTCCAAAAGATAACGCAAAATCTCTACTTGAATAATTCCTCCCGTATTGCCTCTTAAATCAATGATTAATTTATCGATTTTTTTCTTTTTCATTGATTCAAAGGACTTTTTCAAAAATTCATCGTATTTCAAACCTTTTGAAAACTGAAAACTTTCAAATCTGAAATAGCCATATTTGTTTTTTTCAATACTAAATGAACCAAAATCTTTCATTTTCATCGCCAATTTGTCCTTTCCAAATCTCGCACGGATTGTATTTACTAGCGGGTGTTGAAGTTTTACAAATTTTGAAATGGTGTCTCTTTTATAAATGTATTGAATTTCAATAGAGTCTTTCTTTTCTGGATTCGCTAAATATCTGTAAAAATCAAATAGTTGACTGGCGCTGTAGTATTTAAAATCCATTCCGTTTTCATCAGATGAAACGTAAGGACTAATGATTTCCATCCATTCAGCGATGTTCTTGTGGTCAATAGCGTAGATTTCTGTTCCTCCTACAATGACGTCTTTTGCTTTGGTAGATTTAATTGCCGTTTTCTGATTTTTTGCCTGTAAAATCAAGTCGTCTGGATGTGTTGCGGTTGCAAAAAGTTTTTTATTGACCAACACAACATCGAAAGGCAAACACTGATTTGCACGTCCCCATTCTTTGATAACAGCTTTGGATGGTGCAAGCGAGGTATGCCCACATTGAATTTTAGCTAAAAACGCAGCATATTTTTGGTATTGTTCAAGTGGAGATAAAGGAGAACGTAAATCTTCTCTCAGTTTTTGAAAATTGCTTTGAAGTGCTTGTTCGGAAATGTGCAAATATGGATTTGCTTCTATTTTAAAGAATGCCTTTTGAAAACGCTCAAAATCAATTCGCTGAAATTTTAAAATATTGGAAGCTTGTCCAAACGATTGAAAATAGATGAAGAGTAAGACTAAAACAGAAATTGCATTTTTCATAATTCCCAAAGCTGATCTTACAAAGTAACAAAAAAATCAAGGAAAGTTACATGGCTTTACCTCTGCGAAGTACTTATTAATTTATTTCTTGAGCATTTTGTCTGCTTGTTTGGAGTAATATCCTTTCTGACTAGAAATTAATTGAAAGAGTTCTTTCGCTTTTGCTTTGTCATTTTTCAAATCGTAGGCATTTGCTAAATACCATAAGGCTTCCTCGTCAAAATTGTTGAATGGATTGGCAATTACTTTTTGAAATGATTCGATCGCTTGATCAATTTCATTGAGGTTATAAAAACACAAACCTCCGTAAAACAAAGCATTGATATCGTCAGGATAAAAAGTCAGAATATATTGAGTTCGATTCAATGTTTGTTTGAAATTTCCCGTTTTGAATTGTTCAACAGTCTGATTGATGTAATCATGGTACGGCACATCAATCGATTTCCAATTTGGATTGTCTGTTTCGGATTCCACATTACCATCATCTGCTGGCGTTCCAGAAAGGATTATTTGTTTGGATTGAATTTCTGGTTTTGAGCGATAAGATCGATAATCAACAAGTTTAAAGTCGTTCAGATAAACTTCTTTGGCATGTTTTTTATCTAAAGTCAATTTGGGTTTTATTGAATATGGTTGAATTTCCTTTAGAGGCAAGGTGAAGTATTCCTCGTCGTTTTCTACTTGATTTTGATTGTTTTGTATTGCAATTTGTTGCACTTTGGTTTTGAAGTTGGAAACAACCACTGCAGGATTGATTTGCAAATGTTCAGGTAATTCTTCCAACTTTTGAATTTCTTTTGAAATCACAACGTCTTGTTTGTCAACAATAACTTCTTTGTTTGCAGTTTTTTTAGATTGGTTGTTTTCTTGTTTGATGTTAAAGAATGTAATCACAAAAAGCAAAATAAAAGTGATTCCTGAAAACCAAATTAATCTATTCGATTTTCTTAAATATTTTTGATCAAGTTGACGCATTTTTTCAGTTCCTTGACTGGCTTTCGACCAACCTTCTAGTGCATCTTTTTCGAATTCATCCAATTGCGTTGATTCTACTTTAGAACCATTTGTCCTAAAAGCATCAATCTCAGACCTTGTTAGATGAGAGTTTGGTGAATCTTGATTGGAAATGTTATTGTTTAAATTCATCGTTCTGAATTAAAATAAGTTTTAAATTTCTTTTGCCGTTTTGAATCGCACTTTTAACTTGATTCAAGTCGAGTTTCAAAATAGCTGAAACTTCGTGATATGATTTGTTTTCCAAATAAAAAAGTCGCAAACATTGTTCTTGATCAGTTTTAAGTTCAGAAAGGGTGTTTTCTAGTAAAACCAGTTTGGGTTCAATGCTCTCAATTTGTTCGGATTCTTCTGTTAATAAATCTATTTGAACTTGATTTAAAAATTTCGTTTGTTGTTTTCTTAAATACATCAAACATTCATTTTTTGTCAATCTGTAAATCCATCCTTTGAAATAATCAATGGAATGTTTGATGATTTTGTCGCCTAATTCCTCAAATATTTTTGAAGTTAAATCTTCAGCTTCAAATTCATCCTTTAAATATTTCATGCAAGTCCCCATCACCAAATGCCCGTATCGTTCATAGATGATGCCGAAAGAATCGTTGTCGCGACTTTCCTTATAAATAGCAATCAATTCTAAATCACCCAATAAACGGTATTTTCTCCTTTTCCTTTGAAACATTCTAACTTAGCTTTGAATCTTTGTATTTTTCTGATTCGGTGTCGAAAAATCATTTCATTTTAATATAGATGCAAAACATCATAAAATTCCATAATTTATAATTCGATAAATTTAGATATTATTTTAAATGCATATCGTAAACTATACCAGTAGAACATAATTAGATTACGTCCACCAACACGAACTTTGTACAAAATTAGTAATATGAAGTTAGTAGAATTTTTCAATAATTATCCGAATGAAGCTGAATGTAAATCTAAATTCAAGGAAAT
>CANHQP010000026.1 GCA_947462925.1 Flavobacteriia bacterium | reverse complement strand
CTTAAACCTAAATTATCACTCAAAAAATCTCCGAAAGCGGTTCCAAGACTGTTTGAAAATAATACCGCTACCCAATAGTATATTTCCACTTTTTTATCGGTGATTGGAAAGACAATAATTGATTTTTCCTTAAAGTACCAAAATATAAGTGTCAACATCAAAATAGAAAACAAAATACTTGAACCTAAAGCGTAACCTAAGCCCAATATTCTATCCATGAAATCTGAAATTTCTGTGCCAACAGTAGTGGTACCAACAACGACAATCCAAAATAAGGCTGGTATAAATTTGGATGACTTTACTTGAATAAAAAGAAAAACCAAAAAAATGGCAAATGTGATTCCTAAACTTATCAAATAGCCAATATTTAAAGTCATTGACATTAAATCTCCTAATGTTTCGCCCAAGGTTGTTGCTAAGATTTTCATAATCCAAAATGCGAAAGTGATGCTTGCAACTTTGTTTAATTTTTCCATAATTTAATATTTTAATTGTTAGAATTTGTAGTTGTAACCGATTCTAATTACTTGTGTTTCGTAATAATCAGCACTTCTGTATGAAAAGCCTTGTCCATAAATGGTTTTTTTCGTCACCATCGTATTTAATAGATCAGTTGCATTTACGAACAACTCCCCTTTTCCTTTTTGGATTCCTTTTTTTATGCCTAAATCCAAAGTAAATCGAGATGCAATTTTGCCTTGAGGAATTATATCTGGAGCCAAATAAATCGCCATAAGTTGAATATCAAAAGTATTCTTCAAGTGAAACGTATTATTAAATTTTAGATTTCCAGAAATAATTTCCTGCTGATCGGCTGAAAAACTATGTGCAACAGGGTATTTATTTTCCACAGAAAAAGCATTTATTTGGTTATGATAGGCATTTACGTTTAGATTTAAAACATACCATTTTCCAAAATCTTTCGAAAAAACAAGTTCAATTCCGGTGTTGTAAGTGCGTTTTACATTTTGAAATACGGCATAAATCAAATTACTTCCTGCAACGGTCGTCGAAATTCGGGTAATTGTTCCATCAGTAATCCGATGATATGCGGCAGCATAGAAATAAGCACTTTTCCAAGTTGCCTTATAGCCCAATTCAAGAGAATTAGTAAACTGAGGTCTTAGACCAGGATTTCCAACCTTTATAATTTCAGCATCATCGTATTTTGGGAAAATTCGGATATCTACTTCGTTTGGCCTATCAACACGTCTATTATAAAAAGCTGTCAATTTATTTTTAGCATCTATTTTATAAGCAAAACGCATCGTTGGAAACGGTTGAGTATAATTATAACCATCCGATTTATAAGTATTGTGATTTGGATTAACCTCGTAATTTAACTTCACATACTCAATTCTTAATCCTACCTCAGCCTCAATTTTTTTATTCTCAAAAATGTAATTTCCATACAAAGCAGGAATTATTTCTTTATAGTTAGCCCAACCGCCAGCATTCGTGTCCAAAGGCGAATTTAGCCCAGGAATAAAAAGCATGTTGGTCGGGATTCCTCTTTTACGAAATTTAGCACCTGTTTCAAATCGTCCATTTTTTAAAGGCTTGATATAATCTAAATTAAAATCAAAGACCTGCTCATCAGAAAGCAGCTTAAAAGCATCTTTTCCTGAATAGGTTGGTAAAATATTATCAAAAAAATATTTCTCGTTTTCTCGATGAAAAGTGTAATTAAAACCAACATTGAATAAATGTCCCGCTTCCTTAAATTTATGCTGATAAGTGGCTGTTCCCATTAGGGTAGTTTTTAACTCATCTTCTAAAAATTGCCATAATCTTAAGCGCTGAGAATTATCAGAATTAAAAAAGACTTCATCACCATTGTCAATAATCTTTTCTCTCCCATATAAAGCAGAAAATGAAAATGAATTTTGCTCATTCAAGTTCCAATCTACACCAGTTTTTATTGTTAAAAAACCTGTATTCCTGTTTCTTTTAGTTTGTTGATTAATGATTGATCCATCGTCGTAAGTACGTGTCACAAATTCATTTTTATTTAAGGTTTGAGTATATAAATAGTCGCCTTGAAAAAAGATATTAATTTTATTTTTCCTATAATTTAATGAAAGTGAAGGATTTATCTTTGGAGTAATTTGATATTGCTTTCTTACTGTTGGCAGACTTTCTTTTTTTACCCAAAGAGCCCCAAGTCCAGAGGCAAATCCAACTTTACCATTAAATCCGTCTTTTTTATTTTTCTTGTAAATAATATTGATGATTCCTGCATTTCCATTGGCATCAAATTTTGCTGAAGGATTATTGATTATCTCAATTCTTTCAATTGCAGAAGCTGGGATATTATCTAAGCCTGATTGATTTCCAAAACCTGTAATTGCCGTTTGCTTACCGTCAATAAGAATGGTTACTTTATCATTTCCTCTCAATTGGACTTTTCCGTCTTGAATTGTAACTCCAGGCAAATTTTGCAAAGATTGTAAAACGGATCCCCCACTTTGAGCAACATTATTCTCTAATGAAAATGTTTTTTTATCCATTTTATCACTCACTATATCTCGCTTAGCAACAACATCAATTTCAGTTAAGTTTTGTACTTCTGGTATTAAATCGATACTCGCCAGATCTAGAAAAGCAGACAAGGTCCCTACATAGAGTGCAGATTTTTTGGTACTGTAACCAGGAACAACAAATTCTAAATAATAATCGTTTGGTTTGACATTACTTAAAGAAAATCTACCCTCGTCATTCGAAATTGTTCCAGTGACAAAAGAACTATCAACAACTGTTTTTAAGATAATTTTCCCAAATGGTATTACAACTTTTGTTGTTTGGTCCTTAATTATTCCTGAAATTGTAACTGAATTACTTTGAGCAAATGAAACTAGAATATTGGCACAAAAAAGAATTGCCACTAACAAGGATTTCTTCATTTTTTTTGGATTTATTACAAAATTGCATCTGAACTTAGAATTAATTTTGAATTTTTAGAAATTCAATTGGAAAGCGTGTAAATTGTTTTCATATTCATAAACTATTTCCCAATTATTTATCTCAACTATTTTTTTCAAAATGGATAAACCTAAGCCATTTCCTTCTGATGATGGGTTAATTTTTTGAAAACGAACATATAAATTTTCTTTTACTAATTCTTGGTTTAAGCTAGTATTTATAACTTTAATATAAGTGTTAGTTAAGATTATTTCTATTTTTCCATTGATATAATTGTGCTTTACAGCGTTGGATAAAAGATTAAATAGTACAGATTCCAGCAGTTGTTGATTTGCCCTTAAAATCACATTTTCTTTCAAGTTACTTTGAATGATTAAATGATGAGCATCAAATTGCTCTGCAAAAAGAACAGTATGTTCTTGCATCATTTTTGACAAATTGACCTCCTGTTTTTCAAAATCTGTTTTTTCCAACTTTGATAAAAAAAGTAAATTTTTGTTTAATCTATTTAATCTCGCAACTGTAAGGTTTATCTTCTGAATGATACTAGCTTGTTCAACAGTTAAATCTTTATTTTGTATCAATAACGCTAATTGATTCTGAAAAATGGCTAATGGAGTTTGCAGTTCATGTGCTGCATTTTCTACAAATTCTCGCTGGTTTTGATAAATTCCTAAATTGGTATTAATCAAATTTTCAAAAGCTTGATTCAAATTTTGAAATTCTTCTATTTTTGATTCTGAATATTCAAATTTTGTCATTTTATCAATCTCAAAGGATTTAATGGAATTTAAAGTCTGGTAAAATGGTCTCCAAATTTTCACCGAAATTATTTGTGTTAGAATAAACAATCCAAGTATCAGAAAAACCAAAAGAAATACAAACAGCATCAAAATACTTTTGATAATATCCTCCTTTTCGAAAAGATTATCTTTTGTTTGTAATGTAAATAATTTATTTTCAATCAAAATCGGATGCTGATATTCTAGAAAGGGTATTTTTTCCTTTTCAATGATATCAAAAACTTCAATTTCTTTAAACGTTTTATGTTTTGATTTTAATACAACAATTTTTTGATTTGTATTGTATTTATTCCATGTTGCAATTTCGTCAATTTTTAATTTATTTTGATACGTTGATTCAAACATTTTCGACTTTAAAACAAGCGCTTCATGTGTCTCACCAACATATATTTTCTTTAGAAAGAAGTAAAATGCAAAACAGGAAATAAGCAAAATTAAAATTGAATATATTGCATAGAGTTGTAAGGTTTTGTTTAATAATTTCTTTCTCATAGTTCCCATTTATAGCCTATTCCGTAAACTGATTTCACATAATCGACAGCACCAAATTCTACTAACTTTTTCTTTAAATTTTTGATGTGCGCATAAACAAAATCATGATTGTCAAACATATCAGCCATGTCTCCAGACAAATGTTCAGCAATAGAAGATTTAGATAAAACTTTCCCCTGATTTCCAATCAAAAACAGCAGCAACTCTAATTCTTTTTTTGTTAAACTTACCATTTTTGAATTGACCAACACATTCTTTGATAAGATATCAATTGAAATTTCATTAAAAGTAATTAGATTTTGTCCTTGAAATTGTTTTCGTCTAATCAAGGCTTGAATTCGAACCAAAAGTTCAGAAAGATGGAAAGGTTTAGTAAGATAATCGTCAGCTCCTAATTGCAAGCCCTCGATGCGAGTTTCTAAGTTCTCTTTGGCAGAAATAATAATAACACCTTCCGTTTTATTTTTCGATTTAAGTTCCTTTAAGATCTCAAATCCATGACCATCGGGCAAAGATAAATCCAATAAAATACAATCGTACTCATACAAGCTAATTTTTAAAAAAGCGTCATTTTTTGTAGAAGCAATTTCGCAAACACAATTAGAACTTTCTAAATATTCTTTAATACTTCTGGAAAGTAGCTTTTCATCTTCTACAATTAATATTTTCATACTGCTAATTTACATTTGAATTTTGTAGAAATTTTGAATTATTGATTTATTCTTTCCTCTTGAAAAATTTTGGTCAATTACCTTTGTGAAACTTATGGCATTCTGAAAAGTTATAATTCCGATATATGGGATTATCCTTTGATGGCCATGAACGGCAATCCTGGAATATGCTTAACTCTAAAAGATTCTCCGGATTTGCAATAGTATAGAGTTTTACTACACTTTTATTCAAAAGGCAATTAAAACGTAAATTAGTTACCTTTGGTAAGAAAAATATTTTTTTTAAGATGGAAAACATTTTCACATTTAATCCGACAGCAAAAGAGTTAGTTGAATTAACAGGTTCTGAGAATACGCAAGAAAAGGACTATCTAAAAAAAAGAATTGGTAATTTTATCATTTTAGATTTAGCATTGTTATTTCATATACGCAATGAATTTGAAAAAGCAGAAAACTACTGGCAGCAAATTAAAGAACTCAAATTGCAGTACGATTTAGGATTTGATGATCAAATAATTCCCATTTAATTATGATTGAAATAGATAAAATAGAATTTAAAACAAATTCCATCTTTGACCTTACAGAGGATTTAGATTTGATTGAACAAGCTATTGGCATGAATTTTACCCAGCCTAATGAATTTTTATTTATGTCGAAGGAATGGTATTTAGAAAATACACTTGACGTTGCAAAAGTAATAGATATGTTAACATTTGTAGAAGAAGTGTTAGAGGACCCAGCTTTATTTAAATTACTTGAGGAAAAATATCGTGATTTAATAGATGCATTTTTCAATGAGTAGATTGTTTTTTTGTTGTAATAAAGAGGTTGGCTTTTCAATCTTTACACTGTGTGTTTTTCGCCTGTTTTTAATCAAAATTTTTCTGCTGTTTAAATCCATTCTTATTCAAAGACGTTCTGTCAAATTCTAGTGAATAAGCCTTGTGAAATTATTGATTATTCTACAATTAATAATTCCGATATGTGGGATTATTCTAGGATGGCCATGAATGGCAATCCTGGAATATGGGCACTTTTTTCATTCCAGAAGGATAAATCGGATTGTTTTGGGCAAATTGAGTTAATTGAAGTCCTGAAACAACTTTAGTATTTTTTTGCGTTTTGTATAAGATTTTTATCTAAAACGCAACTTTTTACTATTTTGAATTGTAAGAGAAGTTGTCAATTTTTGTGACAACAAGGTAAATCCAAAATAAGTTGTTTTTTAAAAGTCCTTAAATACAAAAACTAAGGTGTTGATTTTAAAAAATCCCATCCCACATAGTTGTTAATTAAACTTTTCATTGATTCAGAAGGCACTTGAATTAGTTTTATTTCGCCACTTTCTTTAAGCATTGATTCTAAATTTATAGGCGAAATTTGTTGATATTCAACTATTATTTGAAAAAGTAATCCGCCACCAAAAAAAAGAAAATTTTGTTCCCCTTTTTCTTTTTTACTAATATAGGGTGAGAATATTATTTCATTTGGAACTTCTTTTAAGTGCGCGTAGCTCAAAATGCTGACTGGAAAATGGTTTTCTGAAATGAATTTATTTTCCATTAAAATTAATCTAATTTCTTCTTCTTGTTCAAGACTTAAATTAACCTCTGCAAAAGTTTTTGAAATTGAACATTTCCACAAAAGAGAAAGTACAAACAACTTGAGTTTATGATAATTTATGTTCTTTACTTCATGATAAAGTTGAAAAGGTGTAATTGTGACTCTATCTTTTCTTCCTAATCCACCATATAAGAACTTACTCGCATAATCCTCAAATTGTGATAGAATGACATTGTCACAATTATGACATAGAATATTTGCTTCATATGCGTTGTCAGGCACATTCTTCACAACAGAAGTATCCACTGACATTACAACGAACCCTTTTTTATTTTTATTAATCGATCTTGTCAGGAAAAATTTCGGCAAAATATGTGACTTTTTAAGCAATTTTTTTTTTGCTAAACATAATCTGCATATTCCAGTATTTTCCAAATTTTATGCTTGTTTATTTAATCCAGAAAATATTGCATCAATTATTCCAATTACTGCAATAGCACCCAAGCCAATTGCAACCCCCGATATAGCATTGTCTACCTGGTGGCTTTTGTGTTCACCACGATGCACCCAATTTTTGAAATGCTCACAATTATTTGTCAAATAATTGTATGATTTTTCACCAACTCGTGACAAAGCTCTATTTACTGCTGCTGTTCTATTCTGATAAGGACCTGGAAATCTATCAATTTTACTTGGAACTAAAACCTCTAGAAATTGAGCAAGTTCGTGATTGGGTATTACTTTAACACCCTTGGTGTAATTTGCGACAAATCTATGATCATTATTCCTATCTACTCCAACATAAATAACATAATGATCAACCATGCCAAGCAGTTTCTTTTGCATAATAATAGCATCTGCTGGCTGAATTGCGAATTTTTGAATAAATTGATTTAAAGTCATAGTATTTGATTTGATTTGATTTTATATTCCAAAATTAGATATTAAAAATCTATCCAATTTCCAACTTTTACTCATAGTCAACTCAAGGTAAAGTTAAGGTCAAGATTTTTTGGTGTAACTACTTATCCATTTTAGTACATCTTCCTTTAATTGCTCATGTTTTCGACGGCTTTGTGTAATTCGGTATTTTTCTGTTTTCATGTCTTTTTCAAACAAAAGTTTTTTTTCAAAGTCAAAACTATAATGCCTTAATGGTGTAAAATGTTTTGCTTTTTTGCCTTTGGCTGAAATGAATCCTTTTGAATTCAATTCATCGAAGAGCACAATTAGAAAATCTTTACCCGACTTATTAAATCTTACTTGTTTATTTACCATATCTACTAAAAACAAACTTTTAAATTCAGTCGTAGATTTGATTAATTTCCTATCTTTTAAGCAATAAGCTAGGTCATTCAAATTCTGATCTAAACAGCACCATTCATAGTAGTAGTTTTCATATTCTAACTTAATCGCTTGAAGAGTAGCATCTACAGTATGTTTTAAATCAAACCCCATAATACGAACTAAGGCATCATAATTCCAATTATTGAGCTCACAAGTTACCTTAAGTGGTTCAGCAATGATTTTAATTAGTTTATCGGGATTTAATTTAGTTTTAAATACAATTTTTGTCAACATTAACTTAGATATTTCGCTAATTACGTATTCCAATTCATTTTTTAAATCCGCATCAACTATTCTTTCTAATTTATTATTTATTTGAGTGAAAAATGAGGTTGCTAGTGAGTTAATGAAAGTTTCTTTTTTCAATTCGGATTGAATCACTTTTTTATCAATTATTTCGAAAACTCTTACGATGGGTTTATCGAGTTCCATCTCAACTAATGACTTTAGAATTTCTGACTTATCATCCACAAAAATCTCTGCAATAATTTCCTTTAATCTATTGTCTCCCATCTCTAAATTGAAACTAAATATGTTTTCTAATTATTTCTTAAAAATTTAATTACCTGCTCGACTGAATCCAAATTGAAGTAGACAATTATGTCTCTTGGTCCACTGCTCTCAATTCGTGTAATTTCCAATTTATCATCATTTTTCACAATATCTATTGAAATTGTTTCCAATTCGTTTAGAGCTTTTTGAAGATAAATTCTATATTCTTTATTATAACTTCCGTCGACCTTAAATCCTAATTCATACAGCTTATTTAATTGCTCCGAAACTTCTCCGGTGTTTTCACAGAATGCACATTCCGATTCATTTTTACATTGTGGACATATCATAATTCTTAGCTTAATTCTTTATCTTCTTGCTCACTCAAATTTTGAACCTCCTTTGATAACTCCTTTTTCGGCTTCAAACCTAAGTTCTTCAATTTTGTTGCCTGCAAAACCAAATTATCATTACCAGTTGAAAGTTGTTTAAATGCCTCATCGTATTTACTTTGAGCCTTATTTATACCTTCACCAACTCCTTTCAAATTATCAACAAAACCTACAAATTTGTCATATAATTTTGCTCCTCTTTCAGCAATTTCAATAGCATTTTGATTTTGATATTCGCGTTTCCATAAATCAACGATTAACTTCAACGATGTTATGAGGTTGGTAGGATTCAGTAGTAAAATTCGCTTATCATAGGCGAAATTCCACAAATCAGGGTCTCCTTGTAATGCTGCAATGTATGCTGGTTCACTCGGAATAAACATCATCACAAAATCAAGCGCTTTATTGTAATCATCATAGCCTTTTGAACTCAGAGCCAAAATATGCGTTTTGATTGATTGCACATGTGCTGCCAATTCAGCTTTCTGAACATCTGGGTCAGTTGAATCCAAATAGCGAGTAAAGGCAGTTAATGAAACTTTTGAATCAATAATAACACTTCTGTTATCTGGGTACTTTATCACAGCATCAGGACGCATTTTTTTACCTTCTGAATCTGACAAAATGGCTTTTCCTTCATCATCCGTTAATTGATGTTCCATGAAATATTCGCGGTCTTTTACCAAGCCCGATTTTTCCAAGATACTTTCCAAAATCATTTCACCCCAACGTCCTTGTGTCTTGGATTCACCTTTAAGAGCGCGTGTCAAGTTTTTGGCTTCCTCACTGATAACTTGGTTTAGTTCAGCTAATTCTTTGACCTTTTCGCCTAATGAAAAACGCTCTTTGGATTCTTTGTCATAAACTTCTTCAACTTTGCTTTTGAATTTATCTAAATTTTCCCCCAAAGGCTTCAGTAAAGCTTCAATATTTGTCTTGTTTGTGGCTGTAAATTTTTCCGTTTTTTCTTCCAAAATGCGATTGGCAATATTCTCAAACTCTTTACTGAACTTTTCATTCAGTTCTTTCATTTCATCCTTTTGCGTTTCTAATTTTTCTGTCAAAGAAGTCAGACTTGCCTTGGAACTAGCTAATTCACTATAGATTTTATTAAAATCTGTCGTCTTTGCCAAAAGCTCCTCTTGACTTGTTTTTAATCTTTCGGTGATTGAATCTAATTCACGTTGAGAGCTTTCCATTTTTAAGTTAGCCTCAATTATTTTTTTTTCAACTGCATTTTTCTCCAAAACATTTTCGTTAAGTTCTGTTTTTGTTTTCTCAAACACAACATTAACCTCTAATATTTTCAGTTTGGCATTTTGCAATTCGTTTTCTAAAGTAGCAATCGTTCCTGTACTTTTTTGCTTCATAAATAGCCAGGAAATTAATCCTCCTATAATTAATCCTCCTAATAAAAATAGTATTTCCATTCGCTTATTTATTTAAATAGGACTACCCAGTAAAAAATTTCTTCCTCTTTGTGTCAGTTGATATTGTTGATTTGGATCATTTGCCTGTTCCAATGTATATTCAATAAATCCATTATTTTTCAATGGTTTGACATAATCATCTCGGTATCTCTCTTTACTTTTATAGCCCAGTAATGTTGTTAATTCCTCTAAAGAAATTGGCAGAATAGTTAAAATAAGTGTACTTAATAAAACGCGACCTCTCTTTTTCAGTAACTCCTCACTTTTTTCTTCCCAACTCCCCACTTTTTTTAAATCGTCTATCGTTAGAGCATTGTTTATCAAGAATCTAAAATCTTCGAACTCCCTACTTTTTTCTTTCCAACTCCTCACTAAATGAAATGCTACTTCATCCCAATCGGACAGTTTTTTCAGACTCAAATCAAGTGGATAAGCCATTAATTGCATTAGTCTATCTTCACCGAGTTCCTTATCTTTCAATTGAGCAAGAGAACGATAAATACGATACATGTCTCCAACTTGGTGGCTAGCCATTGGAATAACACTCAAAAAAGGTTCGTCTTCCACAAACATTGGATGTGCACCACCAGTATAAGCAACAACAAATTTGTTCATATTTTTAACACCGGAACCAATTTCATCAGCCCAGGTCAGAACATTAAAAAATGCTCGAATATTGGGATTTTTGGGTTCGGCGTCAAAAGTTTCAAGGTCTAATGGTCCTCTGAAACGCATTCGATTAGGATTTGTTGTTTCCACCCGGTCATCATAAATGACTACCTCAGTTGGCAGGGCATTGTTATACTCCCTATGGATAATTATATTCCCTACCAATTCACGGAAGATGAGTTCTCGCAAATCTATTCGTTCTCCATTTTTACCTTGATGGAATTTTTCAGGCCATTTATCCTTAATAAAAGCCAAGGCTTTCAAGTATGAATCTATTAAATTGGTTTTTAGCAACAGGCGATCATCCCAGCGGTCTAAATTCACTCTTCGTTCTAAAATATCAATTCGATAGGCAGGCAAAACATTTCCAATCACATCATCTGTTCCAAATACCAATGCAGCTGCCAAGGTCAACCCTTCTTCTCCAGTGGTAAAATCTCTTCTTAAAAATCGGGCATCGCGCAAAATTCGTTCGTTGGTGGCTTCCAACCAAGGATGGTTGGCATTGGTTAAAGAAAGTCTTGAACGTACTTTGTCAAATAATCCGGCATCTAAATCGTCTATTTTTAAATGAGGTAAAATTTGATTTTCGGTAAACACATTACGCTTGCGAGCATACATTTCAGCGATCCGTGCTTCATCTGCAATTCTAAAATCGCTGTCATTTTCACGATCATAAATTACGGTACAATGTTTGTGAACAAATGAACTTATCGGTACACGGATATAAAGTAGTTTACCATTAGCATGTTCAACTTCATTCACAGCCAGTGGAAAAGGCGGATTCAGAACATCAGGATTATTTAAAGCGGTTACAATATCTTGCTTCAAACGCATCAAATTTTGTTCTTCCAAGCCGAGTACATTTCCTGCATCCGTTACACCCAATAAGATGACACCCCCTTCACGATTCAAGAAAGACACCACGGTATCATAAAACGAATCTGGAACACCTTGTTGAGCTTCCTTAAACTCAATCCGTATATTTTCTCCTTGTGCAAGGATTTTATGTAATTCCTGTTGGGTCATTTAATTATTTAATAAAGCATTAATTCTATCAATCCGTATTTGTGCATCAATAAATTGTGGACTCAATTCAAGTACTTTTTTATACTTATTTATTGCATCTTTTAAATAGTTTTGTTCCTCTAATTCAATTCCGAAATTATACCAAAACATAAAGTTACTTGGCTCTAAATTCACTGCTTCAAGATAGTATTGCAATGTTTGATTTTTCTTATCGGGTAAATAATGTAGTAAATTTGCACAGTCAAAATAATACATTCCACAAGTAGGATTCAGTTCAATTGCTTTTGCTATGTCCCTCAATGATTCATTAATTTTCCCGCTGGCGGCGTATGAAATGTGCCGACTTTTAAAAGCATAATCAAATGTTGGGTCAAGTTCAATCGCTTTGGTGTAATTATAAATAGATAACTCTAAATCTTGGGCATAAAAATGTGCAATTCCAAGCATTGTGAACTCTTCTGCTGTGCAAGGATTTAATTCAATATGTGCATCTTGAATACGTTGATGCATGTATCGTACTTTTTCAATTATTTCCGAATCATCTGGATTCTCTCTTAATGCTTTCCCGCATTCAGCAAGAGCCTCTACAAATTTGTCGGCTTCCATTAATTCCGACAACTTTTGTTTATAATTTTTCATTCCTTTTTATTTTAAAAATAATCCCCATACCTTGCTATATCGCCAATGAACTTAGATAACGGTCTTTCATTATGTGCATTAGAGTTTGGATAAGCTCTCAAAATTATTCTATCTAGGGTTTCGATGTCTGGGATCAATTTTGTTCCTGAATTTTCAGAATTATATTTATTTAATAATTCTTCTCTTTTACTTTTTGGTAAAAAGCGACCTAATTCAATTATTTCAGCTGCAATGTTTGAAAAATTTGAGTAAATCCCCGTGAGATCAAAAAGTTCATCATGGTTTTTAACCTTTAAGTTTTTTTTGTTTGTAATTTCTATTTTTATTTCGCTTTCCTTTTTAATAACTGAAGTCAAACTCTTAATATCTTCGTCAATTGCGAAATTAAATAACACACTAAAAGACTCAATATAAGGATGACAATATTTATCAAGTTCAAATTTTATTGATCCTTTATTCAAATTACAATTGGCGCAACTAGGTACCAAGTTAAATAAAGAAACCGAAAAGAAAGGATATTTTGATTTTGGAAAAATATGATCAATTTGGTAATTTGACGCTTCCTTCTGATTGTTAATAAAATTAACAGTATACTGACAATTACAATAAACGCAAGAGTTGATTCCGTGTTTTTTAAAATGTATTTTTAATTCTTTTTCTTGTAGCTTCTTATACCCAAGTGCATCTATTAATTTTTCTGTAAATTTTGTAGAATTCGTTTTTTCTCCATGCTGATTATAGAATTTAATTTTATACTTTTTGTCAATATATTTACACCAATTTTCAATACTTTTAGGTGACATTTTTACTATTTTTTCAAAGTGCTTATGAACTAAACAAATAAAATAGTATTCAAAATACAACTTTAAACTAAAGTATTCTGTCATTAAATTTTCTAATCCACGCAGGGGACCAATAAAATCAATTCTTCTAATCCCTAGATTTGGTTCTTTAATTAAGTTAAAGTAAAACTCTACATCAATATCTTTAATCTCTATTTTATCCATTCAATTTCTTCTTAAGTATTTCGACCACTTTTTCAGCCTTTTTTAATTGCACCTCCAATTCACTTGTTTTTATTGCGATTTCATTTAATAAATCAATTAGCCTTGTCCTCAATATAACATCGCCAACCATGTCAATTCTTGTTTTAAGAGACTTATAATCCTTCATTGAAATAACTTCGTTTTTTTCTATTATTTCCAAAAGTTCATCATAAAGTTTAATAATAGTTTGCCGAGCAAATTCCCCAATAAAAGATTCATCCATAAAAAATGTATTAGCCAATAGATCATAAATGTTTGCCCCAAAACTTTGCGGAAAATCTTTTTTTTGCGGAAAACCTTCTTTGAGAAGTAAAATATTATTTAACGGAATATCAGACAAAATAAATGGAGAATGAGTAGAAAAAATAATATTAACATTTTTAATACTTGGTATCTTTAATAAATTTATGTTTTTAATTAATTCGTATATAAAGATTCTTTGAAAGTTTGGATGAAAGCATATTTCTATTTCGTCGAAAATTAGATTTACATTTTTATACTTAATAATTGGTGGCCTTGAACTAGATTGAACAGAATTTAGGTTTCTTAAATGATACAATACAGTATGTAAAGTATAGAGAAATTGTAATTCACCTGAACTTAAGCTGGCTGATAAAAGCGATTCATATCCTTTAATAAAATATTTTATTGTCGGTTTGAAAATTCCACCAGGCACTAATTCCAAATCTACTGCTCCATTGTGACTTACTTCCATAGAATAATCATTCAAATCATTCAGGTTTAATGTAGTTTTAAGTTTGAAATCTTTAATTTTTTGTCCGTAATCTTCATTTTTAGTTACCCTAGTATATGATAATTTATTTCCTTTGAAAAATTTACTATCCTTCAAAAACATCATTTGTCTTAATTTCAGAGTTATATGACTATTATCATTACAAATTCTATCAACAAGAAGTTCTGATTCTGTAAAATCTTCAAGTTGTATATAAAAATCCTGTGAGAGTCTACTTTTATTATTTTTAAATATAAGAGGTTTTTCGAATTTCAAAAGATATAATTTAAAAATCTTCTTTAAAATATACTCAAAAAATAGAAACTCTAGATAATCCTTTAAAATAGGATTATTACTTTCGATGACTTCAATTTCATTAATAATTTTATTTTCAATACCACGAATACCAAGTTTTCTAATTTTGTTCAATTCCTTAATCTTCAACTCACTAACTTCTGCAATTTTCCTATTAGTCTTATTGTTAATACTCGATTCGTTTAATTTTCTAATTATTTGATTTACTAATATATATATGCTTTTTTTAGATTTTTTTTCAAACGATTTATATGAATTATTAATGTTAATCTTTTTATTCTCCCAATAAATAAAATAAAGACTTTTAGTATCTAATTCTAAATCAAATTCATCTACATATTTTTCACCAATAAGGTTAAATGATTTACCCTGATTTTCAATTATATTGAGGATAAATCTATAATTGGAAAGTTCATTTTCAATATTAATATCAATTTTTCCATTAGCTCTATATGGATTAATAACTAAAGGCGCTTGATAACCATCATTTTTATGAAACAATGGTTTAAGCCAAGGACTGTAAATTTCATTTAGTCCATAAAGCGAATAGTTAAGTGCTACTGAATAACAAAATTGACTTAAATCAAATTTGTCAACCAATGGTTTCTTTTTTGGGTTAAACACAAAATGTTTTGTAATTCCTTTACTTCTTCTTATGCTTCTTATTTCATTTCTGATCAATTTATCTTGTTCTTTAATTGGAGTTGAATAAAATAATTCAAGTTCTAAACTGAATATTGCATTAGATACGTACCCCCCAATTATATTATTCTTTCTTCCAATTTCAGTGAGTTCTTTTTTAATTTTCTTTTGCTTTTCGGAGAGGCAAAGTGATAAAAGATAAATCAGCTCCAACAATGTACTCTTTCCACTTCCATTCTCTCCGACAATAGCTGAAATGTTTATATTTGGTCCATTTGGGGATGAATAAATATTAAGTCCATTTGGAGGATATTCTATAGAAATCACTTCTCCTGCTTTATCCATTGTGTACCTAAAATTATCATACAACACATATAATATACCATTTTCAAGACTCTTAGATATTTCCTTACTGCAGTTTTCCAATGGTCTTATTGCTATAATTCTAAAGTCCTCCATTATTAAATATAATTTTTTATGATTTTATAATTCTATTATTCAATTAATTAACCTCCACAATCTCCCATAAATCTTTATCAATTCCAGATAAATATGCATCAAATCTGTCTTTATGTACAGCGAAACAAAGCAAGTCTGTTGGTCTAGAAAAACCAACATAAGCCATTTTTGCTGATTGCTTAATTCTTTCTCCAACTTTGGACGTTATTTGAGTCCCCATAAATTGTCCTGCTAAACGTTGTGATTCGTAAGATTTTGAATTTACACCAGTTCCGTCTTTTTGAAAATATGACTCCAAATATAAGGTAGCACTATGTGTTTGTCCTTTTACAGCATGAACACTAGTGATCTCAATTTCAATACCTTCCTCTTTATAATGATTTGTAATTTTTGTAATTACCTCATTTTCGGTGGGAATTTCAACATTTTCATCATTGATGAAATTTGAACTTAATGAAATAGTTTTGCCAAATATTTCAAGTAAAGTAATAACATATATTTTCATGCCATTCCAAACTTCATTTATATTTCCATTAATTATTCCAATTGACCAATTATAAAGATTCAAATTTAAATCCTCAGATTTTTGAAAATCTTTTTCCTGAATGTAGTCAGTTAACTTTTTCATTGTGTAATATCTTTCGTCTATAGTCCTGATATTTTCTAAACGTAAAATTTTCAAGAAAGCATTCAAAATATTCCTCCGTAATGGTTCTAGAGTCTGTTTTTTTTCATAATAAATTAAATATTTTTTTAAATTGTCATAATCTAATTTAGGTTTACCTTTTTCTTTTTTGAATCCATTAAAATAATCTTCTAAACGCAGTTTTGAAGCATCCTTTCTACTTGTTTCATCTTCTTTCCAATCAGTATTCCAACAAACAACTTTGATTGGTTTTTCAGAATTTTCCAAACCTTTTTTTTTTACAATTTGGGCAAAACAACGAATAATATTAATGGTAGTTGCATTTTCAAAAACCAAAATATGAGGTTTTATTTCGCATTCATTTTTTCCAACAATATCAAAATTTGAATCGCTGTATAAAGCAAATTTTTTCACTACATCGGCGATAGGCTTACTTAATCTTTGACTTCCACTTAAACGTAAAATTTCTGCTCTATCCACCCAAACATCTGTTGCTTTTACAGAATTATAAATTGCTTGATTTTTGTCGCCGATTCGTTGTATTTTTGAAATACTGTTCCCTTCTTCATAAAATATCTTTTCTAATAAATTGTACTGATGAGTGTCCATATCTTGCATTTCATCTACAAAAACGAAAGGAAAACGTTTTTGTAGAATGGTTTTAAGTGCTGGTCTTTTGGACAAATACATATTTGCTAAAAAATAAGCATCATCAAAATGTAAAGTGCCTTCTTTTTGCATTATTGTGTATTTAAACTTTACAAGCCATTCTCTTATTCTTTTCTTTTCGTTGTCTGCAAAGTCTTGCCAATTTCTACCTCTTACTGGTTTCTTTATTAGTAATTCATCACCGTTAACTGAACTTACCACTTTAATTTCGTTATTTTGATATGCCAATCTAAAAGCGAATTGACAATTATTTCCAATTAGAAAATACTTAGCATTTTTTTGTTCTTGAATAGTAAAATCTCTCAAATTGAACCTCAGATACTTGCTGATAGACTCATCATACATTACGTTGTCTATTCTATTTGGCTTAATTTTAAACTTTGAAATATAATATGGAACAGCCAAAAATTCATCAACAAAACTCTGAATTGTTCCAATAAAATTAGGATAGGAAAATAGTTTTGGGCAATGTTTTTGAATTTTTTCTTTGATCTCGTCAATTGCAGCATTTGTATGTGACAAAACTAAAATTCCAGAACCGTCAGTAAATGGGAGCTTCTGTTCCAAAATAACCAATTTAGCTAGTAAAGAAGTTGTTTTACCACTTCCTGGTACAGCTTGTAAATCTATTGTGCTGAAATTAGTTATAAAGACTCTACTTTCAGCATCAAATCTTTTACCAGTAGGTAAAAGCAATTTTTCAGCAAACTGAATATCCGCATCTGTTATCTCAAACTCTCGATGCATATTTTATTGCTTTTATTAGATAATTAATTGTGTCGGTTGCTTCATCAATATTTTGAATCATACGTTCCTCTTTTTTTATATCCCCTTCAATCAAATTTGCTAGTTGATATGCTATTTCTGTTTTTTTCAGTCCTTTGTTTATAAGTTTTTCCGCTAGTGTTTTTTCAAAATCGGTAGTCCAATCAGTGTAAGTATGAATTCCTTTTACAGCATTTTGAAATACTTCAGTTATACATGTTGATTTGAATAGGGAGTACTCTAAAGTCCAATTAGGTGCAGGAAAATAAATAACATTTTCTTTAGATTTTCCAATAATTTTAGCCAATTCTAGTTGTGTTTCATTCTCAACATCAATTTTTACAAAGTCATATTTATATTTGCCTTTGCTATCCTTATTCGGTTTTCCAGATGCATCTAAATTTAATTGTTTTTGATACTCTCTAATGTCAGAATCTGTAATGACTGCAACTGGCGTACTCATGTTTGGTCCTTTTTGCCGCAAGAAAATATTTGCGTAGTGATCAAACCCTGTATGTCCAATATTTACAATAGAAACGCCTTTTTCAGTCAAATTAATTCCTATTGCTTTAGCAATACTAGGCAAAAGAATTTCTTCTGCCCATCCCTCAACCAATATAACACCTTTTGCAAAAAATAAATTTGCCTTAGTTGAATCCAGAAATCTTTCTAAGAACTTATAATTTTCGTTTGCTAATTTAGTGTAAGTGGCACCCATAGGAAATGCTGTTCCATTATTACAAATTATCAAATTTTTAAGTTTTAGTTTTGAGGCTAAATTAGGACTATGTGTTGTAAGAATTAATTGAATGTTACTGTGGTTTTGAAAAGCTTCAATTACTTGCATTTGTGCTTGTGGATGCAGATGTGCCTCCAATTCTTCAACTAAGCCCAAACGTAAACCAGTCCAATTTGATTTGTTTAAGTGAAGTAATTCGGCGGCCATAAACAAGCGATTCAAAGTGCCCAAGCCCGGATTAGGTTCGTCTTTTAACGACAATGTTAGTTTTTCGAGTATACTTTTAATGTCATTTGATGTTGCGTCAAATTCAGTTTCCTTATCCTGTCCATAAAAAGGTTTAATGTAACTATCAATTCTATCTTTAATCTGTTTACCTAATTTTGCTTTTCCTGCTTCATCTACATCATTAAAGAACGTTTCTAATTGATTCTTTAAACCAGAAAAAATTTGTAATAATTCGTTATCATCTTCTTTTCCTTTGAAAGCTTCGTCTCCTAAAAGAATTTGCGATAATCGTGAATTACGTTTTGCAATAAGCTCATTTTCGGCATCGCGTAAAGGCTTCAAATATGTAGCTTTAAGGTATTCTTTGGCCTCAGCAGGAAGCAGATACCCATCTTCATCAACTCCCGCTTTTACATCAGCAGGCAATATTTTTTTTCCTTGACGATTAGCGTCATAATTAAGTTTTAAAAATGGTATTTTGACTCCCTCTTTTTCATACCAACCTAACCATTGCGTGAAATTTTTCGCTTCATTAGGGGATAAATCAATAAATATTAATTCTATTCTAAAACGGTTTGCATTATTGTGAAAATCTTTGTCTTCAACTCTAATATAATCGTAACTATGAGTTTTTAAAACCAATTTAATTGCATCTACAATTGCAGTTTTACCCGAATCATTTTCGCCAATTATTACATTCAGACCTTTAGTAAAGTGTAAATCTAAATGTGGATCAGTTTGGTAATCAGACGCTTCTGCAGAACCGAATTTTCTAAAATTCCATAATTTAATATTTCTTAGGTACATATCTTTAGTGATTATTTCAATCAAACTTAACCCCCGGCAACCCCTTCACAATCTCCACCGTCTGCACACTCACATTAATCACACTCAACAACAAATCCAAAATATACCTCGGATTACCAACTTCGTCTGCCCAATCGTTCGGGTCATTTTTGATGCCCGAATCTTTGTGGGTCGTAACGGCGTATCTTTCCATGATCCATTCGATAGCGGATTTGCCGTTTACGACATATTCGTATGCTTCTGCGGGAATATTGGAAATCGTTATTTTGCTGTTGTAATTAATGGTATCTGGTTGATCTTTTGCCTTTTTACCTGTCGGGAAACGCATTTTCTCAACCCGGAAAAAATCAGAATCATTTCCTGAAACGGTGACTCCTTCAAAAGCAGGAACTGTCTCATAATGCAAATGCAACTCGGCCAACTTTCTACCAGCCTTGCTAAATGCCCAAAAATCTCGTACATCTTCTAATAAAGGCAAGCGTGGCAGCATTTTCTTTAAATCATTGGCGAAGGTTTCTCGGTACTCTGGACTGTGTAAAAAGCCATAGACATAATAGAAAATGTCCTCTTTGGAAACGTTTTTTCCATAAATCTTAATTGCTCGCTCTAGAATAAAATCAGAAACACTGTCTCTACGAATGTAATCATTTTCATCACTAGAATCAAAAAGGCCTTTTTGTACTTGATTATTTTCTTCGTAGAAGTATAAGGGAAAGCATTGGCCATTTTCGACAACATGAAGATTCGGGATGCAATTTGATATTAATGGTGAAAAATCTTTACTTCCACCAGTTCCAGTCATGCATATTACTACATTTTCGAATCTTGAGTTTGGGAAGAATTTTGGTAATTGATATGGTCTTTGGATCAGACTCTTCTCAAAATATAGTTTATTTTTATTAAAAGGCCTATACAATCCGACAAAAATTTCTTCTTTGTTAATTTTGATTTCATTATTTTTTTCACAAGCTGTTTTGAGTGAATCGTTCCAACTTATTTTTGTAGAATCTGTTGATGCAAATTGATTAAAAGTCAGTTTAGTATCAATTTTTATTCTTTCTGCAAAATCTAATCTTTGCTGGTTAAAAAACATCAATGTATTAGTAACGTTTTCAATTAATCTTTTCTTAGAAAAATTATAAACCCATGCGTCTCTTGATGTTGCAGTACCTAAAGAATGAGTTAAAAAAATGCTGTTTGATTTATTATCGTATTTCTTTTCAGATTCAACTTTGAAAAAAGTATCAAAAACTTCATTCCTTTGACTTATCCAATCTCCATGCTCATTTGGATTCAAAGTTTTCCAGTCCAAATCTAACATAGACTTGAACTTTTTAACGATGCTCAATTTTTCTTCTCGGCTTAGATAATCCCCAATATCATGATAATATATTTTTGCTTTTTCAATTTTGGAGTTAGGATTTTTAACTAATAATGTAATCGAAATGGGAGTTCGAGAACCCGATCCAAATATTTTACCCCCCTCTTTTCTCGAAAGTTCTCCGCTGGTTCGCTGGTTCCCCCGAAGATTAAAAACATAGATTGAAGAAAATTCGTTTTCAATTGCTTTTCTAAAACCATCCATACCATTACCATCCAACCAAGCGCCATTTGAAACAAATGCAATAATTCCACCATTTTCATCCAGACGATCTGAACTCCATCGAAAAGCCTTTATATATGAGTCATACAAAGCCTTTACAGATGTTGCTTTGCTTTGTTTTGCATAAGTTTGCTCGATACGAGAATCTAAAAACTCATATTTTTGATTTTGCGCATTATCGTTGGCATCCTTTTGTCCAACTGAATACGGTGGATTACCGATTATCACTCTCAATGGCGCTTTCTTTTGACGCTCTACCCTTTCAGAATTTTGCGGAAACATATCCGAAAATATTTTTTCACTATTGTCAGATTCACCCAATTGAAAAGTATCAGTCAATACAATACCATCAAAAGGAATGTATTTTTCTTTTCCAATACCGTCATCAGGATCTGGTGTAGCATCGTGAAAAGCATTTTCGATGTTGATGCTTGCAATGTAATACGCCAACAATACCAATTCATTCGCATGTAATTCATGGCGATATTTGCGTTCCAAATCTTTTTCTTCAATCAATCCACTTTGCAACAAACGGGTCATAAACGTACCTGTTCCTGTAAACGGATCTAAGATGTGTACATTTTCATCAGAAACTGTTCTACCAAACTCTTGTTTTAGAACATCATTTACTGAATGAATGATGAAATCAACGACTTCCACAGGCGTATAAACGATTCCCAATTGCTCAACCATTTTTGGGAAAGCAGTTTTGAAAAATTTGTCATACAATTCAATGATAATGCGTTGTTTTCCTTCCGCATTGTCTATTCCAGCAGCGCGCATTCGAACTGATTCGTAGAATTTATCCAGCGTCTCAGCATCTTTGTCAAACGATTGGTCTTCCAATAAATCCAACATATTCTGCATAGAAACCGAAATCGGGTTGTTTTTTACGAATGAATATCCTTCAAACAAGGCTTCAAATACAGGTTTAGTAATGATGTGTTGCGAAAGCATGTCAATCGCCTCTTGTTCAGAAATACTAGGATTGATATTTTTTTGAAGTCCAACCAAGAATTTATCAAAAGCAGCTTGATGCGGTCCATTGTCTTTCACCAATTGTTTAATGCGAATCACTTGTCTTTCCGCAATTTCAGCCACATTTTTCGCCCATTGTTCCCAATAACGTCTGTCCCCTACTTTATTAACCATTCGGGCAAATACCACATGTTGTAATTGCTCAAATTGCAAGGCTAATTGGTCACTAAAATCTTTTTGATTTTTGCCATTGTAGGAATCATCTGGATTAAAATTTCCATCCTCGTCAAAATGCGAATCTGGTCTTCCCACTAAAATTTGAGAAGGTTTATTTTTGTTTAATTCTATTTTGTTAACTGTTGCATTGAAACGGTCATCGTGCGCACGTAAAGCGTTTAAAACAGACCAAACCACTTTAAAGCGTTCATTATCATCAAGCGCTTTATCTGCCTCAATATCAGAAGGTACAACTACAGGGATAATTATATACCCATATTTTTTTCCAGGTGCCAAACGCATCACACGTCCCACAGATTGAACAACATCTACTTGGGAATTTCTAGCAGACAGAAACAAAACTGCGTCCAATGACGGAACATCTACACCTTCGCTCAAACAACGAACATTGGTTAAAACACGACATTCATTGTCTTCTGTTTCAGATTTCAACCAACCCAATAAATCATCTCTTTGAGGTGCAGACATACTTCCGTCAATGTGCTGAGAACTCATTGAAACCATTTTCGCCCCTTTTTCTGCAGGAAGTGAATCAATATATGCTTCTGTTGCAGTATTGAAAGTATTTGTAATCGTTTTCGAAACTTTGATATTTGAACAAAAAGCAACCGCTCGTCTCATTGGTTCAGGATCTGAATCTTTGATTAATCCTTCATCTCCTAATATTTGTTTGGAAAGTGCATTGATACAACCGATTAACTTAGAAGCATCATCAGTATTGATTTCTGATTCTTCATCCGCGATCATTTTTTGAACCGCTGGAGGAATGTCATTTTCATTCAATGTCAAAATGAGCACTTTATAATCTGTCAATAAATTGGATTCCACTGCCTCACCAAAACCAATTCTGTAAATTTCTTCACCATATAGAGCCACGTCATCCATAGAACAAAGAATTGCTTCATTTTGAGCAGCTTTACTTTTAGAACTGTCATCGTACAAACGAGGCGTTGCGGTCATGTACAAACGTTTCTTTGCTTTGATGAAATCGTTGTTATGCACCTTGGTAAAAGCACTTTCGTCTTCATTGGCAATCGTTACGCCAGTAGTTCGGTGTGCTTCATCGCAGATAATTAAGTCAAAAATGGAATCTTCTCCATAAACAGTTTCAAGATTATCTTGTGCTTTAGAAATAACCTCTATTGACTGATATGTTGAAAAAACGACCGTCATTCCTGGCTTTTTATCATTTCTGATAAAACTGAATTGATTTAAAATATCGTTTACATTGGTTGACGCTGGCAATGCTAAATCTACAATTGAAGTCGTATCAACATCTTCATTTCTGCTTCTGGTTCTTGTAATTTCAGGATCTGAGCAAATACAAATGGCATTGATAGGTTCATCTGCGAATGCAGACCATTCACGCAAAGTTTGTCCCAATAAAGCAATCGACGGAACGAGAAACAAGACAAAACCCTTTCCATTTGTTTCTTTTTCAGCAATCTTTAAGGAAGTAAACGTTTTTCCAGTACCACATGCCATAATCAATTTACCACGTTCATTCGCTTTGAAATGTTCATGTGTTAAATTCAGTGCTTTTACTTGGTGTTCTTTCAAATTTCGCGAAGTGACTCGGGCTTTTTCGCCGTGTACTCCATTTTCCAATTTCTCCCAATCTACTTGAGATTCATTCAAATCATATAATCCGATTCTTGTAACTGGAGGTTGTTGATTTTTGATCGCTTCACTTGCATTTGGACCCCATTTATTGGTTGTTGAAATCCAAAGGCAATTGGAAAATTTGGTCGTCTTATAATCTTCTCCTTTAAATGATCTTCCTGAAGTAGCCAGAAATGAATCAACTGCGGGTTTATCGATTGTTGAACTTTCTTGGTAACATTTACACTGAATTGCCCAATAATCGCCCTCATTTGTCAAAGCAACTAAATCAATACCAGTATCACTTCCTCCCAAATCATTTCTTCCAGGAAATTCATTCCACAACCAAACTTTTTTGAATTTATTCGCATAAATTGGATCGGTCAAAAGGTAAGCTTGCATCAAACGTTCAAATCGTTCGCCTTTGTCTTTCTGTGAAAAGGAAATTTTACGGTATTTGTTAAGTATTTCTTTAAAGCTCATATCAATAAGGTGTGATTTTTCTTGTTCTAAAACGAACTTTTCAAAGATAATATTATTTGTGTTGAATTATCGCTAGATAACATAAAGTATTCAGATTTTCACACAAAATTAATTGTTCAACTAGAATTGATAATTTTATTTGCTTTTACTTAAAGTTATTTTACACCTATTAGGTGTTTAATGTTAAGCCCTAACCTTCAAATAATCGTCAAGAAATGAGTAAATTTAGCCAATGAAATTCGTGCATTCTCTTAGTGTTTGTTTTCCACAAAGAATTCGCAAAAGCAAACTTATTTTTTCAGCATTTTTTCCGATTAAAATAAATGGTCTCCACTGAAATTATTAAGTAGGTTTATAAATTTTAATACGAGTACAATTCTACTTTAAGAATATAAAACGTTTTATTTGGCTGCTTTAACGGTCTTCGGCTTTTACTCGGTAACCGCCTGCGCCCTAGCAGAGCCAAAACCCATTGGTTCCATTACTTTCCACCAATCCGTTTTGTCTAAATTACCTCAATAAAATCAATTCCCTTAGCCAAGATTAGCAGCTTATGAAAATTTTCGTTCTATGTAAATTCTCTCCTAAGCAGCTATCCTTGCTTGAGTTTTATCTTTCAAATTAGATTTTTTTGAAATTCGCTTCCACCCTATTATAATTAGTTTTCGATCAGGGCATCAATTTATTCGAATGGAACTAAAATGGCAAAAAAATTCTTTGTTTCTATCAATCGAAAAATCAAATCTTATCCAAAACAAATTTATCTAATGTGCTGTATGACCAACTAGTTTTTTCAGCATATTCCTTTGCTCCAGCGTAATCTAATGGCTGGCCAAATTTATTAATCAGTATTTCTTTCACTTTTGGATAAGGTGTATTACCCCAAACATACAATTGATATATTTCTGAATAACTTGCGCTCCCAATAGAAGAAAGCCATATCAATTCAGTTGCTCCAAATATTCTAAGAACTAGTTTTACTTCTGTTATGAATTCATCGAAAAAATAAGGAGGTTGAAACAAAATATAAAGTCTATAAAATGAAGGAATCTGAGAAATGTCATCCATTAAAATTATTTTAAACATATAAGGTCCATCAAATCTAACACAGTAGGGAAAATCTTCCTCGTCCTCTTCTGGTTCCTCACCTCCAAATCCACCGATGGTATATTCCCAATCGCCCTCCTCTTCAGCATATTCTCCATTTGCTTTTAAATATCTTGCTTTTGACATATTCATTTTTTTAAGTTCTTCTAACCACTTGTCAAAAATCGCTCTATCTCGGCATCCATTTAATCCTACGTTAAAAATCCCATCTAAATCTGTTGCCATATTCTTAATTTGGTCTGTTAAAATAAACTTTTTTATTTAAAACGGGAAAAGCGGTCTTCCTCCTTTTCGTCCTTTTACAAAAAAAGCTTGTTTGCAAGGGTAATACAAAGCTGTTCCTATCGTCTCAGCCCTTGCAAACAGCGCTACAAGCCTATTCGTCAGGATTCCTCAATTACGGCTCTCCACTAGCTTTTTTTGTAACGTCCTCATACGTCGTCAGTCGGGGCTACTTTGTCCACCCAAGCCCTTCAAAGGTGCTAAAGCTTATGTTTGTTGGGTGTCCACCGCCCCTTGGGTTAGGCTCGCCTGCAAAATCGCTCAGGCTGCGGGTTTGTCACATTTTTTGAGAGTTTTTCTTAAAGAGCTTGCACTGCTGAAAAAGCAGAGCAATTAAACTTTTCTCGTCAAATTAATTTCTCGCTGTCAAGAGTGTTCTTTCATTACATTCCACCCGATGAAAAAATCGGGCTACATGGCATTCAATCACACACTTGTTTGAATACTATCTATAGGAAATCAAAAAATCCGCCAAACCCTTGTGCTTACCAGCAGAGGTCGTTCCCGCAGTTCCTCAATCGTCACTGCTCTGCTCTTCCCCCTTCGCTCAACTCGCAGTCGGCTCGCGCGCACGTTCCATTCAGCAATTCCACCCCGATGAAAAATCGGACTTCCATTGCTTCATTTCACTTTTCCAACACTGGCTCAAGGCTGTTTTTACCTCTTTAGTTTAGTTGACTTAATTATATTTTGATTGAAAACTTTTCAGTTCAAAACATTGAAATCATTGTTCGATTTTTAAATTTTCATCATCGCTAAGATGTGTCTCCCGTGGACAAAAATAAAAAAATGAAAGCAAATTTAGGGGCATTCATTCAGTACATGCAAGTTCAAGCCCTACGGGTTTTCCAAAAATAATCTCCACCCTCCATTTTTTTTGAGGACTGAAACTTTTTTTGACTTTTAAATCCCTCTTTATCAATTAAATTTTCCAGCAAAGTCGGGTAGTATTTTTTTTGAAAAAAGCTTGCATTTCCTTCATTCAACCCCTGTTAAATCGGCTTTCTTTTTTTCTTTTTTTTCGGCTTTTTTGAGTCGTTTTTTTTCTCTCTTTTCTTTTGAATTAATTATAGGCGCGAAGCGCAGATAAGCATAATTTTTAATGCCTATAATATGTATAATTCAATTAACCCAGCAGTTGCAAAATCGGTCATGACCAGAATGGACCAATTTCAACTACAAACCGAAATCGCCTTTTTTGAAAAGGAATTGCAGGATTTAAAACCTGGTAATCTTCGCAAAATGTATCTCAATTTGAGAGCATTTGCACAAAGGAGACTGAAATCATTAAACGCTAAATCTGAAAATTATGAGTTTCAATTTTAGCTTCAAAACGCATCGCCCGGGCATTGAATACTCGGGCGTGCATTTCTTTGTTTTGAACAAAGGATTAAACAGCGGTAAACCGCTGGAAGAACCTTGTCCAAATTGTTATGTGTGCGAATGTTCGACCATCAAGGATAAAGAAGCATTGTTCTGGATCTGTTTTGCCTTGTGGCAAAGTTGCCAATTCAAGCAGCATCTAATTGGTTCCGTAATTCTATTTATTCGAAAAAAAGACATGTTTAACCTGGTCCGCGATGCATTTGTAAAAGCACAAGCAAAACCAGAACTTTTTGAAAAAGCCTTGATTTTGCTGAAAACTGTTGATGAAAAAGATCATCAATTCGAGGATTTGGCTGCAACACTGAAGAAGATAAAACGAGAGGTTGCGTGGGATTTGGTTAGGTAATGAAAAAGCCCTGGTCGAGTGACTAGGGCTTTTGAAACTTGCCCTTCCACAAGTCCGCTACGAATAGTAGTATTCACACTACTTTCAGTTTAATTACAACAAAAAATCATCTCATTTTGAATATGTTGTTAATTTCATATTCGAGTAAACTATAACTATCAACTGTCAAATATCGCTTGTAGCGTTCACGCGCGACAAGCTGTTTGGGGCTAAATCAGCTTTATCATTCGGATTTGTCAATCTTCCAAATACAAACCAATTTTTCCATTATCCCAAATGCACAAATTGCTTGTAGAGTGTGTTCTAGGTAATTTTTATTCTTCACCGTATACGGCTTGTTTAATTATTAATTCAAGTTTTGAATAGTCATTATTCTGTGCTTCTGTAAGTGCTGCAAAATATGACTGTCTGTCTTCAATTATGATTTTTCTTTCTATACCAAGTAATTCGCTGACTTGTTGAGTTAATAAAAATCTTGCAACTCTGCCGTTACCGTCCATAAAAGGATGAATAGAAAGAAAGTCACCGTGAAATTTTGCAATAGCTTTTATGACATTGCCTTTTGTTTGAGCTTTTATTTTTTTGTAATTGTTTCGCCAATTTGAAAGCAATTTTTCTGTCAATGGTTTAACAACTGTTGGCGATGGCGGAATGTAAGATGCTTTGCTTCTGTCTGCTGAACCTATCCACACCTGATGACTTCTTAATTTTCCAATTTCAGGACTTTTGAATTCATATAACAGCAATTTTTGAATATTACACAAGTTTTCTATTGTCAATTCTTCAGTCAAAAATGTAACGCTAGGGAAATTCAAATTTCGCTTATCACTTTTGCTAACTTGTAAGTTTGTAAAATTGCTTAAAGTACTTTGAGTAGAACTGATGAATTCAGTAATGATGAGCTCTTGCTGATTATTTTGTTTGCAACACTCGTCTATTTTTTTTGAAATTTCAGTTATAATTTCAGTCGTTTGAGCGTTTAGTAGTTGGTTTAATTTGTTCTGCTGTTGCGCAAAGAAAGCTAATTGCTCTTCTTTGTTCATCTTTATCCTTAAATACTGTAATCGTAATGCAAAGCCAATAGGGGAATCTATTATAACTCTAATTCGCTCATTATCATAAATAATTGATTTAAAAGATTTTGCTGTGGCAATTTTAGAAAGTCCTGTTTTTTGGCTGGGCGTTAAACTTTGATTTGTTATGAAAACAATTCCGTCAGCAGAATTTTTTGCAACTCCGTCTAAATCGTGAAAAAATTTGTTCTTAATTGCTGTATAGTTTTTTTGCGTTGTCGGAAAATACGATGCTCCAATATACTTCCATCCATTTTTTTCGCACAAAACATCTTTAAGTCCGTCAGGTCCACCTAATGGACTTTGCGGTAAAATAGAGACAAAATCATCAAGAATAAGCAAGTCGGCAGAAAACCTTTCCGCATTCGTTTGTCCTTCTCTCCAAAGTGTTAGTTTATATTCTGTTTTTTTCATTCTGAAGTTCTTTCTAAAATCTACCTACAATGTTCCGCCGCTTCTCGTCAGTTGCAACTTCGGAACTTTTTATTTTCTTCTAAAGATAAAAATTCTTTCAAAACGCAAACGTGAACTTACCACAAAATTCACAATTGCGAGAAACGGGCAGTTAGCAACTGTCATTATATCTCTTTTTCTTTAGCTTTTTCTTTAGCTTGTTCAATTTGTTCAATTTCTTTCCGATCTAAATTTTCGATGAATCTTGAAAACCCTAAGTCAGACATAGTTTCCATTTGGTCAAAGCATACAAATCGTATATCTGTAGCCAGTTTGATTTTTTCTGACGCAACAATTGGATCAACTCCTCTATGCTGAATATTATATAGTAAAATGTTAAATGAAATAAGCATATCATGAGAAGGCAAACTTTGTCGTGGACCGACAACATAAGAGATGTTTTCACAACAATAAAATAAGCTGTAAGCCACTTCATTTAAACCTCCACGGCAACATGACAAGAAAATCACACAATCTTCAGCTAAACAACCCGAACCACAAAGTTCTGAACCGAAATCAAGCCATTCATAGTCAATTTCTCCATCTTCACTTCCAAAACCTTCATTGTTTCCATGAGAACTTAAGTAAACATAGTCATATATTACTCCACTATATAAAATCTCATCGATTTCATTATTGTCTTTTGGGCAATGGTCATGAACTTCTATATCATACAATTCGCATTGTGATTTTATATTGTTGCATTCTTCTTTTTCTGAACTCATACCGCATGCACGGAGTATAAGAATTTTCTTTTTTTCTGGCATAATGTTTTCTTCCATGAGTTTTCTATGATTGTTGCTAAATTATTTATATGTCTCATAAAATAGGACATATACTATTAGATCGAGCAGCATAAGTCTTGTTTCTGAGAAACATTATCCCCCAAATATATTAATTATCAATAAAACCAAATTTTTAAACCGCTAAAATCGCTAAAATGAAATTTTCTTAACTTTTTATTTTTCAGGGGACTTACAAATTCAAGCTGCATCTAATTGGTTCAGAAATACTATTTATTTAAAAAAAAGATATGTTTAATCAGATTCGCGATGCATTTTTGAAAGGACAATCAAAACCAGAACTTTAGAAAAAGCATTGGTTTTACTGAATACTGTTGATGAAAAGAATCATCAATTTGAGGATTTGGCTGCATCACTGAAGAAGATAAAACAGAGGTTGCGCGGGATTTGTTGAGGTGATATATTCAAGTATTTTTAAAAAAAATATGTGAAGATCCAACTGCCGATGACTAATTAAATAAGGTTATCAATTTTTTACTTATTTTAGTATTTTTAATTTTTATGCTGAATTGCAAATTATACTTATTTATTATTACAGATATCTCAAATAAAAGAGAAGGTGTTTTTTCAGTTCGAGAAAATGTAAATGAAATTGAAAGATTGTCTTTTAACTTTTACAATTATTTCAATGGGCATGAAGCATTGCTATCATCAGACGAATTAAATGAAGTTAAAACCAAAATAAAAAAAGTAAAATTTTACGATTTACCTCACGAAGATTTTTATCAAAATATCTCAGGAAATATTTATGAAATTAGTAATGGTTTTGTGAATTTTCAAACAATCTTGATAGACTCAAATGAAATGGACATTCCAAAATTTATTGAAGACCGAATAAAATGCAAAAATTTAACCTCTACCAATTTTAAATTTTCTAATAATTAGCGACATAAATGAAAGATATTAAGATTGTTAATTTTGAAAAAAACAGTGACAACTATTTTGTTAAAAATCACGTTTTTAGTGATAAAGCATTTTTTTCAATTTCTAAACCTAAATCGAAAGATGGAGTAGAAAATTTAAAGTGGGCTGAACATCTTGTTAAATTTTTACCAGAATTTCCAATTTTTACAACAAAGGGAGTAGATGAATTCATAGATCATATTTGGAATGATTTTTTTGAAAACACAAAAAATAATCTTAAAAATGATGCAATTTCGTCAAACTCTTTTGAACAAAATGGCAGTGAAGCAAGTCTTACTAGTGTATGGGTTGAAAACATAAACAATAAGGTAATTACTAATGGCTTTAGCATCGGTAAAGAAATAATATTGTCATTTAACGAAGCCACAAATGATCTTAATTTACATCATTCGTCAATAAATCCATTTGACTTTTTAAATGAAACAAAAACTATCAACTGGAAAGATGAAAAAATAGATTCAGACAACTTTTACTTTTTACAAGATTTTGAATTAAAACAAGGTGAAAGCTTAATTGTCGCAAATTCATTTATTATAGAGCATTTAATTCTAACTTACTTGCTTATAAAGTCAAACGAAACTGAATACTGGGATAGATTAAAGAGAAAATTAGAGTCAAATAAGCTTTTAACTGACCAATTATTGCATTTGAGAGGTGCATTTAAGTATCAAAACTTTATCGATTATCTCCACTATTTTGAGAAATGTTTATTAAATAATTCATTACCAGATTTATTAGAAGAGCAATTAAATTACCATAAAAAAACTGATTTTTCATTAATTTATTCAAGAATATTTTTCTTGAAAGATCATAAAAATGAAATAGATATTGTTGATAAGAGTGAAATACTGAATTACAAACCAACTCTTGTTGTTGACAAAAAAGAACCAATCATTGAAGATTATTCATCTCGGAAAATCAAATTTAAAGATGAAAAAAGTGATATTATTAATTACTGTTTGGATAATAAAATTTTTCAACTCTATCATTTCACAGACGAAAGTAACATTGAATTAATAAAAAAAATGGGAGGCCTTTTTTCGTGGGATTACTTATTGAAAAAAAATATTAACATTCCTTCTCCTGGAGGAGATAGTTTATCAAGATTATTAGATGCTAAAAAAGGATTAGAAAATTATGTGAGAACTAGTTTTTGCAAAAGTCATCCAATGGCATTTGTGGCAAAAGCAGAAAATAGAATCTCTGATTTGAGAATTTTAGAAATTGATCCAGCGGTAATGACATGGGAAAACTCAATCTTTTGCAATATGAATGGAACAAAAAATGGACATTCAAGAGGAGAAAATTTTTCAGATTTGTTAAATATTAGACTTGATATTACAAATTCAAAAACTCCATATTATAAGCTAGATGAAGATGATAAACCTTTTTATCAAGCAGAAGTTATGGTTTTTGAACATATTCCTTTAAAATACATTCTCAATATCTAAATGTCTTCAACCATGCCAAAATATCATCACATTTATATTGAAAATGTAAAGAAGAAAAGAATTAATTTAGAAAAAAAGTATCCGAATTCTTTAATAATTGATGTTACCTCTAAAGCAAATTTACCATGGAGGAAGTTTAGTCCTTTTTTCGACCATGAAAAAATTCCTGTTCCGGGCATGGAAAATACATTTGGACATTCTGTTGAAGGAATTTGGCAAGGTCTAAAGATTTTTGAAAATCATGGAGTTGATTTAAACTATTTATTAAAATCAACATCGAATTTAAAAAGGACGATTAAATCATTTGGGATTATTACAGGTCATCAATTTGAAAATAGAATAATTGGATATGTTGATGCTAGAAAACTTATATATTTACCAGCTTATAATTATATCTTGGATAATTTTCTATCTTCTGAAGTTAATGAATTATGTAAATTACTCGAAGAAAAAAATATTGTCCTCTTAGATTATAATGTAAATATAGATATGTTGAATATCAAACAACCATTATCTCATGCTTGCTTGATAAAAGATTTTATATATCAAAAATTAAATATTTTAATTGTTGAAGAACAAAATAAACAATACTCTCTATTCTAAAAAAAAACACTATGTTCTCTTTAAAGAATCTTCTTCCTGCTGATTGGGATATTAATTTAGATGATAAATTATATAAAGAAATTATTACACGAAAAAATCCAACAGCAATTTTGTTTTTAATAGATCAAAGTGGCTCTATGGCTTCAATGATTAATTATAAAAATAAATACATAAAATATTCAGAGGCTGTATGTGATATGATTAACTCATCATTTTATGAATTAATAAGTCGTTGTACTAAAAGTGAAGGTATCAGAGATTATTTTGAAATTTGTATTGTAGGTTATGGGGGCAATTCCGCTGAGAGTGTAGAAATTTTGTGGGAAAACAATTTGAAAGGGAAAAATTGGATTAGTATTACTGAACTCAAAAGTGAAGCTCAATTTAAAGAGCAAGAAGTTGAAACAAATATTCGGGGTATTTTAAAAAAGGAAATCAAAAAAGTACCTTTTTGGTTTACAGCTGTTGATGGACATGAAACTCCAATGGGCAAAGCATTTGATAAAGCTTATGAATTGCTTGTTGATTGGATCACAAAGGAAAATCATCAATCTGCATATCCTCCAGTTGTAATTAATATTACTGATGGTGCTCAATCAGATTGCACGAATGATGAATTGCTTCACAAAGCTGAAAAAATAAAAAGTATTCATACGACTGATGGAAACGTAGTGTTATTGAATTGTCATATTTCTAATACAGATGAAAAAAGCGTGTTATTTCCTTTAAGCGCAAATGAGCTTCCAAATGATATTTATGCAAACAACTTGTTTGAGGCAAGCAGCAAGATGCCAAGCATTTATAGTCGACGCATCTCTACAATTAGGGGCGATAAAGATGACTTTTTAAATTACAAAGGAATGGCTTACAATGCGAATGTAGATGTACTTTTTAACTTAATTGATATTGGAACAACTGGAACAACATATCTTACTAAATAATTATTTAATAAAAGGTAAAACTTCTGTTAAACCTATTAACGATGTCTATTCTAATGGGAAATTTAGAAGCAGTGAAGATTCTATTTATATAAATAGCGATGACAGTATCGTTGGTCTTGCCGATGGCGCTGGTGGAACAGGTGTATTTGCTAAAGAATGGGGGGAATTTCTAATAGCGAATTTACCAAAAAGTCCTATTAAATCAATTAAGGATGTTGACAATTTTATTGATAAACATTGGAACTCTTTTTATACTGATCATTCTGAAATTGCAGACACATTTTTGAAGTCAAAATTTGAAAATGAAGGTTCTTCAGCAACTATGTTTGCTGTATGGTTTACAAATCAAGAGTTAAATTTATTTTCTTACGGGGATGCTATTGCTTTCAAATGGAATTATAAATACAAAGATTTCCAAGTATTTTCGAGTTTAAATGACATCAATGAATTGAACTCTAATCCTTATTTGATAAATTGGAAAACTGAAAGTCATGATGAAAGTGGCTTATACACCGACAGTATTACATTGCAAAAAGATGAAGTTCTGCTTATTGCTTCTGACGCTTTTGCAGCTCATATTTGGTCTAGCTATCTTTCACTTCATAGTTCTGGAGTGCACTCAAACAAAATTGCAACTTTAATTCAAAATTTTTCAATTAAAAACTTCGATCATTTTATTGATGAACTGAAGAACATAATAGATAATCAAGATTTATTTGAAAGATATTGCAATAATCAAGTTGAAGCAGATACGCTTTGGAATGACGATTGTTCATTATTAATCATACAGCACATTTAGGAGATGTTACCAAAAATAACTGAATATCATCAAGCAATTTCAAATCCAGAAAGTTTCAAAACTCTTTCTTCAGATCTTGATATTTTAACTGATGAAAACGGCGAATTAATTTTCGCTTCGGGGAATTTTGCTGTAGTTTACAAAGTATTGTACAAAAATCAATTTTATGCAATTAAATGTTTTTTAAAAGAACAGGAAGAGCGAGTCGAAAGATTAGAAGCAATTTCAGATTACATAAAGCATAATAAATCAGAATATTGGGTTCAAATTAAGATATTTAAAAATGAGTTGTGGGTTGATGTTGAGGGAATTGGAGGAGATTATACTGTAATCTTAATGCCATGGATAGCAGCACCAACTTTAGGTAATATTCTAAAAACTTTTATTGAAAAAAATGACATTAAATCAATTGAAATAATAAATGAGAATCTAAAAAAAATGTTTCAATGGATACTTGAAAAAGGTTTCGCACATGGAGATTTAAAGCAAGATAACATTTTAATAAATGACTCAACTCTTGAACCATTTATAATAGATTATGATGGAATGTTTATTCCAGAATTTAAAGGCAAAATAGCACTAGAATTAGGAAGCCCTTGTTTTCAACATCCGACTAGAAGCGAAGAGCATTTCGATCATTTTTTGGATGATTTTTCAATGTTTATTATTCTTTACAGCTTAAATATTTTAATCGAAGCACCATTCTTATGGCATAACTACAACCATGATCAAAATATTGTTTTTGATGTTTCGGATTTTTCCCAAAATAATAATTTGCTACATTTTGAATTAGAAAAATTAAAATCAAAAAGAAACAAGAATTATTTATCTATTCTGAAAAAACAAAATTGGAATTTACTATCCCCACAAATTGAATTTAGAGAGGAGGTAATCTTTGATAGATTTTCACTTTCCAAAAATCTCTATGATCCAATTTATGTAAATCAGCCGAGGGAAAATGGTAGTTTTAGAAGTTTATTTGAAAAAGAAGAAAAAGAAATTGCTTTAAAGCAACTCAAACTTGATTTGATTTCTCGTTTCTTCCCTTTTGAAAAAGAAAAAATCATAAAATATAAGTCAATCCTAAACGGCTCTTTATTAATCAAGAATGACTTCGTCAATTGGGATATTGATATAATCGACGAACTAGACCTAAAATTTGACTGGTCGGAGCTTTTTAGGATCAAAAACATAAAATTTGATTTAGCATTCTTCAAAAAATATGAAGCTAAAATTGAATTTAGTTGCTTGCATTTAATGAAAAACATTGACTGGTCTAAAGAATTACTTTCAGAATTTGAAGATCGATTGCATTGGAATGGAACATTTATTCTAGCAGTTCCCATTTGTACGCTAGAAAATCTAAGGAAATACCAAGACGTGATTAAATGGGAGGTTATTTCCAATAGGATAAAGTTGGAATTTACAAAGGACATTTTAGAAGAATTCTCGGATAGATGGGATTGGGAGAAATTGTCATCTAATACTAATCTTCCACTTTCAATTGACTTTTCAGAGCACATACTTGACGAATTTTTAGATAGATGGGATTGGGGAAAATTATCAGCAAATCCTAATCTTCCACTATCTATTGAATTTATTCAAAAATATTCTGAGCATCTAAATTTTGATGCAATATCAAAAAATCCAAAGGCATTAGATCTAATTTATAAATTTCCTACATCTAAGAAATGGAATTGGAATAATGTCATTTTAAATTCTGCAATAAACTATGATAAAGAATCTTTTGATTTCGTTTTTAAACATTACAAAATGAACTACGAAACTAAAGAGTTTGACTATTATTATGGGCCGTGGAAAATATCTTTTGATTTTCTATCTCGTATTGTTAGATTTCACCAAAACGATATTAGTTTATTTTTACAAGTTACGACTGTCTTACCTCCTGACGATCTCAATTATTGGTCTTTTTGGTCTAATTTATCTCTTTGTAGAACTAAATTTTCGCAAGAATTTATAGAAAAACACAAGTCTAAATTAGATTTTAAAAACCCTTACTTCATTAGCCGTCAAATTGATGGTATATCGAAGGAATTTGTGGAAAAAAACTTAGATTTATTCGACACATCAGTTCACAATTTTTATTATCTTCCATTAACAATTGATTTATTGAATAAATTGAATGACAAAATAGATTGGAATGTTCTTTCAAGTAACGAAAAGCTAGATTGGACCTGGTGGTATCTTGACAAATATTTTTATGAGTTTAATTTTTATCGACTTTCAGAAAACAAAGGTATATTTGATAGGTTGATAATGAACAAATTGTCTAATCGAGACATATTTGAATTCTTGGATAACGAAATGATCAAAAAAAATGAATAGGCAAATCAACACCTATTAATAAAATATACTACAAAATTAATTAGGATTATTATACTGTGGAACTTCAACTATTCTCGAATTATTATTCAAACCAATTAAAAAATGTTGCCAAAAATAACCGAATATCATCAAGCAATTTCGAATCCAGAAAGCTTCAAAACACTCTATCCGGATATTAAGCCATTGAAAGACGAGAATGGAGAATTAATTTTCGCTTCGGGCAATTTTGCGGTAGTTTACAAGGTTTTACACAAAAATCAATTTTATGCAGTTAAATGTTTTTTAAAAGAACAAGAAGAACGTATTGAAAGATTAAAAGCTATTTCAAATTTCATTAACGATAATCCATCAAAATATTGGGTTCAAATGGACGTATTTGAAGACGAATTATGGGTCGAAGTTGATGGCATTGGAAAAGATTATACTGTTGTTTTAATGCCATGGATAAATGCACCTACATTGGGCAGTATAATTAGAGATTGTATTAATTCAAATGCACTTTTAATTATTGGAATAATAAATGAAAATCTTGAAATAATGTTTCAATGGATACTTGAAAAAGGTTTCGCACATGGTGATTTAAAACATGATAATATTTTAATAAATAAAATAACATTACAACCTATTCTCATTGATTATGACGGAATGTATATCCCAAAATTTGAAGGAAAAAAAGCAATTGAGATTGGAAGTCCTTGTTTTCAACATCCGAACCGAAGTGAACATGATTTTAATGATTTTTTGGATGATTTTTCTATGTTCATTATACTTTTTAGTTTGTCCATTTTAGTCGAAGCGCCGCATTTATGGTCTTTGTACAATCACGATCAGAATATCGTTTTCGATGTATCAGATTTCTTAAAAAAGAAGATCAAAAATTTCCTTTTTGAATTAGAAAAATTAGAATTTCGAACTAATAAATTGTATTTAACTATTTTGAGAAATCAAAATTGGAACGTTATTTCGCCTCAATTTGCAGTTCGTGAAGAAATAATTTTCAATACAAATTCCAAATATTACATTGCTTATGAGGCAACAGAAAAAGGAAACGCAATTAGAAAAGAAATTTCAACAAAAATTGGAATAGGTAAAATTATAAATAAAAGTTTTGATAAAGATTGGAGTGATTATATAAATGGAATTAGGGAATATACAAGTATTGAATTATTAGAAAAAATAAGAAGTTTTACTGGAATTCAGCTTAATGCTGGATCTAACTATACTGAAAAAATTAATTTATGTGATTTTAAATTAATAACTCATTTTGAAAAATTAGTACTTAATGATATAGAAGATAATCAGGACATTTCTTGTTTTAGATTTTATTCTAACCTAAAACATCTAGAAATTTTAAATAGTGTTTTTTTATCAAATATTTCGGTAATAAAATTTTTCTATCGTTTAGAGGAATTAAAAATTTATAATTGTACCTCAATCATCGATTTAAATCATTTAAAATATCTAGCGCGTTTACGAACTCTAGCATTAGATTCAATAATAAAAATTGCTGATTTTTCAAGCATTTCAAAAAATGAAAATCTTGAAGAATTATACCTATACTTTTTACCTGAAATTATTGATATATCTTTTCTGGAGAAACTACCAAAAATTGAGAAACTGCTTATTGGTCACTGTAATAAAATACCAATGGAACAGTATTATATAATTAATGAGAGTAAAAATCTAAAGTGGTTAAAGTTAATAAATATGAAAAAAATTTCTAATCTTGATTTTCTTACAAACTTAAACAATTTAACTTTTTTACACATCATTGAAATATTTCCCTTAGAAAATATTCAGGGTATTTCTAACTTAATTAATTTAAGAAGTCTTGAAATTGCTTACGTTCCATTAAAAATTGATTTATTCCCACTTTCCAAACTAGTAAATTTAAATGTTTTAAAATTACATGGTATTTCAATTAATCAAAATTTCGATTTTTTAGAAAATTTAGAAAATTTAGAAATTTTAATTTTAGATAAAAAATTTAGTAAAAAATTAATCAAAATAAAAGACAATTGCAAAATTCTTTATGAAGATAGCATAATGATTAATGCATTATAAATTTGCAATTTAAAAATTAATTAAATTTAGATAAAATGTTAAGCAGAATAATTAAGAAAAATTCAAAAACACATCTAAAATACTTAGATAAGATTTTGATTTTCATTCAAAAAGAACCTAACTACAGCGCTAAAATTGATAAACTAAACGATGAATTTGCCTTAATTGGAAGTAAAAGATTTCCATTTATTTTTTCTGAGGATGATTCATTAGATATTGGTGAAACTGCTAAATATAAATTAAAATTAATTCAAGCTTTGGAATATTTACAAGTCGAGAAATTAATATTTATATCGGATGACTTTTACACTTTAACTTTTCGAGGACATTTGAAAATAGCTTTTGGTTTTGAAAAGGAATATTTAAAGAAAAATTACAGGTATCTTTTAGAGCGTTGGGTAATGTGGCTACAAACATTATTCTCACTATCTGCAATTATAATTTCACTTTTTGTCTATTTTAAAAACGTACCCAGAAATCAAATAAATAAAACAAAATTTAATTCGACACACTTAAAAAAGGTCACCGAAGAAAAGAGTTTCTTGATTGATGCTGGTGAAAAGTAATTAAACCTTTTTATTTTAAGCTATTTACAAATTGAATTTATTTTCTTTATGGTTCAGAAACTAAGAAAAGTAAGGGTTTTCAATATTTGCTGCTTTTTTTAATTTAATCATAATACAAAATTTTAATGATTTTTTCAAATATAGTTTTTTTGATACAAAAAAAACGCCACTCTCTCGAATGGCGTTTCTTAACTATTTTATTTCAAGGAACTTGTAACACTGAGCCTGTCGAAGTGTTATTTTAATTTCTTCCAAACCCACTTCAAAAACAACGTTACCGTAAAACTCACAATCGCACCAACACAAGCTAGAACAATCGTTTTGATGTAATCTTGCGGGTCCAATGTCGCAAATACGGATAAAGCCGTTCCTGTCGTTGTTCCTATCGCTGTGCTGTGGTCGTGATGAGGTAACATAATACAAATTTTTAATTTCTTCGATAAATTGAGCTTGCGCTGTATTGAGCTTGTCGAAATACCGAAGTTTAGTTTAGTTCTGCAGCAGTTTCAACCCATGCACTCACTTTAGAAGTGATATTGATGGTAATTTCGCAAACTTCAACATCATTTTCCACTTGCTCAAACACTTCAACTGCAACCAAATTAACTTTGTCCGTCAAATCGGCACCAGGTTTAAAACGTGGTTTTGATTTTCTACGAACATTGATCGAACGATTTGCATTTTGATTTGAGCTAGTAGTCATTTTGACTTCAGAAATTTCAGAATCATCATTCACCTCATCTGTCAACTCAATTTCCATCACATTCACTTTGTCAATGGATTCAGTTCCTGAACTAGCGCTCGGCATTGTTGTTTCTTTGAATGAAATTGCAAGCTGCTCTTTGCTTTCTTTTTCCAAATTCATTTGGAAGGATGTACTATCCTTTTGATCATCATTGTCCTCGATGACTTCAACGTTCATGATGTTCACTGAATCAGTCAATTCAGAACCAGGCTTGAAGCGTGGTTTCTTTTTTGACTTTACTTTTACTTTCCAATCACTTGATTTACTTACCTTATTCATTTTTATTTGAATTAATAGTTTGACTAATTAGTACCTTTTTCGAAATAGAAAAAATACATTGTTATCTATCAGCTGTTACACTTTGTGCCACAGCTCCTGCAACCGTTCCGGCTACGATGAGATAGGTACCCAAGCTGATTATTGCTGTTGGCAAAACAATTGGAGAAGCTAAAATAGCTCCCCCAGCTGCCGCCAAGCCTAATCCAAAATTTCTCAATCTTTTGAAAAATTTCGGAGTAGGACTTTTGAAGCGATCCTTTAATTTCATGGCAGCAAAAATTAAATCACTTCAATGATTCGCAATGCATTGTATGCTCCATTTTTCAATGAATATTGCACACCATTCACGATTTGGAAAAACTCGATTTTCAACAAGAATACTTTTACACCTGTTCCCGTTGGCACGGCAGTAGGTGTCAATGTTACCGCAGTAGTCGCTCCATCAATTGGTAAATTGACAACGTTGGTCAACTTTACATCCGCGATACTCGTACCATAGTTCAAATTTCCATAGCACCCAGTAAAACTGATGTGCGTTGCACCTGCAGGAAACGTAATATCATTCACCGGAATTAATCCAGGAATTGTAATCACACCAGTGGTAGTATTCACCGCCCATGGTTTGTACAAAATACTTCCAATCAAAGCGTTTTTGTTGAACTCAAAACCTTTCAACTTTGCTTTAGCAGTAGCCAAAGCCATTGCAACTCCTACATTTCTCAAACCACGAACGGATGTTGCATCCAAATTCTTGATTTGGGTCATTAACTTCGTCATGCGAGATACCACGCGGTTGTCAGAAGCCGTCAATGCAATTGGACGCAAAGAATCGCGAGAAAACTTTCCTGCAGATGCAGAAGAGCCGAATTCCGCGCCGTTCTCACGTGTTCGAACAAACGCTGGATCGTTTTTAATTCGGTCAGCTTCAACGCCACCTTTTTCACGAGCCAAATGTCCATCCTTTGATTTGTAGAAAGATAAATCTCCGATTTTACCTTTCAACTTGATAATACCAGTCTGTTTAGCCATTTTTCAAATTTTACATTCTAAATTCCTAGGACTTTCCCAGGATCAAACATTCTTTTGTCGCGACCAAAATTTTGTTTCTGAATACAAAACTAGACTGATGGAAGTACTGATTTACAAAGCACTTCCGTTTCATTTAAATTGTGGTAGTTTGTGCCGTTTTTGCATAATATTACTCGAATAAATTCCTATATTTTTGTAGTACATATACAAATTCAATTTATTTATCGATCATGTATAGATGATGCATAGATGAAGTATAGATAAAGTATTAAACAGTGAAATTTTTAACATTGAAAAGAGTAGTCATTTATCCAAAAGACATCATGGTGATCACTGGTAAAAGTGAACGTTACTCTCGTGAAATTTTGCGAAAAATAAAGGCACTCCACAACAAACAAAAACATCAACTGGTTTCAGTAGCGGAGTTCTGTGATTTTATTGGCTTAAATACCGATGAGGTTGAGCAAAAGTTGAATTATTGATTTTGATATTAGGGTTCTATTCTCCCCTATAGCTAATATATTTTCAGAACGATATTTGAATTGAATATCAGAGTTTTAAAGACAATCAATTCAAGTATTTTTTATATCTATAACTACTCACTTCATTACTAACTTAGATACTTACTTCGTTACTTAATAACGGAATTTATTAGGTAGCCGGGATTCGCGTGTTTAATTCTTGAAATTTACCCTCATTTAGTTTGATTTATTAGCAAGTCTTTTTACATTTGTGGAAGTAAGAGAGTTCTTTAAAATAAAACAAATTAACTCAAATTTAATGCATGTTTTAAAGCTAGCGTTTTTTGATTTTATTTGTATCTAGTTGAATATCAGTTTAAAATTCGGGTCTGTAAATTCCCTCCGACTCCACCCCACAGGGAAGCACACCAAAATCGGTGTGCTTTTCTTTTTTACCCCCTCCAAAAGTCTTATCAGCATTGAGTATAAGAGAAACTACCCGATTCATTTCGAGGGTTCGAACTGAATTTTTCTCAAATACCATCTTCCGAGGAAAAATCGAACCAATTATACGTTGCTTTGTTGCTGTATCTCTTTGCAAGTATAGGTTTTCGATATTTGAAAGTAGTTCGATACTACTATCAATTTTGGATTCAATATTTAGTAAAGTGTTACTTAATTTATTCAATTCTCTTGTTGAATTTGTGATAGTTGTTTCAATTTCGTTTTTTATTTCTTTGTACTCTGCTGATGTTATTTCTCCATCAAGCATAAGTCCTCTCGCATTTGTGGAACGAAGATTTTGCTTTGTAATTTCTTTTTGAATTTTCTCGATTTCTGTTTTGCTTTCTTTATTGTTCTTCTTGATTTTATCTTTGATTATTGCACCTAATAATTGAAGTCGTTTTGCTTTAAATTTGAGCTCACCTAATAAATTAACAAAAGCAACATTTACAATATCTGCTTTTTGTCGTTCTTTGCACCCCTTCGAACAATGATAGTAAGGATAGTAATTTCCCCACCTTCCTTTGGAAGAGGACGCAGTTAGTGTCAAACCGCAAAGAGGACAAATCAAATGTCCACGTAAAGGAAATTCATCACGAAGTAACTTGAAAGTTTTAGGAACTTTTCTTTTTCGGCCTTCAAGAACATCTTGACAAGCATAAAATACATTTTCATCAATAATTCCTTCGTGCTGACCGTCAACCCACTCTTCAGCTTCGTTTTTATAGGCAGGAACACATATTTTTCCAATATAAACTTTATTGCGTAACATTTTCCAAAAAGCATTTTTACTGCTTTTCAAACCCTTTTGATTCATTTTTCTTCTTAAGTCTTCGATATTATAAAGCCCCGTAGAAAAATCTTCAAATGCTTGTTTCACCAATCGTTCAATATCCCCTCCTTCAGGGGAAATAATTGGTCTATTGAATTCATTGCGTCTATTTTTATAACCTACTGGACAACCTCCGAGCCACCGTCCTTCTTTCTTTCCTCTTCTAATTCCGTGAAAAATATTTAGCGCTCGTCGATCATTGTCAACTTCAGGGGTTGCAAGATAAATAGCAAGCATTACCTTTTGCTCAGGAATCTCTAAGTCTAAGGGTTGCTCCATAGCTCTCGCTTCCACATTCATTTTTTGAAGTTTTAGTATTTCAGCATATGCTTCCGCAGTATTCCTAGAAAAACGATCCCATTTTAAAAAATAAATGTAATTAACCGAATTTTTATTGGCTTTTAAGAAGGCCATAATTTTCTTCCATTCGGGCCGATCAAAAGATTTTCCACTTTCATCATCGTGATAAAATCCAACGACGTCAATATTTTTGCTCTCACAGTATTTATACAGTTTCTCTTTTTGATCAGTGGGACTATACCCGTTGTTCTGCTCGTCCGTTGAGACTCTTGTGTAGACAATTGCTCTTTCTCTCATTGGTTTTCTTTTTTCTAATTTTCTTTAATTGTAAATCTGAGAAATCTGTCGATTCTATTATAATCTCGGCAAACACCGAAAGCCAATCTCTTATTTCCAAAATTTCATTATCTGTCAAGCCATCCGCTTCTTTAGATAGTATTTCTTTGCATTGTTTTAATGTTAACATTGAGTTGCTAAATGCAACTAAAAGCCGTTTCTTAGGGTTTTAATTTGTGTTTAATTTCGAGCCGAATATCGGGTCTTAAATTCTTGTTTTGCTTTTAAAATATAGATTCTTGTCATTACGATACTTAAGTGTTACTTCAGAATATTCATTTAGGCCTAAAATTCTTCTTACTTCCTTTGCCTTTTGGTCTAAAATGTTTCCATCCTTTTCAACTTCAATAACGATAGTATCTTTGTTATTATCCAATTTAATAGTAATCTCCTTAAAATCTCGTTTACGAATAGCATCTATTACTTTCATTTCCTTCAAGTCAAGAAGGTTAATTGAAACTGCAATTTTTTCTGCTTTAGAATCATCAAGAAATTCTTCTATAATACTTCTTATTGGAATGAAAAGACACGGTTTATTAAAAAAAGGCTCAACATGCTTTTCGAATTCTGTTAATGTTTTAATAGTAAAATAGCCAACATCATATTCAGTATCACCTTTTGATAATGTAATGTAGCCTTTATCATTTTTTAGAAGCAATTCCATAACTAGATTTCCAATGACAGTTTGATAAATTTCAAATTCCTCAGGTGAGTTAACGACTTCTTGCTCAACTAAATCAATAGTTCTTGAAATATCTTTGATTTTATCTGCAGAAAAATTATTCTCACGAAGAAAATCAAGATAGTCGTCTTTATCAGCTAGGAGGTCACTCATAAAATTTGAAAACAGCATTTCTTTTGTTTCTTTTATTTTTTCAAATGGAACACCATAATCTCTGAGAATTACTATCACTTTAATCCACAGGTACTCAATAAGGTTTATTTTAGTCCATCCTTTTTTAGATTCATCTTCTCCGAAACTTTCTATTAAACCTGATTTTTTCCAATAAAAATAAATCCTTGCTGGAACTCCTGTCATCGACAAATTCATTATTGGTTCATAGAGTTTTGGATAAATTTTTTCAATGGCTTGAAGGGTTATTCCATGATTATTAATTGTCCTCTCTAACTCTTCTAAATTATCATTAGTCATATATTTTTATTTAAACATCGCACAAATATACATTTTATTTTCTATCTTTGTAAAATGAAAGTGAAAAATTTATTAAAACGGAAAATCGAAAGATTATACAAAATGGACCGAGAATCCGATCGCTACCGTATCTGTCTTAATGATGGGGTTGAATTTATGGCAAACGACAGAAGGGAAAAACATTGTTGCCCTGAATGTGCAGACGAATACAACAATGAAAAGAAAAGACTGGCAAAGTTAGAACTGCAACAAACGATATTAGACACAGAAAATGCACTGAGTGAAAATATCGAACAGATCAACAATGAAGAAAAAAATCTTAAAATTTTAGATAAATTGCAATTGAAAGAGTTGGGCTCAACCTATAACATGGATTACCTGCATTCCATTGGATTCGATTTCTTTTCATTCAATGGGAAAGGTCCACTATTCAATATTGAACCACAACTTAATTGCCATTTTATCCAAATTGGAAGTTACCGTATTTATAGGGTGGAATTTTCTCAGGTATTAATTAAAAAAATAATTTAAATAAACATAATATGTTAAACTACAATAGTATAAACGAAATTTTCGGTGCTCCATTAAACACAGTTGGAAGACCACACGTTCCATTTAAAATCAAAACATGGCATATAGTGGGCGGTATCATTATTGCATATTTAGCCTATCAAGGTTTGAAAAAGGTAGTCAATGAAAAGTTACCTAGAATAATTAGTTCAAATAAAGAGGAGTAATACTCTTTTCCACAAGTAGTTAAGAAATACTTTCAATAACTACCACTCACAGTTGCTATTACATAAGCGCCTGAAGAGGTGTTTGTTGCTATAACCGATCCATCTTTTATTATTTTTACAGTAACCGTACCTGAACTATTTTGGTTTTGTGCTGATATATAAAGAAATCTTGGGTTATCATTTACCTGCGTCCAAGTATATTTCCAACTAGAACCAACGTTTGAGTATTGTGCTGTTCCACTTGGAGCAGCTTCAATTGTCAAATTATAATTATTTGCAGTACCGGAAACTTCATAAGCATAATTATGAGTCACATCTTTTGAACAACCTGCCATAATACCTAAAGCGCAAAATAATATCAGTTTTTTCATTTTTCTTAGAGTTTTAAAGTTTAAAATTATCTATCCAATTTTTATTCAATATAGGGTTTCAATCCTACCTTTTATTGGCAATCAAGACAATTGAACAAACTATGAATATTTTTCATCATAATAATTTTTGTTGGGTCAAAATTGAACTTTATGTTTGACAAGTCAAGTCAAATGGAATTCTGGACCAAAAATAGTTTGACAACTTAGGTCAAAAGTTTGCAGTTGTGCTCGTAAATAGTATTATTTGCACAAATTATTTTGAATGTTAAACCAACATAAAATACTTCGGGTCTTACAATTTATTTCTTTCTTGGAACAAGAACCTTCAAAATCGGTTGTCCAGCTGGCTGCCCTTATTGGTGCAACAGAGAGAACTATTTACAGGTATCTAGATCTTGTGAAAGAATGTGGATTTGATTTGCAAAAAGATAAAATTAACCGTTTTTATATTGTAAACGACCGCAATAATGGAGTTAGATTCACCATTGAAGAAGCAGATTACTTGAAGCAATTGGTATTGACAAACGGACTAAAAAGTAAATTGAAGGATTCTGTTTTAAGTAAAATATACCTTTCTTCAGATGCCACAATTGTTGCGGGACACTTGGTTAACTCCAAAAACGGTAAAATTGTTGAAAGACTCTCACTCGCAATTGCTAATAAAGAACAGGTTAGACTAAAGAAATATCAATCGATTCATTCTGAAACAATTTCGGATAGAATTATTGAACCATTTGGCTTTACTGACAACTATTGCACGGTCATGGCATTTGAGCCAACTTCTTTGAAGAATAAAACTTACAACATAGATCGTATAACAGCAGTTGAATTTATAAATCAAAAATCAATTTTTCAGGAGAACTATGAACAGCAAGTGCCAGATGCATTTGGCTTTGCATTTTCAGGTGAGAAATTTCCTATTCATCTTGAACTTGATTTAAAGCAATATTTACTACTTAAAAACGATTTTCCGATGACAGCGCCATATTTCAAATTCAATGCTAAGAAAGATATTTATGAACTTGACATCATTGTAAATAATTTAGCTCCAATTGATCGCTTTGTCAAAGGGTTCAAAGTTTGATTTGAATTTCGCTTAATTTGATTAGATTTGATAAAAAAATAGCAAGTGAATAAAAAAACACTTTCAGAGACGGATATTTGTAGAATATTTATTACTCCTGCTCTTCAAAAAGCTGGATGGAATTCTGATTTACAGATTCTTCAAGAAGTTTCTTTTACTGATGGTAAAATCTATGTTAGAGGGAAATTAACAGCTCGTGGGGAAAGAAAACGAGCAGATTATATTCTCTATTATCAAGATAACCCTATCGCAATAATTGAAGCAAAAGACAACAAACATTCTGTTAGGGCAGGAATCCAACAAGCTCTTGGTTATGCAATCACTTTAGATATTCCTTGTGTTTTCAGCAGCAATGGTGATGGTTTTCTTTTTCACGATAGATCGGTAACTGATTCCACGATTGAAACAGAATTAACCATAGATGAATTTCCTTCACCTGAAGCTTTGTGGGAAAAATACAAAAAATATAAAGGAATCGTTACCCCCAATGGAGAGAAAATTGCTTTACAAAAATATTTTTCAGATGGTTCAGGTCGTAAACCAAGATATTACCAACAAATTGCTGTAAATAGAACCGTTGAAGCCATTGCAAATGGTCAAAATAGAATTATTTTGGTAATGGCAACTGGTACAGGTAAGACATACACTGCTTTTCAAATTATTCATAGACTTTGGAAAAGTGGTACAAAAAAACGAATCCTTTTTCTTGCCGATCGAAATGCTTTAATTGACCAAACTAAAAGAGGAGATTTCAAGCATTTTAAAGATAAAATGACAGTTGTCAAACATCGAATGATTGACAAAAGTTATGAAATATATTTGGCTTTATACCAAGGGTTGACAGGAGCTGATGAAGAAGCAAACGCATACAAACAATTTTCACCTGACTTTTTTGACTTAATTGTTATTGATGAGTGTCACCGTGGAAGTGCCAATGAAGAAAGTGCTTGGAGAGAAATATTAACCTATTTCAATAAAGCAACACATATTGGTTTAACTGCCACTCCGAGAGAAACTAAAGAAACTAGTAACACAGAGTATTTTGGAGAGCCTGTCTACACCTATTCACTAAAGCAAGGAATTGATGATGGCTTTTTAGCTCCTTATAAAGTAATTCGAGTTGCCTTGAACGTAGATTCTGAAGGGTATCGACCACAACAAGGGAAAACCGACAAAGACGGAGTTGAAATTGAGGACCGTATTTACAATCGTAAAGATTTTGATAGGAAATTGGTAATCGATGAAAGAACAGACATTATAGCCCAAAAAGTAACGGAATATCTAAAAGGATTAGATCGTTTTGCGAAAACTATTATTTTTTGTGTGGATATTGATCATGCCGAACGAATGCGAAATGCCATCTCCAAGCACAATGCCGATTTGGTTGCTGAAAATTATAAATATGTAATGCAAATTACGGGTGACAATGATGAAGGTAAACGCGAATTAGACAACTTCATTAATCCTGAAGAAAAATATCCTGTTATTGCCACCACATCTGAATTAATGACAACGGGAGTTGATGCCCAAACATGCAAAGTAATTGTATTGGATGCAAATATTAATTCTATGACCAAGTTCAAACAAATTGTGGGTCGTGGTACTCGAATAAATGAAGAATTTGGTAAATTATATTTTACAATTTTAGACTTCAGAAATGCAACAGATAATTTTGCCGACCCTGCTTTTGATGGTGATCCATTGCGGGTTAAGCCAATTACTGAAGACATTGATTTAACTGGAATTGAGGAGGACGAAGAGCAAGAGGAAACGCCTATCATTGATGAAGTGACAGGAAATGAAATTACGATAGAAAAACCTGTGATTAGAAATCCTTTTGAAAAATCACAAACTGAATATCTAAATAGACCTAAACAATATATCAACGGCGTTAATGTTTCTGTATTAGTTTCCAGAGAGTTGTTTTTTGATTCAAATGGAAAGCCTATAACTGTAAGTTTGAAAGATCATACCAAAGAAATCATCAAAGGAAAATATTCATCTTTGGAAGACTTTCTTTTGACTTGGAATGATGCCGACAAAAAAGAAGCCATTATCAAGGAATTGCAAGAGCAAGGTGTTATGGTGGAAGCACTCTATGAAGCTGTTGACAAGCAAGTTGATTTGTTTGATTTAATTTGTCACGTTGCCTACGACCAACCGCCACTAACTAGAAAAGAACGTGCAAATAATGTCAAGAAACGAAACTACTTTACCAAATATGGAGATCAAGCGCGTAAAGTATTGGAAACTCTATTGGATAAATATGCAGATGAAGGAGTTGAAAATATTGAAAGTATTGAAGTATTGCGTGTAAAACCTTTTGATGAATATGGATCTCCAATTGAGATTATTAGTGAATTTGGAAGTAAGCAAAAATATTTTGAAGCTGTGAGAGAATTAGAAAACGAATTATATAAACAAGCATAATGGAAAAATTATCTGAAGTACTAAATAAAAAAGGTTCTCAAGAATTTGGAAATGCGGTAATTAAAAGTTTTGAAGAATTGGGTCTAGGAGTATTGTCCAAAACAGATTTTGAAGCTTATATGTTTCATCACATTCTATTAAATATAGATAGACAAAAAATTAAAAATAGTTATGATTTAATGAGATTGTTGAAAATAACTCCAGCTAAATTAAGGAGTTTAGAAATGATTAGATCATCAAAATTCTTAAATCTTGATTTATCTAATAAAGATAATTGGAAAATGATTTTTGATGCTATAGATGAAAAAAAATTAGAAACGGAAAATAAGGAAAATGGAAAAGTTAGGATTTATATAGATGATTTGCATGTTCATAGACTTATTGAAAGGTTTGTAGTAGAAAATGGCTCTTCAATTGATTATACATTAAATAAGAATCAATTAGTTATTAAATATTCTGAATTTTTAAATCTTCTTGATAGTTTATTAAAAAAGGCTGATAAAAGACCATTAATAGAAGCTATAAATAAAGATAAAAGTCATTTAGATGTGCAAAAAGAATTTGATAAGTTAGAAAGTGTATTTAAGGAAATCAAAGATGCATTTAAAGATAAAACATACGAGGTGATAGCTGAAAAAGCACTAGGAAAAATAATTAAAATCGCAAGAAAACAAATCGGAATATGAGCTGGAAAAAACGGTCAAATTGACCACCCAATTCCAGACTAAATTGACCACCCATTTCGGAGCAAACTGACCACCACTTTCCAGTTCAAATTGACCACCTAGTTTCGGTTCAAATTGACCACCCAAAAACTACAATTTTTTTCATGTTTT
>CANHQP010000025.1 GCA_947462925.1 Flavobacteriia bacterium | reverse complement strand
TTTGATTAAAAAAGAACTCTGAAGAGCAATATAATAACTTCTTAACCTAATATCAGTTCCAATAAAAAAAGCGATTACGAAAAATCGAAACTTTTCATAATCGCCTTTAAGAAATACTTTTGAAAAAGTCATCCTTTTTCAGTGCCCTCTCATACAGAACTAGGCTTTCACGTGTTTTAGTGACTAAAATTACATGCCAGGCATTCCACCTTTCATTCCTTTAAGTTGCTTCATCATTCCCATCATATTTTTAGGATTACTCATCATTTTCATCATTTTGCGAGTATCCTCAAATTGCTTCAACAGTTTATTTACTTCCTGCACAGAAGTTCCACTTCCATTAGCAATTCGATTTTTTCTTTGACCGTTCAACAACGATGGATTTGCTCTCTCTTTAGGTGTCATTGAATAAATGATTGCTTCTATGTGTTTAAAAGCGTCATCTTGAATATCTACATCTTTTAGAGCCTTTCCCATACCAGGTAACATACCAAGTAAATCTTTGACATTACCCATTTTTTTAATTTGGTGTAATTGCCCCAAGAAATCGTTAAAATCAAATTGGTCTTTTTGTATCTTTTTCTGAAGTTTTCTAGCTTCCTCCTCGTTGAATTGCTCTTGTGCTCTTTCTACCAAAGATACAACATCACCCATTCCTAGGATTCGGTCTGCCATCCTTTTTGGATAGAAAACATCAATTGCATCCATCTTCTCACCAGTTCCAACGAACTTGATTGGCTTGTCGACAACAGTTTTGATCGATAAGGCAGCTCCACCTCTTGTATCACCATCTAATTTGGTCAATACAACTCCATCGAAATTGATTTTCTCATTAAATGCTTTTGCTGTATTCACAGCATCTTGACCAGTCATTGAATCAACTACGAAAAGAGTTTCCGTTGGTCTAATTGCATTTTTAACTTGTTCAATTTCGTTCATCATCTGAACATCAATTGCCAAACGTCCTGCTGTATCGACAATTACTACATTGAATCCGTTACTTTTGGCGTATATAATTGCTGCTTTGGCAATTTCAACTGGATTCTTTTCCTCTTTGTTAGAATAAACTTCAATTCCCAATTGATCACCTAATACGTGCAATTGGTCAATTGCTGCAGGACGGTATACATCACAAGCTACCAATAATGGTTTCTTGCCTTTTTTGGTTTTTAAATAATTCGCTAATTTACCAGAAAAGGTTGTTTTACCCGAACCTTGTAGTCCTGACATCAATATTATTCCAGGATTTCCTTGGTAGTTGATGTCTTCCTCATTTCCTCCCATCAATTCAACCAATTCCTCATGACAAATTTTTGTCATTAATTGCCCTGGTGAAATTGCTGTCAATACATTTCTTCCCAATGCAATTTCTTTCACTTTTACAGTAAAATCTTTTGCTGTTTTGAAGTTAACATCGGCATCTAATAAAGCCCTTCTTACTTCCTTCAATGTCTCTGCAACATTGATTTCAGTAATCTGTCCTTGACCTTTTAAAACTTTAAACGCTCTTTCAAACTTATCGGTAAGATTTTCAAACATATTTTTGGAAATTTAAGGTGCAAAAGTACAGAAAAAATAGGACTTTTTTACAACCTAATTTAATAAATCTTTAATACTTAAAAAGGAAATGTTACAACTTAACTTTCAGCAATTTTATTCAACTTACTGTGCCTTTTACTGTAGCCGAAGTAAATTAATAAGCCGATTAGCAGCCAGACTGAGAAATAAATCCAATTTGACAATTGAATTTGGCTCATCATATACAAACAAGATAATAGACCAAGAAGTGGAATTAAAGATAAATTTTTTCTAATGGTAACAACAGTAATAAACAGAGTAAAAACAATAAAAATCCATGTTGGAATTTTGTGCGCAAAATGAGAAAAACCAGCATTATACAATCTTGAATTGTCAAGACTTATAAATTTTTGTACTTCCTTAAAGTCGATTTTTGGTCCTTGTTCAAAATACAATTGCACATTTTGATCCATCAGTTTAAATCCTTTTTCATCAAATCCAATCAAAAAGTGAGTCAACTTTGCATTTGATACTGAATCAAGATCATTTAATTTTAATTGACTGTTTTTGATTTCGACTGCCTCTAATGCCGTAACAAAATCAATTTTCGATTCTTGTTCAAAATAAGCTGACAAATCGGAACCTACTCTATTCAATCCTACGCTGTCGACTTTTTTGATAGCGAGATTTAACTTTTGAACTTCTGTTGGAGATAAATCTGCAATTACTTCTTCAGTTTCTTTTAATGTAGGTTTATTCAAAACAAAATCCATCGTTTCATTTTTGAACTCAACAAATAATAAAATGGCAGTTCCAACCACCAAAAAAGGTAGCACAAATTTGCCATTTACATAAGGAGTTTTGAATTTACCTCTTGGAATATCGGTCCTGTTTTGTAAAACTAAAACTCCACCACAAACCAAAACAAAGGCAAAAAGTGTCCCAATACTGCACAATTCAGTTACCATTGTTAAATTCATAAAGAGTGCTGGCACAGCTACAACAAATCCGACTACCACTGTAGAAAAGGAAGGCGTTTTATATTTTGGATGTACTTTTGAAAATTTCTTCGGAAGTAAACCATCTCTACTCATACTCATCCATATTCTTGGTTGCCCCATCTGAAATACAAGCAACACTGAAGCCATTGCAATGACTGCACTTACAGCAATAATTCCAGACATCCATTTAAGATCGATTTCACGAAAAACAAAGGCCAATGGATCACCAACTGCCAATAATTTATACGAAACCAAACCAGTTAAAATCAATGAAATGACAATGTACAAAACAGTACAAATAATAATCGCCCACATCATTCCACGAGGTAAATCTCTTTGAGGGTCTTTACATTCCTCTGCAGTGGTTGAAATAGCGTCAAAACCAATGTATGCAAAAAACACTGCCGAAACGCCCTTCAATATCCCTGAAACGCCATTAGGCGCAAAGGGACTCCAGTTTTCTGTATCAACATAAAAAACCCCGACGGCAATTACCAATAATATAATTGCTAATTTAATAATTACCATTACGTTACTAGCATTTCTGCTTTCTTTCATTCCTCGATAGACTAACCATGTAATCAATACAATGATAAACAATGCTGGCAAATCAAAAATCAAATGAAATCCAAAAATATTAGGTGCTGATAACCAAGCTTGATATGCTGTTTGAAGATCAAAATCTAAATTCTTGAAATCTTTCCCTCCCTGCATCAAAGCCATGGCTTGGTCGTAACCTTTAGATGCCGTAAGATAATCTGTTTGAATCCATTGTGGTAAATGAAGTCCTACTCCATCCAACATTCCAGTAAAATAATCACTCCAGGAAATTGCTACAGTAATATTACCAATAGCATATTCCATGATCAACGACCAACCAATAATCCAAGCAATAATTTCACCAAATGCAACATATGAGTAGGTGTAAGCACTTCCAGAGACAGGCACCATCGATGCAAATTCTGCGTATGCAAAAGCAGCAAATCCACAAGCAATTGCTGTAAAAAGAAAAAGAAAAATCACTGCAGGTCCACCGTCATGAGAGGCTGTTCCAATGGTGCTAAAAATACCCGCACCAATAATAGCAGCGATACCAAATGCTGCCAAATCTCTTACGCCCAAATGTCTACCCAAAGAACCGTGACCATCGGCATTGTTCTTTTCAACTTGCAGTAAAATATCTTGGACTGTTTTTTTTCTAAACAATGTATTAAAACCCATTTTAAGCTTGCCTTTAGTTTTAAACAAAATTAGAAAAATAAAGCAACTTTAAACTTTTGTGTAAAAATCTAAGGTCTATTATATGAAATATACAAGACAAAGTAAACCACTTCCAACCTTAAAAGTACCTTCACCGTTTATTAGTTTAATTAAAAGGAAACCAATTAGCAAAAGCGTTTTTCTAAATTCACAAAAATGAATTTATTCAATGATTTTTGTATTTTTGGTGCACTGAATTGCAAAATTTAAATACAATACGATTAAAAGTCGTATCGAAAACAACTTAATTAAAAAACACTATGAAAAAAAAATTACTATTTGCTTCATTACTTCTAGCTGGAAGTTCTTTTGGTCAAGGACTTACACAGGCAAATGAGCCGACTATCGGTACCTCTATCGACATGTTTTTGTGTGATTCATTTGCAACAAACTATGCAAATATCACTGGTACAGGGGTAACTTGGGACTACTCAGATATAGCTGGTTTTGAAGGAGAATTAAGAAATTTAACTATTGTAGACCCAACAACAACAACCAATACTGCTGATTTTCCAAATGCAACCAAAGCGATTATTGTTGAAAACTTCCTTACAACCTATTGGACATCAACGGCAACAGAGAGAAATTCTCCAGGATTTGTATTTTATGAACCTACATTTGGTGAGGTTAAGGCGATCTTTAATACTGATCCACAAAAATTAGCAAATTATGAATTTGGTATCAATGATGAATTGAATGATAATTTTGCAGGTAGTTTATATTTTTCATTATCTGGATTACCTCAAAACCCAGATGCCACGGGAACATCCTTCGCTAAAATTGATGGTGAAGGGACTTTGAAATTAAATTCATCTACGACTTTGAATAACGTAATTCGTTGTATTACAATTGACACATTAAACACTACTGTCCCTTTTGTGGGTGACATTCAATTGATTCGTGCTCAATATGAATACTATCAATTAAGTACCTCAAATATGCCAGTATTTACGCATACTACCGCTAAAATTGTTGGGACAGGAGCAGTTGATCCATTGACTGAATTTACCGTTGTTTTAAGTGCAGTTCAACCGGATCACTACGTTTCAATTAGTGAAAGCGAAAAACTAAATTTCAGTATCTTTCCAAATCCAGCAAAAGAAAGTTTAACTATCAAAGGCGATTTCAATAATGCCAGTGCAAGAATTTTAGACCAAACTGGAAAAACTGTACAATCTGTAGATTTTATTAGTTCTGGAATGACAATTGAATTAAATGACATTGAAAAAGGGATTTACTTTCTTGAATTAAATGTGAATGGAAATTCCAGATTAGAGAAATTTTCAAAAAATTAAAAAACAATAATCAATTTTTAAACCGCCATCTTTAGGCGGTTTTTTTTTGTCTAATGATTTGTAACAATTTTGTTAGAAACCGTTTTTATGTAGTTAACATCAATTTGTTGAGATTGATTTTTCAAAGTTGAATTCCCGCACGATGGAATAAATTAAATTTACTGCATGAAGAAATACATTACGCTAATCATTTTATTTCAATTTTTTACGAGTTTTTACGCTCAAGAAAATACAGATCTGACAGCTGAGGAAAAGGCCTATCTATTTCATGTTGTGAGAAAAAGTCCCATTTTAGAAAATAATTTTGGTAGATATTTTGAATATAGAGGTCCAGATATTCGTTTTCCAAACAAGGAAATAAATTTTGATTCAGTTGAAACTGTGATCATGAATAATCCTGAATTACTTTTTATAAGAAGTGGTGAAATAGCTAAATCTCCAAAAGGACTAATAACCGAAGCGGCAAATAAAATGGCTTTATGGGAGTTAAATAAAGTACTATTAGCAAAAAGATTAGGTGAAAAAGAATTAGCAAATTATCAATCACAATATAAACAATTTGAAGAACTATTGATTGGACTTTTACCAGTTAAAGCTTTCAAAAATGAAGATGGGGTAAATGTGCCACATCCCAAATTAGAAAATCTGCTCAATCCAAGTTTGAGTTTTGATGATAAAAGAGCAATGGTTGGAACCTTTCATTTTTTAGATATTCAAGATCAGCACAACACCTTAGAGGCTATTAATAAAGCAATTAATCAATATGTGTCCATTAGAACAAAAGATTTTTTTCTGGCGCTTGGAGGAGAAGCAGAAGTGTTTGTAAATGTGTTAGTTGCTGCCGGTGACGGAAGTGCTACTTCAGGATTACTAGAAGAACGAGAAAAGGACGAACGTGGTAGATGGAACAAAGGACTACCTAAAGCTGTAGGCTTATTTCCATATCAAATGAAAATTCGCCCAGCAGAAAAAAAGAAGAAAGAGACCATCGAAACATTGCGTTTTACCTCTACATCTTTACATTCAGTTGGAAATAATAAGCTAACAAACATTCATTTAGACGTTTGGGGTTACAATGCAGAAAAACAAACAACAGTTGTAATTGAAAAAAATGGAATTTCTTATCATCTGTTTGGATCAGGTGAAACACGATTTTTATCTCCTGATTCCAATTTTGCAAAAGGTGGAACTTTTCAATCAATCATCAATAATTTAAAGAACGATAAAATTGCCAAATTAGATGAAATGATTTTGGGAAAACGAGGTTTTGATTATTGGATTGAATACCATGAAAAGAAAAAAGAGGAATTGATTTTGAGAATACAAAAAAACGAAAAAGAGATTTCCGATTTACGATATTCGCCCATTACAACAAGTTCAAAAAGTAAAAAAATCGGTTCAGATTTTGTAGTTGATAAAACTAATTCAGGTAAAAAGGATAGGAAAGCTAAACAAGAACTTTTAGTCCAACAATACAATGAATTAGATGCAATAAAAAAGAAAATCATTGACTTGAAAAAAGACAAAGCTGATGCCATTGATTTACAAGCACAATACCAAAGAAGATTAGACGATTATAACCAAGCAATTGGCCTACATTGGGCTACTTTCACTGAAAAAGACGGTTTGTATACTTTCAGCGATTCAACGACATTTGACATTAAAACCCAAGAGTTTCAATTCAAAGCAGATACAATTGCTCAAGAATTTGAAGTTAGGTTAATCGCTATCCCATACAGCGCACTTTCAGATGAAGCAGATGAAGTTATGTTACACATCAATCTTTGTGATGCCAAGCCAGACTACGACGCAAGAATTCATTTGAATTTAGAAGATGTTTTCGCTTCCGATCAATGGGATTTAAACAATAATCTATTGAACCAAAAAGATAGCGTAGCAGTCAGACAATTCTTCGAATCACTGGTAGACAAAAAAATTCCATTTTCAATTATTTCTCGAGGTCAGGGAATTGGAAAGTGGAATGGAGTTAAAATAATCAAAGATAAACAAGCGGTTGAACTTACTAGTTATCCAGGTGCAACTGAAGATGAAAGAATAACTACGAGAATGGATACCACTTTCCAACGTTTGAGAAAATCTGAAGTAATTATCAATCTGAATCGAAAAACATTACTGGAAATAAATTCATACACTGACCCTGTTGCGAGCAATCTGCAAATTTCAAATGAAGATATTTTAGAGTCGATGAAAAAATACAATCTATCTAAAAATCAAATTTTAAGCGCATTACGCACTGTGGAAATTTTGTTGCAATTGAAAGAGGAACTCAATGTTTTAGCGGGTACTTATTTGGACAGACAAACTGCAAAAATTGTGATTGATAGATTAAACAATGAAATAGCAAAAACAAAAATTACCGTTGGAAAAGCATCATTTAAAATCAATCAATTAAAGTTAAAAAGCGAAGATTAAGAAACTTCCTATTTGTTTTTTTGAAAAAAATGAGAATCAAAATTGACTAAACAAAGTCGTTCTGATGCCCTAGTAAATCCAGTATAGAGCCATCTGAAAAAGGATTTATCAAGTAATTCTTCTGTCAAATAACCATGGTCTAAAAATACAGAAGCCCATTGTCCGCCTTGCGATTTGTGACATGTTATTGCATAGGCAAATTTTACTTGAAGCGCATTGAAATAAGGATCTTTCATGATTTTTTCATATCTCACTTTCTTGTTCTTTTCATGCAAATATTCCTCCTCAATCGCAAAAAACAAAGCTTTCATTTGATCGCGAGGCAACGAAGGCGTTTCAGACATTAAAGTATCAACCAACAACATGGTTTCAAAATCTCCCATATCTGGATAATCAACCAATTGAACTCGCGCTCTTGCAAATTGAAAACCATACATTTCCTCTCGCTTCATGATTCTCAAAACCTTTATGATTTCACCGTTAGCGATAAATCCAGCTTCTGATTTCTCTTCCAACCAGAAATAATTGTTTTTTACAACCATCAACATATCTCCACCACACAAATCTTCCTCAAACCACAAAATTCGATTCCGAATGTGCTGATTATATTGATTTGCTCTTTTATTTGACCGAGTTATTACAATTGTTTCATCCAAACCAAAATTTGAATAAGAAGATTCCAATTCATCTTGTAATTCTCCCCCATTAATACTGACTAAATCGTATTTTTGGGTTAATTTAATAGATGGAAAACTGCCTTCTGGTGCGTTTCTTAATCTCGTTGCATTCAATAAAATATCAGAATCTTCGGTTTGACGCAATACCTTTTTTAATTTCGAAACCGACAAATTCAATTCTGGATAATAATTTCTTAAATAGGCTAAATTAAGCGCTGGTGAAAAATCACTTCCCACAGGCGGTAACTGTCCCTCATCACCAACAAAAATTAGTTGATTTCCGTCACCAAAAAACACATAATTGACTAAGTCTTGCAATAAATTTCTCCCAGAAATAGATCCATCGTCATTCATACTGTAGTCGCCAATCATCGAAGCTTCATCCACAATAAAAATAGTGTTTTTCGATAAATTCGGAGCCAAAACCAACTGAACTCCTCCCCCAGCAACAGTTTCTTTTCTGTAAATTCTTTTGTGGATTGTGAGCGCTTGTTTTTTAGAACGATTTGACAAAACTTTCGCTGCTCGACCGGTTGGCGCCAACAAAATTGTTTTCTTCTTAAAATTACCCAACGCTTTTACATAAGCACCAAGTAATGTCGTTTTACCTGTTCCGGCATAACCTGAAAGAATGAAAACACCATTTTTTGTTTGGTCAAAAGTAAAATCCACCATTTTCTTAATTGCAGAAACCTGATCACCAACCGGTTCAAAACCAAATTGATGCTCAATTTCCTGAGAAAATGCTCGCTTGTTGTTTTCTAGTGGATTCACTTTACAAAGATAGAATTAAAAAAGACCCGCTTCTCATTAAGATTTTAGACTTTAGACTTAAGACTTTAGACTTAAGACTGAAGAATTCAAAATTGTCATCAATTAAGCACCGTTTATTTGAAATTTAAACTAAATCTAGTTCTAATTTTGAAAATCACTTGTCTAATGTCTACTGTCTAATATCTTATGTCTTAAAAAAGTGTAGCTTTGTATCATGGCGAAATCACACCTCGTTTTTGTACTTTCTGAGCATTCGTTGAATGTTGTGGAAATGATTGACCAATCAGTGAATGAAATTGGGTCCATCTTATTTGAAGGAAAGAAAGATTTTCAATATAAAGAACAAATTCAAACTTTTTTGACTGATAATGGACTTGTAAACAAAGAATACGATGATTACTCCTTGTCATGGTTTAGTCCATTATCGACGCTTGTACCGATGAATGTTTTTGGTTCTAGTTCTGCAAAATCGATTTTTCAAGCTTGCTTTACGAAAGAAATGATTTCAAATGATGTCGATTACAATCGTATTTCAGAGCTTTCATTGGTCAATGTTTTTGAAATTCCGCTTTGGGCGAAATCATTTTTTGTGATTCGCTATCCTAGAATAGTGATGCAACATGAAGGATCAGTTTTCTTACGAGGTATATTTTCAAATTCGACTTTTAAAACAAGTGTTCACATCGTTTTGCATCAACAACATTGCTTGATATTGATGGTCAAACAAGGAAATTTGCTTTTTTACAATACTTTTGAATCTTTGCATGAAGAAGATGTTTTGTATTATTTGTCTTTTAGTTTACAACAACAGGAACTTCTGAAAGATGATTTTCAATTGTACATGTATGATTCAATAGACACGACTTCAATGCGAAAAGAAAATATTTTGAATCAAATTAAGCATTTGAAAGATTTACAAAAGGTTTCAATCATAGAGACAAAAAATTTACCATTTAAATACCAACAAACTTGCGTATAATTAGAGGAATATTAAAATCACGAAGATTTTCGGCGCCCAAAGGTTTTCCTTCAAGGCCCACAACTGATTATGCCAAAGAAGGTCTTTTCAATGTATTGGAAAATAAGTATTCATTGGTCAATTTGGACATTTTAGACCTCTGCGCAGGCACCGGAAATATCACTTTAGAATTTGCTTCGAGAGAAAGCGGACACATAACTGCTGTTGATCAAAATTTTAACTGCGTGAAATTCATCAAGAACTTGGTGCAAGAAGTAAAAATGGAGGAAAACATTGAAGTTTTCAGAGCAGATGTTCGTGATTTTTTGAAGAAAACGAGCAAAACCTACGATTTAATATTTGCAGATCCACCATACGATTCACCGATTCACGAATCATTGGTGGCAACCATTTTTGAGCGAAATCTCTTGAATGAAAATGGATTAGTGATTATTGAACATGGAAGACACACAAAATTGGAACATTTCCCTCAGTTTGAATTGACCAAGCAATATGGAAATGTATATTTTACATTTTTAGTCAATACTAAAATCATCGAGTTAAACGCTACTGAAGCAAATAGTTAATTTGACAATCATGAAAAAAATTGCACTTTTTCCAGGTTCATTTGATCCTTTCACCAAAGGACACGAAAGCGTAATTAGCAAAGCACTTCCACTTTTTGATGAAATTGTGATTGGGGTTGGTTTTAATACAACAAAAACACCGCACTTCTCGCTTGATTCAAGAATAAAACAAATTGAAACTATTTACAGTAGCGAACCGAAAATTGTAGTAGAATCTTTTCAAAAACTTACAGTAGAATTTTGCAAAGACATCAAAGCAACATCCATTTTGAGAGGTTTGCGTGACACCAAAGATTTTGAATACGAAAAAGCGATTGCGCAAATGAATAAAGATCTAGCGGGAATTGAAACTGTGTTTTTTATGACTGACCCAAACGTTTCTGCTATAAGCGCAACCATTGTGCGAGAAATATCTAAAAATGGCGGGATTATTGAACAGTTTGTAACAAATAGCAAATTACTCGTTTCCTAAATATGCAAAAAATAAAATTTTTATTGGTTTCAATCGCTTTGTTGGCGATGTCGCAATCGGCCTTCAGTCAAAAAACTACTGAAGTAAAAGGCTACGCTCCCGGATACGTTGGACAAAAAATTGAATTGTACGAAATTGAAGATTATTTCTCTATGCGAGAAGCTTTGATTGCAACAACAATGGTTGAAGCCGATAGTACGTTTAAATTCTCTTTTTTCAATGAAAAAACGCAGAAAGTAATTTTGAAATCAAACAAAAATAAAGGCTTTTTATACATTCAACCGAATGCAAAATACGAAGTTTTTATGCCTTCAAAAAATAAATACGACGCATATCGTCCTGATGGAAACTCAGTTGAAATCAGTTTTTTAGAATTAGATTCAACTGATATCAATTACAAAATATTGAGCTTTGATAAATGGACAAACAATTTTCTAGGTACTTATTTTTACACAAAGCAAATCAATGGATTAGAGTTTGTTATGAAATTAGACACCTTCAAAATGAACGTCGAAAATGCTTATAAATTAGATACAAGTTTATTTTTCAAAACTTATGTAAAATATACAATTGCAGGTTTGGATGACATTCAATTTAAAGGTACTAGAAACAGATATGAAAAATTTGATTTTTTCCTAAATAACGCACCTGTTGTTTATGAATCAGATGTTTATATGGATTATATTGCTTCATTTTACGAAAATATTTTTTCAAGATTGGAAATGGAAGTCAACAATAGGGTTTATTTGGGCCTTTTGAAAAATAGTCCATCATTGATTATGCGTGCTTTGGGGGATGAATACACGTTGCGACCTACAATCATTAAAAATCCTACACCTGGAATGAAACCAGGAAACACAAAACTGAGAGAATTAATTATGATAAAGGGACTTAGCGAAGTATTTTATTCTGCCGAGTTTCCTCAAACCAATATTCTGAGTGTTTTAGATAGTGTTGCCAAATTTAGCATATTTAAAAGCAATGGAATTATCGCTAAGAACATGATTTATCGATTGACAGAACTAGTTCCGGGCTCCAAGGCACCTGATTTTGTTATTAAAAACCAAAAAGGAGAAAATGTTTCCTTAAGAAATTACACTAAAAAACATTTGTATATTCACTTTTTCGATCCTTCAACAAGAGAATCTGCCAAAGATTTAGAACTTTTGAATCCGATATACGCTAAATTTCAGGGAGATGTTAATTTCATTTCTATTTATGTTAAAAATGATAAATTGACAAAAAAACAAATAGAAACTCTTAAATCTTTGCCATGGGAAACATTTGAATTAGAAGCTGATGATCCCATTTTTAAAGCTTATCATATTGAATCATTGCCACTGTATGTTTTACTTGATGCCTACGGTTACATTGTAAATGTTCCTGCGCTTGGACCAAAACCAAATGGTCAATATTTGAGTATTGACAAAATATTTTTTGACATTAAAAAGATCAATGAAAGCAATAAATAGAATTGAATTGAAGGAATTTTCGGTTGAAATCCGTGAAATTGAATTTCAAGACAATGAAAGAATTGCTAAAATATTGCGCGAAACGTTATTAGAACACGGCGCTGCAAAACCAGGAACGGCATATTTTGATGAAAGTACAGATCATCTTTTTGAACATTTTCAAAAACCAAAATGTGCTTATTTTGTGGCGTCAGTAAACGACCAAGTTGCAGGTGGCGTCGGAATCTACCCAACTGAAGGTTTACCGTCAGGTATTTGTGAACTGGTAAAAATGTATATTGATAAAGATTTTCGGGGTTTTGGAATTGGGAAATTGTTGTTGACTGAAGCTGTCAAATTTGCTAAATCAATCAATTATTCAGCGATTTATCTCGAATCCATGCCTGAACTCGACAAAGCTGTTTCTATTTACACCCACATGGGCTTCAAAAGTTTAAATGCCCCCTTAGGAAATACAGGACATTTTAGTTGTCCAATTTGGATGCTGTTGGAAATCTAATCAGAAATAATATTTCGATACATTTCTATTTTCGATTTAAGCAATTTATTTTCATCTTGCAGGCTTTCAATTTTTTCTAATAAATTTAAAATGATTTCTAATTCGTTGATATCTAAGCTCAAATCTTTCGTTAACCTCATTGCTTTTTCCAAAATTGGCAATCGTTCTAGATGAATGTAATCCTGATTTTCAAATTGATGTATTTCAATAAACCCGATTTGATCAAGGGATTCTATGAAAGCATTTTCAACTTCATATGAAACACAAAATTGATTTACCAAAAAGTATTTTTCAATTTCCATGATTTCTGAGTTTTGATAATTTGGTGAATAATTCTTTTTCCTCGGCACTTAAATTAGTTGGGATTTTAACATTAAAAGTTACTAGTAAATCCCCAAATTCCTTTTCTCGTTTATAAATGGGAAAGCCCTTTCCTTTCAATTTCACTTTGGAACCATTTTGGGTTTCTGCATTTATTTTCAATTTGACTTTTTTCCCTTCAAACGTATCAATCATTAACTCCCCACCTAAAATGGCCAAATAGAAATCCAAATCTATTGTCAAAAGTAAATTGTTTCCATCGCGTTTAAAAGTGGAATGATTTGTCAGTTCAAAAGTGATAAATAAATCTCCATTTGGTCCGCCATTCGCGCCTGCCCCACCTTGACCCGTAATTTTAATTGTCTGTCCATTTTCAATTCCCGCAGGAATCGTTAATCTCATACTTTTTCCATTTAAAGTAATGGTTCGCTTGTGTGTTTCAAAAACATCTTTCAAATCGAGATTGAGTGTTGCGTTCAAATCTTGGCCTTTGAATTTGGTTTGACGACTTCCTCTATTGGCACTACCTCCAAACATAGATTCGAAGAAATCAGAAAAGTCTCCGTTATCATATCCTTGGCCTTGATTGGAATAGTTCTGATCACTTCCCTGCGTTTTTCTTGCATTTTCATGAGATTCTCCATGCTGCCAATCTTTTCCATATTTGTCATATTTCTTGCGATTTTCAGTATGGCTAAGCACTTCATTTGCTTCGTTGATTTGCTGAAATTTTTTCTTCGCATCCTCATTATTTGGATTTAAGTCTGGATGATATTTTCTCGCAAGTTTTCTATAGGCTTTTTTAATATCAGCTTCAGAAGCGTTTTTATCAATTTCTAAAAGTTTGTAATAATCAATAAAACTCATTGTTTTTTTATTTTAGAATTAATGCTTTTGCTATTCTTTCAAATTTAAGCAATATAAGTAAATATTAAAGGCATTCAAAACACAAAAAAGCACAATAAAAAAAGTCCGATACTTTCATACCGGACTTTTCAAAATGTAAAAATTTAGACTATTTTATCAATGGATAATAACCATTTTTACGGCTTTAGAATACTTTCCTTCTGAAAAATATCTAACAGTATAAATTCCTTGATCTAAATCATTCGTTGCAATTGTAACTTTATTTGTCAACTCAGAAATTTGCTTCATTCCAACTTGTTTTCCAGATTGATCAAACCAAACAATTTGTCCTTGATTAATTGGATTTCCAAAGGAAATAAATACTTGTTCATTTGCAGGATTTGGTATTGTCTTAATTTCTAAACCAATTTTATCAATTCCAGCGTCATCAATAACTGTATTATATGAGATTTTAAAGTCATCGAAATAGAATCCATCGCCAACCGTTCCATTATCTGATTTCAAAATAAATCTAATTGAAATGGTTTGACCTATATAATCACTTAAATTAATTTCCTCAAGTACCCAAGTCCCTTGAACACCATCATAAACTGGTTGACCTTGAGGTTGAACACTTCCATTCGAACTGTTTCCTGCGTTGGTGTATAATCCACATTGACCGATCCAAGTAGCTCCATTATCTGTTGAAACTTCCATTCTTGCATAATCATAATCTGCTTCTATATCCCATTTTGCATAGAATGTTACTCCTGCTCCACTAACATTTGTCAAATCGACAGGATTATTTAATGTGTAAGTTCTTGTTGTACTATTCCCATAATTTCCTGTTGGACTATCTGTGAAAGAAGTTGAAGGAGAAACATAAGATGAAGTTGTAGTACTAAAATTCCCAGTCCAGTTAGCAGTTGCGGTAGCATCATCTACAAATTGAAGAGTCAAAGCACCAAATGATTTTACAATGGTATCATGTCTTATCCAACCATTCAAATCTGTATTTAAAACATATTTAATTACATCCCCAAATTGAATTGAAGGATTTAAAACATATGAAATGGTTCCTGTTTGGGTTCCCATCAAAGCTAAATTGTATGTAACAGCAGAACCTACAGACTGAATTCCAGTGATTGGTGTTATGGAAACAATTACATTTCCATCTTCAATACCTAATCTTTCAACATTGTGTGAAAAATTACCAGTCATTGTTTCAATTGATGTGGCATCAGCATCATCTACAGCATAGTAACGATGTGTTAAATGCGACAAAGTTAAATTTGGAAAAGTCATTTCTTGACAAATTCCAGTGATATCAGCTTGAGCAGGCCAAAATCCATCAGAATCACTCCCAATTTCTGGTGTCATAGCAAAAATTTGTGGTTTTAATGTCAAATCTACTTTATACATATAATCATCAGAATCTCCTGAAGCTGGATAAAGTGCAGAACTTTTCATATTGGTGTAGCCATTGTATTTGACCATGTGTGCTGTAAAAGTGTTGAAATAATCATGGTCAGCTGCAAATTCGGTTGTCGTTGTGCCTATTGGAAATAATATATCATCCGCGTATGTATGGGCATTGAAAGCGTATTGAAAATCACGGTTTTCACAAAACCACTTAATTGCTTGATTTTCTGGCTCTGAAAATGCGCTTGCGCCTGGATAAGTATCTCCCGAAGGATTTGCACTCACGCCTGTTGTATTCCAACCATATGAATAATTTCGATTGTTATCAACACCAAAAGTATTTCCTCCAAAAGGGCGGCGATTTTTTCTCCACATTCCACCACCATTTGGATTGGTAGTTTCATTGTAAACATAACCATCTGGATTTATCATTGGCACAAAATACATTTCAGTATTATTCAACAAATAAGCAATTTCTTCGCTTGAAGAATAATTTTCTAGAACATACCACATGTAGAAAATCAATTGAGATAATGAGGCTGGTTCTCTCGCGTGATGGATCGCTGAATATAAAACTTCTGGTTCTGGTTCGTCTGAATTGGGATTATCCGAAATCTTTACAAAATATATTGGTCTATTTCCGACAGTTTGAAAAGTGGAAATTGGCGCTTTAACTGTAATTAAATTAGGATATGTTGCAGCCATTTCATCTAGCTCAGCCAAAAATTCTGAATAAGTGTAATATCCACCCATGGAGCCCAGATTAAAATGAGTGGGAACAACTGGAGTAAAACCTGAAGATGCTGTTGAACTGCAACTTGCATTTTTATCAGTAGCCGGTTGACTTCCTTTATTTCTTTCAACATAAAATTTTTGCACATCTTCAATCAATACTTCAAACTGAAACCCGTTTTCAGTCATTAATTGCATCTCATAGGTAGAAAAATCACTGATAAAAAAAGTGTTTAACTTCGTCGTTCCATGATCTACAGCAACGCCTAATTCAGCTAATTTTTGAAGTCCTTTCGAATCTGTAAAAATTTTACATCGAGAATAATTTTGAGCGTAAAACGCACTAAAAGTGAAAGATACGAGGAGAGTCAATATCCATTTCATAGAAATAATTTTAATAGTTTGCATTAAAATTACACAAATGATTTGAATATTCTATATAAATTAAAGAATTGCTAGTTTTTATAAATTGAAATTACTTTTTCCATTTAAAGGAGTCCATAATTTTGTACAAATCCTGTTTTAAATATTCTAAACTTGGCCTTAATGAATCATAATTTGGAGCAGAATTTAAATAAACTACTCCACTTACAAAGCGATTTGTGGAATCAGTTAAATAGAATTGAAAAGGAGAAGCAACATCGCCTTGAAGTTCGAAAAATGTTCCAAAAACGCCATCAGAAGGTCTTATAAAATTTGTATCTTCAATTGCAGTTGCTTTTATTTTGTGCTCATCTACTTTGTTTATTGCAAAGTTTACATAATCAGCCAATGGATTCTCCATTTTGATATACGAAAAATGAATCACCCCATTTAATGGACCTAAGTCAATGTCTTTGTGGCATGTACTTTGACCTTTTTCATCAGTAACAGCTCGTATCTTAAAAATTTTTGCTGCCTCAAACTCATAGGGACAATCTTCGGAGAAGAGAACATATTCATGCTTTGGTAAATTTAGTCGCAAATAAGTTGGAGGTTTTGGCACTGTAATCTTCTCATTACAAGACACAATCAATACAAAAAGAACGAAAAATGTTCCAAATTTTAAAAAGTTAATTTTCCTATTTTTCATGTTTGTTTTAATTTTGTCCAATGACTATTTTAACAGATTTTATTCTTCTTTTATCAGATGAAACGACAATTAATTTATAATTTTTGAATTTGATAAATTCATTGTTTTTCAATATTCTACCAGACTGTTCAATAATAAAACCACCAATTGAGTCTGATTCTCCTTTCTCTGATTCAAATTCCTTACCATCAATTTCAAGTACTTTGTAGAGATCAACCAAAGCTGTTCTACCCTCAAAAATATAAGTATTTGGTGATATTTGCTTAAAACCAACTACATCTTCGTCAAACTCTTCTGTAATATCGCCAACAATTTCTTCCAAAACATCCTCTAATGTCACTAAACCACTGCCCCCGCCATATTCGTCTACTACGATTGCCATGTGCATTTTCTTTTCTTGAAAATCTTTGAGTAAATCATCAATCTTTTTGTTTTCTGGAACGAAAAATGGTTTTCTGATTAAACTTTTCCAAGCAAAGTCAGGCTGAGCATTGATATGTGGCAATAAATCTTTTACATATAAAATGCCTTCAACTTGATCGAAAGATTCTCTAATTACCGGAATTCTTGAATATCCAGCTTCCAAAATTTTATTTAATACAATTTGAAAATCAAAATCTTCTTCCAAATAAACAACTTCCATTCTAGAACGCATTATTTGTTTCACGTCTGTATTTCCAAATTTTATAATTCCTTCTAATATTTTTTGCTCTTCTTCAGAAGTTGATTCCTCTTTGGTCAGTAAAATCGCTTGTTCAAGTTCATCTGTAGTAATTGAAACACCTCTGTATTTGGCGTATTTATGAATGATTTTAGTTCCATTTACCAAAAAGCTTTTCAACCAAGAAAATGGAGGAATTGAACTTAAACTTCTCAATGGAAAAGCCATCAATTTGGCAAATAGTAAACCATTTTTCGTAGCATATACTTTCGGAATAACCTCCCCAATCATCAAAATCATAAAGGTAATTGATAATACCTCTAGTATAAAATGGAACGTAGATGAGCCAGTATCATGAAAAAGCTTGTTAAGTAAAGAACTTGAAAAAATAACAATTCCAACATTCAAAAAATTATTGACAATCAAAATAGTGGCCAACAATTCTTGCGGTTTTTCTAAAAGTTTCAAGGCTAAATTACCATTTCTAGAATCTTCACTTTTTAACAAATCTTTTTCAGTAGGTCCTAGTGAAAAAAAAGCTACTTCAGAACCCGAAATCAGCGCAGAAAAAATCAATAAAACTAAAATCAAAATTACGTAAACAATGATTGTTCCCGCGGGCATAAAAGCAAAAAGAAATGAAGATAAAATCATTTTAATTTAGAAAGGTAAATCATCATCGTCAGTGTTCATCAAATCTTCTACTTGTGCTGGTGGAATTGGTGCGCCCTGATTTGAATAGACTGGCTTCTGTTCTTCATTTTGGTTATTTTGATTATCCAACCAAGTCAAAATATTCAATTCATCTGCCACAACTTCTGTCGTATATCTAGTTACATTTTCTTTATCCTGCCAAGACCTAGTTTTCAATTTACCTTCGACATACACTTTCATGCCTTTTTTAATAAACTTTTCAGTGACCTCTGCCAAACCTCTCCAAACAACTATGTTATGCCAATCGGTATTATCTCTTTTTTCTCCTGTTTTTTTATCTGTATAGGTTTCAGAGGTAGCAATTGAAAAACTAGCAACAACAGCACCGTTTTCCAATCTTCTTACCTCAGGATCTTTGCCTAAATTTCCTATCAGAATAACTTTGTTTACTGTTCCTGCCATAATTTCTAACTTTTAAAACAAAGATAAGAAAACTAGTACATATTTAATAAGCGAAGGAATAAAAACATCTATCTTATCAACGAATGTTGGCCTAAAACCGTTATTTTCAATAATGTTATTAATCTTTTCTTAAAGTATTATTCACAATTCCTTTATGTTTTGAGTGAAAAATTGAAATTAGTCGTCCAAAAGAAAAATTAAAATTATGTCAAAATTGAAAGCCAGTCATGAATCATTAAAAAAATGTATTTCCTTTAATTGGAAAATGATTTTATCATTATTATTATTCCTTTCGATGAAAAATATTAATGCGCAAAATCTCTATGATATCAATACAATTCAAAATATTGAAATCACCTTTTCTCAATCAAATTGGGATTACATGTTGGATACAGCTACTACGGGAAGTGATGGCTATATCATGGCACAATCAGTTGCCATCAACGGAGTTATTTTTGACAGTGTTGGTGTTAAGTATAAAGGAAACAGTACTTACAATGCAAATCAAGTTAAAAATCCATTTCATATTGAACTAGACACTTATAAAAATCAAGATTATCAAGGTTATACAGACTTAAAACTAAGTAATGTTGCCAAAGATCCTTCCTTTGTAAGAGAAGTTTTAGGGTATTCAATATTGAGACAATATATGGATGCGCCATTATCAAATTATGCAACAGTAAAGGTAAATGGAACTTTAATTGGACTTTATGTGAGTTCTGAATCAGTTTCAAAAAAATTCGTTGCAAACCATTTTTATTCGAATGATGGTGTGTTCTTTAAATGTAATCCCATTGGCGGAGCTGGTCCAGGAAGCACAGCAAAGCCAAATTTAGTATATCTGGGTACTGATAGCGCTTCTTATTATGCAGCTTATGAATTGAATTCAGACAATGGATGGAAAGAATTGACTGAATTGTGCGACACAATTAAAAATTATGTTGGCTCTGTTGAAAAAGTATTGGATGTTGACCGTTCACTTTGGATGATTTCATTTGATAATGTAACAGTCAACCTAGACAGTTATTTAGGTGGATTTACTCAAAACTACTATTTATACCAAGATCACAATAACCGTTTCAATCCCGTGATTTGGGATTTAAACGAATCATTTGGGACTTTCAGCCAAACAGGTACGATTAACTTAAACTCGACAACAAGTAAACAGCAAATGTCGCATACTTTACATTCTACAGATGCACAATGGCCCTTAATTCAACAACTTTTAAGTGTCCCAACTTATAAAAAAATGTATGTTGCACACATGAGAACAATGCTAAATGAAAACTTCGGCGATAATTCTTACTTTACAAGCGCGCAAGCATTACAAGCGATTATCAATACAACTGTAAACGCTGATGTAAACAAATTTTACACCTATACTCAGTATCAAAATAACTTGACTACAGATGTAACAAGCGGAATGACAAGTGCCCCAGGAATAACAAACTTGATGAATGGACGAAATACATATTTAATGTCGCAAGCAGATTTCACGGCAACGCCGCCGACGATTTCTAGTATTACCCCTTCATCTACAACTCCAGCTTTGAATAGCAGCGTTACAATCACCGCAAATATTACCAATACAAACAGTGATGCTGTTTATTTGGGATACAGATATTCTGTAAGTGATAAATTCACAAAAATCAGCATGTTTGACGATGGTAATCACAATGATGGTGCAGCTGGAGACAATGTTTATGGAGCAAGTTTACCTGTAAATGCATCCTATGTTCAATATTACATCTATGCAGAAAATAACAGTGCTGGAATGTTCTCTCCAGAACGCGCAGAACATGAATTTTATTCGTTGTTTGCTATTATTCCAACAATCAATGTTGGAGATTTGGTGATCAACGAAATCATGGCCTCAAATTCTGCTACTGCTGCAGATGCAAGTGGACAATTTGCAGATTGGATTGAATTATACAACAACACAAACAATTACTTGAGTTTAAACAATTTGTATTTATCTGACAGTTATACAAATCCATTGAAATGGGCTTTTGCAGAAAATGTCACCATAGCACCAAATGGTTTCTTAGTTATTTGGGCTGACAACGACACATTGGAAAGTGGTATTCACAGTAATTTTAAACTATCATCGACAGGAGAACAATTAATTTTATCCTATGCAAACGGGACAGTGTTAGATAGCATCACATTTGATGCACAAGCTACAGATTATTCATTCTTAAGATGTCCGAATGGAACAGGAAGTTTTTCAATTTTTGATCCATCTTTCGAAAGCTTTAACTGCGTTCAAGGAATAAATGAAGAAAATCAATCAAAATTCAATGTTTTTCCAAATCCAAACAATGGAACTTTTTATGTTAGTGGCAATACTAACATTGAAAGCTTAATTGTTTACAATGCTTATGGTCAAGCCGTAAAAATAAATCAAAAAGGAGAAAATGGATTGTATGAAATCAACTTGGATGTTCCTGCCGCTGGGATTTATTTAGTTGGCATCAACAATCAATTCAAAAAGGTAATCATCAAATAAATTATTGGATAAAAAAGCCCCACTTCTTAGTTGAATTGGGGCTTTTTTATTGACTTTTTGTTTTGCAACAATTATTCTTCCAATAAATATCGATCTAACAATCTTGGAATTGGATAATTTATCAAATCATTAGAATCTACTTTAATCCAATTTTCATCCCATAAATCTTCGTTTGGGAAAGAATTAAATCTCCAAACATGTGCATATATTCTTTGATGAGTCAAAATATGCTTGATTTGATTGGAAACTGAAATCGGTGTGATTTTGTATTTTTCAATCAACCTTGATTTGATTTCTTCAATTGTTGCACCTTCACCCGATTCAATCAGTGGAAATTGAAACAGATGTTGCCAGATATCTTTGTTGATGCGTTTCTCCAAAAATATATTTTTGCCATCGTTGAATTGGAGAAAATGAAAATATCTGTTTTTAGGGACGATTTTCCCTCTTTTTTGTGGCCTTTCAGAGATTGTTTTGTTTTTAAACGCCAAACATTGTGAAACGAGCGGACAAATTTCACAATTTGGATTGGCTGGCACACAATGTAATGCACCAAATTCCATGATTGCTTGATTATGAATTGCTGGCGGATTGTTGCCTAAAAGATCCTTTGCCAAAGAATCAAAAATCTTTTTACCCTCATTGGTATCGATTGGGGTTTCGACATCATACAATCGACTTAAAACCCTAAAAACATTCCCATCAACAACTGCATGCGGTAAATCAAATGCAAAAGAAGCAATTGCCGAAGCAGTGTAATCTCCAACACCCTTCAGTTTTTTAATTTCATCAAATGAGCTAGGAAAAACGCCATCAAATTCACTTGCGACAATTTTTGCTGCAAAATGAAGATTTCTAGCACGACTGTAATAACCCAATCCTTGCCAATCTGCAAGAACTTGTTGCTCTGAAGCATCAGCCAAGTGTTTTACTGTAGGGTAGTTATTCTGAAACTTCAAAAAGTAATTTAATCCTTGATTTACCCTCGTTTGTTGTAAAATTATCTCCGATAACCATATAAAGTATGCATTTTTCGTATTTCTCCATGGTAGAGTTCTTGCATTTTGTCTGTACCAATCGGCAATTAATAGATGAAAATCAGCCATTGAGGGATTTTTTTGAAAATAATTAAAAAAAAACAAAGATATAATCTTTCTGTCAATTACCTTTGCAACTGAATATCACATTATTATATTTACTTAAAGAAATAAAAAAATGACAAAAGCAGACATCGTAGCAGAAATTGCTGTAGAAACTGGAGTTGAGAGAAATGATGTTTCTAAAACTGTAGAAGCTTTCATGACTTCTATTAAATCATCATTGTCTAAAGGTGAAAATGTTTACCTAAGAGGTTTTGGTAGTTTTATCGTAAAAGAAAGAGCAGAAAAAACAGGAAGAAACATTTCTAAAAACACTACGATTATTATCCCAGCTCACAATATTCCTTCATTCAAACCAGCAAAAACTTTTGTTGAAGAGGTGAAAACTAAAGTAGTTGTAAAATAATTTGAAGACTTTTTGCATCTTTTGTATGCAATTCGTTTGAAATTTTTATCTTTGCACTCCTGTTGTAAAAGCAGGAGTGCTTTTTTTTAGGTAAAAGCGCAAGAAAAAGATTTATTTATCATTCTAATATAAACAGTTATGCCAAGCGGTAAAAAAAGAAAAAGACATAAAATGGCTACGCACAAGCGTAAAAAAAGACTAAGAAAAAATCGTCACAAAAAGAAAAAATAATTCTTTTTAGATAATTGTTGAGTAACTTAGCTAGTTCGCTGGCTAAGTTATTTTATTTTTTAATGTCTTAATATAAGCTTTCGTGAGTTTAGAACTAGTAGTCGATTCCCGTCCTAACGGAATATGGCTTGCTTTGTTGCGTGATGGAAAGCTTATTGAATTGCATGAAGAACAAGGAAATACTGAATTTGCTGTAGGTGATATTTATCTAGGCAAAGTAAGAAAAATAGTTCCTAGTTTAAATGCTGCTTTTGTGGATGTTGGTTATGAAAAAGATGCTTTTTTGCACTATTTAGACCTTGGACCACAGTTCAATTCGCTCAATAAATTTACTAAAGACACGCTTCAGAACAAGCAAAATGTTGCTGATCTTCTTTATTTTAAGTCTGAAAAGGATATTCCTAAAGACGGAAAAATGAATGAAGTTGTTTCATCATCCCAACCAATTTTGGTGCAGGTGGCGAAAGAGCCAATATCAAGTAAAGGTCCCCGTTTGTGTGCAGAAATTACACTTGCAGGAAGATACTTAGTTTTGGTTCCATTTTCTGACAAAATTTCCATTTCTCAAAAAATCAAAGATCCTGAAGAAAGAGATCGTTTGAAAGACTTGATGGATAGCATCAAACCAAAGAATTTTGGTGTTATTATTCGAACTGTTGCTGAGAACAAAAAGGTAGAACAAATCGATCAAGATTTGAAAAACCTCCTTGAAAAATGGAGAATTATGTATTCAAATCTTAAAACTGCGACTCCACCGCGAAAAGTTTTAGGAGAAATCGATAAAACCTCTTCTATTTTAAGAGATTTATTGAACGCTGATTTTTCAAATATCCATGTTAATGACGAAGCACTATCGGCTGAAATGCGCGAATATGTGGCAGGAATTGCACCGGGAAGAGAAAAAATCATCAAATTTTACGATGCTAAAATTGACATTTTTGAGAGATTTGGCATCAGTAAACAAATAAAGACATTATTCGGTAAAAAAGTTCCGCTTGCAAGTGGAGGTTATTTAATTATCGAACACACGGAAGCAATGCATGTTGTGGATGTAAATAGTGGAAACAGAAAAGGTTCAGATGGCCAAGAAAGTAATGCCTTGGCAACAAATATTGAAGCAGCCGAAGAAATCGCAAGGGTTCTTCAACTTCGTGACATGGGTGGTATTGTTGCAATTGATTTTATCGATATGCATGACCGAGAAAACAACAAAATTCTTTTTGAAAAATTAAAAGAATATATGAAATCTGATCGGGCAAAACACAATATTTTGCCTCCATCAAAATTCGGTGTTGTTGAAATCACCCGTCAACGTGTGAGACCTGAAACTGATATTATTACATCAGAAACTTGTCCAACTTGTAACGGAACAGGTGAAGTACAAGCTACGATATTATTTGCAGAAGAAATAGAAAATAACTTAAATTTCTTGATCTCTGATAGAGGCGAGAAAAAGGTAACTTTATTGGTTCATCCATATCTAGAAGCCTATTTTAAAAATGGTTTATTTTCAAGAAGATTTAAATGGTTTTTGAAATACAAAAAATGGATTCCAGTAAGAGGTGTAACCGCTAATAATTTACTACAATACACTTTTGTAAACGAAAAAAATGAAGAAATAGCACTTTAAACATTGCTTGAAAAATTTCGAACTGCAACTTATTTTTAAGTTGCAGTTTTTTTTGATTAAATTTATTCCTATGATTACTAAAAAAGAGGTTTACAATATTTTCTGCCAACAAATAGAACAAAAAATTCAATCTGCAACTGAATCTTGGAATGAGGCAAATGAATCTGTGTTAGCTGAAACAAAAGGTTCTGTGGGTGACAAACACGAAACTGGACGAGCAATGGTTCAATTAGAGGTTGAAAAAGCCAGTAAAATTCTAAATGAAACCAAACAAATGAGCAGCATTATACCTCTATTGGAACCACAAAGAACAAGATCTAGCGCTGAACTTGGTGCTTTGATTGAAACTAATTTAGGCGTTTTCTATTTATCTACCGGCATTGGTAAAATCGAAATTGAAAATCTAACCATTTTTTGCATCGGAATGAATTCTCCCATTGGTAAATCTTTGTCGAATAAAAAAAATGGAGAAAAATTTTATTTTGCAGACAAAGAAGGTATTATTCTGAATATTAATTAATTTTGAATTCGTATTTCAAATTATTTGAGATAAAAAACAATTTTTTCTCTTTTTTTTTGAATCACAGACAACTTTCCATTTTGGAAAAAGTCTTTAGAATAACTTAAAAGAATTATTATGAAAAAGTTTTTATTAAAAACAGCATTTTTAGGAATCTTGACGATCTTCAGTCAAAGTTTAAATGCACAGGTTTACCCGTCAAATGCCACCTCAGTTGGAGCATGCGATGGCGCAGCTTATTTAGCTGACTCAACTTACTCAACGTGGACTTGGATGTCAGGAAACAACATTATTCAAACCGGCGGTGCCAATATCAACAACTTATGTGAAGGAAGTTACGCTGTAAATCTTACAGGTTCTTTGATTTATGCAGATACAAGTTATTACTTTACAATCTCAGCAAACAACAATCCTTGTGCAAACTTTGGTGGAAGCATTACTTCTCAAGCAGCAAGTTCTCCAGCTTTCTGTAATGGAATGTTAGGTGTTGCACTATTTGGTGGAACATCTCCTTACAGTTACAATTGGACAGGAAATGGAATGACATTTTCTACATCTACGTTAACTGGATTGTGCGCAAATTCAACATACACAGTAAATATTGTGGATGCAAATGGTTGCCAACTGACTCTAACTGGAACTGTTTCAGACTCTTCTGTGAATAATACAGATTCATTGTACGTTTATCCATATACAACTGACGTTTCTGCAGATGGTATTTGTGATGGAATTGTTGATTTCCAAACAAATGCTGCAATGCCTTATGAAATTATTCTTTCAAATGGACAAGTTTCAACAAACGGTTATTTTTCAGGTCTTTGTCAAGGAATTTATTCTGCAACTATCATTGATGCAAACAGCGATTCTACCTCAGTGAATTTCATTATTTCAAATCCATCAAACAATTACAACAACAATACTTACAGCGATTCTTTGTTTGTTGATTCTTTGGTAAGTGATTTACAAGAAAATTGCCTATTGAATTACAATGGTATCGATTCAATTTATATTTCAAGTTATACTTTCTCAGGAAACATTGTAACAGTTACATGGGCTGTCGCTCAAATTGATTCTGTCAATTACATCACTCAAAATTATACTTTAAATGCAGGAAACGGTGTTTATTCACTTGGATTAGCAGTATATTGCCCTGGAAAATCATTGGGCAACTACTTCACATCCACAGATCAAATTTATTTTAATGCATCTGCTGGAATCAATGAAATTGAAACGATTGAAGCTTTGATTTATCCAAATCCATTCAACGACGTTTTGAATATTCAAATGAAAGAAACAAGTGATTACACTGTGAGCTTATTTGATGTTACAGGAAGAAACATTTTGAATTCAAGTATTCAAAATTCAAATGCGATTCAATTGAATTTGAATGAACTTTCAAAAGGAAAATACACATTATTGATTTCAAGCAAAGAAGGTATTCTGAGCAAGTCAATTGTGAAATAAGTATTAAAAATAAAAAACAAGGAAAGCCATTGTCTTCGGATAATGGCTTTTTTTGTTTCCTAAATCTCAGTATTCAACAATATTTAGCTTGATTTCGCTTTTGAATTCAACGACATTAAATGAAATATGTATATTTGAAAAAAAATGAATGACTTTAGTTTTATGAAAGATTCAATTTCATTCAAATCAAATAAACAATTATGAAATTATTACAAGACAAAGTAGTTTTAATCACAGGTGCCTCTAGAGGAATCGGTAAAGCAATCGCTGAAGAATGTGTAAATCAAGGTGCAATTGTTGCCTTTACATACATTTCGTCTGAAGAAAAAGCACTGGCTTTAGAAAAAGAATTAACTGCAAATGGCGGAGTTGCCAAAGGATTTAAATCTGATGCTGGAAACTTTGATGCAGCGCAAATTTTGGTCGATTCAGTTGTTGAAACTTTTGGAACTGTGGATGTTTTAATTAATAATGCAGGAATTACTCGTGACACTTTGTTGATGAGAATGACTGAACAACAATGGGATGATGTAATCAATACCAATTTGAAATCTGCTTTCAATTTGACAAAAGCTGTTCAAAAACCAATGTTAAAAGCCAGAAAAGGTTCAATAATCAATATGTCTTCTGTTGTTGGCGTAAGCGGAAATGCGGGACAATCAAATTACGCAGCATCGAAAGCAGGTTTAATTGGTTTTACAAAATCTATCGCGCAGGAATTAGGATCTAGAAATATCAGATGTAACGCGATTGCACCAGGATTCATCGAAACTGAAATGACAGCCGCATTGGATGAAAAAGTAGTTCAAGATTGGAGAAATTCTATTCCATTGAAAAGAGGCGGATCTCCAAAAGATGTTGCAGATGTTACTGTTTTCTTGGCGTCTGACATGTCATCTTATGTTACAGGTCAAACAATCCATGTTTGCGGGGGAATGTTGATGTAAAACGACTTAAATAGTAAATTAAAAGGTCTGAAAATATATTTTTCAGGCCTTTTTTAATTTATTGGAAAGAAGAAACCGATTCTATAAATCACTGGAATCAACGTTCCATTTGCTTTTTTCATAAAATAGCTCAATCTAAAGGGACTATTTTGGTTATTGATAATATCATAAAATACACCCGCATTGATTCTAACAGACTTATTAAATTCCCTTGAAAATCCTCCTCCAAAAAACAAAGTTGGAACCCAAGTTCGTTGATTACTGATAAAAATATAATTCAAAGGGCTTTTTAACATTTCAAATTCTGCACCAGCAAATAAGTAATTCCCAAAACGTGCATGCGCCCAAAGTCCGCCACCATAAATGGTATAGCCAAACTTCTGACCAATGTTATTAGACCAAGTTCTCTGCACTCTAAACGATGGTCCCATGATAAAATTTTCATTTACCTTATAACCAAATTTAGCTCCAATTCCACCAGAACCACCAAAATTAGACGCACCCAAATAACCATCAAATCCCAGCTCCATAGTACTAGGAACTTCTTTTATCGTTTCTTCGATTTCAGAGTCTTCCTCTTGTGCAAAAGAAAAAAAGACCAAAAGAAAGAATAGGACACTAGCTAACCATTTCATAATTTTTAATTTTGAAATAAAGGTAATTAACTTATTTAAATCTATTGAAAATCTAGGAAAATTTGTTATTTAAAATCTAAATCCGAAGAAAAAATTGATTAGATAAATATTGTATAACCACAATTTAAAACTAATTATTTAATTATATTTATTTTGAATTAATTATTCTAAATTTTATAATTTAAAATATTAAAATACAGTGTAATAAATACACTTAATTAAAGTAAAATATAATTAAAACAACTAAATTATTAATTTAATGAAAATTTTGATTGTAAATTATTAATAAACAAAACATTAATAAACTAAACCTAAAGTAAAATTTGAAAAAAAAAAGAAAAATGTAAAAAACCTCTTAAAGACTAACTATTTAATTTAAAAATCACATTCAATCTACTATTAATAAGCAAGAATATTTTAACTTTAGAAAATCAAAATTTAACTGACATGAAAAAATTCCATCTATTGCTTTTTACTTTAATAAATTCAATTTTTGTTTCAAATATCAGCGCGCAAGATGTTGAATTAAATATCACAGTCGCGAACAATTTATCCAAGCTTCCTCTCAAATGTTTGCAAAAAGAATACCCAAACAAGCTCAATCAACTTTTGAATGACTCGTCAGAACTGCTTTCCCCTATTCAATTGCACCCGGCATTTTATGGTTGCTTCGATTGGCACTCGTCAGTTCATGGTCATTGGTCATTGGTTTTTCTTCTCAACAAGTTCCCTGCATTGGAAAACAGAAAAGAAATTATTCAAAAACTACAAATCAATCTTTCGAAAGCGAACATTCAAGCGGAAATCGACTATTTAAACAAAAAACATGAAAAATCGTTTGAACGCACTTATGGTTGGGCTTGGTTACTAAAATTGCAACTCGAATTAGAAAAATCAAATCAGGAATACGCTCGTGAATTGGCTGAAAACCTCAAACCTTTAAGTAACTTAATTGTTGAACGCTACATCGAATTCTTACCTAGATTGATGTATCCACAAAGAGTTGGAACACATGCAAATACCGCATTTGGACTTTCACTGGCTTATGAATATGCGCAATTTTCCAAAAATGACAGTTTGATGCTAGCCATTCAGGATCAATCTAAGAGATTCTTTATCAACGATATGGACTGCCCCTTCTCCTGGGAACCCAGCGGAACAGACTTTTTATCCCCCTGCATGGAAGAATTACATTTGATGCAGCTAATTTTACCCAAAGACGAATTCATTTCTTGGGCTAAAAAATTCGCAAAACCCTTATTTGACAAGGCATTTAAATGGGAAACTGCCAAAGTTTCTGATCGTGAAGATGGACATTTGGTGCATTTAGACGGATTGAACTTTAGCAGGGCTTGGTGCTTTTATTCTTTGGCAAAAACTTATCCAAAAGAATTTGGACATTTGAAATCAATGGCTGATTTGCATTTCAACTATTCTATTGAGGCAATAACAGACGGAAACTATGAAGGTGAACATTGGCTTGCTTCATTTGCTTTACATGCCTTAGAGATGAAATAAAGGCACATTTCTAAAAATCAATTGAAAAAATCCCAAGTAAAGCCTAATCTGATGATGTTTGGTGAAATTGGGTATCCAATTTGCTGCAAATTCGTTTGCTTATTCCAGAAATAGTCTATATTTTCAAATTTGAAGTAAAATCTGAATTCGTCAATTTGAATACCGGTGAAGAAATCTAACTCAAACATGGCTTGATGACTAACATTTTGCATTGGCATACGATATAAATCCAATGTAACGTCGTAATTGAGCATTTTGTAATTGGCTTGATACCTGAGATCAACTCCTAAAATAAAATCTAATTTCTTGGCTTTGAAAAGTCTTTTATTGAAAAATACTTTACTGCGTAAATCAAACTGTGGCAGAAAACCAAAATTCGAAGGACTTGAATTCAAAATCACTTGTGGTTGCCAATGTAGCACTTTCCATTTCAAATGACTTCTAAGATTCAATGAAAACAAATTGATTGAACTCAATGTATCATTTCTCCACACTGAATCAACATAGAAATAATTGTTTTTCAAATTCCTAAATCCAAAACCAACTGAAGAATTTGCCCATTTTGGAAAATGTACTTCATAATCAAATGCCGTTTTCCCTTGTGTTTCCAGTAGATTTAATTTCCAATGATGGTTGTTAGCGAAATACTGTCTGATGAAAGGTGAAGGCAATGTTGCTTGTGTCGAAAAACTCGCGTATTGCTGAATTTTCTCCGTTTTAAAACTCGCTGTAGCTTTTTCAGACCATTCTCCAAGTGCTCCGAGTAAATTTAAGCTAAAATCATTTTGAAGATGTAATTTTCCCAAATCAAACGCTACATTTCCTTGAAATTCAAGCTCATTTGTATCGCGATTGACTCCTAAATTTTGAAATCTCCAATATCCGTGCTGTACAAGTGCTTCAACTTTAATTTTAGGTGTTTTGAAAAAATATCCTCCAGCATTATTGATTCTTGCTAGTTGAAATTGATCTCGAGTCTCATTTGAATCGATATTTAGCTGATTATACAATCCATAAATTGTATCAACTTCAGTATAAACACGATTTTGAATACTCCATTTGTTCTTATAAACAAATCCGTGCTGCAATAACGAATCAGAATTTACAGCGAATAGATGTTGTGTACCAAATTGTAAGTTTCGACTTACTGATTTCGCATTCTCCTTAAATACAGGCGTAAAATCTAATCCATAAATTTCAATCAGTGTATCTGTTCGAATTCCACTACTCAACGCACGCTCTGATTTGATAAAATCAAAATAAACCAAATTGCTGTAATGCTTTCCTTTGTGATCAATCAAAAATTGAAAAGCATCATTGGCAAAGCTATTATTTCGCATAAAACCTTTACCTAAAGTAATTGAATTTCGATTGTAAACAATATTTAGATGGGTATTTTTCTTGAAAGTCTGCTGATATTCTGCATTTAAATACTGTAAACTTCCAGACCCAAAAGAATAAGTAAAACCTAAATGAGGCAATGCTGTAAAAGTACTTTTAAGTTTTTTAGGTAATTGAAGTTGATTTTGAAAAATGCTTGCTACGTTCAAATAATCTGAACCTGAATATCCAAACGGATTATTTGCTGGGCCGCCAGGATTTAGAGTAAAATTTCCAGCGTGATACCAATCAAGTGAATCTATCGTGTTCCCACCGGTTCTATTGGTGATTTTCACTATATCCTGTTTAATGAAAAGAACGTTTTGTTGTGCCATGACAACAAATGGAAACATGAAAAAAGAATACAAAAAGATTTTTAACACTTGTAAATGTAAAAATATAATTTGAAAATGGAAAAGTATAGAACAAAAAAAGGGGGTAAAAACCCCCTTCATCAATTCAGAAATGAATTAAATTTTGTTGATATGAACAGCCAAACCAGATTTAAGATTTGATGCTTTGTTGCTGTGAATAACATTGCGTTTAGCCAATTTGTCGATCATTGCTGATACAACTGGAAACAATGTTTCTGCTTCACTTTTCACAGTTAAAGCTCTCAACTTTCTAACAGCATTACGCATTGTTTTGTGTTGATATTTGTTACGAAGGTTTTTCGCTTCGTTTGATCTGATTCTTTTTTTAGCTGACTTATGATTCGCCATGATTGTTTTTTATTTAAGTTATTTGAACTTATGTTCTTGCAGCCCATAGGAGAATCGGACTCCTGTTTCCAGGATGAAAACCTGGCGTCCTAACCACTAGACGAATGGGCCAAAAATTTGTGTAAAGAACGTTTATTTTCTTTGCAGCCCATAGGAGAATCGGACTCCTGTTTCCAGGATGAAAACCTGGCGTCCTAACCACTAGACGAATGGGCCAAATCAAATCTTTTATTGATTTTTGGAGTGCAAATATATATCTAATTTCTGATATAGCAAATATTGAAAGAAAAAAATTTAAAAAAAATCGTTTTCTTCTTTTTCAAACTTAAATCCTAGACGTTTACCCGTTTGCATAGATAAATTTGAACTTATGGCTTTGATTTGTCTAACATTAATTTGAGATACTATTTCAAAAGGAGGTGTTAACAAATCAAAATCAACTGCATAAGCAAAAGAAGTTAAAATAATTTGCCTAAGATTTTCATCTGAAATCACGTTTTCTGTCAATTCATGAAACCCTGATCCAAGTGGTCCTTTGCCTTCAATAAAAAAGTGTCCTTCGCAATTGATGAAAATTCTACCAATCAAATATCCAGGGTCTTCCATTCTTCCTTGAATGAATGATTGAGCTAAAAAATTATAAATGTAAATTATTCCAAAATAACCATTATTTGGATTATTCTTCAAATAATCCAATTGCCAAAAAGGATGAGAATCTGGTAATAAAAAAATATTTGTATGCATGTGAAAAAGCAATAAATCACTTCCCACAAACACCTGTGATTCAAATTCGCCTTTATCAATGTATTGCATACGAATTCTTTCATCCTTAATCTCAGATTTTAGAGAATGAACTTCGTCACTTAAAATCCTTTTTAGATCAACAAAAACTTTCTGTGTATCTTGATAAACATCCTGTTTTAGAGCCGATTTCGCCGATAACAAATCTAAAATAGTATTTCTTTCAACTTCCTGCATATATCTTTAATTTAGGCTAAAAATAAAATTTATTGTGGAAAGAATACCCAACGGAAAAATTATTTACAAAACTTTAAGAATTAATATGCTTTTGCTACAACAACTCGGTGTTTGGAAGGCTTTCCAGTAACCATGCATTTTCCATCTTCTTCCACTGAATCTAATGGAATACAGCGAATTGTAGCTTGTGTCTCAGACTTAATCAATGCTTCTGTCTCTGCCGTTCCATCCCAATGAACCAAATAAAAACCACCTTCTTTTTCGATTTTCTCTTTGAAAACGTCATAAGAATCGACTTTTTGAATATTATCGGCTCTAAATTGTTTTGCACGATTAAACAGGTTTTCTTGAATATCAATCATCAATTGGGCAATCAAATTTTCGATTCCATCAAATGCAACAACTGATTTTTCTTTGGTATCTCTTCTAACAATTTCCGCCTTTCCTTCAGCTAAATCCCTTGGACCAAGTGCAACTCTTACAGGAACACCTTTTGTTTCATATTCAGCAAATTTCCATCCTGGTCGGCGATTGTCATCGTCATCAAATTTCACTGAAATCCCCATTGATTTCAACTTTTGAACCAATTCATTTGCTTTGATAGAAACTTGTTCTAATTCTTCGGCAGATTTATAAATCGGAACAATTACAACCTGAATTGGAGCCAATTTTGGAGGTAAAACCAAACCTTCATCATCAGAGTGTGTCATAATCAAAGCACCCATCAAACGGGTAGAAACCCCCCAAGACGTTGCCCAAACATGCTCTAATTTCCCATCTTTATCAGCAAATTTTACATCGAAAGCTTTCGCGAAATTTTGACCCAAAAAATGGGAAGTACCAGCTTGCAATGCTTTTCCATCCTGCATCATTGCTTCAATACAATAAGTATCGTCTGCACCAGCAAATCTTTCACTTTCTGTTTTCTTTCCTCGAATAACTGGCATCGACATCCAATTTTCAGTAAATTCGGTGTAAACATCCAACATTTGCTCAGCTTCAGCAATCGCTTCATTTTTAGTTGCATGAGCGGTATGACCTTCTTGCCATAGGAATTCAGAGGTTCTTAAAAATAAACGCGTTCTCATTTCCCAACGGACAACATTCGCCCATTGATTAATTAACAATGGTAAATCTCTGTATGATTGAATCCAACCTTTATAAGTATTCCAGATAATTGCCTCACTTGTAGGACGAACGATTAGTTCTTCTTCCAATTTAGCCTCTGGATCAACAATTAATTTTGTTTTATCTGTCGGATCTGTTTTTAATCTGTAATGAGTTACAACAGCGCATTCTTTTGCAAAACCTTCTGCATTTTTTTCTTCTGCTTCGAATAAACTTTTCGGTATAAACAAGGGGAAATAAGCGTTTTGATGTCCAGTTTCTTTGAACATGATGTCCAATTGTGCTTGGATTTTTTCCCAAATTGCAAATCCATAAGGTTTGATTACCATGCATCCTCTAACTCCTGAATTTTCAGCCAAGCCAGCGCGATTCACTAAATCATTGTACCATTTTGAATAATCTTCCGCTCTTGTTGTGTTCTTTGCCATTGCTGTTATTGAATTTTGTGTTTGAAAAACCTTAAAATAAGGTTAAATTTTATGCAAATGTAGAAATAAAGATTATCTTTATAATTAAGTTTTAAATGTACCTATCATGAAAAATTTATTTCCATTATCATTTTTTGCTTTATCATCACTGATTTTAAATTCATGTGCAAGTATTTCCGATACTCCAGATGATGATGTTTATTTAGTGAAAAGCTCCCAAATTCCTGTTGGAGAATCCTTGGATGATGAGACAAACTATAGTGCCTATAAGTATAAAAAAGATAGGAATAACAATAACGTAAGTTATTCTTCTGGAGGAGGAATGAATAATTTTGACCCCTTTTTTATGGGAGGTTTGGGATACAGACCAAATCATTTTGGTTACAATCCATACCAAATGTATGCTTATCCATATTATAATGACAGAAGTTGGGCATACATTCCTGGATATGGCTGGAGTTATGTAATGAACCCATATTTCGGAAATCCTTTTTATGGTGGATATGGAAATTATTACAATTACTACAACCACGGTTATTATTCAAGTTTTTACAACAATAACTACTATGGAAATAACTTTGGATGGAATAATAACAATGGTTGGAACAATAACAACAATAATTGGAATAACAACGGTGGTGGCTCTGGTAATTCTAATTCAAATCATCACCGCGGTCCAAGGGGAAGCATTGGTGGTGGCGGTGTAATCACAAGATCAAATATTCCTGGAACGCTTAAAAGTACCACTTCTCCTCTATCAAGTTCGAACGTGCTGGGTTCAGGGACAATTGTTAAACCAGTTGGTAAAGAAACGGTAATGTCACGAAGTAATCCTTCTAGACAAACAGATGTAACTACAAGAACGAATGAGAATGCTGATTTTTCTAGACCTGGAAGAACTCAAGGTGGAATATCAAATAGCGCAAGAGGAAGTAGCTCAGTAGGTTCATCATCAAGAGGTAACAATGGTTTTACTGGAATAAATAATGGTTCAGGAAGTTCAACTTCACCAAGAAATTCTGGAGGAATCTCAGTTCCTTCAAACAGAAATTCCGGATCAGGAACTATTGGCACATCCTCCGGAAGTGAAAGCAGAGGTGGAACCAGTAGCGGAGGTGGATCAACTTCTCGCCCCTCTTCAGGCACATCTGGTGGAGGAAGAAGATAATTCTATTTTTTAAAATTACTCTAATTGATTTCTATTTCACATGCTTAAGTTCTTCTTAACTTCTATTTTTTTTATTTCATTTTCATACATTTACAGTCAAAATGTTGTTGATTTAGTAAGATATTCAAACGTACAATTGCAAGGAAGCGCGCGCTTTGAATCAATGGCTGGTTCTTTTGGCGCATTAGGAGCAGACATCAGCACATCATTGATAAACCCTGCTGGTTATGGGAGATTTTCTTCCAATCAATTTAATATGGGATTAAATTTTAACCACATTGGAAATAGTAACTTTTTTGAAGGAACAAAAACAGAATCATCCAAATCTCCAGTGCGTCCATCTAACATTGGAATTGTAATTGTAAACGATGTCTCTGCCAAAAACAAAGGTTTTTTATATAATCAAATTGGGTTCAGTTATAACAGAGTCGATAATTTTACAAACAATCTGAATTACAAAGGAAAATTGTATAATTCTCTTCTAGATGTTTTTGCTTCTGACGGATATGGTTTGTCTCCAGAACAATTTTCTCCATTTTCAACAGCACTTGCATGGGAAACTTATGCCATTGACCCTGGTATGAATGGAAGTTATCTTCCTAGATTAACTGCCAATGACACAATGGAACACAATCGCTCTATTGACACCAAAGGAGGTGTTTCTGAATATACTTTTTCTTTTAGTACAAATTATATCAATAAACTATATTTAGGAATCAATTGGGGAATAAGAACGATTCGATATACTGAACAATTCATTCACAGAGAAAAACTAGAAAATGCATCCCTTTCCTTGGATTCATTCAATTATGAATATAATTTGAGTACCAAAGGAAGCGGAAACAATCTAAAAATAGGAATGATTTACCTTCCTTTTGATGCTATGCGACTGGGTTTAAGTGTTCATACACCTACATTTTACAATTTGGCTGATGAATGGTCCGCTGATATGACTACCTACCAAAATGACACAATTTATGCACTTCCAGCGGGAACAAAACCTACTGCCAACTACAAATACCGTCTAAGAACACCAACTAAATTGATTGGATCGATGGGGTTTGTTTTCGGTACACATGGTTGTATCAATGTAGATCTTGAATATCTTAATTATCAGTGGGCAAATTTGAAATCAACGAAAGATGTCAATTTTGCTCCAGAGGAAAATGATTACAAGTATCAAAACGAGGAAGCTGACCAATTGTTAAGGTCAGTAATCAATATCAGGGTTGGTGGAGAAATTGTTTTTCAATCACAGTATTTTATTCGCGGTGGCTATGCATTTTACCCTCAACCCTATTCCAAAGAATCGTCAAACGGTACTTCAGGAAGCACAATCTATAGTGTTGGCGCAGGAATTAAATTCAAAAGAAGCACTTTTGACATTGCTTATAAATACCAAACGAAAAATTACAACTACTATGCTTTCGCTGAGAGCAGGGCTCAAATATCATCGATTACTCAAGGATTAGTTATCTGCTACAACCTTACTTTTTAAGCATTTTTGTACTGATTCTGAAAAAGTTGTCTTGTTAATTTTACTGTCAATCCAAGCTTCAATATTGAAAAATCCCAAGACAACGCGTTCTTGGTGATCTTGCATCAAAACATTCACTTCTTTATTCATTGCTACAAAAATTTCTTGTGAAGCTTTCGGGCTAGAAACTTTAGATAATTTTCTAATATACTTGATCAAAACATCTTCGATTTTATAATCACGCTCATATTTAGATAAATATCTATTGGTAGATTTAATTACATACTCCAAAAAATCATAATTTTCCAACTCATAATGAAGCACCAAATTCAACAATCGACTAAAACTATAAATATCTTGTCTTAAATTTTGCTCATTATCATTTAATACTTCATTTATAAATGATAAAGCCTTTTTGTAATCACCAATTCCAAAATAGCTATAAGCTTTGTTATACAATAAAATAACTTCTTGTTCTTTGCTTATCTTATCTTGAAAAGCCAATTTTCCATGATCGATTTCTGGAACCAAATCAACGGCTTTTTGCATTTCTCCCATTGAATGCAATAAATTAAGTTCTTGATTGTAACAATTTGCAAAAATTCTAACTGTTATGTCTACTGAATTAAACCCTTTCTTTCCAACCAATGCGCGCAAATCTTGAATTGATTTTTGGGCATTTTCAAAATCATAATTATCTATATAACATCTCAATAAATGAAAAAGTGTCATCACGTATCTTTGTGGTGAATCTTCCATTATTTTTGGATTATTCTCCAAGATTTGTCTGGTTCTATTAAAAAACTGAAAACTGTCTTCATAATTTCTAGTTGTTGCAGCACACAAACCTTTGATGTAATAACACATCGACGTAGCTCTAGTAGAAATTGCGGTGTTTTTTCCTTTGATCAAGTGATAATCAGCTATGGAATCAACGACTTTTCGTTCTTGCTCATTTCTAGTGAATCCTCCACTTCGGAAAATTAAATTAATCTTAGAATAAACTACTTGATATTCCGCTAAATTCCGAAGTTTGGCAATTACCATTTCTTCCTCTTCGACTAATTCATCTAAATTCGTCGAAAATTCTCCCTCCTCATAGGCTTCCTCAAGTAATTTCTTCTGCCAAGCAATTAATTCATACCAATAGTAGAATTTTTCATGATCTGCAGCAATTTCTTTGGCACGACTTACAAATTTTTCACATTCCTTATAAAGTGCTTTGTTGAATAAAATTTCAACGTTTTTGATTTCCTGTTTTAGTAAACTACTGATTGATTGCTCGCTATAAAATGAACGCAAACTCTTGAGTATAAGCTTATAAAGGTGATTTTTTTCAGAAGGAAGGTGTTTGATAAAAGTTTCATTTTTAAACTCAACTTTCAATGCTTCCTCATTGTAAACTTGTTGTTTTTCAATTGCATCAAAAATCTTTAAATAATTTTTATCCCCAGATTGTAAAGAAGAAGTCAATTTAAAGAATCGCTTTTCTGACTTACTTAATGATTTTACAAGTTTAAATAATTCTGTAGATGGCTTCATAAATTTTACAAATATGTAGATTTCAAAAGTATCTTATCTGCTACAAAAAACACTGTTTTTGAGCTAACAAATATAATAAATTCTTGGAATCCTAAATGTTAATATTCTGAAAATGACATTTTCTAAACTACCTAAAATGATGAAGAGCCTCCGCTAGAAGACTCTTCAAACAAACAACAACAAACTAAAATCCTCAATACTTTCGCTTTAAATCGAGATCGAATCGACTTATTTGAGGACAATTTTCTCACCTCTTGGCAAAAGCTCATCTGGTGAGGAAATATTATTCTTATCCATCAATGACTCCAATCTGATTCCTTCTAATTGAGAAATCATTCTTAAACTCAATGGATTATTTACAGAAAATGTTTCAACTGATTTAGATCTTCTTCTTTTAGGCTGTAAATAAATGATATCACCCTCTTCAAGTACATCTTTTTTGTTACCAAAATCATTGTATTTGTACAGTTGCCATAATCCAACTGAAAATTCCTTGGAGATTCTATAAAAAGTATCCCCTTTTTTAGCGACAATATATTTGATTTTATTCTTGTGTAAAACGACAGCGTGCTGTCCCTCAACAACTTTGGTGTTTGAACTCGCTAACAAAGCAGTTGGATTGGCAGTTTCTGATCCCACTTCATCAAATTCATTTAACTTCAATCTTTCAATCAAATCAATCAATAATTGGGGATATTTTGGATTAGTAGCGTAACCCGCATCTTTCAAACCTTGCGCCCAACCTTTGTAATCGTTTGATTTTAAATTAAAAAGACTTGCATATCTTGTCCTTTCAGTTAAAAACTTACTGTGGTCTTCAAAAGATTCGTTGGCTGAAGAATAACTTCTAAAGCACTCACCTTTTTGGTCATCATCAATGTAAATTTTTTCACCAGTCCAATTGTGACATTTGATTCCAAAATGATTATTTGCTTGTTGAGCTAACATTGAATTTCCGTTGCCACTTTCTAAAATCCCTTGAGCCATGGTGATACTCGCTGGAATTTTGTATTGAATCATTTGACCAATAGCTACGCTTTTCCAGGTTGAAACATATTCTTCTTGCGTATATTTTTTTTCTACATTGGCTGAAAATGCTCCAACGAAAGTAAAAAGTCCTACAAATAATGAAAAATACTTCATGATTTCAATGTTATTAACACCATTACGATAGTTAGTAACAATTGTTACGCTCGAAATATAAGAAAACTTACTTTTTATTAAAAATCATTGATCTTCATGCAAATAACACTTCCCACTTGCATTCAAGGTTTTATTTTTACATCGATTGCCTGCTTTCGTTGTTCCTTTACATTGCACTGAAACTTTCAACCTTTCCTCTGATTGAACAGTTTTCTTTACAGTAGATTTATTGGTTGAAGTTGAACTTGGAGCTATTACATTCCAAGTCCAACAAGATATGCAAGTAGTTTTTTCTATTCTTTCTTCTTCTTTATTCTCCAACTTTGGAAAGAAATCTATCCCAGTCAATTTTTCCACACTGTCGATTGAAACGACATATTTTGTCAAAGATTCTTGCGAGGATTCGTTTGGTAAAATGAATGCAATTGCCTTTAAATTAGGTTCTTTATAATCTAAAACTACTTTATAATACCGTTCTGGCACTGAAACTTTGTCTGCACCGATTGTTGGTAGGTCTTTTTTAAGAATTGGTCCTGTAACAACATAAATTGATTCGTTTTCAACTGCCCAGTCTCTGACCAAATCCTCCAATCGTTTCCAAATTCCGCGGTTAAAACCAGGTAATTGTGGACTCATATTGCTATAATAAAAGGATTCTACCATAGATTTTTCAGACCAAGCCATATCCCCAGCTGGAGCTAAATGTCCACGATCATAACCAGATTTAGCGTAATCGTCAGCATTTGCAGTACCTGTAGAAACTTTTGGATCAACAATAAATTTATCCGTTCGCTCAAATTTTTTCTCGGTTTCAGATTTGGTTAATTCGTAGGCAACCCAATAAGCTTGTTCGTGTTTTTCACAGTATTCTAAACTATAAGCAGTATGATGTATTACTATCGCATTTGAATCACGAAATGGAATTTCAAGATTTGAAATCTTACTTTTCTCTTGAGAAAAACCCAGGAAACCAATTAATAAAAACAGAAAACTTAAACGTTTATTCATGACTCAAAAGTAGCAATATCTTGGGTTATCTATTTCATTTTGATTTAGGAAACTACTAAAAACAAAAAAAGCCCGATAAATCGGGCTTTAAAAAATATTTAAAAGTCAATTAAGCTTTTTTATTATCTACTTCAACAGCAGCTAATTCGTCTGACTTATAAGCTCCAGCATCTAATTTACTTTTCAAGGTTTTGAAAGTTTCAATTGTGTAGCTAACGTCTTCCAAAGTATGCGCAGCAGTTGGAATAATTCTCAACATGATTACATCTTTCGGTACAACTGGATAAATCACAATTGAACAAAAGATATTGTAGTTTTCACGCAAGTCGAAAGTCAAATTTGTAGCTTCTGCCAATGAACCTTTCATGAAAACTGGAGTTACAGGAGAATTTGTAGCACCAATATCAAAACCAGCATCTTTGAATCCTGTTTGAAGTGCATTTGTTACCTCCCATAATTTGTTTTTCAATTCTGGTTTGGTTCTCAACAATTCCAATCTTTTGCGCGCACCAATTGTAATAGTAATTGGCAATGCTTTTGCAAACATTTGAGAACGCATGTTGTATCTTAAATATTCAATGATACTTTCTTCAGCACAAATAAATCCACCGATAGAAGACATAGATTTAGCAAAAGTTCCAAATAAAACATCGATTTCATCTTGAACACCTTGCGCTTCACCAGCACCTTGACCAGTTGCACCTAATGTACCAAAACCGTGTGCATCATCCACAAACAATCGGAAACTGTATTTTCCAGATTTTCTAAATTCAATGATTTCTTTCAAATTTCCTTGATCACCAGCCATTCCGAAAACACCTTCGGTAATCACCATGATTCCACCTCCAGTTTTTTCAGCCAAAGCTGTTGCATTTTTCATTTGCTTGTCAAAGCTCTGCATGTCATTGTGTTGAAAAACAAAACGTTTTCCTGTATGCAAGCGCATACCATCTAGAATACATGCGTGAGATTCACTATCGTAAACAATGATATCATTTCTATCAACCAATGAATCGATTGCCGAAACCATTCCTTGGTAACCAAAGTTCAAAAGGATACAATCCTCTTTCCCCATAAATTCAGCCAATTCATTTTCTAATTTCTCATGCTCACTCGTTTGGCCTGTCATCATACGAGCACCCATTGGATATGCTAAACCATATTGTTCAGCTGCTTTTGCGTCAGCTTCACGAACTTCTGGATGATTTGCTAAACCTAAATAATTGTTCAAAGACCAAACCAAGCACTCTTTTCCACGGAAAATCATTTTGTTACCTAATTCACCTTCTAATTTCGGGAAAGTAAAATACCCGTGAACTCCTTTGGAGTATTGTCCGATCGGACCTCTGTTTTTTCTGATTTTGTCAAAAATGTCTTGTGCCATAAATGTTCGTTTTTTATAATACTAAATCGTATTACTTCACCATTTTATGCCACAAAAGTACGAAATTTTAATGGATTTTAAAAATCAAGTTTTTGGATTTTATCAACACCTTAACATGCAAATAATACTAAAAACATATTTTATGTTCAATTATTTAACGTAAGAATCTAATAAATAAATCATTGAACTTACAGCAGCGCAGCCTAATTCGAGTTCCCTTTTATTTACAGACTCAAAAACATCACTTTCAGCATGGTGAAAATCGAAATATCTTTGAGAATCAGGAACAAATCCAAAAAGAGGAATCCCTTCAAAAGAACTTTTTAATGGATTGATGTCAACACCTCCATATCCCTTTTCAAAAACATGTAATTCGTATGGTTCGAAAGTCTTTTGAAATGTTTGTAAAAGCGCAACTTGCTCATTGCTTCCATCACAACTAAATCCGCGCGGTGCAAAGCCACCACGGTCACTTTCCAAGGCAGCGATTTGTTTTTCGCCTTTTTCCTTAGACCAGGCAGCGTAAGTTAAACCTCCCTTGTTTCCATTTTCTTCATTCATGAAAAGCACCACGCGTAAAGTGTGTTTAGGTTTAAAATTCAATGCTTTTAAAATCCTCAATGCTTCAATACTATGAATGATTCCTGCACCATCATCGTGTGCGCCTTCACCAGCGTCCCAAGAGTCTAAATGTCCGCCAAAAGTGATGATTTCATTGGGAAACTCAGTACCAGTAATTTCTCCAATCACATTGTAACTTTTGACATCAGGCAACGATTTACAATCCAATTCAAAAATGAATTCAAGCTTTTCCTTTTTCGATAAATTATCCAATAAATCAGCTTGTTCAGTTGCAATTGCTGCAGCAGGAATTTTGTTTACTTTATCTTCATAATGCATGGAACCAGTATGTGGATGCAAATCTTGCGAAGAACCAAGTGAACGAACAACAACTCCCACGGCTCCCAATTTTGCCGCTTCAACAGCACCGTCACCGCGGATTGGATAACAAGCGCCATAAGCCTTAAAAGTATTGACCATTTTTTCGTCGAAAGGCTGATTTAGGAGCACGATTTTTCCCTTCACGTCTGATTCTTTGGCTTTCTTCAAGTCATCTAGCGAGTGAAAAACGACCAATTCTGCTCTCAATGTACCATTTGTTCCAACAGAACCACCCAATGCCAAGATTTTCAAAGAAATCAATTTTCCCTCCTTGGTTTTTACCCAAGCGCTTTCTTTGGTGCCTCGCTCCCAATGCGGAACTTGAATTTCTTGCAAATAAACTTTATCAAAATTGTAAGATTGCAATTTGTTTTTCCCCCATTCAACTGCCATTTCAGCTTGAGAAGATCCTGATAATCTTGCGCCAACATCTTTACACAAACTTCTTAAATCTTCATAAGAATGTCCTTCGGACAAAGCTTGATCATAAATTTTTCTAATAAAAATAGAATCATTTTTTTGAGCGAATGTCTGTGAAAACGCTAAAATAAACAGAAGAAGAAGTTTTCTTTTTGACATGCAACAAAGTTTTGATTTTAAGAGAAAATTACTTTTCGTGCTTTCTCATGTTCATGAAAGGGATTTCGATGAAGCGATAGAAAATAAAAGAAAGTCCAATGACATAAGCCCAATAAACAGCATATTCAATGTACCAAGTTTCGCTTGGAATGTACTTTTCATTCAGTAATCCATGCATACCAAATTTGATTAAAATATGAATCACCAAACTCAAATTCACCAGATACATGGAATAAGAAATCAAACTAATAAACGTAATGAATTTGAAGATTTTAAACCTCATCGTTTTTAAATTGGCCAAGAATGGCAACATAATCATGACGCAAATAGAATTAATGGATGGAGACCAAATGATGTACTCTTTTTGGTAATGCATTTTCAAGTAATAAAGCACGTAAAGCGATAGCAAAACCAAGAAAATACTGTTACATCTTTGCCAAATTTTGGGATAATAAAATGCTACAAAAGCAGCTAAAACTCCATAAACGATTGAATCAATTCTTGTTGTTACCAGCATTAAATATGGTTTTCCATCTTTCAAAGAATGGAATACACTTTGAATGGATGCTTGGTTGAAAAAGTAATATCTGTAAACAACGACGCCAATTATTACAATTGAAATCACCCAAATAAACATTGTGCGCACTTTTGTTTTAAACAAAACCAAACCTCCGAAAAGCATCAAAGGAATAAAAAAGTAGAACCATTCTTCGATACACAAACTCCAAGATTCTCCAAAGAAATGTTCTGGACGGTTGTTGAAATTTTGTAAAAAGAAGAAGTATCTACCAAAGTATTCTGGGAAAATTTTAGGATTTACAAAAAAGGCAAAAGCCAACAAGATCACTAAAATCACTAGGTACATAGGGAGTGTTCTGAGCCAACGTCTATTCCAAAAATTCAGTAACAATGAAAACGAAGGCGGATTTCGTTCCAGCATTTTGATTAAAATCCCTCCAATCAAAAAACCGCTCAAAACAAAGAAAATCGCTACACCATCCAATAAAATCGCGTTGACATACTTTCTGAATTTACCATCTACAGGAATGTCAATCGTTTGTCCAGCTTTCAAAACTTTAGTTACACGGGTAGGTTTTTCTTTAGAAACTTTGATTGTATCAGCTTGCTTGTCAAAATTTAATTTTTCATTTGAACTAGCAATCAAATTTTTGTCAACGTAATATTGATATGATATCGTTGTCAAATTTTCGCCTTCCTTTACGACATGCTTTTTAATATCCTTAGGAACTAAAATCATGCTGTGACCGACCACAACAAAAATGATGGCAAAAAATCGAAGTAAATCGAGTCCAAAAACTCTTGATGTTCCGGCGTTTAAGCTAAAAAGTTTCATTCTAAAAATAAAAAAATCCCTCTCCAAATGGAAAGGGATGCGAAGTTACATAATTTTATCAAAAACCTCAGTCACAATTTGACTTTAAACTTCTTCAGCTTCAGTAATTGGTTTTCTGAAGACAATTTTAGTGTCAAAAATATCCATGACAACTGTTTTCGAAGTATCAATTGTGCCTGAAAGTAATGCTTTCGACAACTCATTTAACACTTGTTTTTGAATTACTCTTTTCACTGGTCTTGCACCAAATTGAGGATCATAACCTGCTTCGGCTATCCAGTCAAAAGCATCAGCAGTCACATGTAAATGAATATCTTTTTCTTTCAATAATTCAGTCAATTGATTCATTTGAATATGTACAATTTGTTTCAAATTATCCTTCGTAAGTGGCGTAAACATAATTGTTTCATCAATTCGATTCAAAAATTCAGGTCTGATTGTTTGTTTCAACAATTCCATTACCAACATTTTGGCTTTTTCAGTGGCTCTGTCTTCTTCTCCAGGTTTGATTCCTTCAAAAGTTTCTTGAATCAAATGAGAACCTAAATTAGAAGTCATGATGATAATTGTATTTTTGAAATTCACTGTTCGTCCCTTGTTGTCAGTCAATCGACCATCATCAAGTACTTGCAACAAAATATTAAAAACATCTGGATGTGCTTTTTCGATTTCGTCCAGCAAAATAATTGAATATGGTCGGCGTCGAACGGCTTCTGTCAATTGTCCACCTTCATCATAACCGATATATCCCGGAGGTGCTCCAACTAATCTGCTCACAGAATGTTTCTCTTGGTATTCACTCATATCGATTCGAGTCATGGCATTTTCGTCGTTGAATAAATATTCAGCCAATGCTTTTGCCAATTCTGTTTTCCCTACTCCAGTTGTACCTAAGAAAATGAAAGATCCAATTGGTTTTTTAGCATCTTGCAATCCAGCTCTGCTTCTTCTAACTGCATCTGAAATCGCGCCAATTGCTTCTGTCTGACCAACTACTCTTTTGCCTAATTCATCTTCTAATTTCAATAATTTAGAAACTTCAGATTCAATCATTTTAGAGATAGGAATTCCTGTCCATTTTGAAACAACATCCGCAATTTCAGCCACATCCACTTCTTCTTTGATCATTTTAGAAGTCGATTGCATTCCAGAAAGTTTTCCTTTGGCTTCCTCTAATTTTGCTTCAGTATCTTTGATTCGACCATAACGAATTTCCGCTACTTTACCGTAATCCCCCATTCTTTCAGCATTATCTGCTTCAATCTTGAAATTTTCGATGTCTTCTTTCATTTTTTGGATTCCATCGACCACATCTCGTTCAGCTTGCCACTTGGCTTTGAAAGCGTCTCTTTGCTCTATTAAATTCGCTAATTCTTTGCCAATTCCCTCTAGTTTTTTTGTGTCTTGCTCGCGCATGATTGCCGCTTTTTCAATCTCTAATTGCAAGATTTTTCTTTCCAATTCATCCAATTCTTCTGGTTTTGAATTGATTTCCATACGCAATTTTGAAGCTGCTTCATCAATTAAATCAATCGCTTTGTCTGGCAAATGACGCTCTGTAATGTATCGTTGCGAAAACTCAACAGCAGCAATGATTGCCGCATCTTTGATGATTACTTTGTGGTGATTTTCATATTTTTCTTTGATTCCGCGCAAAATAGAAATCGCATCTTCCGTGCTTGGTTCGTCGACCAAAACGGTTTGAAAACGGCGAACAAGCGCTTTGTCTTTTTCGAAATATTTTTGGTATTCGTTCAATGTTGTGGCACCAACCGCTCTTAATTCACCGCGCGCCAAAGCTGGTTTTAAGATGTTTGCTGCATCCATTGCACCGTCACCTCCACCTGCGCCAACAAGCGTATGAATTTCGTCAATAAACAAAATAATTTCGCCTTCCGCTTGTGTCACTTCTTTGATCACCGCTTTCAAACGCTCTTCAAATTCGCCTTTGTATTTAGCACCCGCAACCAATGAACCCATGTCTAACGAATAAACAATTTTGGTTTTCAAATTTTCTGGTACATCTCCCGTTACAATTCGATGCGCCAATCCTTCAGCGATTGCAGTCTTACCAACTCCAGGTTCACCGATTAAAATTGGATTATTTTTCGTTCTTCTAGTTAGAATTTGAAGTACACGGCGAATTTCGTCATCGCGACCAATTACAGGATCCAATTTCCCAGCTTTGGCCAATTCATTTAAATTTTTGGCGTATTTTTCTAAAGATTGATATGTTCCCTCTTGGCTATTTGAAGTTACATTTTGTCCGTTTCTTAAGTCCATAATGGCAATTTTTAGTTTTGATTTGGTGATTTGTTGGTCTTTTAGGAACTTTCCAATGGCATCAGTACTATCCAATAAGGTATAAAACATGATTTCAATTGATACAAATTCATCGTTGAAAGTTTTCATTTCAACCAAAGCTTGATTTAAAATTCTTTCAACTGGCATCGAAATATGCAATTGACCGCCTGTAACCTTGGAATAACTTTGAATGATTTTGTCAACAACCAATTCCAAACTTTTAGAATTAATTGCTAATTTTTGAAGTAAATATGGCATTACATCTTGATCGACCAAGAAAATACCTTTCAGTAAATGTCCTGTCTCGATTGCGCCATTTCCATTCAATTCAGCCAAGTTTTGCGCTTGTTGAATCGCTTCCTGAGATTTGATAGTAAATTTATTAAAATCCATTTTTTAGAATTTTGATTTACTAAAGTTCGTCAAATCCTGAACCAAATCATTTTTTTTGAACCAAACGGTAATTTTGTCAGTTTAAAACAAGCTCAAGAGACAAAAAGTCAGTTATTTAGAAAGTATAAACATATTGAATCGCAGTAGTTCTTGGCGCTTCTATTTTCAGTGGACGCAAAGAGTAATCAATGTTAAACAAATTATTACAGACAATTGAAATTTTTTGTTTTTCGCTAATTTTAAAACTGACACGTGCGTCAAAAATATGATAGCCATTGTGACTTCTCCAATAGTTGGTAGCTTTGATTTGGTACAAATAAGGACTTGTATTACTTGTTAAAACTTCAATATCATTGAAAGCTCTATCAATATTCTGCATTTTACTGTAATAACGGTAACTAAATCCTACACCAAATTTAAAGATTCTAAATTCTACATCCGCTTTGGCCATGTGCTTGAATCTGTATTTCAAAACATTTCCAGTGGTATCAATGCTACTAGTCTTATAGCTTAGATCCTGTCCAACACCTCCAAGTGATTTGTCACGAGCATAAACCAAATCAGGAGTTAAAGAAACTGGGTCAATATAGGTATAACCCAACAACATGGTAACTCCAAACTTTTTGTTAGCTTCTGCGGAAGCGCCTGCAATAGAAAAATCAATTCCTCGAACCCTTGATTCTCCTGTATTTAAGAATTTAAATCCAATTAAAGCGATATCTGGCTCCCAAGATCCAAAAAGATACTCTATAGTATTTTCATATTTTTGATAAAATCCAGCAATGTCAACATAACCTAAAAACTTGCTGATTTTAAATCCTTGTTTTAATCCAATTTCAAAACTGTTGCTTTTCTCTGGCTTCAAATCAGGATTTGGGAAAACACCAAACAAACTTGCTTTTGTGGCGATATACCTTTCAGTGATTGTTGGATATCTGAAACCTTGACCTGATGAGACTCTTACAAATGTTCCTTTCGTGACTTGCAAATTGGCACCAACGCGCACAATCGGAGCCATCACACTTTCTTGCTGATTCATTTTGAAAAACTCATAACGCACACCTCCAGTAACATTCAAAATTCTCCAAAACTTCTTGTCTAACTGCACATAACCAGCAATATTAACATTTCGATTATTTGCCTGACCACTTGATGCATACAAAGCTGAATAAGAAGTAGAAACATTGCTTGCAAGTCCACCAGTGAAATTTAAATCCAAGGACTTGAAATCTCTTTGCATTTGATATTCACCATAAAACATGGTTCCACGATTCGATTGATTGTTTGAAATTTGATTGTCTGAATGAAAAATTCTCGTCACAATGCTGTGAGATATTCCATTTGCTGTAGAATATTTTACAAATGGATCGATATTAAACAAAGTTTGTTTTTGCATAAAAACAGCACCTGGATAACCTCTGTAAAGACCTAAAGAATCATCCAACCATGCGAAAACCATGTTTGTCTTGTTATACATTGCATTGCCGTTAACTCCATAACTCAATCGCTTGATTTTTTTAGAACGATAGCGAATATTAAAATTCATTCTTCCTCTCACACGAAGCATATCCTTGTTGGTATAAGTAGGAATTGAATCTGTAATTTTCAAAACGTCCTTCAACTCTTGTGGCATGTATGGAGCTGGTGGCGGGGGTCCGATATATCCTTGGTCCACATTGAAATTCCCTCCAACGACAAAATCTAAATTTTTCTTGATAATTCTCGAATGCAAAAAATTCAAATTTGTAAATCCTGGAATAGAATTTCCATACCAATTCTCTGCATTTTCACTCGGTGCACTGTAATTTCCTACCGAATAGTTAAAAATCGTTTTAGGCTTACTTCTTGGATATGCACTTCGAATGTGAATAACACCATTTAAAGCAGAGGAACCATACAAAACAGAAGAAGCTCCTTTGATAACCTCAACTTGTTCAATATTTTCAACTGGAATATAGCTCCATTCTGGTCGACCAGCATCTCCGCTTAACAATGGAATTCCATCAACTACAATAGCAACGCGGCTTCCAACACCGAAAGTAAAACCACTTCCACCTCTAATTTGTGGGTCATTGTCAATAATTGACAAACCCGGAACTTGTTCTAAAGCAGTTTCAATGCTTGTTGTATTTTTATTTGCTATCAGCGCAGGCTTAAGTATTTCCATTGAAACGACTTGTTCCTCCAATTTTTGTTCAAATTTTCCAGCTGAAACAACAACAGTTTCTAATAATTGGGAAATATCATTTAACTTGATGTTGTGAATAGTAACCTGACCAGGTAAGATTTGAATTGAAAAAGTATCGCTTCCAAGTCCTAAAAAACCAGAAGTTAAGTGATATCGACCTGCCTCTAGTTCTAAAAAATAATTCCCTTCGATGTCAGACTTTGTTCCTTTTGACATTTCATTTGAAATTTGGATTGTTGCGCCAAACAATGTGGAACCAGTTCTAGCTTCAGTGATTACTCCTTTTAAAATTCCCGTATTTTGAGCAAAAGAAACACTCGAAATTAAAGTAAAAATGAAAATTAATCTTAATAGCATAGGCAAAATTAAAAATTCTATTAAATGAAAAAGCCCCACAAATATGCAGGGCTTTCAAATATCTGCAGTGAATTATTTGATAACAAATTTACCCGTTTTTTGCAATTCTGAGCCAGAAACTTGATAAAAGTAAGTTCCTTGAACCAATTCTGCTGCCAAAGTAATTTCATTTTTTTGGTTACTTGTTAATTTTGTTTCCATTACAACTTTTCCAGAAATATCTAAAATTTTCAATGTAGCCAATTTATCATTTTTAGCGGAAAGATCAACAAAAATTTTATTTTCATAATTGTAAACATTGAAGTTATTTTGCTCATTTTCAACTACACTTGCGTTGTCTGGGTTATAAATAACTTCCAAATCATCAATCCAAAGAATACTTCCAGTTCCAAGAATGGTTGGAGCTGTAGTCATTTGGTTATCAGAAGGTGTAATACTTATCATGATATATTCAGGCGTATCACCATTCGTATAAATAAAAGGAACCGAAAATCTTTTCCAAGTCGTATTATTTGCAGCAGCAGAATTAAATAATGCCTTACCAATCTTATTTGCGCTTAAATCTGGATGATTTCCGTTCACTGGAATTTCAGGATCATTGTAATCACCAGAATGCAAAAATGCAACAACCTTAGCCTTTTCTGCCGCAGCACCTGTACCATTGGTTGCTTGCGTATATCGGTACCAACCAACTAAGCTATCAGGGCGCCCCGTAAAAGGCATTCTTCTTACATCTGATGCAGAACTATAATTTACAGTCCCTACATAACCTTCAGATTTATCTTGACTAGGCGCATTGACAACACCTGTAGTTAAATTTCCATTTACAACCGCCAAAACATAATATTTTGTTTCCAAACGCGCGCAAAATGAACCAGAATGTGGATTAGACGTTTCCTTGTAACAAGTTTGTGGTCCAATTGAAGCTACAGTTGAACCTGTTTTGTTTGAATACCAAGAAGTCGGTTCATCTGCATTACCAGGACTTGTGTTTCCCCAATTTTCAAAACCTCCATTTGGGATTTGAGTTTGAGCTGTTAAACCCAAAGAAAATCCAATAAATATGAATGTAAATAATCTTGTTTTCATGTGTTCTATTTGTAAATTTTAGTTTGCAAATATATAGAATGATTTATTCATCATTTGTTAATATTGAATATTTAACGTTACAATTGAATTAAAAAACTCAAAATCAATCAAATAATTTTTAACAAAAGTTTAAAAAAACTTTAAATTTAATGCATATCGTAAACTATACCAGTAGAACATAATTAGATTACGTCCACCAACACGAACTTTGTACAAAATTAGTAATATGAAGTTAGTAGAATTTTTCAATAATTATCCGAATGAAGCTGAATGTAAATCTAAATTCAAGGAAAT
>CANHQP010000024.1 GCA_947462925.1 Flavobacteriia bacterium | reverse complement strand
ATTAAGAAATTTAATTTCTCCTTTACAGCTGGAATACTGCTTACTGACTCATTTTGAGTAATTATTTTCTGCAGCTCTAAACAATAAGTTAACTCCTTCTCTAAGTTGTTTTCAATGTTCTTTTTAGGCATATGATCTTTGAGACCTTCCTCAAATTGATAAACTGTTTTTCGAAGTAATTTTGATCGTTCTCTCAATACATCGATTGCAGAATAAGGATTTGATCTTGAACCTGAATGAGTGGCATCAACGATAATAGATTTTGAACGAATAACACCCTTTTCAATAGCAATAGCAACGGTTTTATTAATTAGTAAATTAAGTAAATCTGTATCTTTTAATCTAAGTTTTCTAAATTTTGTAAGTGAACTTGGATTGATAACATCTTCCTCAGGTGACATGCCTAAAAAATATTTAAATGACATATCAAATTGTGAACGCTCGACAACATCAACATCAGAAATAGTGTAGATTGTTTTTAGAAGTAAATATTTGAACATACGAATGGGACTTTCTGCATTTCTACCATTAGTCAAACAGTAAGTATTAACAAGTTCATCATGAATAAATGAAAAATCAACTAGGTCATTAATTTTTCTAAGCAGATTTGTCTTTGGAATTATTTTTTCATACAATGAATCAAATTCACTAAACTGTATTTTTTGCTGTAATACAAGCATTTATAAGATAATTTGTGTAAGTAAAGATAACAAAAAATGGGTAAAAAACCAAAGTCTTTCACCCATATTTACTCACATTTTAATCTTAATTATAGTTTTTCAGTGCCCTCTGAAAACTCATCCAGGGCTTTTTTGATTTTTAAAATTTGCTTATTTCACCATGAACTGAACAACTTGTTTGTTGCTTCCGTCACCGATTTGCAATAAGTACATTCCTGAAGCGATTCCTTCTGTTGAAAGTATCACAGCATTTGAACCAGTTGCAGCTTGAATATTTTGTGTTTGAATTGATTTTCCAAGTACGTCTGTTACAACGAATGTCATTGCTTTTGGCGAAACCACATTGAAAGTAACATTCAATTCACCTTCAGTTGGGTTTGGGAAAACAGATAGACCTTCTACCGCAATTTGCTCTTCAATTCCAAGAACATTTACATTTGATGGTGGTCCAGCATATATATTGATATCATCTAAGAAAACATTGTTTCCACCAGTTGCATCAAATCTAAATTTATATCTAAAGTTTTCATTCCAATATTGAGTTGTAACGTTTGTCATGTGAACAGTTACCCAATCAGAAGAAGTCGGTGTCCAATCAGCAGTTTCAGTCAAAGAAGATAAACTTGTACCTGTGATTGTTTTTCTTTGTTGCCAAGTATCACCACAATCTGAAGTCAAGAAAACTTTCAAGATTTCACTGTTTGTAGATGCTTTTTTACGGTAAGCATATTTGAATGATAAAGTTACGTTTGTTGCTGAAGTGATTGAAGACAAATCAACAGGAGCAGAAATCAATTCATCATAGTTAGTACCTGATTGCGTAAAGTTACCCAATTTCATACTTTTAGATCCCGTTGCTCCAGCAGTATTTGTTAAATTCCATGTTGCAGTTGAAGCTAAAGAATTATCAATTGTATAGCCAGTAATATCAGATGTTTGATTGTAAGATTCAAAACTTTCAAAGAAAGGAATACTAACTCCTGAAGGTAAAACGGTAATATAAGATGTTCTTGTTTCAACATCGGTGCTTGTTCCATCTGTAGCAGACAATGTAACTGTGTATGTTCCTGGAGTTGCATAAGTAACTAGAGGATCTTGTGCTGTAGATGTTGCAGGATTTCCACCTTGGAAAGTCCAATTCCAACCTGATGCAGCATTGTAAGATTCATCAGAAAACTGTAATGCTTCACCAACACAAATTACTTGTTTAGGAACAGTAAAATTGGCTTGACATAAATAAACATTACCATCTGCACCAACAGCTGCCAAGTTAGAAGCTGTAATCAAATTTGCTCTTCCAGTATTAGAAGTCGTGATTGCTGCACGCATTCTAGCAACTTGACCAGCAGAGAACATTTTTGAACAGTATGAATAATCCATGTAGTTTTCAACGTTAGCTCTAGGGCCACAGAAATTTTCATTCAATGCACAAGACGTAACACCTCTTGTTTCAGGAGTATCATTTACTTGGTCAGAACCACAAGCAACGCCAGGATTGTTATTTCCTCCCCATGTATGTGAAAGATTTAACCAGTGACCCACTTCATGAGTCAATGCTCTTGAACCTGTTACTGAACCAGTTCCAATTGAACCTACATAATTGTGAAGAATCCATATTCCGTTTTGCATAGCAGTCGCACTCCAACCACCAGGATTGAATGTATAACCAGCCGCACCTCCGATTTCTGCACAAATAAAAATGTTCATGTATTTATTTCCTGGCCATTCACCGTTATAAACATCATTTCCACTTACTATCGCAGCAACTTGGTCACCACCATCTGAACCATCATAAGTCAATGCGTTTTGTGTTCTTGTAATTCCACTAAAACAAGTTCCATTTGGTGCTTTTGTTGCTAAAACAAATTCAATTTCTACATCCGAAGGAACACAAGTTGCAGCAGGATTACTTGCTTTGAAATCTGCATGAACATTCAATGCATCTGTATTTTGCAATCTGTAATCACGATTCAAAATCGCCAATGCGTCCATGATTTGTTCCTTAGAAATATTTTCAACTCCACCATTGTGCAGTACGTGAAAAACCACAGGAACTTTATAAACTACTCGCTCTTGCGGAGGATTAGCAGCTAAATCTTGTTCAATTTGTTGCATTTGTGCTTGATCAATTGCATACTGAGCAGCGAACTCAGGATTTGACATCAAGGCATGCATTTTTTTGTGAGTAGTACAATATTCTACCGTTTCACCATCTCTTGTGTTCGACAAGTCGATCGTTTGATTTTGAGCAAACAAAGAAAAAGAGGAGAAAAGGCTAATTCCAATAATTGCAAATCGGAATTTGTCCAAAAGAGTTTTCATAGTTTATTTTTTGAGTTTATTTAAAACGCCACAAGTTACAAAAAGGTTTAAAAATATGAAAGTTTTATTGGTTAAATGCGTTTTTTATTGATTAAACGGTAAAATCATGCTAGATATTAATGTCATTTAAGGCAATTAAAACATTATTCGAATAGGGGATATTGAGCAATATATCCAATTTCAAAGCAATTCTTTCTGGAGTTTCTAATTTTTGTTCTGTCTTCAATTTTTGAAAATTTTCCAGGCTAGAAAAAGAACTTGCATCTGTTGCTCGAATTTGAACTTGCATGTCGGTATCAATCACGCCAGGTGAAACTGAATAAACTCTCGTCCTTTTACCCAACTCTTGTTCTTCTAGCAGAAAAGTTTGAGAAAATAAATCAATCGCAGCCTTTGAAGCACAATATCCTGCCCATGAAGGAATTGGTCTTTTACCAGCGCCAGAACTGATGTTGACTAGCGTAAATTGTTTACTATTTCCGCAAAATTCGCTTACTTTTCGCGTTAATTTGATTGGAGCAACCACATTAACTTGCATGATTTCATCGATAGAATCGGCTTTCATCGAAGAAATTCTTTCGATATCCCCAATAATTCCAGCGTTGTTAATCAAAATGATTTCTTCGTTTTCAGTTGTTGGAAGTTGAAAATTCTGAATCGCACTAGAATCTAATAAATCCAATTCGATGAATTGAAAATTAGGATTTTGAATTGAATTTGTTCGACCAATACCAATGACTGATTGGTTTTTCGAGAGAAAATGTTCCGCCAACGCTTTACCAATTCCTCTCGAAACGCCTGTGATTATGTAAGTTTTTGACATTTATGCCAATGCTTGTTCAATATCCGCTAAGATGTCTTCGATGTCTTCCACCCCAACACTCAAGCGCAATAAATTATCCACAACTCCTGCTTTTTCTCTTTCTGCTTTTGGAATTGAGGCATGCGTCATCGTCGCTGGATGATTGATCAAAGATTCAACACCACCCAATGATTCTGCCAAAGAGAAAACGTGGAATGAAGAGGCTACCTTGAATGTATTTTCGATTGATGCATCTTTCAAAACAATTGAAATCATTCCACCAAAATCACGCATTTGCTTTTTCGCGATTTCATGATTTGGATGCTCAGGAAATCCTGGCCAATACACTTTTTCGATTTTAGGATGATTTTTCAAATATTCAGCTACTTTTCTTCCGTTGAAACAGTGTCTTTCCATACGTAAATGCAAAGTTTTGATTCCTCGCATCACTAAAAAGCTGTCCATCGGACCAGGATTTGCGCCGCATGAATTCAAGACAAAATACAATTTTTCATGCCACTCATCGCTGTTGGTAATCAACGCACCCATCACCACATCACTGTGTCCACCAAGGTATTTGGTAACTGAATGCATCACGATATCAGCGCCTAAATTCAATGGGTTTTGCAAATAAGGAGAAGCAAAAGTATTGTCAACTACCAAAGTCAAATTATGTGCTTTGGCGATTTTTGAACACGCTTCGATGTCAATAATTTGCATCGTTGGGTTGGTTGGCGTTTCAGCCCAAATCATTTTGGTGTTCTCATTGATATATTGCTCAATGTTAGAAGCGTCTGTCAAATTCACGAAATGAAATTTGATTCCGTAAGGTTCGTAAATTTTGGTAAACAAACGGTAAGAACCACCATACAAATCATCACCGGTAATTACCTCATCACCAGGACGCAAAGTTCTAATCACAGCATCTGTAGCACCCATTCCGCTTGAAAAACAAACGCAATGTTTACCGTTTTCCAACGCAGCAATGTTTTCTTGCAAAGCTTCACGCGTAGGATTTTTCCCACGCGCATAACCAAAACCTTTATTTACACCCGGTGCTTCTTGCACATAGGTTGAAGTTTGGAAAATAGGCGTCATGATTGCCCCTGTAGTTGGATCTGGATGTGCACCAGCGTGGATGGCTTTTGTACCGAATTTCATATTTTTTTTCATTGTTTTCTTTTCTAAGTTGCGTGTAAATTTATGGAAATTGTTTTGTTAATTTCTCAATGAAAAAATAAGTTTATTAGTACTTCCTAAAATTCATTGTAATGCAAGAAGTTGGAGTAATCTCTTTTCAATCGTACTTTTGTGCACTGGAATTTATAGATTATGTCAAAAAACATTGTACAAAGCACTTCGATGGCGCATTTCAACTATGATTTGCCTGAGGAAAAAATCGCGAAATATCCTGTGGAGCCTAGAGATACAAGCAAGCTGTTGATTTACAAAGATGGAAAAATAGATCAAGCCATTTATTCCGACCTATCGGCTTTTTTACCTTCAGATACGATGTTGATCATGAATGACACCAAAGTAGTAGAGGCAAGATTGATTTTCAGCAAGAAATCTGGTGGTAAAATTGAATTGTTCTGTCTTGAGCCAGCCGATCATTATTCAGATATCACAACCGCCATGTTTCAAAAAGACCTTGTACTATGGAAATGTATGGTTGGTGGTGCTAAAAAATGGAAAGAAGAAGCGCTTGTTTTAGAAATAGAAACCGCAGAAAAAAAATATACACTTTCGGCTACCAAAAAAGAACGTTTATCAGATTCTTTCTTGATAGAATTTTCTTGGGACGGAAAGGACATCAGTTTTGCTGAAGTTTTGAGTGACGCTGGCATTGTACCGCTTCCGCCGTACCTTAATCGAGATACTGAAGAAAAAGACAAAGCTCTGTATCAAACGATTTACGCCAAATACGATGGTTCGGTTGCAGCGCCGACTGCTGGATTGCATTTCACAGACAATGTAATGCAAAGTCTTTCATCAAAAGGAATAAAGACTTCATTTGTGACATTGCATGTCGGCGCAGGAACTTTCAAGCCTGTAAAAACGGAAACTTTGGGTGAACATGAAATGCATTCAGAATTCATAGATGTTTCGTTGGAAACCATCATTGCAATTGCACAGCATTTGCCCAAAAATCTCATTGCTGTTGGAACTACTTCGCTGCGAACTTTGGAAAGTTTGTATTGGATGGGCGTCAAAGTGCATTCATACGCGCAGCTAGATTTTTCAGAAATTGGCATTCAACAATGGGATGCTTACGATTTACCACAAGATATTCCGGTAAACATTGCGTTAGAATCTTTGGTAAAATACATGGAGGACAAAAATATAAATCGCCTGATAACCAAAACCCAATTATTGATAGCACCAGGTTACACCTTGAGAATGGTTGATGCCATTTTGACTAATTTTCACCAACCACAATCTACTTTGTTGTTGCTGATTCATGCATTTGTGGGTGAGGAATGGAAAACGATTTACCAATATGCGTTGGAAAATGAGTATCGATTTTTGAGTTATGGTGATGGAAGTTTGTTGTGGAGGAATTCTTAAAGTTTTAAAACCGAATCAAAATTGTTTTAATTGAAATAACCAATATAACCAAAAGCAAAACTCCCAATATAAAAGCAATTCCACTCCGCTGCAAAATCTCCTTCGTAGATGGCAAAATTGCCTTGAATCTTGCAATTGTTTTCACATCATCTTTGGGTGTCAAAAACGTTACGATTATCCAAGTAATGGTTGTCAAAAGAGTTACGGTTACAATTTGCCAATTGTATTCATTGAAATTGGGCGTTTGAATCGGATACAGCGAAACATACCAATTAAAGGCTAAAGTGTATACTCCAGAGGCAATCATTGCTGAAAGTTGACTCCAAGCATTGATGCGAAGCCAAAACCAACGCAAGATATACACGGGAGCAACGCCAGCCGAAATTGAGAATACCACTTTGATCACACTTTCTAAACTACTCATGTTTCTCGTGATTAAAATCGCAAGAACGCAAATGAAAGTCATCGCCAAAAAAGATAGAATTGCGTAGTGCTTTTTGGACTGATTTGGTCTCAAATAAGTCTTGTAAAAATCAATGGTCAGAAACGAACCTCCCCAATTGAGCATGGATTCTACGGTTGTAATATACATGGCAAAAAATCCAATCAAACAAACCGGATCTAGCCAATCTGGAACTGATTCGAAAATGTTCTGAACAAAGGAAATTTCTTCTTTTTGATTGGGATGAATTGAAACAGATAAAATGGCCATTCCAACAAGAATCACCGAAAGCAATAAATTCAAAATGACTGGCAATAAACCTGTTTTAATCGCATTCCATTTGCCTTTGACCGCGGTAAATCTCGCCATTTCTGGTCCGCCGCCATCAAAAAGTTGCGTGCTCCACCACAATATACCCAAGTATAAGTAGATTGAATTCCAGTTGGAGGAATCCGTTGATTTTGGGAAAATCGACAATGTTTCAGGATTTTTCTTGGCTAATATCTGAATAGAATGATCCCAGCCATGGGCCAATTTATAAAGGAAATAAAAAGAAATCGCTAGACTAATAACATAGATTACAGAATGATACACATCCAATGTGAATTTTAAGTTCAAACTATTTTTTAAGGTGAAAATAAGTAGGATAATTCCTGTAATTAAGATCGAAGTGTCTAAATCAATTTTGAAATAAAGTTGAATAATTCGGCTAAACGCAAGTGTATGAAAACTGATTAAGAAAGCAACTACAATTCCACCTACATAAACAGATCGAAATTGATGTAAAATTCTGGCTGATTTGCCTGAAAATCGAAATAAAATAAACTGATTATCAGTAATGAAATTCAATTTAGACCAAAGTGGCGCCAGCACGATCGGCACAAAAGTAGCACCAAGGAAACTTGCCCAAAATATCCAAAGTCCAGAAAGTCCTTTTTGGTGAATGACGCCTGTAATCAATTGACCTTGGTCAACAGAAACGTAATACATAAACAACGACAAGCCAGAAACAACCCAAGATTTTTGTCCAGAAACCTTGAATACACCCTTGAATATTTCCTTTTTTTGGAGAAAAGTAAATCCAATGATTAATGCAAAATAGAGGAGAAAAAAATACAAATTGAAGCGTGTTGTTGATTTTGATTTTCAGAGTTTCTAAATCGAAGTTATTAAATGTTAAAAATAACATTTTCTGAAATAGCTGCAAAACAGAGATTGATTAAAAACGAAAACCCCCACTTTTAAAGCAAAGCGAGGAATTTTCATTTTGGGTTGGTAGTAGGGTTAATTTTTTCGAAGATTTTATTGTTTTACTTTATTTATAGCGTAAACTAAAGATATAAAAACTAACAATAAGATTCCATTAATAATAACATAACTTGGAACTGAAAAATTAATAGAACTAAAAATTAAATTGCTAATTAAACCCATGGCAAAGAAAAGCCCTGAAAGAACTCTAACATTTGTTGTTGTTCGCGGAAGCTCAAAACTTATTCCGATTGAAAGGACTAGAGCTATGGCAAGAAAAACAAAACTACCTGCACTTAAAAGTATTTTATTCTTACTATCGTGAAAACTATACAAGCCATAAGCGATAAGTAAACTTGCCGCTATGGCTATAATGGTTTGTACAAAATTTATTTTCATAATCTTATTTATTCTGCTGAAATGGTGGCGGTGCTAATGCAACCAACTTTAAAATTTCAGGAACTTTTTCAGCAATTTCCCACTTTGGCAAACCTGGTTTCCAAATATAAGTTTCCTTAACAACTTTCTTTTCGGCAATTAGACGAGATAATTCCTGCTCCGAAAATGGACCAACTTGTTTACCCTCTATCATTGCATAGTAAAATTGAGCTGCTGCTGTTTGCATTGAATTCATAGAACCCGGAACATGCATACTAGTCATTGCAGTATTCATGGTGTTAACCATTTGCTGTGCAACCGCCATACCCATGCCAAATTCCACTAATCTGTTAATTGAAAAAAAACTATCATCGTTCATCAATATTAATTTAGATTTACTATTTTTTTTATTACTTCGACATCCGTTATATCATTCAACTTCTTATTTACATCTTTAATATCTTCGCTTTTGCATAAAGAGATGAATTTATCTGCTATTTCAATTTGTTTTTCAATTGACATCAGTGTAATTGCTGAGTTGTTGGTAGAGATGTTAGTCATTAGTATATTGTATGAAATATAGATGTTGTCAAAATTCTTTTTTGGGACTAAGCCTTTATAATATACCACATTTTGATTCAATGTAGAAGAATATTCTTTAAACTCATCTATTTTTATGTAAACTTTTGGCTTGAATATCATTTTGTCTTTTTGTTCTGAAATTAAAGCGATTAATTCAGCTGTCTTTTCTGTTAATTTGGATTTTTTTTCATTTAATATTTTGTTTTCTTCAATACGTTTTTCTTCTGCTATCCTTTTTTCTTCAAGGAGTTTTGCGTCAGCAATCTTTTTTTCTTCAAGGAGTTTTGCGTTTGCTGTTTTTTCTTCTTCTAGTAGCCTTTTTTGTTCACGAGTTTCTTGCTTAACTATTTCATTCTCATAAATGCCATAGAATTGTTTATCGTTATATGTGAAAGCACCTCTTATATCATCAACAAGAGTTCGATCATATGGATCGTAAAAGAATTTATACCACGTATTTTCTTTTGTTACTCTTTTTAATTTTATGGGTAAATCTTGAAGACTGTCTGAATTAGATTTTACATATTGCTCGATTTTTGATAAATTCGAAAGAGTTTCAATATCCTCAACTTTTTTAACATCGCTACTTCCAGATTGTATATTTTTTGTCACAGCTAAAGTACAATAGCCTAATTTATATTTTTTTATCGTCTGAATTTTCCCGAGTTCAATGTAGTCAGATTCAAGAATAAAACCAGCTGTGTCTAATTTCATTATTAATTTATTTTTAATTTCTTGATTATCATAAATCCATGTATCTATTAAACGACCTTTTGAAAAAACTCTTTTATCAGTAAAAGCAATCCCTTTTAATTTTGTGGATGTTATACTATTTGTCCAAATCCCATCGGGCTCTCCATTTTTATAATTTGCGTTAACTATCAATGTTGCTTCAGAGGCACTGAGATATGTTTTAAAAACCCATAAGCCATTGCGCAAATCGTTATTAAATTTCCCGTTAACTTCTAATGTATTAGATCCTTGTTTCCATGAAAAAGAAAAGTTACCATTATAAACACGTTCATAATTTTCATTTTCATAATAAGAATATTTTGCTGTACCAACTATACCCGCTGACTCTAAAGTAAACGGGCCATCATACATTTTCATATTTTGTGCTTTAGTTAAAGGGGATAGCATTGTGAGCACAATTAATAATATTTGTTTTTTCATATTCTACTATTTAGTATTTAATTTAATCTTAGCTTTTTTCTAGGTATATTCAGTTTATTATTATCAGTCCTAATTATTAGTTTTAATGTATTGGTGGTGGTGGTGGAACTGCCCCAAACAAATTTGCAAGTTCTTGAACATTGCCCGCCACTTCCCAACCTGCCATTCCTTGCTTCCAAACATGCGTGTTTTTTGTAAGTTGTACGTTTTGAACCATTTGTTGTAATTGTTGCCAATTAAATGGTCCTGCTATCTGCCCGTTAACTGAAACACTATATTGTATTTGCGGAGGCGGAGGCGGTGTGTTTTGTTGTTGGTTCATATTCTGCCCCATTTGGTTCATCATACCTGCCATTTGCCCACCCATTGCTCCACCAAGTGCCATTCCTGTCATCATCCCTGCAGGGTTCATGCCCCCGCCGCTTCCCATTGCTCCCATTTCACCTAAATTTTGTGCAGCACTTTTTAATACTTCTGATTGCTGATTGAGTGCATGAGCGCCAATAAAGTTTGTTTCTGTTTGTAGTTTCTGCGCACGTTGTGCTTCTTCTCTTTGTATTTGCAAAGTTTCTGAAATATTTTGAGCATTAATTCCTTGCATGTCATTCAAGTTTTTAATATTCACTTCCGTCTGTGCGATGGTCGTTTTGGTGGTTTGGTCAGCAGTTACTTTTCTTAATTCTGCGTAGCCATAACTTTCTTTATCCACATCGATATTTGCCAGGTCGAAACCTTTCATATTTACTCCAAAATCTAATTCTAATCTTGCTCTTAGTTTAGCTGAAATTAAATCGTTGATGTCGAGCAATTTTCTTTCCATTTGCAGAACTGGAATCCCTTCTTCTGCTGGAATATTTGTAACGATTCCTTTGACATACTTTGATACAGCATTCTTAATTTGTTTATTAAAGTCTTCTAATTCGAAATTTATTAGCCGATTTAGTTTGATAAACCCTTTGTAGTCTGTAATATTAAAAGTAATTGTACCTCTAGCTGCCATGGGTACAGCAAAGTCTAAAAATCTTGGGTCATAGACATCAAAGTAAGGAATGCCAAATTTTACCTGAATATTTCCAGAAAGGTTGATAAAATAGATTTCTGCTTGAAATGGTGAGGCTCCTCCAAAAGCTAATCCTACTATACTGGATAAAACGGGAAAGTTTGCAGTTTTAATAGTCTGATCAAATGGACCTTCGATATAATCTTGCATCGATCCATCTTTTTGTTGGTAGACGAAAACCGCCATTTCACCATCTTTTACGCGAAGGCTACTTCCAAAACGAATGGCATTTTCTTTTTTTGTAGAGTTTGCAGCGCCAGATGGTCTCCATTTCCAAACAAGATATTCTTGCTCATCACAACGTATAACGTCCATCATGCCGCCTTCCGCCTTGTTTCCAAATAATCCCATAATTTAACTGTAAGCTTAAAAATTTAAATCATTGTCTTTTTTAAGTGCCTTTTTAAACCTTCTTATTGTAATAGGAATTCCAACTATAGAAAGTAATGAGAGCATTTGCAATGTCGGGATAAGAAAAGACATAATTAGTATTAGCACTAGAACTACTAAAACAATTGCGTATGGCTTACCAACTTTAACTTGGTTTTCCCATTTTCTTTTTTTATCATTATCTATATCTGACAAAATTTTCCCTTTTACAGAATCTGGGAAAGTTGTAAAATTTTTATATTTAGGTGGTAACTTTTTCATTAAGGATACAACCATAGCTGTTGCTTGTTCCAATATTTCAGGATCCTTACTTGATACAATTTGAATTTTTGAATAAATTTGATCTGTTTTCTGAATCCAAACTTCTTCTTCAACTCCCACATAACCATCATTATCATATGAATTACTTGTCGCCATTGCTAAAAGTTCTAATAGATCTTCTTTTGAATTAGGAACAGGAAAGTTTTTTATGATATTGGCTTTTTCTTTTTGAATACTCTTTTCAATAGTTGCACGGCCGTGATCAAGCTCTCGTATCAAATCTTCTCTTTCTTCCTCTTGATTTTTGCCACGTGCTTTAGCACCAATCATATTTGCTAATCCACTACCGCTATTGTGTTTTTGTGATAAGGATTCTAAACGCTGATTTTTTTGATGTTCAATATCTGTTAACGCCTTTGAATTTCTTAATGTTGCTGCTTGTAGTAAATCAAATAACTTTTGGGAAGATTGAACTGCATCGATATTTGTAAACTCATGTCCACAATCATCACATTTTGTTTGAAAAGATTGCAAAATCGCAGCACATGAAGGACATTTTCTTACGTCTCCAAACTTATCTGATTTTAGTGTTGCAACCGAAGGGGCAACTGATTTTACCGTTTGTTTTTTTTCAGATATCTTAGATTCAAGAACCATTTCAAATTCGTCAAGGTCAATTCCAGCTGCTTCAGCCTTCTTAAATAGAATTTGTTTTTCTTTTTCTGTTAATTCTCCATCTGCTAGTGCAATATTGATGAGATTTTCAATTTGTTCGTTATACATATTATACTACTTTAATGGTTTGGATTCTTTGAAGGTATTATCCTTATCCATATTATATTTTTAAATTTGAGAAAAATGAACTTAAATAGTTCCGGCTTTATTTTCTTTCCACCAAAAATACAGTTTAACAAAACACTCCTTCATTGCATCTCATTGCATCTTTATTCTGATATTTTCCATTATCTTTAAAAACTATTTATTTGTAAATGGAATTATTTGAGGAAGAATTTTTTATAGCTGAATTAAAAAAGAAAATTGAAGAAAAAGCAGGTTTTACAATCAATGAATTTCAGGATTGTAAATCATTATCAGAAACACTTAAACAATTAAAAATAGCTGTCTCTGCGCATACACTTGCCAGATTTTTTGGATTAATGAAGGACGATCATCGGCCCTATACATCCACATTAAATTTATTAGCTAACTTTTTAGATTTTGATTCATTCCATCATTTCAAGAAGGAGGTTTTGAATTCAAATAATTTTTCCTTGAAAAATCAAATGGGTAGTTTTACAGCTGGCGATTTTTCGTTTGTGGCACTGGAATTGGCAATTCAACAATGCGACTGGAAAAATGTGCAGTTAATAATTGATTCCTATCAATTTGATGAACGGAAAAATGATTTGTCCATGTATCTAGGAAATGCAGTCAGACAACATCATCAAAAAGATGAATTTTTAAAAGCATTGGTTGATATTGATAATGGAATACATCTTTATTATGAGTCTTTTGTAGATGAAGACGATCCAGGAAATTACTATTCAAAGGCACTCACAAATTACTACGTGCAAACTAAGAAAAATGAGGAAAGTCAAATTTTCACCAACTGTTTTATTAATTCTAAAAAAGCATACTCAAACCAAGCCTTTGACAAAAAAGAAATTCAGAGTTTGATTGAAACTAATTTTGATTTTAGAAAATTACATTACCACCAAGTTTCACGCATTTTAGAAATGCGCATTTTAGCGCTTGGAAAAAATCACAAGGAAAAAAATCAAAGTGAAAAAATAATCCAAGAAGTGATAGAATTATTGCCTCTTTATTCTTTGAATGATCAGTGTTGGATTTTGGCCAGGGTTATTAAAGCACTTTCATTTACAAAAAAAATAAATGCAGCCTTAAAAATTCAAGAATTTAATCATGCTATTTGTTCAACCTATTTTAAAATGGAAGGAAAAATAAAATCAATCGCAGAATTGATAATTCAACTTACTTATCATGCATTACTTAGGACGAAGGATGATCGATTTATTACTCCCAATCGAATACAGGTTAAGCACCTCAACGAAACCAATGCAAGGATTTTGATAGAGGCAGCAACAGCTCAACTATATGCCAAAGATACTGTTAAATCAATTTTAGATGATAATATTCGTTCCTTCGCCAAAAAAACAGGCCATTCTTGGGTGTTCGAATTGTTGAAGTAAAATGACTTACATGAAACTGATTTTTAAACTGAACAGCCATTGCATCCGAAATAGATAATAAAAACAACAATTTATTCAGATCAAATATTATTTTTTTGTCTTTGAGGATTTGTCTTGCTCTATGCTTTTAAAAACATCTTTTGCATTTAATTCGGATACCACTTTTTTGCCAGTTTTCGCTTCTAATTCCAACCGTGCAACATTGGCAACATTACCTCCTTGTTTGGCTACAATTTTACTTTCTTCAAAATCTTTGGGATTGGTGGCAACGGATATGTCTTTGGTAGAAGCCTCTGCCAGCATATTTAAAATCAATTCTGTATTGGTCATATTATCCCTTAGATTTTCTTTCTTCAATCCTTTTAGCACTTTATACTCCTTGGTTGTTTTATCGCTCCAAGCTTTGGTAATGATATCCGTAAGCGTGGCAAACTGTAAACCCTCTTTTAAACCACGCTTTTTCCATTCATCTGTTAATTCTTTCCGAATTTCAATGCTTTTCAACCTTTGGTTTATCCAGTTTTCTGAATAACCTAATTTCAGATATTGTTCTAAAGCCCTATCAATACTCAACTCAGGGTCTTGTAATTCATCTAATCTTTCTGCTGCCACTTGCGCCAACCAAAGTTTAAAAGGCTCTGCTTTAGGTGAAGGAATAGATTGAATTAAACGAAAAAGTTGTTCAGTATCAGCTACATCAGTTTGATAATACTTCCCATCCGAAGATTGCATTTTCAGTTGTCCGATTTTTTCGGACAACTGGCTTCCTTCCTTTTTAAGTTTGGTTTTCAAATCATTCCAATACTTTCTCGGTCGGTCAGTGCCTGTAAGTACTTCTATTACATCCACTATAGAAATATACCATTTTTCTTGTTCAGAATCCCAAACAGTGCGCAGTTGTTGTTCTTCAAATAAATGAAGACTCGTTATTGTGCTTTCGACTTTTATTTTGTTGTGTAGTACCATTGTTCAATGTATTTTAGTTCAATCAAAAAAAACCGGTTTAATGCCGATATAGTTTGACCACGAAGTCTCACCGCAGGTAATATAGTCCTGTTTATTGGACTATATTGAAAACATAATCGGTATAAACTCATTTTGATTAATTTTCCATCATAAATATAGTTATTTTTTAATCAAAAACCATTTTTTTGTTTTCGAAAGTTTCAAAAGTTCTTATCAAATGAATTATTCAGAAATGGTCTTAAAACTTTACCGTAAACTGGACAGTAAAATCCATGCTTGAAAAAAATGTGTATTCCTTCGCCAAAAAAACAGGCCATTCTTGGGTGTTCAAATTGTTGAAATAAATCAAACTTTCAACTGAATTCCCAATGTCATCGCATAATAATATTGATCAATAGGCAATGGTCGAAATGCGTCAAAATTATGGTCATAATGAAGAATGAAAGACCAATATTTGCTGACGTTGAAGTTTAGATTGGAGTCAAAAAACCACCGAGGCGAACCAAAATGTACATTAAACGGAAATTGTACGAAAGTTGAACCTGAAAAATCTACCGCTTTACTCAATTTAATGGCAAATTTTGCAGAACAATTGAGTCGAAACATGTTTCGATAAACAGTGTTGAGTGCAGCACTTTTAAAGGCAAATGAAGGCAAGTTGGGATTCCATTTTTCAGCTTCGTAAAAAACACCAATTCCTGTATATAAATCAGATTTTTTCTTCTCCAAAAATTTAAAACGCGCATTGATTCCATTTAAAAAACGGTATTCCATACCTTGAATTCCGTTCCATTGGTATTGCGTAAAAACATCTGGACTGATTTTTCGGGAGTCATTGTCTCTAAATCTCGCCTGAAAAAAACCGTTGTTTTCGTTGATCGTTTTGCCATTGAAAGCCATGTCAACCTGACTCAAAAAAACCACCAAATACTTTTTGGGTAAGAAATAGTTTAGCTCTGTTTTATTGGTAAAATCTATTAACGCTTTCTTTTGTTTTTCGTTTGAAAAACTCAAAGTAGTATAGGCTCTAATTTTTTTAGAAATAGAATCGGTTTCTGTCACTCGATCGATATTTAACACCTGACTTTCAGTAATAAAAGAATGAAATATTACAATCCAAATTCCACAGATAAATTTATTCATCGTTTAATTTTTGAAGGATAATTTTGGCGAGTCGCTCATTCTGGTATTTTCCTTGAATCTGCGCATACAACGGATTTCTAAGAATCGCAGATTTAGCGCCATTGGCTGCCCCAGAAATGTGTGTTGATGCAAGAATTTTGATTTTATCTGCCCAGAAATAGGATTGTATATCATCTTTCCAACCTAAAGGAATTTGTGCATCATACCCCATGGAAGTATTGATTTGCAGCAAAGAATTTCTTGAGGCATTTCCAAGGGTAATAATCGCTTCTGGCTGAATTATTTCAATTTCCTGCGCTAAAATTTTGCCATGAACATGAATTCCCTTTTGGTCTGACAAATTTGTATATGATCCGATGCTGTTGCTGTTAACCCAACCATTTTCTTTTTCGACGCGGAAAAACAATTTATAAATATCCGTTATGTAAATATTGTATTCAGCCAATAATGTCTCAAAAAACGGAATATTTGTGCGCATGGAACCAGTTGGATTTTTCCAATCGTCAATTACACTAAACGGAGCCCAAAAACCAATGTCTTTTTTAAAATCAATTTGCCTGCTGTTCCAAAATGGATTAGTTGGAAGTGGAGGAAGTGAGTCCATCGCGCAAACCATGATGGTTTTTTTATTTTTCGAATTGGAAGACAAAAAAACAGGTAAATCAATCGCCATCGTAGTGATTGAAGCTCTAAAATCTTGGTAAATTTGAAAGAATGGCGATTTTAGCTTTTCAGCTGTGCTATGTTGGATTGAATTGGGTTTTTGATTTTCAGCATACTGCGCAATTTGATCATAAATTATACCCAAGCCATTTTCAGGACAAATAAACGCATCTTCAAGCAATTGAATAATTTGTTTTTGTTTCGGATGAATTGCGTACATTTCAAATAGATTCTTTCAATATCCTACAATCAATTATTTTTTCTTGCCAAAAATGGCTTTTAGAATTTGACCTCCTATTTTTCTTTCCAATCCACCTTTTGTAGTTGGAATACCTGTTTTTTGGGCAAAACTGCTTTTTAACCCAGTAATTCCAAGCAATCTTTTCATAGAAAAAGAAACGCCTAATTTTTCTTTAAATCCAAACATTAGTTTAATTGTTTTTCAGATAAATTATTAAATGCATCCACTAATTTATTCATCAAATCATCCGTGAAATTTGTTGTTTCCATGATTTGTGCCGTTTGACCCGAAAATTCAAATTGTACCAAATTTTTCTTAAAACGGATAAATAAAAAGGTTTTGCTTCTACCTTTCGGGTGTTTACAAGTAAAGGTGATAAAATTAGGTGTGTAATTAATTTGAATTAAATCTTTAAATCTCATTTCAATTTTATCGTGAATAACCTTTAAAGTGTCAATATAGGTGTCACTGAATTTATTGACTTTTAGAATTTCACCTAGTGCAGCAAAACCCTCAAAACGAACTTTTTCTCCTTTTGAAACTGTTTTTGGAATTCGATCTAAATTGATACTTGTAACGGCGCTAAATCCAATAATTCGCGAGATTTCTTCTGAAAAATTAATCTTCTCTGGCACCAATTCAATGATGTAATTCAATAATTGTGAAATTTGAAAAGCCCTGCTTGACATGTATGGATCCTGCTGACATTTTCTGAACAAAACCTTTTCCCATTCTTCGTCAAATTCATGGGTGCTGTTTAAGACAATTAATTGCGATTCATTTAATTCAGGAAGTCTTAATTTTTTAGCAGTTTGTTCAGTCCAATCTCTAAATGAAGGTTCTTGAGTCAGTAATTCATATATTTTTGGATACGCAATTTGAATACAAACCAATGCGAAATTAATGAGTAATTCGTGGATTTCCTTTTCTTCATTTTCATCCATTTTACCAATAATATTTAAAAGGGAAAGTGTATTAATCAACCTTTTGAGAGAACGCGGGTTTGTTCCGACAGAAAGTAAAGTTAAATCGGCTAATTTTTCTTTTAGTAAGTCATTTTCTAAAATGCGATTATCAATGTAGCCTATGTCCTCTAACGAATGAATTAAAAACTTAGTCACATCGTAATTGGCAACCGGCATTGAAAATGGTAGTTGGATAATTTTATCAAAGAAAGAACGAAATTCGCGTTCATTTTTTTCTGTTAAAGGACCAAATTTCGGAATCAATCCTTTTACGACAACTTCATAATCAATCGCTAATACAAATAAACAATTGTCAACTTCAAAGATGTTTTTAATGAGTTCTAAAATCTCTACAGCAACTGGCGGATCAATTCGATCTAAATCATCGATGAAGAAAATAAAACCTTTGTTATTATTTCCATGTTTGCGGTCTTCCTCCAAACATTCATTGATGGCATCTTGCAATGCGCTTTTAAATTGAAGTAAATTCACTTCACCTTCCTCCCGTTCCAAAAATGAATCAACTAGATCTGTTTCCAAACCGATGGTGCTTACCGCTGCTTTTGCACCCACTTTCCCCAATTTGGAAAATAAGCCTTTCACTTTATTGATGGTTGCTTTGGCTTTCGATTCGTGTTTTGATTTAAGAATGGAAAGAATTTCATTGGTCAATCCTCCAATAATCGCAATGAGTGCTTCATCTTTGCTTTTCATCAAGGAATACTGCCAAGTATTTACCCAAATACCATAAAATGGTCTTGCAGTATTTACTTCAAGAGTATTTAAATCTGATTCACACAATCGATGGCGAATTTGATTCAGCAAAGAGGTTTTTCCACTTCCCCATTCTCCTTGAATGGCTAGGGTTGTTGGCATTTGACACGTTTCAATGAATTGTATTAACGCGTCGGTATATTTATCAACGCCTAATAAATCTTCAGCGCCCTCCTTGCGAGGTTTATCTATGATATTTGAAGTTTTTTGCATGCTAATTGATTGGAAAAGTGAAATAAATTATAATCACTTTTTAAAGATGAAAAATAATACTGCTGCCACTGAAATTGCTATTCCTAAAGACAGTAGCAACCACACTATTTTAGAAACCGATTTCTGTTTTGAGCTGATTTTTTTGAATAAAGTAGGATTGTTGATTTTTAAGAAATAGCCTCCTTTTGTGAAATCCTCATCTTTGGCTTCGAATGAAACCACGCGAATTCCATATTGTGCAACATGATCAATCAAATTTTGTAAATCATGTTCATTGGTAGCTGTATCTTTCGACTCCCAAGATTTTGACACCAACACTTCGATTCCATCGGTTGTTCTAAAAGTTTCACCTTTTTCAGTAAAGTGAGAAGCATTGATATCTAAACCTGCGTCTTCGCATTCTTTGCGGATTACACCTGATTGAATAACACCATAATGGCGATCAGTATAAGGTTTGAAAAGCGATTTGTAATTTTTAGGTGCCGCTGGATTTATTGCATCCGGCAAAATTTCTTTCAGTTCCTCAAATGTTACTGATGGAAATAATTGTAAAACTGCATCTACAACCCCTAAGGCAGTTCTATTCATGTGTTTTCCATACACTTCAATCACTCCTTTTTTAATTTCTTTCTTTTCAGCGGGCGTCAATTTTGGAAGTAGTTTCATAGTGCTTACATATTAAAGTAAAAGCGGAAGAAATTCTCCCGCTTCAAAAATCAATTAGTTAGATTTCAACTTCTTCTGCGCCATCTTCTTGCAACTTTTTGTTTGCAGAAGCCAATGTCATAGAGTCGTAATTTTCATTTGTTTTGAAAGTTCTTCCACTTTTTTGGTAGCAAATTTCACATTTCACACCAAACGCTTTTTCAAAACGATCTTCAAATCCTTTGATGGTAAGATTTCCATTTACAGATAATTCTGACTCGCCCGAAGGAGAATAAGAACCATTCACTTTTGAACGAACACCCGCAATAGTCATTTCATTATCAATTCCTTTTCCGTCTTCAGTTCTCATGGTTGGAACCAAATATGGATATTCTTTCAAAAATGATTTTTGGAATGATTTTACTTTAATTCTTCCGTTTACTGTTATTTCTGCCATAATACATTTTTTAGTATTCAAATGTACTCTGCAGATTCATTGACATTCAGTTTAAGTTAGTTCAACTTATTCCAGTTGGTTCAAGTAATGAATCAAAAAAGAACCATTTTTATTAAAGTAGGGAACGATTTTTTCTAATTTTTGATTAATTAACTGATTCGGAAGTTGATCAAACAAATGGGCAAATAATTTCTTCAATTGATCATGATCTTGTTGGGTAATCAACCCATTAAATACATAAGCTTCACCGATATTATAAAACAAAATTCGCTGCTCATGAAGTGAAATTTCAGACATTCTTTTTCCTAGAAAATCATGCAATTCTTCAATAAAATCAAATGTTTCAACTAGATTGTTTTTGAGGTCTAAATACATCAATTTGCAGGACAAGTAGCGTGCAACAGGGAAAACATGAATTTCACTTAATTGTTTTTCATTCAATGCTAAATTTTCGAACAACATTTTCCCTAGTTTTTTCGCTTTTACTAACTTCTTGGATAGAAAATAATGTCGAAACAAGAGACAATTTCCAAAGATAAAATCCTGTAAATCTTTCATTGAATTTTCAGGCTTGATATTTTTTAGATATAATTCTATTCCAGACTCATAATTAGGAATTGAAAACGAAGGATCAGCGAGCAATTCAAAGTAAAATTCCCTGATGACTGGAAAATGATGAAATGTTTTAAAAAATTGCTCATTATTTGAATTCGTGAGTGTTGAATTAAAAATCTCCTTTGCAAATTTGGATTTTATTTCAAAATCATCAATAGCTTCAAATTGCTCTGTATATTGGTACAACGGCTTCAATTCGTTTTCATGAATACAAATTGAAATCAAACTTTTAACTTCAACTTTAGAATTTTGAAATTTACCATAGCCTAGTACAAATGAATCTATCTCTTGTTGCTGAATCTCAAAATCATTCCAACTTGAATATCCGCAAAATTGCGCTAGCGTATTCAAAGTATGCAAATAAGGCCTATTTTTATTTCCTTTCCAAAGAAATAATCGATAAATCGTACTCTCTGAAATTCCAGAAAAACCTGCTGCAGCAATTAATTCACTGACCTTTTTACAATCTAATTTGGAAAAAATTGGAAAACCAACTTGAATACATAGTTTCTTAAAAATTTCCTTTTTATTATATTCAGAAAGCAAATATTTTGGCTTGGGCATTTATCTTTTTTAAAATAAAGATAATCTTAATCTAAAACTTCAACTATTTAGTTAATACTTAAACTAACTTGAACTTTTTGTATGTTTTTGATGATTGCGAAAGATGCTGTTTTTAAGGCAAATGCATATGTTGTTCGAAAAACCATGCAAATTGAAAGTCTGACTTTCAATTTGCACGATTTCTTTTGATAAGAAAAAGTTAACATTGTTATCTTAGAATGATACTTACATTTGAGTATGAAAAAAGCATCCCTTATTTTTTTTCTGATATTGAATTCATGGTGTTTTGCGCAATTACAGGTTGTTCGCGACCCAATTGCTTGTGCATACGGTTTGAAAAACGCAAACAAAAAATGGGTTGTTCCTGCGCAATACCAAGATATCCAAGTGAATGGAAATGGATTTTTTTTCTGTAAAGAAGGTGAAAAATGGGGAATTTTAAATAGATACGGTAAAACATTTGTTGACACAAAATACGATCAAGTATATCAACTCAAAGAGAATCAATTTGTACTTGTAAACCGAAAAGTGGAGGACAATGTGAGTCAAACGTTTATGGGAATCATGGACACCAACAAAACTTGGATTCTTCCATTAGAATTTAGTTCCATACAACAAATTATTCGAGAGCGATTTTTGGTGGTAAAAACAACCTATCCCAAAAATGCACAACCGAAAAACCAATCTACCATCGTTGATGCGCAAGGCAAATTATTGATTCCTTATATAGATGGAATTATCCTGTACAAATACAATGAACAAGAAATCTTTTTGGTCGGTGATAAACAAGTCAATTCTTCTACGCTAGCTGGAAATGTTCGCTTTATAAATCATGCAGGAAAAATGCTTTCAAATAGCACATTCGACATGGGAACTCCATGTGGTGAAAACTTTACGGTGGTGAAAAACAATAAATTCGGACTCTTTAATTCAGAAGGAAAACCGATTGTTTGGCCAAGATTTCAATTTGAGCGAAATATTTATGAATCAAACACTTCCTTGCCCTGCTTGCACTCTCATCATCAGTTCATTTTTACAGAAAACGGAAAAAAAGGAATCGTAAATGGCAGTTGGAAAGTGATCACTGAGCCCATTTATGAACGAATTGTCCCCATTAATATCCAAGGACAAACAACATCTCCAGCACGTTATTTTGGACACCGTTCTGAAAATAACAATTACGATTTGATTGATTTAAATGGAAAAAAACTGATTGAAGCAGATACTTTTTTGACGAAAATGATTCGTATTCCTCAAAACAATTACTACGCATCTGATGCCTACAGGGTTTATTATTTTTATGGAGTGCGCCAAAATAACGATTTTCGTTGGGGAATTTTAAACGGAAAAGGTGAAGTTTTGATTCCCGCAACCAATGCAAACATTCTTGTGACTAGTAATTTTGAAGCCTTACTCGTTGAGGATTTAAATACAAATATTCCAACAGTCAATCGCATACTTTTAACTGCTGAAGAAAATTTCAATGCTACGCCCGTAACATTTAAAAATCAATTGGATAGCATTTTTCTTTTTCAATATGAAAACAACTACTACCCGCTGATTTACGACAACACAGCAAAAATCTGGCGCCAAGAAATGTATGGATACAACCTTCCTAAAAGTTTTGGTAATCTTTTACTTATCAGTGGCAATTTAGGTGGATTCATCTACAACAAAACCAATAATACCTTCGAAAAAGTAAAATCCATTGATTTGCAAAATGGTGGTTTACCTATGGTTTACACCAAAGAGGGCGTTAACATCATTCACCCCAGAAAAGGATTTCTTTTCAAGGAATTTCATACGACAATCAATCAACAAATGGCTTCAAAAAATCGCATTTGGGTGCATACAAAAGCGGGAAAATGGCGCATTTACGATACACTTGGCGCACAACGAATCGATACTGAATTTGATGTAATGTCCTATGATTGGGACGCGATGATCGTCAAACAAAATTCCAAAAAAGGAATGCTTGATGAAAACTATATGTGGAAAATTCCACCGATTTTCAGTGATCTGTTTTTATTCTCAAAAAACTTATTCGTCGGTATAACACCTACAAATCGTGTAGCTGTAATCAATATTAGTAAGCCAACATTAATTGACACTTCGTTTACCAGTTTTATCCCCTTATTCTTTGACGCGACAGGAGAAAAAGTTTACTATAGTTTAGAAAAAAATGGACAATCCTTTTGTTTCGACAAAAATGGAAACCAAGTTTCCCTTTCTAAAAAAGAAATCCTAATAAACAATTGGACAGAACCGACCAACTATTATTATTTCAATATTCAATGTGCTTACGAGCAGAGACAACTATTGAATTCGCATAAAAACTTGGTGTATGATTTTTTCTATCCAACGTATTTGAATCAAATTCAAGGAAATAGAAGTACAATCATCAATGGTGTTCGCGGTTCGAGCTATGAGCCAACAAAGTATTTTAAAGCTGAATTTCTATCTTCGAAAGCAATGACCTTGAGCATCACGCGACCTCCAACTGTTCAATTGGATTATGGAATTGGTAGCGATGGTTCATCAGGTGATTTAGAATTAGGAAACTGGATTTTCAAAAACGAAGGATCGAACAAAAGAATCGTGTTTTCTGATCTTTTCAATCCATTAAGTCCCATTTATCAAAAGCAAATTTTAGACGCAATTCAAGAAAATCCGGATATCAAAATTGATTGCAATAAACCCGATATTCTTTTCAGTGGCGTTAAGCAGTTTTCCTTTCATCCAAATGGTATCAAATTGTACTTTTTTGAAGGTGAATCGCAAGCTTTTGAATTGATTTTGACCAAAACACAATTGTCAAAAATCCCAAGTGCCAAGTGGATTTTGGCATATTTGAATTAATAAACTTTCGCCTTGAAATAAAAAAAGGGTCAGAAACAATCCGACCCTTTCCATAATATTATTCATTTTTGCGATTAAGCATTCAACTTAATATGCAATTCTTTCAATTGTTTTTCATCCAACGGCGAAGGTGCGTCAATCATCACGTCGCGACCTGAATTGTTTTTTGGGAAAGCGATGTAATCACGAATTGAATCTGAACCGCCCATTGTAGCAACCAAACGATCTAAACCGAATGCCAAACCTCCGTGTGGTGGCGCACCGTATTCAAAAGCGTTCATCAAGAATCCAAATTGTGCTTGCGCTTCTTCTTTGGTGAATCCTAATAAATCAAACATGCGCGATTGCAACTCACGGTCGTGAATACGAATCGAACCTCCGCCTAATTCCACGCCATTCATGGCTAAATCGTAAGCATTGGCGCGAACTTTTCCTGGTTCCGTTTGAATCAAATGAAAGTCTTCTGGTTTTGGAGAAGTAAATGGATGGTGCATCGCATGGTAACGTTCGTTTTCTTCGTCCCATTCCAACAACGGGAAATCCAATACCCACAAAGGTTTGAAAACATTCGGATTTCTCAATCCCAATTCATTTCCCATGTGTAAACGCAATTCATTCATTTGTTTGCGCGTTTTTTCCAATCCGCCGCAAAGTACCAACAACAGATCACCTGCTACAGCGCCAGCACGTTCAGCCCATTGTGCCAAATCTTCTTGCGAATAGAATTTATCTACTGAAGACTTATAAGTTCCGTCTGGATTGCATTTCAAGTAAATCAAACCAGTTGCGCCAATTTGTGGACGTTTCACCCAATCAGTCAATGCATCCAATTGCTTGCGTGTGTATTCTGAACAATCTTGGCAATTGATCGCGATGACTGATTCAGCAGCATCGAAAATCGAAAAACCTTTGTTTTGAACCAAATCAGTCAAATAAACAAATTCTAAATTGAAGCGAATATCTGGTTTATCTGAACCGTATTTTTCCATCGCTTCCTCGTAAGTCATTCTTGGGAAAGCTCCTTCGAATTCAACTCCACGTACTTCTTGAAATAAATGCTTGATTAAACCTTCAAAAGTTTGCAAAATATCTTCTTGCTCCACAAACGCCATTTCGCAGTCGATTTGTGTGAATTCTGGTTGTCTGTCGGCACGTAAATCTTCATCGCGGAAACATTTCACGATTTGGTAATAACGGTCAAATCCAGAAACCATCAACAATTGTTTGAAGGTTTGCGGAGATTGTGGCAACGCGTAAAATTCTCCTTCATTCATACGACTTGGAACCACGAAATCACGCGCTCCTTCAGGCGTTGATTTGATTAAGTATGGAGTTTCAACGTCCAAGAAATCTTGACCATCTAAATATTTTCTAGTTTCTAAAGCAACTTTGTTTCTCAAACGCAATTTTTGTTGCACTGGATTTCTTCTCAAATCGAGGTAACGGTATTGCGCACGCAATTCTTCTCCGCCGTCTGTATCGTCTTCGATTGTAAAAGGAGGCGTTTTGGCAGCATTTAAAATCGTTAATTTTTCTACTACGATTTCAATGTCACCAGTTGGCATATTGGCATTTTTGCTAGAACGTTCAATGACAGCACCTTCAATTTGAATCACAAATTCACGACCCAATTTGCGGGCTTGCATACACAAAGCTTCATTCTCTTCCAAGTTGAAAACCAATTGTGTAATACCATAACGGTCACGTAAATCCACGAAAGTCATTCCACCTAAATCTCTTGAGCGCTGAACCCATCCAGCCAAGGTAACTTTGTTTCCGATATGATTTGCGCGCAATTCGCCGCATGTGTGAGATCTATACATTTTATTGAATTTGAGATTGCAAAGATAAGGTTTGAAAAATGATTTATGAAATATTGATTTAGCAATTATATGAATGACACTTGATTCCTTTAAAATATCTACTTTTGAATCAAAATTTGGCACCAATGATTACACCCTATAACGATGAATATTTCATGAAACAAGCTTACCAAGAAGCGATGAAAGCTTTTGAAATGGGCGAAGTTCCAGTTGGTGCGGTGATTGTTGCGAATAATCACATCATTGCCCGTGCCCACAATTTGACAGAACAACTGACTGACGTAACGGCGCATGCAGAAATCCAGGCAATTACAGCCGCTTCCAATTCCTTGGGCGGAAAATATTTGCATGGATGCACACTTTTTGTCACTTTAGAACCTTGCGTGATGTGCGGTGGTGCTTTGTATTGGTCTCAAATCGACCGCGTGGTTTTTGCAGCAAGAGATGAAAAACGTGGCGCTGGAAAATTAGGCGAAAGCATTTATCATCCAAAAACATTGATTTCAAATGGAATCATGGAAAATGAATGCAGCGAACTGATGAAAACTTTTTTCAAATCGAAAAGGTAAATTAATTTCGATGAAAAAATTAACACTTTCATTCGCTTATATTCTATTTTTTGCGCTTTCAACTTTTTGTCAATCAACCAAATTTGATAAAAATAAACCCTATCAATTGCCCTTTGATGAAGTAGAATCAATATTCAATGACAGCATCAAAACATTATACAAAATTGATCTACCGATTTTTAAAGTTTACCAATACAAGCAACAAGAAGACACCACGTTATTGGTGCTCACTGAATCAAATACAAATCGATTTTACGACACCATTGCACCGCCCAATACTCAAATAAAAGCATACACTTTTACTAGAAAAAACGGGAGATTAGCCTTGCAATGGGAAATTAAAGATTTTTGCAGAAAAGAAAACAAAGATTTAGAAGCAGAAGAAAATATCTGGTTTTGGACCAAGTACATTAACCTAATTGACTTGAATCAAGACAAAATAATCGACCCTATCATTGTCTATGGAACTTTTGGAATCAACAATTTTGATGATGGTAGAATTAAGATTCTAATTATCAATCAAAACAAAAAAATTTGGATTAGACATCAAAATGGCGTGCTAGATTTTGAACGCAATACCCAAGTTGATCTGGCATTCTATTCACTTCCTGTGGAAATACAAAACCATGTGAAAACAATTATCGAAGATTTAATTGAAAATAACTTTGCTCTTTTTCCTAATGGTTGGCAGGAAGCGATGAAAAATCATCGGTCAACTTTTGACGAAAAAACAAAATGACAATCAATTTATCATCCAATTTTTCGAATTCACTTTCCTAGTAGACCGTTTAACATTCTTTGCTGATTAAATTCAAAACTTTGTTTTACTTTGCGATATCAAAATTGAAAAAGTATGAGTTTGAACATCGATTTACTCGCAAAAATATGCAAAACACCGGGCGCACCTGGCTTTGAACAAAAAGTACGTGCCTTGGTCTTGGAAGAATTGGAAGGTTTGGTTGACCAAGTTGAAGTAGATAACATGGGCAATGTTTACGCCATCAAAAAAGGAAAAGCTGACAAAAAAGTGATGATTGGCGCGCACATGGACGAAATTGGATTCATGGTGACGCACATAGACGACAAAGGATTTATCCGTTTTCACACTTTAGGTGGATTTGACCCTAAAACGCTTACTGCACAACGTGTCATCATTCATGGGAAAAAGGACGTGATTGGCGTAATGGCTTCTAAACCGATTCATGTGATGACAGCAGACGAGCGCAACAAAGTAGCCAAATTATCTGACTATTTCATCGATACAGGTCTGACTCCTGAAGAAGTGAAAGATTTGGTGAAAATTGGAGATTCTGTGACACGTGAACGAGAATTCATCGAAATGGGTCAATGCGTAAATTCAAAATCTTTGGACAATCGTTTGGCAGTTTTCATCTTGATTGAAATGTTCAAAAATCTGAAAGGAAAAGAAGTTCCTTACGATATTTACGGCGTTTTCACGGTTCAGGAAGAAGTTGGTGTGCGTGGTGCAAATGTTTCTGCCTTGAAAATAAATCCTGATTTTGGGTTTGGACTCGACACAACCATTGCTTTCGATTTACCAGGCGCTGCAGCACACGAAATGATTACCAAATTGGGCGAAGGAACGGCGATTAAAATCATGGATGCTTCTACAATTTGTGATTATAGAATGGTAGAATTTATGAAAAACACTGCCGACAAACACCAAATTAAATGGCAACCAGAAATTTTGACCGCTGGTGGAACAGATACTGCGGGAATTCAACGAATGACACAGGGAGGTTCGATTGCTGGGGCAGTTTCAATTCCAACAAGACATTTGCATCAGGTGATTGAAATGGCCAATAAATCAGATATTCAAGCAAGTATTGATTTGCTTACCGCTTGCGTTTCTGAATTAGACCAACACGATTGGAAATTTTAAACGGAAACAAAAAAAGCGTGGATATTGAGTTTTCCACGCTTTTTCAAATTATAAACTACTTTAATCAATTACAAATAGGAATAACCATATCATCGAAAATATCTATGTCCGATTTAAAAGTGGTCAACAAAGCTCTTTTTTGATAGCAAGATAAATCTTCCTCTATTCGATCATAATCCCAACTCCTATTGTTGGGTTCAATTTTGTCAAAATTTTGGTAAACAAAATCTACCCATTTTCTTGTTTCTGAACTGCTTAAATTACTTAAAAACATAAATGAATTGTTAAATTCATGGATGGTTTGCTTGATGCAACTAGATTTTCTGTATCCATCAAGAAAATTATCAAATGCATTATATTCTCCCAAGTCCTTTAGTAATTCAATTTTACCCATCATGTCTTCTTGACCACTTTCAGGCAATGAACAAACGTTGTAAACCATGTTTTCAAGAGTTGCTTTGAATTCTTTTTTTACCGCCATACTTACTGGATAATCTCCGTAATTTAACCTAGTTGAAAAATAATCGACATCACCAGTTTGCAAAAATTCTTTCAAACGGTATTTGTCTTCCTGATCAACACCTGCTCTTCCAACCAATTTGTCCATCCATCGAATATATGATTCTACTGGAATGTCATCTCTAGCTTGGCTCATTGTCAAAACAATATTTTTTCTCCATTTGGCAGATTTTCTACAATGTTCGATAATTCTATCTTCATTTGCTGCTGAAAGGTTATTCAAATCTTTGTCAATCAACATATACGAAGCTTCACTATTAAGTTCATCATCAGGTGAAACGCTACATAAAATATCAACTAAAACTTTGTCATCCAAACCTTTGAGTTCCTGATAACCTGAAAGATGATCCAAAATTGCCCTTCTTGGTGATTTTAACTGATTTAAATCAAGCGTTTTGAAATTGTAAATCTTGTTTGTTCCATCCAAAAATTTAGAATAGGAAACAAAATAATTCTTGTTAAAAACATCAAAAATAGCTGCCGTTTTATTACCAATTCCAATTGCAAAATGACTTCTATCCTTAGATTGTTTGACTTTCAATTGACTGATAAACCAATCAATTTCGGAATCTTCTGTACATTGATACCGCATCAATGTTCTTCGTTGCGGCGATTTTAATGCATAAACATATTCGAAAGTTACATCGCGACCGCTGAATAATTTCCCCCTGCGCTTGCTAATTTTGATTTCAACTAAATCTACAGGAAGAGCAATAACTTTCCCGCCATGCATGAACTCAAACATTTCAGTATCCAAAACTTTGGAAGTAGTGATGGTTTGACAAGAAGTGACTAATACTAAAAAAGCTGCACTGAAAAGAAAAATGATTTTACGCATGACTGTAAACAATTGAAGATTCATCCACTAGCGCTTCGCCACGCATTCTTAAAAATAATTGAATCAAAGCTACTACATCTTTTTCACAATATACTTTGATGCGCTCCAAATCATTTTCTTCGTAATATACGCGGGCTACATCAGCACCCGAAATATCATCTTTAGGTGTTGGAATTTGAAAAATGTGACACAAGAGAGCCAGTGAAGTATACGCTTTGTAATCTCCAAATTTCCACAATTCCATGGTATCCAAATGAGAAATTTCCCAAGGCTTTTTACCTGCGATATCCAAAATGCTTGGAAGCTTCATTCCGTTGATTAACAATCTTCTACAGATAAAAGGAAAATCAAATTCCTTCGCATTGTGACCGCACAAGATGTGGTAGGGTGTATTGTATCGATCTTCCAATAATTTGACAAATTGCTTCAACAAAGTTTCTTCGTCATCGTGGTAAAAAGACTTCAAACGAACTTCTCTTCCTGTGCGTGTTTCGTGGACAAAACCTACTGATATACAAATGATTTTTCCGAATTCAGCATAAATTCCCGCACGGTCATAAACGCCTTCTGCATCTGTTTCTTTTTGTAAAAATTTGGTTTTTTGGTCGTACAATTTTTTTCCCTCAGGACTCATTTCATCAAAGGTTTGGTGTTGTGGAACTGTTTCAATATCGAGAAACAAAACTTTGTCAAGCTGTATTTTTTCTAACATGTAATAATGGTTTTGAATAGAATGAAATTACGTTAAATTTTTAGATTGTCAAACTTTCAATCAATATTTTTTGGTTTTATTCTCTGATTTTCAATTCAAAAAAAAGCTACTTTCATACTGAAAGTAAATAGAACAAATTTTTGTTTCATCAAATTAAAATATATAAATCCTATCTTTGTTCTAATTCAAAAACGATGGCAGAAGATTTATTTATTCAGGGAAATTCCAAAGCGGAAAAATACGAAACGTTACTTCCACAATTGCAAGCATTGATTGCTGGCGAAGCGGATTGCGTAGCTAATTTGGGAAATCTTGCTGCTGGTTTGAAGGAAACATTTGGTTTCTTTTGGGTTGGATTTTATTGGGTGAAAAACGATGAATTGGTACTCGGACCGTTTCAAGGTTCTGTTGCATGTACTCGAATCGCCAAAGGAAGAGGCGTTTGTGGCACTGCTTGGGAACAAAAATCGATTCAATTGGTGCCAGACGTTGAACTTTTTCCTGGTCATATTGCTTGCAGTTCACTTTCGAAAAGTGAAATTGTAATTCCAATACTTCATGGTGAAAATGTTGTCGGTGTATTGGATGTCGACAGCGACGAACTCAACGATTTTGATGAAACGGATGCAAAATATTTATCAATTATTTGTCAATGGATAAGCGCTTATACTTTTTAATTTCAACCCTTGTTTTACTCTTGGGTTCTTGCGCGCAAGTTGGCACCATCACAGGCGGACCAAAAGATGAAACGCCACCAAAAACGGTCGAAAATGGGGTCACACCTCCCAATGGAAGTTTGCAGTTTCAATCTAAAACGATTGAGCTAAAATTCAATGAATACATCAAACTCAATAATCCAACGGAAACAATTTCACTCGTTCCTGCAGATGCGAAAATCGTAGCTACAACCAAAAAGAAAACGGTTACTTTAAACATTGAAGGAGATTTAAAACCTGCTACAACTTATGCGATTTACCTCAACGGAACGATTCAAGACATCACTGAAGGAAATGATTCTTTGATGCAATATGTTTTTTCCACAGGAGATTTTATCGACACTTTAAAATACGCCACATTTGTGACTGATGCCTTTACTTACCAACCATTAAAAGATGTTTTGGTCGGACTTTACGGCGTTTCAGACAGCATTTACAAAGCAAAACCAGCTTACTTCAGTAAATCCGGTGCAGATGGTAAAGTCGAAATGTCTTACATCAAACCTGGTCAATACCAAATGTTGGCCTTTGAAGACAAAAATAAAGATTTGACGCTGCAAAAAACAGAACGTGTTGGATTTCAAAACGAATTGATTCAAATTGATTCAAGTGTTGTAGACAGCATTCCGTTGAGGGTTTTCAAACAAAAAGGGGGAATCAAAACGCGTGCTGCATTTCAAGGTCCAGCGTTAGTGAATGTAGGTTCTAACAGAAGTTTGGAAAATGCTTCTTTTTTGGTGAATGGAATTCCTACCACTGTAAATCATGTGTTCAGAAAAGATTCCATCTCATTGCTTGTTGATCATCAAAATAAAAGTTCGTTGGAACTAATTGTAAAAACAAAAGAAGCCATTGACACCTTCAACATCAAAACTTTTGAAACGGAAAGAAACAAAAAAGCGGGGTTTGAAACGAACTTAAAAAATGGCGTAATTTCAGCCGGTGAAAAGCTGATTTTAAAGTTTACAGATTACATTGATTCATACGATACAAATCTGATATTCTTAGAAAGTAAAGATTCGTTGAAACTAATTTATTCGTTCACTAAAATTGATTCAAATAAGATTGAAGTATCAATTGAACCAAATGAATTTAAATTACTGTATTTAAATTTATTAAAAAATTCCATTAATTTCAAAAATAACAACGAATTTAATAGTTCAAAAACAGAAATTAAACAATTCTCTGAGTCTGAATTTGGGACAATCATTTTATCTACCAAAGGCATTCCCGAAAATGCTTTTGTTGAAATTTTGCAAAAAAATGTGGTCCTTCAAACTTGGTTTCCGAACGACATTAAAGACAACCAAATTGTTGCGAAATTATTGCCTGAAACGTATACTTTCAGAATAGTTTTAGACGAAAACAAAAACCAACAATGGGACGATGGTTCCTTGGAAGAAAAAATTCAACCTGAAGAAATTTTATTTTTCACAAAAGGTGTCAAAGTCAGAGCCAATTGGGAAATTGAAGTTGCTTTGATTCCTGAAAAATAATGGACAGCAACGCCACCATAAAATCAGCTTTCAGTTCTTGGAAAATCGCACTCGCCATTTTTTTAGGACTTGGAATTGCAGGTTGGATGATGTACAACAGTTTGCAGCAAAAACATTTTGTAGAAACAGCAAAAGGCAAAGGAACTTATTCCTGGATTGATGCCAATCACAACCAAAAAGTAGATTTTCAATTGTCGAACGAATTCAAACCAACGAAAAACGGCGATTATAAAATTGAAGAAATTGGCGATTTGTTGCAACAAATCAATTGGACCGGAAAATCACTTTTTTGGATGGCGATGGCACTCGTTTTTATGGTCGGCCGTGATTTCGCATACATGTTAAGAATCAAAATTTTAACGCAAAAACGTTTGACTTGGAAATCGAGTTTTAACGTCATCATGTTGTGGGAATTTGCTTCTGCGCTTTCGCCCGGCGTACTTGGTGGAACAACCGTTGCGATGTTTATTTTAAACAAAGAAAAAGTAGAACTGGGAAGATCAACCGCCATTGTCGTGATTACCGCAATGATGGACAATTTATTTTACGTATTGTTGGTTCCGTTCCTGTTTCTTTTCATCCAACCAAGTTTACTTTTTCCTTCTGAAACAGGTGCGCAACAAGGCGTTGAAGCAGCATTTTGGTTGGCGTACATCATTTTCTCTTCGGTTTGTGTTTTGCTTTTCGTCAGTATTTTTTACTATCCACAATTAATGAGTCGCTTTTTGAATTTTGTATTCAGATTGCCTTTCCTTAAAAAATGGCGGAATAAAGCGCAAGAAACTGGAAAAGAAATCATTGTAACTTCCAAAGAATTCAAAAAAGAATCTTGGAAATTTTGGTTGGGCAGTTTTGGTGCAACTGTACTTTCTTGGACTTCCAGATATTTGGTAATCAATTGCATACTAGCAGCATTTTTGAATTTAAGCTTCAATAATCACTTTTTCATTTTGGGAAAACAATTGGTCTTGTGGCTGCTGATGCGAATCAGTCCGACGCCTGGCGGAAGTGGTGTCGCAGAATACGCTTTCGGGGAATTGATGTCCGATTTCAGTCATTCTGCACTGCTCTTAGCTGGACTGGCGCTTTTGTGGCGATTAATTTCTTATTTTCCCTATTTATTTATAGGCGCTTTGATATTACCTAAATGGCTGAAAAAGAAAGATTAAGAGTGATATTAAAAATTTATGTAATTTATATCAATTCTAAATTAACTTTTTTGACAAAACCATGACAAACCAAAAAGTCTGTATCACCAACTTTGCAGTAAGATTCAGACAAAAATGTTAGAGCAATTTCATATCATCGCATTTACGCATAGAAACTTCGATGTAAGCGAAGTTGGAAAATTACACATCCAATCAGACTCACAAGAAGAGCGCTTGACTTTGGTCAAAAATGAAATGAATTTGAACGAATTGATGTTTCTATCTACCTGCAACCGAGTTGAATTCCTTTTTTGTACGGAAGAAGCTGTTTCTGAATCTTTCTTGATGGACTTCTTTTCAAAATTGTATCCAAATTATGACAATGAACAAATTCAAAATTTTGTCAGTTTAGGAAACGTTTATTCAGGATTATCCGCAGTAGATCACATTTTGCAAGTTGCATCTTCGATTGATTCAATGATTGTGGGCGAAAGAGAAATCATCACGCAAGTGAGAAACGCTTTTGAAGATTCTAGAAAAATGAATTTGACTGGCGATTTTATCCGTTTGGTGATGCGTCACACGGTTGAAACAGCGAAAAAAGTGTACACTGAAACCAACATCGCAAGACGTCCAGTTTCTGTTGTTGCCTTGGCTTATCACACTCTGAGAGACATGAACATCTCCTTAGATGCACGCATTTTGATCATCGGTGCGGGAATGACCAATACCAACATGGGAAGATTTTTGAAAAAACACAAATTCAAAAATTTCGCCGTTTTCAATCGTACATTCTCCAAGGCAGAAACTTTAGCAGCTGATTTACACGGAATCGCTTATCCATTGGAAGCGTTGAAAACGTATGACGAAGGTTTTGACATCATCATCACTTGTACAGGCTCTGAAAATCATGTGATTACTCCTGAGATTTACGAACAATTGTTAGCGAATGAAACCAGCAGAAAAGTTGTAATCGACATAGCAATTCCTCACGATTTAGACGCTAAAATAGTTGCAAAACATAATGTTACGCACATTTCGGTAGATGTTTTGCAAAAAATTTCAGACCAAAATTTGAAAGAAAGATCAAACGAAATCGCCCATGTGGAAGAAATTTTGTTAGAATCCATTTTGAATTTCCAACACATTCAAAAAGTAAGATCTGTTGAAATTGCAATGCGCGAAGTACCTAAAATGGTGAAAGAAATTCGTTCAACTGCCGTTAATGAAGTTTTCAAAAACGACTTGAACAACCTAGACGATGATTCCAGAGAAATCTTGGAAAAAATCATTGGATACATGGAAAAGAAATACATGAGCATGCCGATGAAATTGGCGAAAGAAATCATGTTAAAATAATATCAAATTACTGATAATCAAAACCCCAACTCATTCATGAAAAAAATTGTAATCGGATCTCGTGGAAGCGATTTAGCTTTGTGGCAAGCCAATCATGTTAGAAAACAATTAGAAGATTTGGGTCATGAAATTGAAATTAAAGTAATTGTTACACAAGGCGATGCAATTCAGCATTTGAGTTTTGACAAACTTGAAGGAAAAGGTTTTTTCACCAAAGAAATCGAAACAGCCTTGCTAGAAGGAACGATTGATTTTGCGGTTCATTCTCACAAAGATTTAGAGACAAATCCACCAAAAGGATTGATGATTGCCGCAGTTTCTGAGCGTGAAGATCCATCTGAATTGTTGTTGATTAACAAATCAAAAGTTGATTTGACGCAAGAATGGAATTTGATTGAGAAAGGAATTATCGGTACTTCTTCTGCAAGAAGAAAATCTCAAGTAATTCGATTTAGACCTGATTTGGAAATCAAAGATTTACGTGGAAATGTTCCTACTAGAATTCAAAAATTGAGAGATGGAAACTACGACGCCATTTTATTGGCCAAAGCGGGAGTTGATCGTTTGCAATTAGACTTAAGTGATTTTCACGTGGAAGTTTTGGATCCAACGGTCGTAATTCCAGCTCCAGCACAAGGAGTTTTGGCTTTGCAAATCAGAGAAAGCGATACAGAATTATTCAATATTTTACAGCAAATCAATCATCCAGAAGTAGCACAACGCATTGGTGTTGAGAGAAAAGTATTGAATCTATTGGAAGGCGGATGTCAATTACCATTGGGCGTTTATTGCGAAACTGAAAGTAAAGTGTATGTTTCCCACGCCAAAAACTGGGAGGACGGCGCAGACTGGATGTTGTATGAATTTGATGAACTGGAAAATATGGCAGAATTAATTGTCGAAGAAATCAATTCTGACGAAGATTAAACGCTATGAAATCCCCTGTTTTAATCACCAAAACTGAAGACGAAGTGTCTGAATTGAAACAGTTTTGTGATGAAAACAATTTACAACTGATTTGCAATTCATTCATCGAATTTGAACTTGTAAAAGCAGAAATCCCCAATAATTTTGAGTGGATTTTCTTTGGAAGCAAAAGAGCAGCACATTATTTCCTAAAACAAGCTTCAATTCCAGCAAAATGTAAAGTGGCTTGCATCGGTCAAAAAACGAAATCACATTTGGAAAAAATGGGTCTAAAAGTTGACTTTTTTGGGCAAGAATCTGGAAATCCTGAATCAGTTGCAAATGAACTAAAAAAACAAATTCAAACTACTACTTTAATTATTCCTATCTCGAATATTAGCAATCATTCCATAGCAAAAATATTTCCCAAAAAACAAGTTTCTGAACTTGTAGTTTACAACACAAAAAATAAAACTAAAAAAATAGCCGAAAAGTTGAATCTGATTGCATTCACAAGTCCATCTAACGTAGATGGTTTTTTGCTGGAGAATTCCATTTCCACAAATTGCAAAATCATCGCCTGGGGAAAAACAACTGAAAAGCATTTAATTTCAAAAGGTTACAATCCTACATTTACCTTGAAATCTGCATCTGAAACCGAATTGATCGAAATTTTAAGCAGCCTTTAAACTAATTTGCAATTTCAAAAAAGTCAATTATTGCATTAGTTTGTTAAAATTTCACTATTCTTGTATAGCGTTTAAATAAGCTATTCATGAGAATAAGTTGCTTTTTATTGTTGTTCATTTGGATTATTTCTGGCTGTGATAGCTGGAATTCCAAAGAATTTGAGCACGCTGGCGGAACTTTCAGAATGGTAATTGACATGGATTTGGGAGCAAAACATCCAAATTTAGTCACGGATTATTACACCAACACGGTTTTCACTCAGATTTATGAAGGCTTGGTTTCACTCGATCCTGAGAATTTAAAGGTTCGACCGCAAATCGCAGAATCTTTCACAACCTCTTCAGATGGAATAATTTACACATTTATAATTAGAAAAAATATCCTTTTTCATCCGCACCAAGCGTTTGCGTCAGATGACGATCGAATTTTGACCACAGATGACATCATTCACAGTTTCGAACTTGCTTGTACCAAAGACAAAAGAGGTTTGCCAACTACTGCCTACACCACGATTTTTGAAAAGAATGTGTTGGGAGCTAAATCATTTTTCGAAGGAAAAGCCAAAAAAATCACTGGAATCCAAGTCAAAGAAGGGAAACTGGAGATTAAATTGATTGCACAAGACATCAACTTCCTGAATAAACTCGCGAACATCAATGCTGCGATTACGTCGAAAAAAGTATCTCTTTCCAAGAAAAAAGACTTCATTGGAACCGGACCATTTTGGTATACGGAAACATTAAACGATGCGCAAAAAACGATCATACTAGAAAAGAATACTGATTACTATTTGAAAGACAGCAAAGGCTGCAATTTACCCTACTTAGACCGATTGGAATTTATAGTTGAATCCAACAAAGAAAAGCAACTGGCACTTTTTGAAACGGGAAAAACATCGATTATCACTTCTTTACCGACAGAAGGAATTACCAAAATGTTGGATGGAAGAATCAAAGATTTCAATGGTGTTCCGCCTGTTTTGGTTTTGCGAAACAATCCTTTGTTAGTCACAAACTATTATTTTTTCAATATGGACGATCCTCGATTTAAAGATTATAGGGTTCGTCAAGCGTTCAATTATGCCATCAATCGCACAGAAATTACCAAAAATGTTTTGCTCGGTCAAGCAAATGAAATTGGAATTTATGGAATTGTTCCACCTGTTAAAAGCGTCTTGAAAAATTACGATTTTGACGCGGTTGGTGCAGTTGGCTACGATTTTAATCCAGAATTAGCGAAGATGTTACTGGCCGAAGCAGGCTATTCTGATGGGAAAGAATTTGGTATTGTGAACCTGAGATTCAATTTTGGCGAAGTAGAAAGTGCTGTAGCGGCAGATTTTGCAGATCAAATCATCAAAAATCTAGGAATTACGGTCAATTTGACAAGTTCAACTTTCGAGGAATTGAATAGGGATGCTACCAATTTGAAAGGTGATATTTTTCGTTCCGCTTGGAGCGCTGATTATAACAGTCCAGAAACATTTTTGCAAAATTTCTACGGAAAATTAATCCCAAAAAGCATAGAAGAACCTTCTGAAATCAATCAATCACGCTATTTGAATCCAAGTTTTGACACCTTTTACGAAATGGCATTGCGCGAGCGGAAAATTTCCGAACAACAACGTTTTTTCAATCTGGCAGAAGTTGAATTGATGAAAAATCCTCCCTTGATTGCTTTGTGGTACGCAGGTGACAATCAAATCATTTATTCAAAAGTTAGAAATTTGAAAGAAAATCCAATGAATTACTTCAATTTCAGAGAAGTATACTTTAAAAATTGGACCAAAGAAGAATACCAAAACCAATACATGAAATGAAAAATTTAGTTTTAATTCTATCCATTTGTTTATCGGCTTTTTACAGCTTTTCACAACTTTCTCAAAATGTTCGCGGTAAAGTCGTTGACAACGAAAGTAATTTCCCGTTGTTGGGTGTGAAAATTCAAATCTATACGGAAGATTCAACCAAAATATACAAAGCCACTACGAACGAATTAGGTGAGTTTGAAATCAAAAATGTTCCTGTCGGTAAACATGAATTGGTCGCAGATTATATTTCTTATGAACTCAAAACAGTTACAATTACAGTAAACACTGGAAAAGAAACGATAGTACAACTGACTTTGAATGAAGCTTTTGTAAAACAAGAAGAAGAAGTTGTGGTAAAAGGACAACGCAAAGGACAAACAATGAATGAACTTTCATTTATTTCTTCGCAACAATTTAGTGTTGAGGAAACCGACCGTTATCCGGGCTCTAGAGCAGATCCAGCGAGAATGGCATCCAATTTTGCCGGTGTACAAGGTGCAGATGATTCCCGAAATGACATTGTAGTTCGTGGAAATTCGCCTCTTGGAATTGTTTGGAAAATTGAAGGTGTTGATATTCCAAATCCTTCTCACTTTGCAATTTCTGGAAGTTCTGGTGGACCAGTATCGATTTTAAACAACAAGATTTTAGCGAATTCAGACTTTTTCATGAGTGCATTTCCAGCAGAATACGGAAACAGTACTTCTGGAATTTTTGACCTTAAATTGCGTAACGGAAACGAGAAAATGCATGAAATTACGGGTCAATTTGGGGTTTTAGGAACTGAATTGATGGCAGAAGGTCCGATGAGTAAAAGTGGAAAATCGAGTTATTTGGCCATGGCAAGGTATTCAACTTTAAGCATGTTTAAAGCGATTGGCGTACAAATTGGAACCGATGCAGTTCCAACTTATGGCGACATGGCTTTCAAATTAAATTGGCAGTTGAAAAAAGGAGGCTCGCTATCTTGGTTCGCCATTGGTGGTATGAGTGATATCGCCATCAAAATTTCTGACCAAAAAGAATATTCTTCAGAATTTTACGGTGAAGGTGATAGAGATCAATACTTTGGAACAACCATGGGCGTTTCAGGTTTGGTTTACAAAAAAGCATTGAACGAAAAAACTTTTCTGACTTCCACCCTTTCTGTTTCGTACGAAAAACAAAATTCACGTCACAACTATTTGATTCGAACATTGGATACTACATACCAAAACGGAAATCCTATCTATAATATTAACGTCGATTCAATTTATCCTCTAATGGGATATGCTTTTAAAACGACGAGACTTTCGGGCTATTTGAGTATCAATCATAAAATCAATAAATACCATTTGATCAAAGCGGGATTCAATGTTGAAGGGCAATTCATGAACATGAGAGATTCTGCGCTTACTGTTGATCAATCACAATTTGAAACACGTTGGAATTACCAAGGAACTGCCATGCTTGTTCAGCCTTTCGTTCAATGGAAATGGCGGGTGAAAGAAAACATGGATGTAACTGCTGGTTTGCACAGTCAGTACTATTCCTTTAGCAACAGCTTGAGTCCTATTGAACCTCGTGTTGGATGGAAATTGAGAATGAAAAAAGCGCAATCAATTTCTGCTGGTGCTGGTTTACATAGTCAAACGCAACCAAACTACACCTACACTTATCAGAAGATTGATGCTAACGGAAACCCATATTTACACAACAAAAAAATGGGATTTACGAAAAGTATTCACACAGCATTAGCGTATGAAAAATTCTTCAAAGGCAATTTACAAGTGAAAACAGAAGTCTACTACCAGCATTTGTATGAGGTGCCGGTCGATGTAAAAAGTTCGTCTTTTTCTTTAATCAACCAAGGAAGTGGCTTTGCGCGCTTTTTCCCAGATTCACTGCAGAATACAGGAACTGGTCGCAATTATGGTTTGGAGTTGACGGTTCAAAAATTCTTCAATAAATCATTTTTCTTTTTATTTTCTGCTTCTTTGTATGATTCCAAATACAAAGGAAGTGACGGAATCGAGCGAAACACCTCTTACAATGGTAATTATGCAACTAACTTCCTAGCTGGAAAAGAGTTCAAGTTAAATGAAAAACAATCTATTTCCGCAGGGTTAAAAATGACATACGCTGGTGGAAGAAGATATGGTTACGTAAATATTGCCGAATCAGAACTGCGCAAAGAAGTCATCTTCTCTGATTCTGCTTTCAACGAAAGACAATTTAAAGATTATTTCCGATTGGATTTGAAAGTAAATTGGAAATACAACGCCAAATCAATGACGCACGAAATTGGATTGGATTTAGTCAATATTCTAAATACCAAAAACTTATTGGGATTGGCATATGCGCCAGATTTAGCGAATCCAAACAAAGAACCTCTTGCTGAAAAACAACAATTGGGTTTCTTACCGATTTTCTATTACAAAGTTGACTTTAAAGTAAAAAGGAAAGAGTAGTTTTTTAATTCAGAAATTTGAAAAAGAATTAAAAACTGCTCTATTAACTTTGACTTTGTTTTAATAATCGAAATCAGGTTATTAGATCATTGCACGAATATCTTTCACGTTCAATTGCAATGTCTCCAAATCGCGCCAAACGTTCGATTCTAGCGTGTATAAAACTTCGATTGGAAGATTGCTCTCTACGATGTCTAATTTGTCAATCATATTGAATGCAATGGCGTCAATTGTAACCTTTGAATTTGGTTGACCTAAGATCAATTTCAAATGCACATCTTTTAGCACTTTGAACGACTTTACATAGACATTATGAGAAACAAAAACTGGTTTCATGTTTCCTGGTCCGTGCGGTTCCAATTGACTGATGATGCGTTTGAACTTTGGAACTTTGTTTAACAATTCTTTTTCTTGAAAAATATCATCAAAACGCAATGCATAATCCACGATTTGTTGCGGAACCAAATCTTCCTTTGCAATCATTGATTGAACAACTGCTTCAAATTTGGCTTTGAAAGCGTCAATATTTTCTAGCGGCAAAGTCATTCCTGCTGCAAAAGTGTGTCCACCAAATTGTTCTAATAAATCGGTGCATTTTTCCAAAGCTGCATGAATATCTAAACCACGAATACTGCGCGCCGAACCAGTTGCTTTTCCGTTGGATTCTGTCAAAACAATCGTTGGACGATAATGATTTTCGATCAATCTGGAAGCCACAATTCCAATCACGCCTTTGTGCCAATCTTCTTGAAAAACAACGGTGGTAATTTTGGATTCAAACGTGGAATCATTCTCTATTTGTTCTAGCGCTTCTGCGGTAATCAATTGGTCTAAATCTTTGCGTTCACTGTTGTTTTCGTTGATACTTTCTGCAATGGTTTTCAATTCCTCTTGGTCTTCCGAAATCATCAAACTGACCGCTTTTTTTCCTGTATGGATTCTACCTGCAGCATTGATTCTTGGTGCAATAATGAAAACTACATTGGTTAAAGTCAATGGCAAAGCTTTTCCAGCAACACGCAGAATTTCAGCAATTCCAAGGCGTGGTTTGGCATTCAGTAGTTGTAAACCAAAGTAACACAAAATGCGATTTTCTCCCGTAATCGGCACAATGTCAGCACCAATAGAAATCGCCAATAAATCCAATTGTTCGAATAATGTAGTCGTTTCCCAATCGTTGGCGATGCACAAACCTTGCAATAATTTAAATCCTACGCCACAGCCCGACAATTCTTTGTAAGGATATTGACAATCTGCGCGTTTGGGATCTAAAACCAAGCACTTTGGCAAAGTTTCTCCAGGTGTGTGGTGGTCACAAACAATAAAATCGATGCCTAAACAATTGGCAAAATCTACTTTTTCATTGGCTTTTACGCCACAATCGAGCGCAATAATGAGTTGAACATTTTGCGTATGCGCATATTCAATTCCTTGTGAACTTACGCCATATCCTTCCGCATAACGATCTGGAATGTAAAATTCTATGTTCTTGTAATGTTCAATTAAAACGTTCCACATCACAGCAACGGCGGTCGTTCCGTCCACGTCATAATCACCATAAATCATGATTTTTTGATTTTGCGCGATGGCTAAATTGATGCGTTCAACTGCTTCTTTCAAATCTTGCATCAAAAAAGGATCGTTCAAATCATCAAGAGAGGGCCTGAAAAAATGTTGTGCTTCATCAAAAGTCGAAATTCCTCGTTGTACTAAAATAGTTGCCAAAGCAGTTTCAAGATTCAAGGCTTGCGCCAAATTGTCAATTTTACTTTGTTCAGGTAAGTCTTTAATTAGCCAGCGTTTTTGCATTTTTTTGTAAAATTTATAAGTCTAAAATTGAGTTTTCTAAATTAAGATAAGGAGAATTTTTGAAATAGAAATTAATTTTTTCAATAATTCATTCCAAATCGCCAAATTAAATCAGCGTTTTTTAAATTTATTGCCACTTTAATTCAGCGATTTGATTCGTATTATACCTTTTTCAAAGACAAAGTCATCATGATACTGTCGCAATAATGGCCATTTTCTTTGAATAAATTGGGGATTATGCCACATTGCTTGTATCCCATCTTTTCATAAAGCTTTATACCCGCCAAATTTTCGGCGTAAACCTCTAATTGTAAATTTTCCAACAAAGGATTTGACTTTGCCCAATCCATTGCAGCTTGCATCAAAACAGTTCCGAGACCTTGGTTTCGCCATTCGAGCAACATTCCCATGCCAACCAGCGCATTGTGTTGCATTACTCGGCGCTTGTTTCCTGTCAAATCAATATTTCCAATCAATTGATTTTCATATTCAGCCACCAAAAGCAATGAATTTGGCGCATCCAAAAAAGATTGAATCCAAGTTTCCTCTTGCTGTAAGGTCAAGTGAAATTCAGAAGTCGATTTAGGAATGTAAGGACTGTCGTCCAAATAATTTTTGATCAACTTCAATAATGCTGCCGCATCGCTTATTTCTGCAATTCTAATAAGAACTGATTTCCCATTTTTAAGTTGAATATTTTTTGGAAGGAAAGCCATTTAAACCGATTTTAAGTTGTCAATAATAACTAAAAATAAGATTTATTCAATTTACTAAAACGCTAAAAACAAAAAAAGCACCTACATAAAATGTAAGTGCTTGAATTTTTGCGCTCTCTCTTGGGCTCGAACCACTCCGATAAATTCGGAACTGATTGAAAGCCAATAATTTTACTATACTTTGAGTTCTATTCTGTTAAAAAACCTTTTGTAATTTCAACAATTTGTTTGCTTAAAGCCACAATATTCTCAATATCATCAACTTGTACTTTACTACCTCCACCAATTTCAATAAAGTGTTTCTCTCTTACGGAAGTTATTTTAGCAATAACTTTTCTTTGGTTATCATCGACCAAAATATTGAAACTGTTTTTTTGATCTCTGTATGAAATTCTAGAAAAATCGACTTTTTTCAGTGCATTGATAATAATAGTTTTAACAGTGTGATAAATTTTAAGCTCTTCACCTGTAGTAATTATTACATTTCCACTTTTCGATTCTTCTTCTATTAACCTAGGTAATGCTTGTTGAATTGAATTTGAATTAATAAGTTCTCGCAGTTTTCTTTTAACCTCTTCATTCATTCGTTTGCCCGGCATACGCGAATAAATAGCTTTAATAAAATCATCAGAAGGATTTAAAAACTCTTCAGTTAAAGCGCCATTAAATCCCTCAAGAAAAAATGTATCTTGCGCTTCCTCTAAAACTTGCTTAATATCAATGAAATTTTTGTGAAACTGAGCAAACTGTTCAATTTTAGTATCATCTACTTCCGTGAAATCTATAACCAAAAATGGATTTGAGTGCAATCTATTTTTTTCATCAAATTCAGCATAAAATCTCCATTCTAAACCATTTGTTAAAATTCCAATTTTTGAACCTTCAGTATTTGAAAAATAACCATTTAACTGAGATGCTTCTTTGTCAGTTAATCTTTTACCAAGTTTTTTACATTCAATAATTATTTCTGGTTTCTTACTTTTAATAATTAAACCTAAATCAGCTTTATCATTTTTTTGACCCCATCCAGCGTTAATTTCAGTTAACATATCTCGGTTATCAATTCGACTAAATCCTAAAATTTCAAGTAAAGGTTCAATTAAGTACATTCTAGTCTGCGCTTCATTTGTGCATTTTTCTTCCAATCTGGTAAAATCAAACTTTGAAAATGATTTTTTTACTACAGCTAAAATTTTTTTATCTACGATCATACTTAAATTGTGTAATGGATTTAACATCTAATTTTTTCAAAAGTAGATAATTAATTGAAATACAACAATTGAACTTTCAGAAAATTCTCAAAGAAAATCTATGCTTGTCAAAAAGCCTTTAACTTCCTGCAAACTAATTTTAAAAGATTCTAAATTCTTGGCTTGACAAACTGTTCCCTGCAAAATGTAATACTAAATATATAAAAAAAAGCACCTACATAAAATGTAAGTGCTCTACTTTTTGCGCTCTCTCTTGGGCTCGAACCAAGGACCCTCTGATTAACAGTCAGATGCTCTAACCTCTGAAACCTAGTATAATTAATGCTTTTAGCCTTTTACTCTTTCAAATTTGCAAGTGTTTTGCATTTTTTTAAACCTGATTAAACATTTAAAATTTACTTAAAATTAGTAAAAATATCCATCTAAACTTATTTAGTTTACAAAATTTATTAAAGCCGGTAAGGAGAAGATGTCTGCCAGATTATTAAATTTCAGCAAATGTTTTTACACCTAATCTAAAACAAATTATTACTAATGCAAGTGAATATACAACATGTAAAATATGCACTTTAGCATCATTCTATAAGCTGTAAAAACCACTCAGATTTAACTAAGTGGTCTCCTACTTTACCTTTCAATTAAACCATTGTCAGCAAAACTGAAATATGCATTTTCCGGTGCTAGAATAATGTGGTCTAATAAAGCTAAATCTAACAGCTTACAGGCATCACTAAGTCTTTTGGTAATTTTTTTATCCGCATCAGATGGTTCAAGTTTTCCGGATGGGTGGTTATGAGCTACTATAATGGCTGTTGAAAGTGATTTAAGAGCAGTTGCAAGTATGATTCTTGTATCTACTATGGTAGCATTAATTCCTCCCTTGCTTAGTTTGTGTGCTCCAATTATTTTTGATGCGTGATTTAGATACAATACTATGCATTCCTCCTGATAATTTATTGTACTAGGATTAAAAAACTGTCTTAATACATTGTAGGCACTCCTAGAATTAGATATTGATTCCTCATTGGTTGTTAATTTAGTTGGTAAATATACAACCTCCATTTCCTGAATGGTAAAATCTGTGTTTTTCATACTACTTGTTTAATATTGGCATTAGTTGAAAGCGGTGTTTATTAACAATCTTGATAGGTTAGCTATATAATGTCTCTTTTTTATTGTTGATAAAACACTGTATATCATTTATGTTACATCAGGATTTTTCCTTAAATTTAAAGTAGATTTTGGTCGGGAAAAGACTACGGCAGCAAAATCTCTCAGGAAACTGAGTCGGGCAACTGTGGGATATGTGCAAAGCCCAGGAATGGCACTAAGGAGAGAGTTCCAAGCACATCAGATGCTTAAACATTTGATAGTTGTCTCCAAGCTAAGTGGCTTTAAGGTTCCAACTTAGCCAACCGAGGGGGGAAGCAAGCAAAAACTAATCATTTTGCTTTTTTCTTGAGCCAGAGGGTTGAGTGATCCCAAGAGTAGAAATACCCTTGCTAGGATTTACTCACTCCTGTTCTCAGGAAAAAGCAAGCAAAATATGTTAATTAACTTACTATATCTTAATTAGTAATAACTAGTCCTAGTATCCTATTTTCCCATATATTTGTTGCATATTAATGCAAATGGTTACAAGAGATATTAAATCATAAGTTGATAAAATAAGATAATGGATTGAATGGAGTTTTTGATGACTCTTTCTCCTCCAAAATTATCAGTATTGTACAACACTTTGAATTAGAATGCAAAAGTTAGATAATGGAGAATTTTGTTAAACAAGAAAACAGAATTATCAGTGAAAGCCCAAATAAATCAGGTGGTGTAGATTATGTTTTAGAAAATGGGACCTGGTTAGGAGATTCATTTAATTTTCTCCCTTCAGGTATCATAGATAAAAAGGAAACTGGAATTGGAGCAACCACACTTGAAATAGAATCTGATAGAAACTCAATAATAGTTCTTCCTACAAGGTATACCGCAAAATCAAAGGCAATATCTGATAAAGGCATTCATTACTTTGGTGCAGATGAAGGAAGTCAAAAAATTAGTTTAGGTAGAAAAACTGCTTTAACTAACTACATGCAAAGTGCAATGGGTTTCAAAAAGATACTAGTTGTAGCAGATAGTTTAGAAGTACTTATTGATCATATTGGTCCATCTGTCTTTGAAGAATTCTTTCTCTTAATTGATGAAATTGATTCAGTTCAATTAGATAGTAGTTACAGAAAAAAAATGGAATTCTGTATTGAACACTTTAAGTATTTTCCAATGGAAAAAAGGGCAGTTGTATCTGCGACACTTCTAGAATTTTCTGATCCTGATTTACAAAATATTCAAATTACTAGATTTAAGTATGAAAACTATAATAGGGGTAAGATAGACTTAATTTCCTCATACAATCCAATAAATGTTGCTGTGGAAATTTTAATAGAACAACTTAATACTACTACAGATAAAATAGTTTTTGCATTCAATGAAATAACACCTTTAGAATATATTTCAGCGCATTTAATAGAGAAAGGACTTGTTAATTTTAAAGATATAGCTCTGCTTTGTGGTCAGAACCCAAAAAATAAAGATAAAACAGAAAAATATAATACAAGGGGCATCCAACAAAAACAACTTCCTTGTAGAGTTAATTTTATGACTTCTGCATATTTTACAGGATTTGACATTTGTGAGCCATACCATTTAATTGTTGTTTCTGACATACTAAAGCAACATACAATTATTAGTGAATTACAAACCACACAAATAATTGGAAGATGCAGGAAACCTCATGAATTAATCAGTATAAACTTTGTGTATTCACTAATTAACAAGAAGATTACAGAGTTAAATTTAACTGAATTGATTAGTGCTGCACAAGAAGAAATAAGTGGGTTAAACTGCATTTATAATAAATTTACAAAACACCCTTTACTTAAGGAAAAAGCCATTGAATTGAGAAAGATGTTAATTAGTGAATCTGGATTTTCAGGATTTAATTTTGTTAAGATTAATAATGGTGGGCAAAATCAAATCTCATATCTAAATATTGATGCATTTCTAGAAAATCAAAGAACTAAATGCATAGTATTTAACGGTAATCAGTATCTTCAAGATTATTTCAAAAAAGAAAATTACATTGTAGATTATTGTGAAAAAGAACCAAATATTGATTTAGAGTATGAAGATATTGATAAAAATGATACTGAATTTAAGGAAACAATAGAATTTCTTAAAGGCAAACCTAATAGATTAAACTTAACAAGCTTCAAACTTAAAAAAACTGGTCTACCAATCTTGCTTTGTGATTTTTATCTTGAATCAGTAAATGTATTGGGGTTTAATAACACAATTGCAAGGCTTCAAAATTGCAGTACTAAAATGAAAATAAAAGAATTGCACTTAGCTTTTATTGCTTACAAAGCAGAAAAATCTGATTTTGTAAAAAGAAATATTCTTCAAGATTTTCCTGTAGGCAGAATGTTCTCTAATTCAGAGGAGTATGACAAACAAGTTGAATTAACTGCTATTTGTGTTAGCAATTTTGACTCTGAAAAATTCTCTTTAGCTAAGGCAAAAAAACTTGTTAAGTCATATGTTGAAATTAAAAACACATCTATGCGTAATCTAGATAAAAGTAAACCATTCACCCATAATAAAGCTAAAAAAGTTGAATCACATAATCCAATGAAATTTAAAAAATGTAAACCAAAAAACGTATTAATTTAATAGTACACAATTTGGTTTACAAATCTTATGATTAAAGCAGATACCAAGAACTTTTCTCTCCTGATTTATGCTGGGCTATTTCAAGCACCAACTCCTGCGCATTGATAGCTCTTTGCAAAAATTGATCTATATAAGTGCTTTTGTTTACACCTGTTAGGAGATTATATAACCTCCACAAATTAATAGTTCCTGTTTCCATGTTTGTTGAGAAATTAGCATCATTGAAAAAATCTTTTGCAACTGCACCCATTTGTTGGTCTCCAAAACATAAAGGAGTTAAACCCAATTTTAAGTCATCAGGCATATATTTATACAACCTTGATTTTCCTATAAATTGAGCAAATTCACTCTGGGTTATTTCTATTGCAGTGAATTTTCTCATTGCTTCAATATGCGCTCCAACATTGTATTTTGACAACATATTAAACATGCTTTGTTCTAGCTGTGCTAAATCTTTAACTTTCAAATCTAACTTTACACCATCAGTACTAACACACATATTGCAGCACACCTTATTTCTGAATCCTACAAACAAATGAAATTGTTGCTCCCCTGATGGTCTTTTGCCATATAAGTTATCCTCTGAATAAGATTTAACAGCACCAACAGTAAGTGAAAGTAGGTTGCCTCCTACCATTTCAGCTATACTTGGTACTTCAATACAAAACATCATTCTTTCATAATAAAGAGTTTGCTCCCAAGGTTCAAGTTCAGATGCCTTTTTGTATTTTGCTTCAGGAATTCTGCCTTTTATAGGGTGTGAAACTCTAATACTTGGGTCTAAAACAACTTCCTCTTGAAACCAATTCTTTGTTACAGCATTAAGGGAATCTATAAGCTCTTGATGAGAAATTAGTGGCTCATTGGTAGCTGAAAATACAGGGATAATGTGTTGGTCTTTTATTTCTCGGTAACTTACTGCTGAAGTATTAGCCTCAATAAATACTTTTTCAGTAGATTTTGCTGTGTTAGCAATGTTATTTGCTCCCTCAATTATTGAAGGAACAAATGTTGCATTAATGTTGTAAATGTCCATTTTGCTTAAATTTTTCTTGGTTAATTAATAATAAATCTTGTTGTTTGGTAGCAAACTCCTCACGGAATAAATCTCTGAATTCTGGGTTTTCTAAATAAAGTTCATTTAACATAGAAAGATTTTCACAACTCAAAATTCTAGCTTGCACATCCTCTTTTCTGTTGTTATTTTCTTCTGAATTACACCATGATATAATTCTTTTCCCAACTTGCTCTGAAAGCACTAATTCTGGTTGATTTTTGAATAATTCTGTTCGGTCTTTTGAAACAGTTGCCATGTAGTTTTTATTTAGCTCAAATGATATTGTAAATTCATACTCAGTATCATCTCTTTGAACACTTTTTAGTCCTACTTTTTCAGGAATACTTTTACCATTTACCTGCTGAATAACATATTCTGTCTTACTTCTAAGAGTAGCTAAAATATGAATATCAGAACTTACAATGGCTTCAATAAGCGCATTGTGTCTTGGGGTTAATTTACTCCAATTGGTAAAAGAATTACCTTGCATGTTACTGTGGATTTCAAGTATTCCTCCTGTTCCAAACCATTCATGGCTTAAAGAATCAATTACAACACATTCAAAACCTTCTTTAATGGCTAAATGAATGGCTTCAACAAACTTTTCAGGATTAAATGGTGCTTCTAATTTCAAGACAGAAAACGCTCCCAATTTGGCATAAAGATGGCTGCTTCCATTTTCGGAATCAATCACTGCTACTTTAGACAAATCACCTGTAATTCCTTTGGCTAACAATAATGCAGAATAGGTTTTGCCACTACCAGAAGGTCCCTGTAGGGATAACTTCATTTTGCACATTTTTCTAGTTGCTTTTGCAAACTTCATAATACTATAAATTTAAAGGGTTAATAAATAGATTTAGTTAGAGATAATTGTATATCCCAAACCAATTCCATTACCTTTTCAAGCGGTGATTTTTTGAGTATGGTTCTATTTTGAAAATGGATAGAAATACATTAACCTTTAGCTATATATATTATAAGTATTAGATAAACTATTAAATCAGTTTTTAATGCAGCATCAATAATTGACATTGGTGTATGATTAGAGCACATTAACACATGTAAATAAACGCGCAATTCTGGCGGTAATTTTACTGCAATCACGCAATAATTAACTTGATGAGCAGTGTAATTAGGGGGGACACCAAATGTCTTATCTGGCAGGGGGATGATTTACCAATGAACTGCAAGAGAGCAGTATATAAAACAAAAAAATTATGGGTAAATATTTTTCTAAAATACAGGAAATTCTCTAATATTCTTGAACTTGTATCCAACCAAATTTTGCTCTGTTTCAAATTTTGAACATTCTTTTAAGTCAGTAATTTTTCCATTTTCATCTTCGGCAATAAAAGTATAAGATTGCTTGTTTTGTTCATCTAAAAAAACAAAGCCGGTACAACCCTTTTTGCATTGCATACACACAATAGGTCTAAAAGCAAGTTCATTTATTTTCTGTGCTTTTTTTTCTTCAAAAAATGTTTTGAAATAATTTAAATATTGTCTTTTTGAAATTCCATCAAATAATTTGCTGTTATCCATCAGCATTTCTAGTCCAAAAAGATTAAATTTTGAAAAATTGGTTGCAAACAACTCAACAGTTGAATTCAATTGCAATTCATTAATTAATTCAAAAATTAGTTTCTTTTCTTTCATTGTATATTGGATTAGTTAAAAAATAACCTTCAATTACTATGTAGATTCAGCAGCAAATAACACAAATCTGCTAGTGATTTTCACCCTACAGGACTAAACAACAAAACAGCTCAAAGAGTATCCTAGTTGGGTCAAATGTGCTTTTATTATCTAAAAGGTGTATAGAATTTGTTTTTAAAATAAAACATATTCATTTTTCAACCTTATCATTCTTTTTTTTGGGGACGCTAAAGTAAATAATAACTCCTATAATGGCTAGGAAAACTATCACATATATTACAATCTTCAAAATTTGGAAACTGTGTTCACTTTCACAATTTTGGTATTCATTTTCCAATCCGTCCATATCCCAGCTTGGATTAAAGCCAATCTTATCATAGCATGAACTGTTTTTAAATCTGTCAAAATTTAGACCTTCTGCATCAGAACTTTCAATCTTACTATATTCATTGTTATCAACATTATTTTTAATCTTTTCATGAACCTCATTCATCATATTTTCCAATTCACTTTCAGACTTGCTGTTTGAGCTTGTTGAATTCTGATTATTCTGGTTTGGAATAGTAGCAACATTCTTTGATTCTCTTCTTTTTAAAACGGGATCCTCTATTGGTTTATATTCATTTACACCTATTTCAGCAGGGGCAAGAAACTCACTTTTTTGAATTAATTCATTAACCCCATTATCTTGTCCAAAGGTAAATGACAAATTTGTGAGACAAAAAATGAAACAGAAACTACTTAATAAAGAATTACTTTTTTTCAAAATATATAAGTTTAATTACAACAAAAATAATGATGGGTGTAAAGCCATATAACAGAAACTCTGACACGTCATATGTTTGTCTGATTCCAATCTTTTCATAGGGGTCAAATTCAATAAAAGGGTAAAGCTCCTTGTTGTGAGAACTTTTAACAGAAAACACAAGACATAGTAAATTGATAAAAAGCCAAGAAAGTAATATACTTAGTGCTTTTCCATTTTCTTTTATAAATTTATTCATTGGAAATTATTTACAATTCATCAGCGTTATAAGTATCAGTTAATGCTTCCAAAATTATTTTGTCTATTTCTTTTATTATTGAATCTATATCATTAAAAAAAGTTAAGTCACCCTTACTGATTTTATCTGATTTTTTGACATTTTGATATGATTCTCCAAATTTATAGTCATGAAATTCTACTTTCCCCATTGATACAGTTTCTCCACTTGTATAAACAATGTCTTTTATTATTAACTTATATTCATTTTTTGATAGAAATACAAAGCTGATATTTGCAGTTATCTTGCTACTTGCAATTTTTTTATCAATGAATGTAGGTTTCCATTTATTTGTAAATTCATTTATTGTCACATTTGAAGCTGAATATTTTAGAGTATCCTGACACTTTAAACTAACCAGTTTTCTTTGTAATAAAATAATGCAAGAAGTCTTTAAATTACTAAAGGAAAAATTTGAAGCTTTTTTTATTATTTTTTCATGAAAAGGAAGTAATGTATTTCCTGCCAAAGGTGCGTCAACATAACTACTTAAACATTTTGCAGTGTTATCTAGTTTATGCTCAAACACATAATATGCCATTCCGTTTTTTAGAGGCACTTCTGGAAGCTCCTGACCTTTTAAAAATGAAGTACTTATTGCTATAAATAATAGTATTAAATTTATTTTAGTTTTCATAGATTCTATTTTTAAATTTTATTTTCAATATTTCTTATTAAAGTACTCAACTCACTTCTTGATATTCCCATATCACTAGCAAATCCTATTAAAAATATACTTTCTATTTCTTCAATCTTCCCATCAATCATTGTCAATGTATGCAATGCAGTTAATAGCCATTCTTTTTTGGCTCTATCAAGTGTGTTTATAGCTTGAGTTATTTCTTCTTCCTCAATCATAGTAGTGAAATAGCTTGATGTCATATCAACATCTAGTAAGCTTGCTATCAATTCTATAAAGTCAATTTCTTTTTCAGAAGTAGATTCTTTTGATCCCATCATTACAAATAAAGTAGCAATAATTGCCCTCTTTTGCCTGTTGCTAATTCCAGCTATATTGACCACCTCATTCCAGTTTAAATTGACCATGTAATTCCAATTGAAAGTGACCACCTAAAATTTGTCATCAAAAACTACTTTTTTCATGTCTTAATTATTTTCAAATTTAATTAAAAAATTATCCGATTTT
>CANHQP010000023.1 GCA_947462925.1 Flavobacteriia bacterium | reverse complement strand
TAAATGTATACGATATGTTAGGTAAATTGGTTGAAAATCACCAAGTGAATGTTTCAGATTTATCAACTTTCGTAATTGGTGATAAATTTGTTTCAGGAGTTTATAACATTGAAGTAATTCAAGGTACTCAAATCGAAAGATTGAGAGTTGTTAAAAACTAAGAATACTGATTAATATTAAAACCCGCTTCGATTTTGTCGAAGCGGGTTTTTTATTTCTTTTAGTTTTCAGCGAAAACTAATTTGAAAATTGAAATTGATTTTATTATTACCTCCCGCCAAAAATACTACTCCCAATGCGCACCATTGTACTACCTTCTTCAATCGCAATCGCATAATCTCCACTCATCCCCATGGAAAGTTCTTTGAAGTCTGCGTTGAATTTAAAATGATGGCTTTTGATTACCTGAAAATAGTTGTAAAGTGTTCTAAACTCATCTCTGATTTGATCTTCATCCTCCACAAAAGAAGCCATTCCCATTAGTCCAACGATGCGCACATTTTCCATTTCGATGAATTCTTTGGATTCGAGAATTTCTGTTGCTTCTTCGAATGTCAAACCAAATTTGGTCTCTTCGGATGCGATGAAAAATTGCAATAAACAATCAATCACGCGGTTATTTTTCTTTGCTTCTTTATTTATTTCTTTCAATAATTTCAAACTGTCAACAGCATGAATTAAAGTGACAAAAGGAGCGATGTATTTTACCTTATTGGTTTGCAAATGTCCAATCAAATGCCATTGAATATCCTTAGGTAATGACTCATATTTGTCGGCCATTTCTTGGACTTTATTTTCTCCAAAAACACGCTGTCCTGCCTGATAAGCCTGAATGATGTCTTCGTTGGGTTTTGTTTTAGAAACGGCAATCAATTGAACTGAAGCAGGCAATGTTTGCTTCAATGCTAATATTTTTTCAGCAATCATTCTTTGATGTTATATATCGTTAATCCACTGCGCATTTTGGGTTCCACCCAAGTAGATTTTGGGGGCATAATCATTTGGTGATCGGCAACTCTTTTAACTTGCGACATATTTAGCGGAAATAATACAAATCCTACTTCTGCTTTACCTGCTTGAATTGGTTTCGAAATGGCCTCCAAACCTAAATTACCGCTGATGAATTCAATGTTTTGGTCAGTTTTCAAATCTTCAATTCCCAAAATAGGAGTGAGGATTTCTTGCGTCAAAATTTCTGGATCTAAGCAAGAAACTGGATGTTCTTCATGCACAATACTCTTTTTACAAGTCAATGAATACCATACATTTTTCAAATTCATGGTGATTTGATGTTCATTTGATGGTTTACTTGCACCAGCCAATTTTTCAATATCAAATGCATCAGCCAATCGCGTCAAAAATTCGTTTTCTGTCAAACCATTTAAGGTTTTTACAAGCCGATTGAACTCTAGTATATTCAAGCGATTTTCGTCGATCAAAAACGCCAAAAAATAATGGTGATTCTCTCCTTTTGGAGTTTCACCTCTTTTTTCGATGATTTCAGCTAATCTAGCTGATGAAGCCGAACGATGATGACCATCTGCGATATAACTTGCAGGAATCGCTTCAAATGCTTTTAAAACGGCATCTGTTTGCGATGCTGACAACATCCAAAGTTCATGTTTAATCATATCGGTTGTGGAAAATTCAAATTCAGGTCTTTCCTTTGAAATTTCTGAGTATAAATTTTCCAAGGTTTCATTGTGCGGATAGGAGAGGAGCACAGGCTCAGCATTGAATCCTACAATGTCCAAGTAATCTGTAAACATGGCTTCTCTTGAAGTCAAAGTAGCTTCGTGCTTTTTGATTAAATCTTGGTTGTATTCTTCGACACTCGCACCCGCAATAATCCCTAAATAGGCATGATTGTCCTTTGTTTGCTGATACAGGTAGAGTGTTTCTATTGGGTCCTGAACCAAAATGCCTAAATCGCAAAATTTATCAAATTCGTTTTTGACGTTTAAAAATCGTTCTTTAGAATTAGGCCTTGTTTTCACAATCTCTCCAAATTCAGGATTGATAATGTGAATGAAGGAATAAGGATTTGTTTCAAGTTTGGCTTTCAAAACCGAGTTTTTATAAGTGTAAACAGGTCTTGTAGCCACCAAATGAACCTTGTCTCTTGTTGGACGAATTGCTTTAAACGGTTTTAATTTTGCCATAAAGAAGAAAACAATGAGTGATGAAAACTAAATCATCACTCATAATACATATTAAAAAGTTCCGAACTGCTTGATAATCAAATTAGCTAATTCTAAACCGATTCTATCTTGTGCTTCCAAAGTTGCTGCTCCAATATGCGGAGTACAAGCAATCTTTGGATGATTCAATAAATCTTTTCTTGGATTTGGCTCATTTTCATAAACATCCAAGGCGATTCCAGCAACAATACCTGATTCTAAAGCAACCAATAAATCGTCTTCATTGATTACACCTCCGCGAGCTGCATTGGCTATACGAACACCTTTTTTCATTTTTGCAAATTCAGATGCTGTAATTACAGCACTTCCATCTGATTGCTTCGGAATATGCAATGAAATGAAATCTGCATTTGCCAGTAAATAATCAAGATCAGTTATCACTTGAATTTTCACTTTTGGCGTTCCAAATCCTGGGATTTCTGCCAATTCAACTTCACATTCTTCTTCGGTTTTTCCTACAGCAATCACTTTCATTCCGATAGCCAAAGCATAGGAAGCTAAAGATTGTCCAATTCTTCCAAATCCAATGATCCCAAGTGTTTTTCCACGTAATTCAATTCCTTTGGCGTAATTTTTCTTTAAAGTATTGAAATCACCTGTTTCCATGTTTTTGAATGAATCAGGCAAAAATCTCGATAATGAAAACAATTGTCCCATCACCAATTCCGCAACGGATTGAGATGAAGATGCTGGCGTGTTGATTACTGTTCGTCCGTTTTCTCTAGCATAAGCAACATCAATGTTGTCCATTCCAACACCACCACGGCCAATCAATTTCAATCCTGGACAAGCGTCAATTACTTCCTTGCGAACTGTTGTGGCACTTCTCACCAAAACAATTTCGTAGTTTTCTTCATTAACAGCTTTTGCCAAATCACTTTGTTCAACTTTATCTGTTACAACCGTATAACCAGCATTCTGTAAAGCGATTTTTCCCTCTTCAGAAATACCATCATTTGCTAATATTTTCATACTTAATAAATAAGTTTTCAATTTAAGACCAAAGATTAAAACAATCTAAAATCTAATGTCTTCATTCTAATGTCTTTCGTCTAATATCTAAATTACCCGTTTGTTCTAGTAAATTCCTTCATCACATCTACCAAAACTTGGACACTTGACAATGGCAATGCATTGTACATGGAAGCTCTATATCCTCCAACTGATCTGTGACCAGGAAGTCCAACGATTCCAGCACCTTTCCATGCAGCATCAAATTTTTCAGACAAAGTCTCGTCCGTTAATTTGAAAGTAACATTCATATTTGAACGATCTTCTTGGGCTACATTTCCAACGAACAATGGATTTGTATCAATTTCGTTGTATAATAGGTTTCCTTTCGCAATGTTTTCTAATTCTTTTGCTTTTACTCCGCCATTTTTCAATAAATCACGCAAGTTTAACATCGCTACGTAAACTGAAAATACAGGAGGTGTATTTAACATTGATTCTTTTTCAACATGCTGTTTCAAATCCAAATAGGTTGGCATGAAAGGCGAAGTAGATTTTCCTAAAACCGAATCTTTTACAATGTATAATGTTGCACCAGCAGGTCCAAGATTTTTTTGAGCTCCAGCATAAATCAAGTCAAAATCGGCAACATTGATTTCTTTAGAAAAAATGTCTGATGACATATCGCAAACCAATGGTAAACTTGTTTTTGGAATTTCGTGAAACTGAGTTCCGTAAATGGTATTGTTAGAAGTATAGTGGAAATAATCCAATCCTTCAGGAATTGCATAATTTTTAGGAATGTAACTGAATTGTTTGTCTTCCGATGAAGCCAACACTTGTGCATCGATTCCAACTTTTTTAGCTTCCTTAATTGCGCCAGAAGCCCAAGTTCCAGTGTTCAAGTAAGCAGCTTTTTTTGAATCACGCATCATGTTTAAAGCAGCAATGGTAAAACCAAGCGTCGCACCTCCTTGAAGGTAGGCAACAGAATATCCTTCAGGAACATTCAGTGCTTTTTTAACTAAATCTAACGCTTCATCCATAACGGCCACATAATCTTTATGGCGGTGAGATACTTCTAAAATTGAAAGTCCATTGAAATCAAGCACTGCTTCTGCAGCTTGTTTAAAGACATCTTGTGGTAAAATACAAGGTCCAGCACCAAAATTATGTTTCATATTTGATCTTTTAAAAATGAGTTTTGTAACTCACTAGTTTACGGTTTACAAATTTGGTTTTTTTTTTCCTCCTGACCAACTTTCTAGTGTTATAAAAATGTATAATCTTTTGGAAGATTTGAAAACCTATTTTTTTAGCACAAAAAAAAGGACTGATTCAAAATCAGTCCTTTCAATAATTTTCAAAAGAGATTAAAGAATAACCACTTTTTTAGTCATGTTAAATTCACCTTGGCTAACTTTCAAATAGTAGCATCCTGAAGCCAATGGACTTGATAATTCAAGTTTATGTGTTACTTCAGAATTTGCAGATTTGTTAGTTTCAGTGGTAATCACTTTTCCTTGAAGATCCATCAATTGGAATTCTACTGGGTTTTCGTTAGCAACATAGTTGATTGAAATTCCATTGTTAGAATTTGTTGGATTTGGATAAACTGTCAAGTCCATTGCATTCAACGGATTTTCAGCTATTGATAATACACCTGTTACACGGATGTTATCAATATAAACATTGTTTGATACATCTGAAGAAACAAATTCAAATTTGAAACGAGTTCTTGTGTCTGTTGAGTTTCCTGGTACAGAAACAGTAGCTGTTTTCCATAAATTGTCAGCTGTTGGTTTGAAGTCAATTCCAGTTGAATTTCCTGCAGTCAACAAATCTGTTGTTGCCAAAGTTTCTTTCAAAGACCAAGTTTTACCACAGTTTTTAGAAACATAAATTCTCAAAGATTCTGTGATATCAGCTAAAGTAGCTCCATTTGTAGCATAAGCGTAATCAAAAATCAACTCAGAACCAGTTGTAGTTGACAAGTCATAAGAAGGTGTAATTAAGGCATCCTTGTTACCTCCTAAACGGAAGTTGTAGAAATAAGTATCAGTAAACATTTGAGCATCAGAAACATCTCTGTAGTTGTTTAATTTCATACACTTAGAGTTTCCTTTTCCGTTAGAAGAAGAAAATTGCCATTTAGCATAATTGTCTTCTGGATTATCAATCAACCAAGAAACAACATTTCCTGATTCAAAACTTTCTGTGTAAGGTCCAACTTTATCAGCCCAGTTTTGAGATACATGAACAGTTTCCCAACGAACAGTGCTATCAGTACCTGTTGCGTTAGTAACAACTAATTTTACTTTTTTCCATCCAATTCCAGAGAACGTAACTGAGGGAGTTGCTGAAGTTGAAGTAGAAGGAGTTCCATCCGCAAAGTACCATACTCTTGAATCTACGGCAGCGTTCCATGATACATCTTTGAAAGTAACAGCATCACCTTCACAAACAAATTTGTTGCTTACACTGAAATCAGCTACCGGAGTACAAAGTGGAGCGGGATTTGCTAAAGCACCAGTCATCATTAAGTTAGTATCTTTCCATAAATTACTTCTGTTTGCAGTTTCAACAATCAATGTATTTCTCATGAAATCAGCCTGATCTTTAGAGAACATTACTGAACAATAAGAGTAATCCATGTAATTTTGGTAATTTTCAACTACCGGAGGATTACAAACTGTCGCTTGAGCTAAAGTCTGAGGGCAGAAATTGAATCCTTTTGTTTCAGGCGTATCGTCGATTCCATCATCTCCACATGCAACTCCTGGATCATTTGTATTTCCCCAAGGGTGAGCCAATCCTAAATAGTGTCCAATTTCATGTGTCAATGCTCTTGATCCATTTTCATTTCCAGTTCCAATTCTTCCAATATAACCATTCAAAATAATGATTCCATCAGCGAAGAAAAACGAACCCTCAGTTGCAGAAGGATAATAAGCATATCCAGCAACTCCATCACGCATTGATCTTACTACCCAGATATTTAGATATCTAGATCTCTGCCATTGGTTATGTTTAGCGTAATCATCACCATTGTTTGTTTCATGAGAATAGATATGCTCAATTCCATTAGTACAATTTCCATATGGGTCGATTGTCGCCAATCTGAACTCAATATTCACATCTGCAGCAAGTGTATCATAGCCTGCAACTAATTCTGAGATATCAGCATTTTGTTTGCGGTAATCACGATTTAAAACAGCTACTTGGTCATAGACTTGTGAATCCAAAATGTTTTCAGTTCCATATTCATGAATAATGTGGAAAACCAATGGAATAATGTAAGTTGTTTTTGCTTGAGCTCCAGTTCCTTTGTTCTGACGAGCACTAGCTACAAGTTGATCGTAGTCAGCTTTCATTTGCGGGTCTTGTGCCCACATTTCTTGTGTTCTTTTGTTGTGTCCACAGTTAAAGTGATTCTCCTGTGCATTCATAGAAACAGAACACCCTAAAGCTAACACAAATAAAAATGAGTTGAATTTTAGTTTCATTTTATAATAATTAGTTCATACAAAGTTAGCAAATTATAAAAGACATTTTGGGTTAAAGGTATTAATTTTTATTTTCTACACAATTTCTGGAGGTGGTTTAGTGTAGTACCTCATTTTTTTTGGAATAAGAAAAACGAAGCAATATAGAGAATTGAAGTTCGTTTGGGCTGGATTTTTTTTGTTGAAAATCAATTCAATAATCGAGAAAGTTGAAAAGTCGAAAAAATGACAAATTTGACTTTTGTGCTGGCTGAGCACCTCAGTAAATTTTTTTATATTTTTTGTATTTTCTTTCATTTCGTTTTCAAACCTAGTGAAAAGGTATAAACAATGATGGTTTTAAAATAGGCTATTTATTTAAGTGTCATTTTGAAGGGATAAAGTACTCTTTTTAGCTTGTAAAGATTTATTGAATAACAACTTTCTTTACCATTTGATGTTCATTTTGCGAAATATTTAAATAATAGATTCCACTTGCAAGTGACTCAGGTAGTTTTAAATAATGCAGAACATCTTGATTGGTTGAATAATTAATTTCTTCAGATATTCTTTTTCCTCTTGGGTCTAATAATATGAATGATAATGGTGATTCATTTGCTTCATAGGATATCGCTATAACATTTCCATTGGTCGATGGATTAGGAAATACTTTGACGTTCATTTTGGAAATTTGATTCAATTTGGTATTCAAAGTGCCAGTGAGCGAAAAATTGTCAAAATAGAAGTTATTGGAATAATCAGAGGAATTAAATTCAAATTTAATTCTGGTTTTTGTGTCTAAGGCATTTGAAATATATGGCAAACTGAAATTTTTCCATTCCTGATTATTAGACGGAATAAAGGGACTATTGGCGATGCTTGTAGCACTTAATAGATCTAGTCCTGAAATACTAGATTTTAAAACCCATGTCTTACCACAATTTCTAGATGTATAAATTTTTAAAGCTTCAACTAGTTCATCAGGATTGTCAGTATTCGAAGCATAAGCATAATTAAAAGAGAGATTTAAATTTGTAGAAGTAGATAAATCAATTGATGGCGAAATTAAGGCGTCTTTATTACCTCCAAGTTGAAAGTTATAGAAATGATTGTTTGTACAAAACGGTGTTCCAATGGTGTCTTTGAAATTATTCAGTTTCATGCATCCTGAATTACTGTATCCTTGGATATTGTTTTGACTCCATGAAGATTCATTTTCTCCAGGGTTTTCGATTAGCCACGAAATTGTTGGCGTATCAAAATTTGAGTCAAATGGACCAGTTTGATCTGCCCAGTTTTGAGAAATATGGACAGACTTCCATTGAATAATACTATCAATTCCACTTGAATTCGCAACCACTAGTTTAACTTTTTTCCACCCCAGTCCAGAAAAGGTAACAGTTGGGTTTTGGTCTGTTGAAATCGCCGGTGTTCCGTCAGTGAAATACCAAGTTCGGTTGTTGACTACAGCATTAAATGATTGATCGAAAAATTGCACATTATCTCCTTCACAAACAAATCTATTACTTGTAACAAAAGCTGCTTTCGGATTGCCAATTGGAGGAGGGTCAAAAAAAACACCTGTTTCAGATAAATTTGCTGTGCTTGATAGTTGATTTCTTCCCAAATTTGGGTCCAGTAAAACTGAATGTATAAGATTTACTTGATCTAAAGTAAACATTCGTTGACAATAGGAAAATTCCATGAAATTTTGGTAATTTTCAATGATTCCCGTGTTACATATAGCTGCTATTGCTGGTATTGTAGGACAACTTGAAAACCCTTTTGTTTCAGGAGTGTCTGACAATCCATCATCTCCACATTGATCCATTTCTAGCTGGTCGTGGTTTGGATGTAACAGCCCAAGAAAATGTCCCATTTCATGAACAATTATTCGTGCAACAGCTGGATTTCCAGTTCCTATATCACCAACATAGGAGTGTAAAATGGAAATTCCAATTTGACATTTGGGTGTTTGAAAATCATATGGAAGTGTAGTAAATGCTGCAACGCCATTAAATGCAAGAGATTTACTTGTCCAAATATTGATGTATTTTTCTGTGTCCCAGGCATTAATTCTAGAATTCAAATCGGCATTGTTTGTCAAATGACTGTAAATTCTATCTATTCCATTGGTATAGTTACCTTCTGGATCTATTTTTGCAAGCCTAAACTCAATATTAGCATCGGTGGCTATTCCTTCAAATTCTGATATAATATCGACCGTGTCTTCGTTTTGTTTTCTAAAATTTTGATTGAGCACCGAAATCATGTTGTAAATCTGCAGGTCTGAAATATTCTCATTTCCACCTTCATGCAATACATGAACGACAATTGGCAAAATAATAGTTGTTTTGGGCTTTATATTTTTCCCAATGTTTTGAACTACTGAATTGTATTTCAATTGTATTTCGTTCTTACAGTTTGGGTAAGATTTTTCCAATTGTTGAAGGTAATTCTGAAGGCCGCATCGATCAAAATGAACTTCTTGACAAAAAAGATAATTGGTCCAAACAAAGAGCGAAAGTAGTGCAAGGATCTTATTCATGCTTTCTCAAATTAAAGAATTGAATAACAAACCTACTTAATTTAGATTCACGAAAATAAAAAATGATGAATTATTGATTAAACGGAATTTTGGTTATTCTATTCAAAAAAAAAAGACCATTCGAAAGAATGGTCTTTTCATTATGAATATTCTTATTTGACTATTTCGTCAAAATCAATCTCATGTTTTTAACAGATTTACCAGTTGTAATGATTGTTGAATATAATCCAGATGTTAAATCACTTGTATTCAATTTTACAATGTTTTCTCCTGAATTCATCAATCCATTATATCCTTCTGCAACCAATTTACCTGTTACATCATAGATATTGATTGAAACTTCTGTTGTTTCATTCAGATAAACACCAACATTAACTTCATTTTGTGCTGGGTTTGGATAAAGGATTGCTTGACCAATTGTCTCTAATTCTTCAATTCCAACGGATAAAACTACTGTCAATTCTGTTGTATCAGAACAATTTCCATTCGTTGCTGTAAGAATAACAGTATAAGTTCCATTACCGGCAAAAGCATGAACTGGATTGGAAGCTGATGAATTTGTTTGGTCACCAAAATCCCAAGAATAAGAAGTTGCTCCTGTTGAAGTGTTATTGAAAGTTACAACTGTTCCAGATGTAGTGAACGAAGCTGTTGCAGTTGGAACAGATCCAAAAGTTAAAGTGATTGGTGCAGAAGTTCCAACACCGTTACAAGCATCTGTATTAGTAGTAACAACAGTGAATGTTCCGTTTGCTGTTACATCAATTGTCTGAGTTATCGCTCCATTTGACCACAAATAAGTGTCTGCCGTGCTTGAAGTCAATGTTATTGTTTCTCCTTCACATGCTGAAGTTGCTGTAGAACCAATTGTTGGTACTGGCGAATTACTTACACTAACGTTCACTGAATTTGAAGTTGCAGTACATCCGTTTGAATTTGTAACAGTTACAGTGTACGAACCAGTTGTTGTTACTACAATGTCTTGTGTAGAAAGTGAATTTGACCAAGTATTTCCTGTTGTTGCACTTGAACTCAATGTAACTGAACCACCTGTACAAAATGAAGTTGCTCCATTTGCAGAAATTGTTGGTGTTGCAGGCAATGCATTTACAATAACAGTAATCATTGTTCTTGGGCTTTCATCACCTAAACTGTTATTTTGAGAAACGTAGTAAGTGTAAGTTCCAGCTGCATTGGTACTTGGAACAGGAGCTACTGTTACAGCGGTTCCGCCTGATGCTTGTGTATACCATTTGAAGGTATTACCTACTTCACCAGTAGCAGAAAGGGCAGAAGCATTTTCACCTTGACAGTATGTTACTGTTGCATTAGCAGTTGGTGCCTCTAGATTATAAAATTTTGAATTTGTAAAATCTGCTCCAGAAGCTGCCAAAGAACCTGCATTTAATCTCGCATCAGGAGTAGTTCCTAAATTTGGGAATAAATTAACCCAGTTAATTTGAGCAATTGTTTTGGTAGAATCATTATTTTCTAAACCAAAGAAAGTAGAGTAAAACGAACTTGCTGCAGTTACTGCATTAGCTCCTACAGGAAGATTTACTAATTCATTATTTGCGAAGTACATTGTATCGCCTGTTAAATTGTCTTCAGTTGAAGTACCTTCAATTGAAAGTCCTTTTTCCCAACCTGATACTAATGAATTAAATATCGAAATAGATGTATTTCTTCTAATTCTGAATGCTTTTTCAAATTTTTCACCTGTAGGTAGAGAAATTGAACCATTTCCTTTTGGACCAACAGTAGTAATGTTTGAGAAAATTGCAGCGGTTAATGGTTGAGCATTAGAACCTGTCGCATCATTGTCTGATTCAAAAGAGTTAGAATCTCCAGCAGCATCAGAAAGGTCCTTGTCGCGGATAATTAATCCAAATTGTACTTTTCCTCTATATCCAAAATCTGTATCAAAATCATCATCTAGACCTCTGTAAGCGATTAAGTGTTTGCAATTTACTGTTCCTCCAAACCATTCAAAAGAATCATCGCCTGAAAATGAAACTTGACAATAATCTACTGAAGTACCTGAACCTACAGATCCAAAAGTAATTCCGTTGATTTCTTTGTTTGGTTGCAAGGGAATTCCAGCAAATTCAACCCTAACATATCTTAAACTACCAGAATTGTCGTCGTCAAAATTACCACCAAATTGAGTATCTGTTGTAGGTGCAATTCCTTCGATATTGGCAACACCTCCAGGTTGGTTATTTCTTGCCAAACCTAAAAGTACCAAACCTCCCCAATCTCCTTCGCTTCTGTTTCCTTCTGATTCATTTGAAGTAAATACAATAGGATCTGAAACAGTTCCATTTGCGATAATTTTTGCTCCTCTAGTAATGATTAAAGTTCCTTGAGTCAATTTATCACCACGAATAATCGTTCCCGGCAAAATAGTTAGTGTGGCATTGTTTTTTACATATATTTTATTCTGCAATAAGATAACACCACTCCAAGTTACACTGCTGGTGATGTCAGCTGACACAGTTGTTGACGTTGCAGGATATACTGTGTTTTCAGGATCAAAATTTGACCATCCACTTGTCCAATCTGTTGCACTTGTGTTGTCAGTTACTGGAAATGCACCTTTATAGTTAGTTGGTGTCCAGAATGCCTCTTGAGCGCTCAATAGTGAGCAAACAAAAAGTGAAGCGATACTTAAATAAATGTTCTTCATAATTTCTTCATATTGTGTGGTACAAAGTAAAGCAGTCGACCTTGTCTAAAAATTAAGGAAGTATTACTGATACTTTATAGTTATGTTAACCTACTGTTATTGTATTTTTAGAGTCTTTACTTTAGCGTAATATTCAATAGTTAGAATGTGTAATTCAAACTCAATGAAATTGTTTGACCAAAAGTGGTTTCTTGCCAACGATTGTCTACATTTTTATCATATTTCTTGTTCAAATTGATATCTTGATAGAAAATTAAATCTTGAGCAAGTAAATCTCTCACATTTAATTTAACTTCTAATTTTTTATCCAAGAATGATTTTGAAATTTGTAAGTCAATAACATTTCTTTGGTTTTCCCAAACATCAGGTTCTTGCACATTTCCTACAATGTAAATTCTTCTTCCTACAACATTGTATGAAGCACTGAAAGTAAAGTTTGATTTTGGCTCAGTATATTGAATTCCTGCATTCACGATATATGGTGATTGTCCTTGCAATGGTCGAGAAGTACTTGATGAACCAATGATTTGACTTACATCTACTTCAGATTTAATTAAAGCCAAGTTTGTATAAAGTGTAGTGTTTGAAAGAAATGTATTTTGTTTTGATGCACCTTTTGCAAAGGCATCTAATTTGATTCTGTATTCCAATTCAATTCCGTAGTTCTCTACTTTAGAAACATTGGTGTAGTACAATTCACTTGCGCCAGAAACACCCGTTCTATTAACCAATTCTATTGGGTTTTTGAAATATTTATAGAATCCAGAAATACTAAAAATTTGTCCTGCTCCTGGGAAAATCTCATATCTCACATCCATATTATCAATTAAGGCTCTTTTCAAGTTTGTGTTTCCAGAAAGAATGTTGTCCATGGCAAAATTATAGAACGCAAATGGCGCCAATTCTCTAAATTCTGGACGAGAGAGTGTTTTGTAGTAACTCAATCGAATATTCATTTTTTTGTTGATAGAATAAATGAAGTTCAATGATGGAAGTATGTCAACTACAGTTGTGTCAATCGTTTTATCAATATTTGAACCAGCTTCAGTGTAGGAGAATTTTTGGTTGTAGGATTCAATTCTTGCTCCACCTACAAATCTGAATTTTTCTTTGATTTTTGTGTCAAACATCAAGAATCCAGCGTGTAGCATCGAAGATGCTTGATAACTGTCGCTCACTTTAGTTGCTTCTTCCAATTTGAAACCACCCATTCCGTTAGCCATAACACCTAAATGTTCCGCTGAAAAAATTTCATCTTCAGGAAGTAAAAGCAAACTGTTGTCAAATGAAATTCCCGTTGCTTTGAATCTAGAAAACCCTAAGTTTCGAGCACTAAAATCTCTTGTTCTAAATTGTTGCATACCACCAATTTTGAATTCTGTCTTTACATTTTTTCTATCAAATGGAATGACAAGATCATATTTAGCACTGTAAATTTGTTCCTTGGTACTCGACCAAAACATATTCCCTGCTGCAGTAGGAATTGTTCCATTGTTCTGAACTACAGCAATATATTGAGCATTTGTATCGTCCTCCACCAAAGCTGTTTTTTGGTATACTACTCTTCTCATGTTTGGAACAGTTCTGTTAACATCACTGTAGCCAAGATTCCAATTGAATTTCAGTTTTTTCTCTGTAAATTCATGATTTCCTTCTAATTGACTTGTGTAAAGTACATTTTGAGTAAACCATCTGTTAGAGGATTTCTCAAATTGATGCGGATCATTATCCATTTCTCTGATTCCTTTTCTGATATTTACTTTGTCATCAGAATTGATACTCATCAAGTTTTTGAATTTCAATTTATTCTTTTCATTTATTTCATATGAAAAATTCAAAAGACCACTGTTTAAAATCGATTGTGTGTAAACTGAATCGACTAATTCTGAACGCAATACAATTCCAGTAGATTGCTCCTCAAATTCTCTACGAATGTTTCGATTTGTTGAAAAATTATTTTGGTAAGTGTATGCAAAAACAACACCCAAACTTCTTTCTTTCATTTTGATATTTCTACCCAATCCATATTGCAAATTTAGATTTGGCATTGCCATTTTACTGTCTATTGCCCATGAAGGTGTTATTTCTTGCGCTAATCTACCTTTTTCAGAGGCGTTTAAACTTGCGAAATCTTTTGTGCTTGGTATTTGTGAAGACAATCCTCTTGCTCCATTATCTAGACCTAACCAATCTAATTTACCACCTTCATAGGTTTTGAAATTTTTAAATGTGGTCAAAGTATTGTAAGAAGACCCAATTGAAATTGATTGAAAATTAGTGTCTTTTGGGTTTTTAGTGTTGATGTTTATTACTCCTCCAGCAAATTCACCCGGCAGATCAGGTGTAGCAGTTTTTAAAATTACAATATTGTCCAGCATCATGGATGGAAAAATATCAAATGAAAAAGCTTTTTTGTCACTTTCTGAACTTGGAAGAGGTGCACCATTGATAAATGCGGCATTGTATCGATCATTTAATCCACGAATGACAACAAATTTGTTGTCTTGAATACTTGCCCCACTGATTCTTTTTAAAGCATCACTCGCTTTATTGTCAGGTCTTTTTTTCATCTCTTCAGATGAAGTTCCATCTGAAACAGTAGCCGCATTTTGTTTGTCTTTTTCTAAACTTGCTGTTCCACCTTTATCCATAGTACCCTTAACAGTAAATTCGCCGATTTCCTGCGCTGAAGGTTCCAATTTCACATTGATTTCTAGTTTATCACCTGCTTTTACTACAATGTCTTTCATTTCAACAGGTTTGTATTCAGGAAATCTAAATAAAATGGTGTGTTTCCCGCTACCCAAATTTTTTAGTTTGTAATTTCCATCCATGTCAGAACGGACGGGAATTGTTGAGCCGTCTAGAAAAATCAAAACTGTTGGGAATGTAGCTCCGGTTTCATCTGTAATTGTTCCATTAATCTCAGCATTTTGAGCATTTCCAAAGCCGAAAATCATACAAATTAGCAAGGTCAAATAGCCATGTAACTTCATCTTTTGTGTTCTTTAAATTTTGACACAAAGTTCAAGTTTATCAATTAGTGGACTGTTAAAGCTAGATTAAGAGATTATTAATTTGAAGCCCATTGTAAATCTAAAAGAGATGAAATATTAATATTGAATTAACATTAGGTAGTTTTTATATGCATGGATTTCATATATCCAAAACAATAAATGAAGATTTTGTTAACATTAATCAATAGGTCAATGGCTAATAAATAAATCTTCCAATGAAGGTAATTAGTAAATTAGGAATTAAGAGATGGATAATTTATATCGCTGAATATCTAAAAGAAACTCTATATTTTCTTCTATATGATTGCCAATTACAATTACGTTTACTCCGCTTTTTTTGAATGATTCTATTTCGTGAATTGTGCGAATTCCTCCACCAACAATAATGGGAACCTCCATCTCATTTCTTAATTGTTTAACAAACTCAATTGGGACAATTTCATTTGCTCCGCTACCTGCATCAAAATAAATTAATTTCTTTCCTTGAAAGATTGCCGCCAAAGCAGTATTTTTCGCAATACTTTTTTGAGATCTTGGTATAGGAGTAGTTTGGCTAATGTATGCAACAGAACTTTTGGTTCCTCCATCAACCAATATATAACCAGTAGGTATTAATTCAATATTCATATTGGCAATTTCCTGGGCACTATTAACATGATGCGTAATCAAAAAATCAGGATTTCTTCCAGAAACCAAACTTAAATAGAGCAGGGCATCTGCCTTTTCCGATAATTGATGGGAGCCTCCAGGGAAAAGTACAACGGGTATTTTAGAATGTGTTTTTAGGAGTTTTACTGTTTTCTCTAAGTCAATCCTTGATACAGTGCTACCTCCAACAAAAAAAAAGTCGATTTGAGCAAACGAAGCTTTTTTTACTAATTCAACAATTTGGTATTCTGTATTTGTCTTTTCAGGATCAATCAAAACTGCAATTTGTCCCTTTTGGGATTGAATTTTTTGAAAAATATTATCGCTTCGCAATTTCAATGGGGGAGGAATTGAATGTAATTATATAATTATTGTAATGGATGATTTGCAAATTTACAGAAAAAATTTCTTGTGGGTTAATGATTTCGCCTTTCCATAAATTCTCTTCCATAATCTTAAGGTGCAAATCTTTTTTGAAATCAATTTGCTTGCGACCTGCCAATTTGTATAAAGTTTCTTTTGAAGACCAACATGCAGTCATTATTTCTTTACTAGTTGGATCAAAAAATTCAAGTTCTTTTTCATTCAAAAACTTAGCATGCAATTTCTGCGCTTTAGTTTGAATCATTTCAAGGTCTAATCCTATTTGATGATGGGGGTTCAATGCTATGCCAACCAAATTGTCTGCGTGACTTATAGAAATAAATCCTTCATCATCAATGTAAGGAGCACCAACGAAATTGTAATGAATGTGCTTGTGTCCAAAGATTGAATGCCTAAGAATTCTTGTGGCAACAAATTCACGCTTCCTTTTTATATGGCCAAATCTTTCAAATCTTTCCAGTTCTATTGAAGTCAAATGATCAATATATTGCATTGGTTCAAAGTCTGAAAAAGACAATGTATATATTAAGGTGTCCTGAAATGCTAATTTATCAATATTTAAATCCATCTACGCGAAGGTAAGAGTATTTTCAAAATTATGTTTGTTGTTTTTTCTTAAAGATTTATCATTCAAAGAAAAAATGCAAATTGTAGATTTTTGTTTCCATTAATTTTTCAATTCGATGAAAGTTTTCATTTCCCTTAAAGTAAGTTTCACTTTAAACTAACTTCGATACATTTAAAATTAAAGCATGAAAGTTTAGACATGTATACATTGTAAAAAAATGAAACCATTTATCCTTATTTTATTCCTTTGGTATTCATACTTTTGTTAATGTAAGTTAAAGAAAATTTTCACGAAAAAGATTTTGGCTGGTTCTTTTACGTTTTATTTGTCTATATTTACGCGCTTTGTTGCTAAAAAAAAGTATAATATTTAAACTGTACTTATGTTACGAAAACTCAATTTGTTATTAGTATGTATCTTGCTGACAGCCTTTTATGGCTTTTCTCAGTCGGGTTTAGGAACCTTGAGGGGGTCCGTTATTGACGTAAAATCAAAAGAACCAATCTTCGGATGTCGTGTTGTTTTGAAACAGAATGGAACTATTAAAGCCGGTGCGAACACCGATTTTGATGGGAAGTTCCAAATCAATTCACTTACTCCAGGTGAATATGATGTAGAAGTAAGAAATGAAGGAGAAGATTATCAACCGAGTATTACTACAGGTGTTGTGCTTTCAGGTGATAAGATTACATTCCTAGACAATATTACTTTGGGTAAGAAAGTCAGTGAATTAGAAGTGGTAAACGTTGTCGCTTATCGAGTTCCTCTGATTAGTAAAGATGGTGGAGCCTCTGGAGCAACAATAACTCGCGAAGATATCGCGAGACTTCCTGTACGTTCTGCAGCTGGTGTGGCAGGAACTGTAGGGGGTGTAAATGCTCAAGAAGGATCGGGTGAAATTAGTGTAAGAGGTTCACGTTCAGACGCTACTTATTTCTTTATTGATGGTATAAAAGTTCGTGGTTCATCTAACTTACCTAAATCTGCTATTGAGGAGGTTTCTGTGATAACAGGTGGTGTACCGGCTAATTACGGTGATGTAACAGGAGGTATTATCTCGGTTACTACACGTGGTCCTTCTTCGAAATTCTTTGGGAGCTTTGAAGGAGTTACTTCTGGTTTTTACTTCAAAGGCAAAGATGAAAATGGCTATGATGGGAAAGTCTTCGGTTTAGATAAATACGGTTACAACTTGATGGAAGGTATGATTTCTGGTCCACTTTGGATGCAAAAGGATTCTACTGGTAAGAAAACAAAACCAAGATTAGGCTTCCTAGTTTCTGCCAACCTTACAGATGAGTTGGATAATAGACCACTAGCTAATGGAGGTGGATACAGAATCAAGAAGGAAGTAAGAGACGAGATTTTAGCGAATCCTTTGAGACCAACTTCAACTGGTATAGGTACATTTCACAATTCAAATTTCTTAAATAGTGATGATTTTGAACAAGTAAAATGGAGAATGAATGCACGAAGAACTGAGGTGACAGCTTCAGGGAAAATTGATGTAAATACTGGGCCAAGTGTTAATTTGACATTTGGTGGATCAATGAACTACAATTTTGGAAAGCAATATTCTTTTTCAAATTCCTTGATGAATTTTACCAACTTCGGAAATTCAAAATCTTTAGACTGGAGGGTTTATGGTCGTTTTTCTCAACGTTTTGTAAACAACCAAGAGGGCAATACTTCCAAAATAAAAAGTGCATTTTACTCTATTATGGTTGATTATTCGAAATCAAAAGATGATTTATATGATGACAGGCATAAATACGATATTTTTAGTTATGGTCATGTAGGAAAGTTTACTACCACAAGAAGACCATCATATGAGTTTAATGGAACAACTCAAACTTTTGTTCATAATGGATTTCAAGATGTTGTAGTTGATTTTACTCCCTCAGAGACAAATGCAGCCTTGGCAGCTATCACAACTCAATATTATAATATTTATCAAGGAGATCCTGTAGGTAATTATGAAAATCTGTTTCAAATTCAGCAAGGTAACGCATTAAGAAATGGTGATCAGCCTCAAAGTGTTTATGATTTATGGAGTAATATTGGAACCCCTTACAATTATTTTGGTAAGACTGAAAATGACCAATTCCGCGTTACAGGTTCTGGATCAGTAAATATTGGAGATCACTCAATTTCATTAGGGTTTGAGTTTGAACAGCGTACTGATAGAGGTTGGACTGCTGGTTCTTCAACAGGTGGTGGAACAAATGGACCAATTGGTATATGGACAATTGCGCGACAATTGGCAAACTTCCATATTACAGAATTAGATTTATTTGACGCAACAGTTGCTGATTCCGGAAACTTTACTCAAATTACCTACTCACGTTTAAATTCTGGTTATGCTGCCGCGAACAATGGTGTGTTCGGTGGTCAGAAAAACAATGATAACCAATCTTTCTTTGATTACAATTTAAGAACTAAATTAGGTTTAGGCGGTGCAAACGAAGACTTTATAGATATTGATAATTACGATCCTTCAATGTTCTCTTTAGATATGTTCTCAGCAGATGAATTATTCAATAATGGTAACACTTTTGTGTCTTATTGGGGTTTTGATCAAACAGGTAAAAAGGTACGAGGTAATACAGATATTAAAAGCTACTTCAATGATTTTGATGAGAATAATAACTACAAACGTTTCATTGGAGCTTTTCAACCAATTTATGCTTCTGGTTACTTGATGGATAAATTTGCATTCAATGATATCGTTTTCAATGTGGGACTTCGTGTCGATGTTTTTGATGCAAATCAGCCAGTATTGAAAGACAAATATTTGTTATACAACGCAAAAAAAGCTGGTGAAGCGCGTGCAGCTTTTGCCGATGGAAATACTGAATGGGCTATAGTGCCAGAATCAATTGGAGATGATTATGTGGTTTATGTAAATGATGTAAACAATCCAACTGCAATTAATGGTTTCCGTAACGGAGATGTTTGGTATAATGCACAAGGAATCGAGGTAGAGGATCCAAAAACATTGAGAGGTTCAGCAGGTATTGCTCCTTGGTTGGTTGATCCTGCTCAAAAAACTGTTAATGCAGATGCCTTTGAGAAATACAAACCACAAATTAATGTGATGCCTCGTGTCGCTTTCTCTTTCCCAATTTCGGATGAGGCGTCATTCTTCGCTCACTATGATATCTTGACAAAACGTCCAACTTCTGGTTTTCGTTTTGATCCAATTGATTATCAATTTATTGAAACAAGAACTGGTGTAATCAATAATCCAAATTTGAAACCAGAAACAACAATTGATTATGAATTAGGTTTTCAACAAGTTTTGTCAAAAACTTCCTCATTGAAAATCTCTGCATTCTATCGCGAGCAAAGGAATAACGTTCAGCTTATTAATGTTTTTGAAGCTTATCCTAATACTTACAGAACATATGGTAACCGCGATTTTGGTACTGTTAAAGGTATGACAATTGCATACGATATGAGAAGAACTGGAAATATTCGTATGACAGCTGCCTACACATTGCAGTTTGCAGAAGGAACCGGTTCTGATGCCACTTCAGCACAAGGTTTGATTAACGCAGGTTTACCAAATTTGAGAAATATCTTCCCTTATGATTTCGACCAAAGACATGCATTTGCTATCACCTTCGATTACAGATATGGAAGTGGTGCAGACTACAATGGTCCAATGATTGGAGATTTAAAAATCTTGGAAAATACAGGCTTGAATATTGTCACAAATATTTACTCGGGTTCCCCATATTCTGCACAGCAACAAATTACAAATGCTGCTTCATTTAGCCCATTAGCTTCGGGTCTAACAGGAACTCTAAACGGTTCTAGAACACCTTGGTCTTACAGATTAGATCTTCAATTAGACAGAACTTTTGACTTAAAATTAGGTAAAGATGCAAATAAGAAAAAGGCAGCATTCTTGAACGTTTATATTCGTGCGACAAACTTGTTGAATCAATTCAATGTCTTGAATGTTTACCGTGCAACAGGTAACTGGGATGATGATGGTTATTTAGCTGCTGCTCAGTTCCAACAAGCCATACAAAATCAATTAGACGAGCAATCTTTCAGAGATTATTATACGATGAAAGTTCAAAATGCCTTTAATATTAGTGCTCCAAGAACAATTCGTTTGGGAGTTAAATTTGATTTCTAACCTTAAGAATTCGAAAATATGAAAACAACAATGAAATCCATTGGATTAGTATTATCCCTTCTGATAGGAGGAAATACTTTTGCCTACAATGAAACTGGTGGCAAAGCAAAAGAAAAAGATAAAGGAAATAACGATGGTTTTGTTAACAAAGCCAATTGTGCTCCAGCTACTGCTAAATTGATTTTTGAATTCAATGACGTCAGAGCACAATTAAACACTTATGGTGTTTTATTTTACGATAGAGCAAATGGCGTTGCTGCCTATGAGATTCCAAAAAGTTCTTCGACAGCAAAATTAACAGCAATTTATGCTGCTGCTTTGTGGATGGGAGGAACAGATGTAAATGGTCAGTTAAAACTTGCAGCAGCCAAATTTGGTGTTGGAAATGATTTTTGGACTGGCCCACTTACAACAACGAGCGGTACGGGTAATTACGACCCAAAATTACCAGTTGGTGATGATGCCATTAGAGATTTTGGTGATGCCAATATTGATCCTAGTGTTTGTGCTACCTACGATAAGTTCTTTACCATTAGAAAAGCGGAAGTAATTGGATTTATTACGTGGTGGGAGTACGAAAATGCTGAAGCTCCAACGGGTGAAGCTGCTCCCAAACCAAATGCAGAGATCATGGCCAGAATTTTAGCTTGGCCTGCACATGGAGATGTTTCGTTAAATCAAGATTATTATTTAGCTCCTTTCTACGATAGACCAGCCGAAGTTGGTCAACAAGGTGATGGAACATACAATCCGATGGAACAAGGAGACTATCCTTGGTATGATGATATTTTAGGTAGAGATGACATTGAATGTGGCAGTGATAGAAGAATATCTTTATTCGGAGATGAAACTCATTGGTGGGTTTTTAATGATAAAGGAAATATCCACACTGAATCAACAGGAGATCCAATTGGAATGGAAATTAGAGCGCAAGCATTTGCATTTACTACTAATGATGAAGTGAATAAAATGACCTTCTATAACTATGAAATGATTAATAGAGGTACTCAAACCTTGTACGATACTTACTTCGCTCAATATGTTGATGCCGATTTAGGTGGTTATGATGATGATTATGTTGGTTGCGATGTTTCAAGAGGTTTGGGTTATGCCTACAATGGCGATAATTTTGATCAAGGTGCAAATGGAAGGCCTGGTTATGGAGCAAATCCTCCAGCAATTGGTGTAGACTTTTTTGAAGGTCCTTACCAAGACGCAGACGGAATTGATAACTACGGACCTCATTCAGATACCATCAATGGTGTTGTGACACCTGCGGTTATGAATGTTCAAGATGCAATTAACGGTAAGGGGATTGTTTACAAAGGTTTAGGTATTGGTTACCAAGATGGAATCATTGACAATGAGCGTTACGGAATGAAACGTTTTACTTATTATACAAGTACAGCTGCGGCAACGCAATCAGATCCAACAACTGCTGCTCAGTATTACAATTACATGAGTGGTAAATGGAGATTTGGGGATGATATAAATTTTGGAGGTACAGGTTTTGATCCATCTCCAGGTGTTGTATCTGGTCTTCATGCTGATTATGTTTTCCCTTCTGACTCAGATCCATTGTATTGGAGCACCGCTGGAACTGCCACTTCTTTCCCTTGGGCTGAAAATAATTTTGATGGAAATGGAACAAGTACACCTCCAGGTGACCGTCGTTTTGTTCAAGCAGCTGGGCCTTTTACTTTGAAGCCTGGAGCTATTAACAATATTACAGTTGGTATTGTTTATGCAAGAAGTACTGATGGTGATTTGTTTGCTTCTGTGAGAGCTTTGAGAAGAGCAGATACTAAGGCACAAGCATTGTTTGACAATTGCTTTGAAATCTTAGATCCTCCAAATGCACCAGTGCTAAAAATACAAGAGTTGGAAAATGAATTGGTTTTAATGTTAGAAAATCCAATACAGTCAAACAACAAAAATGAACTTTATGCAACTGAAGACAGAATCAATATTATTGATCCAGGCGATGGAACGATTTATGACAAATTCTACAGATTCGAAGGATACCAAATCTTTCAAATGAAAGATGCTACAGTTTCAGTTTCTGACATCGAAGATATTGATAAAGCTCGTTTGGTTGCTCAATGTGATCTTGTAAATAATGTTGCCAGAATAATCAATTTTGAATTTGATGAAGACCTTGGTTTATCTGTGCCTAACGAAAAAGTGAATGGTGAAAATAAGGGTATTCGTCATACTTTCTTGATAAACGAAGATCAATTTGCGCAAGGTGTAAGAACACTAGTAAATCACAAAAAGTATTACTATATCGCTGTAGCTTATGCTTTCAATGAATTTAAAAAGTATAATCCAGATGATGGTACACTCTTAGATGGTCAAAAAATTCCTTACATTGCATCTCGTATTAATGCAGATGGATCTGCAATTACTGCGATTGAGGCAATTCCGCACAACCCTGCGCCAGAATTAGGAGGGACTTTCCAAAATATTAATTATGGTTCAACGCCACAGATTACTAGATTAGATGGAACAGGAAATGGGAACAGAGCGTTAGAGTTTACTCCAAGTTCTTTGACGTCGATATTAACTGAAGGATATGTTACAAATCCAACTTATGATTATGGTGCAGGTCCATTAAACGTTAAAGTTGTAGATCCATTAAACTTAGCTGGTGGATATTTTGAATGTAAATTCAGAAATTATACTAATTCTGGTTCAGATGAATTCACAAATTACAGAGGAACAGATACTGCTTCGTGGGTAATTTATCGTTATGATTCTGAAAACAAAACAAACCTATTAGATTCTGCAGTTTCTGAGAGAACAATTGCAAATAAAAATGAGCAAATTGTTGCTAAATGGGGTATTTCTGTTGAGATTCAACAAAATCTGTATGGTGGTGCAGTGCAGCCACCACAATCTTTGGAGTACGATAGATATACAGCACCAATTGAATCTTCTATTTCCTTCAAGGACTCTTCTAAACGTTGGTTATCTTTTGTAAGTGACAATGACTTTTATTTTCCAACAAACTGGATTCTCTCTGGAATTTACACTGCGCAAGGTGCCGACACAGCTACTGCTACACCGGCTTATTTGAGCCCATATTTGTACAATGATGAAGTAGGAAAGGATCCTACTCAGAGCTATGAGAAAATTTTGAATGGTGGAATTGCCCCTCACAGATTGGTTGGGTACAAAGCTGAATTCAGTCCATTGGCGTATCCAACTGGTACAGGTGCTTTGAATGCTGGAACAATTTCTACGATTAGGACAAGAAGCAGTATTTCTAGGGTTCCAAGTGTTAATATTGTATTGACTTCTGACAAATCCAAATGGACGAGATGTGCAGTTATTGAACTCGGTTTCGAATCAACATTGAATGTAGGGCAAGCTAAAGCAGGAACATTAAGAAAGAGTCCTAGTATTGATAAAAATGGAAATGAAATCGCTGGAAGTACAGGTATGAGTTGGTTCCCAGGTTACGCAATAGACATGGAAACAGGTATGCGTTTACACATGGCTTTTGGTGAAAATTCTTTCTTGGGAAGCGACAATGGTAATGATATGAAATGGAATCCATCTTCAAGGCTTGTAGATAATTCTGGTAGACCTGTTGTAGGTGGACAGCATCCTATTTATGTCTACGGATACAATATCAATGGTGATGGTTGTCCATATTATGATGGAACTAATAACTGGGTTTATGATAAGATGCTTGAAGCAACTTCTGCCTCCTTCCGTTCTGCATATATGAGTCTAGTCTGGGTTGCTAATCCATTGTTAGCTGAGGGTCAAACAAATTTGGCGACAGATGTAACTTTGAAAGTTCGCGTAAACAAGGAATACAACGATTTCGTTGCTACAGGGCAAAATGGTGGTAAGCCAATGTATTCATGGAAAATGGATGATATTAGAACAGTAACAGGAAGTCAAGATCAATTAGCTGAGGCTTTAAATTTGATTAATGTTGTTCCAAATCCATACTATGCATTTTCTACCTACGAAACTTCAAGATTGGATGTGAGAGTTAAGATTACAAATTTGCCCGATCAGTGTATTGTCAAAATATACAACATCAATGGTAAGTTAATTAGAACTTTCAAAAAGGACAGTCCAGTAACTTCTCTTGATTGGGATTTGAAAAACAACAAAGGAATACCGATTGCTAGTGGTGTATACTTAATCCATGTGGAAGTTGAAGGTGTGGGTGAGAAAATTGTCAAATTCTTTGGAGGAATTCGTCAACCTGACCTTGAAAACATTTAATATTATTCATTTCAATTGTATAGAAGAATGAAAAATTTTAAGAATATATTAAGAAATACAGCATTCATTGGAGCAGCAGTTTTAACCTGCTCCAGTGTATTCGCTGGAAATGAAGATCGTGTTGGTTCTGCTGGTGCGTCTCAATTATTAGTTAATCCTTGGGCTCGAAGCACAGGTTCTGCTGATGCTGGTATTGCAAATGTAAATGGTATCGAGGGTACATTTACAAATATTGCAGGATTAGCTTTTACTGACAAAACTCAATTGAAATTCAATTATACAAACTGGTTAGGAAACTCAGGAATTCGTTTTTCTTCGGCTGGATTTGCTCAAAGATTGTCTGAATCAAGTGTGATTGCTGTTAGTATTCAAGCTATGAGTTTTGGTGATATCGACATTACAACTGTTGAGTTGCCTGAAGGTGGAATCGGTGTATTCACTCCAAGAGTAAATGTTTTCAATGTTGGTTACGCTAAGTCTTTTACCAAATCAATTTCCGGAGGAATTAACTTTAAGGTTATTTCAGAAAGTATTGCAAATTTAAAAGCAAATGGTGTTGCAATTGATGCTGGTATACGTTATGTTACAGGTGAACAAGATCAAATCAAATTTGGTATTACGTTGAAAAATGTAGGTCCAACAATGAGATTTAAAGGTGATGGTTTAGCTACCCAGATCAATTATGTTTCTACTGGTGGTAAAGCAACACTTGAGCAACGTTCACAAGCATTCGAAATGCCTTCTTTGTTATCTATTGGTGGATCTTATGATTTCATTTTTACCGAAAAGAGTAAATTGACAGCCATGTTGGCTTTTACTGCCAACTCTTTTGCTAATGATCAATACAGGTTAGGCTTAGACTATGGTATGACAACTGGTAAAGCAGCATTCAATATCAGAGCGGGTTATGTATATGAAAAGAACATTTTCAGTATGGAAAACAGAACTAACGCTTTGACTGGGCCAACGGCTGGTTTCTCTGTTGATGCTTTGGTTGGAAAAAACAAATCAGCTCTAGGTGTTGAATATGCAGTACGTGTAGCTGGACCATTTGGATTGATTCATACACTTGGTATCGCTATTAGTTTGAAATAATAAAATATTTATTTATTTTTGTAAGAACAAGAGAGTCCAAAAGGCTCTCTTGTTTTTTGTTATAAACTCAAAGGATATGTCACAAATTACTTATTATACAGAAGAAGGTTTAAAAAAATTGAAAGATGAACTGCACCATATGAAAACAGTGCTTCGCCCTTCTATTTCAGATCAGATTGCGGAAGCGCGCGATAAAGGAGATTTATCAGAAAATGCTGAATATGATGCCGCTAAAGAGGCTCAAGGTTTATTAGAGATGAAAATTTCTAAAATGGAGAGTATCATTGGAAATGCCAGAATTATTGACGAAACAAATATTGATAATTCAAAGGTATTTATCCTTTCTCGTGTTAAGATTAAGAATGTTGACAATGCAATGGAGTTGGAATATACTTTGGTTGCTGAAAATGAAGCAGACTTGAAAGCAAAAAAGATTTCAATTGATTCACCTTTTGGAAAAGGTTTATTAGGGAAAAAAGTTGGTGAAATTGCTGATATTGTTACACCTAACGGAACGATGAAGTTTGAAGTAATTGATATTAACAGATAATGACTACCATTTTTTCTAAAATCATTTCTGGTGAAATCCCTTGCTATAAGGTTGCTGAAAATGATGATTTCCTCGCTTTTTTAGATATTCAACCTTTGAGAAAAGGGCATGTTTTGGTTATTCCAAAGTTGGAAATTGACTATATCTTCGATATGGAAGATGATCACCTTGGAAAGATGATGGCTTTTTCTAAAATTGTCGCTTGTAAAATAAAGGAAGTTTTTCCTTGCAGAAAAGTGGGAGTTACTGTAATTGGTCTTGAAGTCCCACATGCACACATTCATTTGATTCCAATTAATGGAATTCAAGATATGAATTTTTCGCAAGAGAAATTAGTTTTGTCCAGCGAAGAGTTGAATTCGATTTCAGAAGCACTTCAACAAGCTTAATTAGGTAGAATCTATTGTTATTATTAATCTATTTGATTATCTTTAAAAGAATAATTTTTTGAAATGAAAATTTTTAAGCTTGTTTCTATTTTATTGCTTTTATCACTTTTTGCCTGTGATTATTTCGACGACTCTCAATCTGAAGAGGGTAAAAAGATTATAACCAATCAGCAAATTAGAGAATCTCATAGTTATGCCAATATAGAGGAAGTTTTCACCAAACACTTGCATTTAGATATGGAAGTGGATTTTGATAACAATTCAATTTATGCTGTCGCTCGTCATACAATGATCAACAAAGGTTCAGATACAGCTGTTTTTGATATCAAAGGTTTGGAAATTCAAAAAGTCACGCTTGGAGAAAAAGACCATGAAATCAATACCAATTTCGTTATCGGAATGGAAGACTCCATTTTAGGTGCTCCGTTGAGTGTAAAAATTGATAAGAATTCTACTTTAATCAATATTTATTACAAAACAACTGAAGGTTCGGAAGCGCTTGATTGGTTAAAACCTGAAATGACCAAAGGGAAGAAATTTCCTTATCTATACACTCAAGGTCAGGCAATCTTAACAAGAACTTGGATTCCATCTCAAGATCGACCTTCGAATCGTATTACGTATTCAGCAGACGTGAAAGTGCCAGAAGGAATGATTGCCTTGATGAGCGCAAAAAATCCGACTAAGAAATCAAAAGATGGTTTATATCATTTTGAAATGAACCAACCAATTCCGGTTTATTTGATTGCATTGGCAGTTGGAAATCTCGAATACAGAAAAATCGGCAAAAATTGTGGCGTTTACTCTGAGCCAGAAATGATTCGCCAAGTGGCATGGGAATTTAAAGACCTGCGTAAGATGATTGTTGCTGCTGAAGGAATCTATGGCAAATATCAATGGGAACAATATGATGTAATCGTCTTACCTTATTCTTTTCCTTTTGGAGGGATGGAAAATCCGCGTTTAACTTTTGCTAATCCAACTTTATTGGCTGGAGATCGAAGTTTGATTTCCGTGATTGCACATGAGTTAGCACATTCTTGGTCAGGAAACCTGGTTACTAATGCTACATGGGATGATTTTTGGTTGAATGAAGGTTTTACCGTCTATTTTGAAAATCGCATCATGCAGTCACTTTATGGTAAAGATATCGCTGATATTTTGGCTTTAATAGAGTTTCAGGAGTTGAAAGCGGAAGTAAAAGAAATCAGCGATGGTGATCATCCTGAGGATACTTACCTCAAGTTGTCCTTAGATGGACGAAATCCTGACGATGGAATGACTTCTGTGGCTTACGTTAAGGGTGCTTTTTTCCTTAAAACGTTAGAAGAAAAAGTCGGTAGAGAAAAATTTGATGTTTTTGTGAAAGGTTATTTCAAGAAATTTCAGTTTCAAACCTTGACAACCGAAATTTTCGAAAAGTATTTAGAAGATAATTTATTGAAGCCAAATAAAATCAAGTTCAACACAAAAGCTTGGTTATATGGAAAAGGAATTCCTAAAAATTGTATTAAAATTGTTTCTCCGAGATTTGTAGCTATGCAGAAAATGGCAGATAATTTCAATGCAGGAAAAGATATTTTTAAAATTAAAGTCAAAAAGCGTCGCCGTAAAATCGATTTGAAACGCGATATGTATGTTACGCAGGAGTGGCTGGCATTTATTCGTCGACTACCTAGAAATATTTCTATAGATAAATTGAAATTATTGGACAAAAAATTAGATTTCAAAGGTTGGGGAAATGCTGAAATTGCAACAGAATGGTACATTTTAGGGGTGGAAGCAGGTTACGAAGATATTCGTCCAAACATGGAAAAATTCCTCAAAAAAGTTGGTCGACGCAAATTCTTATTGCCGATTTACAAAACCTTGGCTAATCGACCAACAGATTTGAAGTGGGCGAAAGATGTGTATGCAGAATCGAGAGCTAATTATCACGCAGTTTCACAAAACACGATTGATGAAATTTTGAAATTTAATCTAAAACCTGCAAAAGTTTGATTTAGACTTAAACTTTTGAATAGTTTAATTTGTTAGCGTTACGTGTTTTATTCCGTAAATTTGTAATTCAAAAATCACTTCATGAAGCAATTCGAAATTCCCGCTTATTACCGTTCTCCCATTATTAGCAAGGTCAAGCAACAACGTAAAATGCAGGATCCTCGCAAAAAGGATTTCACACCAACTCGCTTGGATTTTGGAACAGTCGAATTTTTAATTGCGCGTCATTTTGGTTTTTGTTACGGCGTTGAAAATGCCATCGAAATTTCCTATAAAGCCATTCATGAAAATCCAGATAAGAAGATTTATTTATTGAGTCAGATGATTCATAATCCTGGTGTAAATGAAGATTTGCAAAGCTATGGCATTGAATTTATTCAAGATACACACGGACATCAATTGATTCCTTGGGATAAAATCAAAGCAGAAGACGTTGTGATTATTCCTGCATTCGGAACAACGCTTGAAACGGAAGAAATTTTGACAAAAATTGGTGTCAATGTTCAAGCATACAACACAACGTGTCCGTTTGTAGAGAAAGTTTGGAACCGTTCTGAGAAATTAGGCAGCGACCAACATACCATTATCATTCACGGAAAAGCTGATCACGAAGAAACGAGAGCGACTTTTTCTCATAGTTCGCAAAATGCGCCATCGATTGTGATTAAAGACATTCTCGAAGCTGCTTATTTGTGCCAAATCATTTTAGGACAAAGACCAGCAGAAGATTTTTATACCTTGTTTGAAGGTAAATTCACTGAAGGTTTTGATGTCAGCAAAGATTTAGCTAAAATCGGTGTAGTCAATCAAACGACAATGCTTGCCACTGAAACGCAAGAAATCACAGACATGCTTCGAAATGCCATGATAGAAAAATATGGCGAAATAACAATCAAAGAACACATTGCTGATACTAGAGATACTTTGTGTTATGCAACCAACGACAATCAATCTGCCACTTATGGTTTGATGGAGAATGACGCTGACTTGGCCATTGTAGTTGGTGGAAGCAACAGCTCAAATACCACGCATCTGGTAGAATTACTTGATAATAAGTTCAAGACTTTTTTCATCACTTCAGCAGAAAATATTTGGGATGTGACTGAAGTTGAATCTTTTGATATTCACGAAAAAACATGGAAACAACATGATTCCTTTTTACCAGTGGAGAAAGAAAAAATGACCATTGCAATCACTTCTGGTGCTTCTTGTCCGGATGCAATCGTGGATGGAGTGATACAAAAGATTTTAGAATTGTTGGGTGTTGAAAAAGGGATTTCAGAAGTTATTTGATTCATGGAAATAAACCACAACGATTTACAAGTTTTGCATGAAGACAATCATGTAATCGTAGTCAATAAACGACCATCTGATATCGTGCAAGGCGATAAAACGGGTGACGTCACCATGCCGGATCAAATCAAAGAATTTTTGCGTGTCAAATACAACAAACCCGGAAATATTTTTTGTGGTGTAGTTCATCGATTAGACCGACCAACGAGTGGTGCGGTCGTTTTTGCGAAGACGAGTAAAGCGCTGACCCGACTCAATGAGCAATTCAGGGAAAAAGACACGCAAAAGGTTTATTGGGCAGTAGTAGAAAAAGCACCGCAATCCAATACTGGACATTTAGAGAATTTTTTGTTGAAAAACGAAAAGCAAAATAAAGCTTATGTGCACCAAAAAGAAGTTTCAGGTTCTAAAAAAGCGATTTTAGATTACCGTGTATTAGCGCAATCAGACAAATATACTTTGGTTGAAGTGTCCTTGCATACAGGACGACATCATCAAATTCGGGCACAAATGGCACACATTGGTTCCATTATCAAAGGCGATTTAAAATATGGCGCCAAACGTTCGAATGCAGATAGTTCCATTCATTTGCATGCACGCTATTTGTCATTTATTCATCCAACAACCAAAGAAACAATTCAAATCACCGCGCCAGTTCCAGATGATTCGCTTTGGAAATGGTTTGAGAAAGAAGTAAAATGATTTTTTTACCATGAAAATCCATAATTAAATTTTAGATTTTCATGGATGTTTTTTATATTTGTTTCATGTTTGAAAGAAATATAACGTCAGAGTTAATTGAAACATTGGATTTTTTTCCTGCTATTGGCATTGTTGGTCCTAGGCAAGTAGGTAAAACAACATTAGCAAAATACATTTCTAAGCATTTAGCGAAAGATTCGATTTATTTAGATTTAGAAAATCCGAGAGATTTAGCTAAGTTGGAAGATCCAGTTTTGTTTTTTGAGTCTTATTTAGATAAATGTGTGATTTTGGATGAAATTCAAGTCAGAAAAGATTTGTTTCCAATATTGCGCTCAATGATCGATATGAATCGTGTTTCGGGTAGATTTATTTTACTTGGTTCTGCGTCACCTGAATTAATTCGAAATACTGCTGAATCTTTGGCAGGAAGAATACATTATCAAGAATTAACTCCTTTTCTTTGGCTTGAAGTTAAAGAGGAAAATTCAAATTTGACAATGCAAGATCATTGGTTGAGAGGCGGTTTTCCTAATTCATTATTGGCCAATTCCGATAAGCAAAGTCTTCAATGGCGAACAAGTTTTATTCGAACTTATATTGAAAGAGATTTGCCTTTATTAGGATTGAATACTTCACCCGAGCAATTATCTCGTTTGTGGCAAATGATTGGTCATCTTCATGGACAATTATTAAATTATGATGGTTTGTCTAAATCATTAGGGAATACAGGGCCAACGATCAAGAAATACATCCATTTTTTAAAAGAGGCATTTTTAATAAGATTATTAGAACCTTATCATTTTAACACTAAAAAAAGATTGGTTAAATCACCGAAAATTTACATTCGAGATAGTGGTTTAGCACATCAAGTTTTAAGAATAAGTAATTATGGAGAGCTCTTTGGTCATCCAGCATGCGGCGCTTCTTGGGAAGCATACGTTATTGAGCAAATTGCTGAAGGACTTTCTGTAGATTATGAGGTTTATTTTTACAGAACACACCAAGGAGCAGAATTGGATTTACTAATAACAAAAGCTTATAGACCAGTAATGGGTATTGAAATTAAATTTTCATCTGCACCAAAAATTTCTCAAGGATTACAAATTTGCATGGATGATCTAAAACTTAGTAAAAGCTATGTTATAACACCAGATTCAGACTTTTTTAAATTATCTGATTCAATAGATGTTTGTTCTTTAGAATACTTTTTAAAAGAATTTTTACCATGAAAATACATAATTTAATTTTAGATTTTCATGGTTTTATTTCAATACACATTTTTTGAGTTTGCTAAAAATGAAAACTATTAAATACAATTCAATCTAAAGTAAAAATGCAAATCAAACAAATTGTCTAAAAATTGTTTTACTACCAATTAACTTATTGTTCGACCGTTTAAAGAAATTAAGTTAAAAAACAAGGGGTTAATGACTAGTTTTAATCAATTCATTTTGCAAAATATGATTACAATCAAAAATCTTTCATTTGGTTATAATTCCAAAGAAGAAATCATTCACAACGTTTCGTTGCATGTTCAACAGGGAACAATTTATGGCTTTTTGGGTCCGAATGGGTCTGGCAAAACGACCATTATTCGATTAATCTTAAATTTATTGAAACACAAAGATGGGAAAATTTACATCGACGGAACGGAAGTAAACATCAATTCTGTTGAGATTTTCAGACGCATTGGTTCGATGATTGAATCTCCTTCCTTATACAATCACTTAAGCGGTAGAGCTAATTTGGAGATTTTCGCTTTGTATTATTCGATTGATAAAAAACGAATTGACGAAGTTTTGGAGATTACTGGTTTAACAGACGCAGCACACAAAATCGTGAAACGTTATTCCTTGGGAATGAAACAGCGACTAGGTATTGCGATTTGTTTGTTGCATGATCCTGATTTGTTGATTTTGGACGAACCGTTGAATGGTTTAGACCCTCACGGAATTGCGGAAATCAGACATTTACTCATCAAACTTTGCAGAGAAGAAGGCAAAACGATTTTTGTTTCGAGTCATTTATTGAGCGAAATTGAAAGTACCTGTGATTTTATTGGAATCATTTCCAAGGGCAAGTTGCTTTTCCAAGGGAAAATTGACGATTTAAAAAACGCCCAAGCTGGAAAGATGATTTACAGTATTGAACCTTCCAACTTAGATTTGGCAACTGCTCAATTGGATGGATTGACTTTTTCTACCTACGACAACAAAATCAGCGTTGAAGTAGAGAACAAGCAAGAAATTGCGCAATTAATTAGAAAAATCGTTTCGAATGGTGTGGATTTATACAGTGTTCAGCGCAAGGAAAACAATTTAGAAGATTTATTTTTAGAACTTACAAAATAGGAGGTATGTTATTGAAATTATTATACATAGAGCACAAAAAAACGAAACGTTCATTTGCTTTTTGGTTGACAATTTTTGGTTCAATGGTCATTCCGATGGTTGTTTGTTTGGTGATGTTGGTGAAACCTGCGCCTTTTGTGCCATTTGGAAATTCAAATCCTTGGAAATCATTGTTGATTAACAATTTTGCTTCGGTCAGTTCTTTTCTTTTTCCGATGTATGTCATTTATTTAATCGGTTTATTGGGAAATATCGAATACAAATCGAGCAATTGGAAAAAGCTTTTTGTGTTGCCGATTCGAAAAGAATTGTTGATTTCATCTAAATTGTTCTATGTTTTGATACATATTTTTGTTGCCATTATTTTATTTGGAATCAATTCATTGCTTTTTGGATTGATTGCAGGTGCGGCGCATCCAGAATTGAAATTATTGGACTTTTCCCCGCAATTTGATTTGATGATTTGGTTGGTTTACCACTTGTTTTTATCTGTTTTGGGAATCATTGGTTTGCAATTTATATTGAGTATTTTCTTTGAAAACATTCTCATCACATTGGCCATTGGCTTGTTTTTAATGGTTGGTTCGCTCATCGCCGCGGGATTAAAATGGGAATACATAGAATTTGTACCCTATGCATCCCCAAATCGTTTTGCTGTTGCCGCTGGAACGGTCAAAGAATGGATTACCAAACCTGAATGGACCAACTTGGTCGTTTTCGGAATGTCTTTTGCGTTCAGTTTGTTTTTCTTTAAGCGGAAGACGGTGAAGTAATTCCTCAAACTTCCGCCCGATCCAAAATGGTCAGTGTCAAACGGATTTTTCCGTAATCAATTTCGCCGTTTAGCGCTTCGAAAATTGGTTTCAATGCGGCAGTTTCACCAATTTCTGTGACAATCTGCGTAATGCGATTGATTTCTTCCTGACTCACAAAATTTTCAATTTCTATCGGATAACCTTCCTGGAATAATTTCGCAATGTGCGAATACACCGTGGTGGATTGCATGTTTCTGGCTTGGGCGATTTCGTCAACCGTTTTGTTTTCTTTCAATAAAATCAAAGTTTCCTCATACGTTGTCAGTTTCGGTCGATTGTCGTCCAAGTGGGTTTTAATCAAATCCATGAATTCTCGGCCGTAATTTTCCAGTTTTTGTATTCCAACACCAGAAATCGCTAAAAATTCATCGCTGTTTTTCGGTAATTCCAGGGTCATTTCGTGTAAACTCGCATCAGTGAAAATCACGTAAGGCGGAACATTGTTCTCAACTGCTAATTTTCTTCGCAACAATTTCAATTTATTGAACAAAACTTCTTGCGTTGACAAAGGAGTTGGTTCTTTTTTAGTTTTGGTTTTCGGTTCAGCGACTTTATATTCTCTATTGAAAGCGGTTAATTGAATTTTTTCATTTTCGAAAAGCACTTTATTTCCGTAAGGTGAAATTTTCAAATGCATGTGTTCGTCATACGCAACTTCAATCAAACCAATGTTTTTCATTTCTGTGATGTGATGCGACCAAGTGTTCCAATTCAAATCGCTGCCGATTCCGTAGGTTTTGAGTTGGTGAAAATTGCTGTTGTAAATCGCAGCGGTTTTGGCACCTCGAAGAATGTCGATCAACAAATTCGCAGTCACTTTTTCTTCCGTTCTTTTGATGGCAGAAAGTGCTTTTTGCGCTAAAATCGTTCCATCTACATACGCGGGAGGATTTTTGCATACATCACAATTGCCGCAGTTTTCGGTTAATTCTTCACCAAAGTAGGCTAATAAAATGCGTCGTCGGCAAGTAGAAGCTTCCGCATATTGCAACATGCGATCGAGTTTTTCGAGCAAAATTTCCTGTTGCTCTCCTTGACTTGCAAAATCTTTCAGCATTATCACGTCTTTGTAATTATAGTACAATCGCGTGATAGATGGCATTCCGTCTCGTCCTGCACGACCAATTTCTTGGTAGTAACCTTCCATGTTTTTCGGCAAATTGGTGTGGATTACCCAACGCACATTTGATTTGTCGATTCCCATTCCAAATGCAATGGTCGCGCAAATCACGGGCACATCGTCTTTCACAAAATCTTCTTGCACTTTCGCGCGTTCATCTGGATCTAGTCCTGCGTGATAATGTTCAGCCGCAATTCCATTGTTTCGTAAAATGGTCGCCCATTCTTCAGTTTCCTTGCGACTCAAGCAATACATGATTCCAGAATTGTCTTCTTGCGACTGTATGAAATCCACAATTTGTTTGACTTTGTCTTTCTTCGGAAAGTTGCCCATTACTTCCAAGGCCAAATTTGGTCGATCGAAAGAAGAAGAAAATAACGTTGGTTCATTGAGTCCTAAATGGAGCGCAATGTCTTTTTTGGTTAATTTATCTGCGGTAGCTGTCAATGCGACAAAAGGAATCGATGCAAATTGTTTTCTCAGTTCACGAATCATCGTGTATTCAGGTCGGAAATCGTGTCCCCACATGGATACGCAATGTGCTTCGTCAATGGCAACCAACGAAAGAGGAATGTCGGTCAACCAAGTTTGCATGCCGGCAACCAATGTTTCAGGCGAAATATAAAGTAATTTTAATTTCCCATTTTTGGCATTGTACAATATTTCGTTTTTCTGACTTTCAGATTGTGAACTGTTGATGAATCCAGCTTGGACACCATTGGCGAGCAAACTTTCTACTTGATCTTTCATCAAGGAAATCAAAGGTGAAATCACCAAAGTGACATCGTCAAAAATCAATGCTGGAATTTGAAAACAGATGGATTTCCCACCGCCTGTTGGCATGAGCACGATGGCGTCTTTTTTGTCTAATATGTGTTGAATGATTTGTTCTTGGTCAGCTCGAAATGAGTCATAACCAAAAACCTGCTTTAATACAGATTTTGCGTTTTTCATAATTGTGTTGTAAAGGTAACTGAAATTGAAGTTACGAATTAAATTTGAAAACACAAAAAAACGGATTGAAAAAAATCAACCCGTTTTAAAATCTATTTGTTCTTTTTCACTGTTTAAAGCTATAGCGGTCTGAAGGTGTAGTATTATTTCGCTTTGTCCATAGGAAGTCCACTAAAACTCTAGATTTCTTTCAACTATGTAAAATTATTTAATTCAGATACCTAGATTGTTAACAATCATTATCCGGTACTTTTCCTAAGAGGAGTTTTGTCATGGTTTTTAAACAAAAACGCACGCCAAAACAGCATCTATCCTTTTCTTTTACGACGGATTTACATCCGTCGTTACAAATATTTCACTCCTACGGAGTTATTGGGGAAAGAGACGGATAATCATTTCGTTTAATTTTTATTTCGTGATTCAGCACAAAAAAAACGGATTGAAAAAAATCAACCCGTTTTTAAAGTAATTAGTTTTTAATTATCGCTTGATGATGAATTTTTTAGAAGTGGAACTTCCGTTTTCGAATTCACAAGAGATGAAATAAATGCCTTCCTTTAGGTCTTTAGTATCGATTGTTAGCAAAGAAGATTTTGTAACTTGAACATTGTCTGATTTCAGTTTCTTTCCTGCCAAATCGACGATCGAATATTTGACTTTTTCGTTTTTCACCAAATCAAACTGCAATTGAATTTTATCTTGCGCTGGATTTGGGTACAATTCGATCGTCTTATCGTCTGATTCAATTTCCTCCACATCTAATACATATCCAACTGTAAATCTTTCTTTGATATTGCAACCAAAATCTCCATTGAAATTTTTGACCAGTCCTAAAGATGCTTCTTTGATAAATCGCGCTTGACCTGCTCCTGGATCTACGTCGTAATATTGATAGTACCACCAAGAAACTCCGTCGCAATTGTCATCAGTCATTTCGAAAGTGTAGCATCCAGTTGGTAAAGACAATGTATCGATGTAAAGTGAATCATTGGCATTGTTGATTCTACTTGCGACAACCGTTCCCGAAGCATCTTTGATTGTCCAATTTGTTTCGTTGTAAGGCGAATTGCTTGTTGATGTGGCGTTGTTTGTTTTGAAATACATTCTGAATGTCAACGGATATGATTTCACATGTACAAATGTTGTTTTGTATTCATCATTGAATTGATTTTGATCTTGCGCTTGACCGTTTACATTTGTCAGGTGAACATAAAATTGATTTGATTCATTGCCGCTGAAAACTGCAGTGTTTGAACCTAAGTCAATTTCTTCTTCTTGCATGAAAGCCAAATTCCCCGTCCAATTGAAAGTTGCCGCTTGACCGCCTACTAATTGATATTCGATGGTCATACTAGTCAAAGGATCAGTTCCAACGTTTTTTACTTTGATTATTGGATTGTTACAAACACTATTTGAGCGGGCATAATTTGGATCATTTGTTGGTGCAATCACATCTTCAATCGAAGCGTCCAAAGTATGATTTGGTGCTTTGTAAGTGATTAATTGTGATACTACATTGAATCCGCCAGTATTTGTCTGGTCTGGAGAAGTGTAGGGTTCAAAATCCATATTTACTTCAAAAGCAGAAGCTGGATTAGTGATTTCGCTGATGTCATGAATGATTGGATAAACAATTTCCCCAGGACACCAATTAGCTCTGTCAAACAGCCAAGTTCCAGTTTGAGGGTAAATATTGTTTACGCCACAATTGCTTTTCCAAAGTTGTTTTTGAGCGATTTGCGTTCCATTGATTTTTTGCTGGTAATATTTACTACAAAACTCTCCACAACCAGTATTGTCAGATCCATGACCACTGATAATGTTTTTCAAAATGGCATTGGTAACAGGTGCATTGTAAGTAAAGTTTTTCGGTACCAAATTGTTTTCAATCGGATTTGAAGTGTTTCCATAAGCGAAATATCCATCATACACATTTTTCGCAGCAACTGCATCCATTGGCGGAATGCCTTCGATGTATTCAATTTTTAATGTCAACGTAAAACCCCAAGAATATCCTTCATACTGATATTGCATGTCTAGATTTCCATTCAAAATCGGTGCGTAATCTGTGACATCAACAATGTAGTCGTGTTTTCTAGTCGTGCTCCAATCAGTTGCGTAGGGTGTGATGATTCTTGCCAACTCCACCGTATCTGCATTTTGTGGTTTTGCATAAACTAAAGTTGTATAATCCCAAGATCCACAATATTGAGAACCTGCAGGACAATTGTATCTACCCAAAATGTAGTGCATTCTTATTTTTCGATATCTAGTTCCAGCCGCTGGAAGAACAGCCGTGGTGTCGTAATTACCGTAGTGATCAATTTTTCTATTTTCAAAAACTGTTACCCAAGTTGTGTCGCCTGGCGCTGCAAAAAGATTGATTGCGTTGAACGCAAAAAGGCAAAAAAGTAATATATAACGCTTCATTTGTTAAATTTTTTGTGAAGGTAATTTATTTCAGCGCTATTTATCACATCCTTGAAGCTCAATTTTTATTTTATTCTTGGATTTTTAGTTTTTTGAATCTGAATTTTTTAAAAAAAAGTAAAAAATAATGGATAAGGGGTTATTTTTTAGGTGGAACTGATTCAAAAAATAGTTTTTTTCATTAATTTAATTAAAAAATAGGGGGTATGTTGAAAAATAAATGCAATTTTTTATTGTTTACCCCTCAAAAACTTCTATTTTTGTAAAAAAAATATTTTTCATGGCAACAATTAGACAGCAAGCGTATCAAGATGTATTACATCGTACCCCAAAACACATTGAGTTTGACGGGAAAATTTCTGAGATTTTTGGAGAAAATGTTTTTCACCAAGAAGTAATGCGTGAATATCTTCCAGATGGAGCGTACAAAATGATGATGGCTTCCATGCAAAGTGGGGCACGTTTAGATCGTAATATCGCTGATCAAGTTGCTTCAGCTATGAAAGATTGGGCTTTGACAAAAGGCGCAACACATTATACACATTGGTTTCAACCTTTGACAGGTACAACTGCTGAAAAGCACGATGCATTTTTTAAACCTGTTGGTCCAGGAAGAGCGATCGAGCGTTTTGATGGAGATTTGTTGGTTCAACAAGAGCCAGATGCTTCGTCTTTTCCAAATGGAGGAATTAGAAATACATTCGAAGCAAGAGGTTATACTGCTTGGGATCCTTCTTCGCCAGCATTTGTAATCGGTAAAACATTGTGCATTCCAACGATTTTCATTTCTTATACAGGTGAATCTTTGGATTATAAAATGCCATTAATTAAAGCATTGCACGCAGTTGATCAAGCTGCAGTGGATGTTTGCCAATATTTTGATAAAAACGTTTCTAAAGTTATTGCAACGTTGGGTTGGGAACAAGAATATTTCTTGATTGACAAAGCTTTGTACAATGCACGTCCTGATATCATGATGACAGGAAGAGCGTTGTTCGGTCAAGCTCCAGCGAAAGGACAACAATTGGAAGACCATTATTTTGGTTCAATTCCAGAAAGAGTTACTGCATTCATGCGTGATTTTGAAACAGAATCCATTCGTTTGGGAATTCCTGTTACAACGCGTCACAATGAGGTTGCGCCAAATCAATTCGAGTGTGCACCGATTTTTGAAGAATGTAACTTGGCAAACGACCACAACTTATTGTTGATGGATTTGTTGGAGAAAATTGCTATCAAACATGATTTCCGAGTTTTATTACATGAGAAACCATTCTCAGGAGTAAACGGTTCTGGAAAACACAATAACTGGTCATTGTCAACCAATACTGGCGTGAACTTATTGGCACCTGGAAAAAATCCAAAAACAAATTTACAATTCTTGACATTTTTCGTAAATACGATCAAAGCGATTCACGATAATGCAGATTTGTTGCGTGCTTGTATCGCATCAGCGAGCAATGATCACCGTTTGGGAGCAAATGAAGCGCCACCAGCAATTATTTCAACTTTCATCGGAACCTATTTATCTTCTGTGTTGGATGATTTAGAGCAAAGCGTGAAAGCTGGAAAAATGAGTCCAGAAGAAAAAACGGAATTGAAATTGAATATCGGTAAAATTCCACAAATCATGTTGGATAATACGGATAGAAATAGAACATCACCTTTCGCCTTTACAGGAAATAAATTTGAGTTTAGAGCGGTTGGTTCTTCTGCAAACTGTTCAAAATCGATGATTGTTTTGAATACAATTATGGCAAGTCAATTGCGTATTTTCAAAGCGCAAGTTGATGCTAGAATTGAGAAAGGCGATTCAAAAGACGAAGCAATTTTAAAAGAATTGCAACAAATGATCAAAGATTCTAAGAAAATTCGTTTCGAAGGAAATGGATACGGTGACGAGTGGGTTCAAGAAGCTGAAAAAAGAGGTTTAAATAACTTTAAAGATACGCCACGTTCTTTGGATATTTGGGATGACAAACGAATCATCGGAATTTTCGAAGAATTGAACGTTTTGACGCACAGAGAAATTGAAGCGAGAAAAGAAATCGAATTTGAAAATTACGTTCATAAATTGCAAATTGAAGCACGTTTGATTGGCGATTTAACGCAAAACCACATAATTCCTGCAGTAATCAATTACCAAAATAGATTGATTCAAAATGTACAAGGTTTGATTTCTGTTCTTGGAAAAGATGGTGCAGGTGCAGCCAAAGCACAAACGGAATTGATTACTAAAATTTCTGAGCACTTAAACAAAATGAAATCTTTGTGTGATGTGATGTTGGAAGCACGTAAAAAAGCAAACAAAATCGAATCAATCGAAGAAAAAGCAGTTGCTTATTGCGATGAAGTGAAAGTTTATTTTGACGACATTCGCTACCATGCAGACAAATTAGAATTATTGGTTGACGACGAATTGTGGCCATTGCCAAAATTCAGAGAGATGTTGTTTACGCGTTAATCAATTGACAATAGATTTTTTGAAACGTGAAATTTCCTAGTGAGATTTCACGTTTTTTCGTTTTTTTTAGCCAATTTTTCATTTTCAAATTTCTCGTGTTGATTTAACCTTTATATTTGTTGTTTATAATCATTCTAAATGAAAATCATACTCGCAGATAGCAATGAATTGATTCGAATTGGCTTGCGCGCCGTCTTGAGTTCTGAAAAGAACTTGCAAATTGTGGGCGAAGCAACGGATAACGATGAGCTTTTTTCACTGATCAAAAATTTTGGGTCTGACATCGTTTTGATTGATTATACTTCGACCGGATTTTCGATTGATATTATTCCTAAAGTATTGTCCAAATTTCCGAATGTGAATTTTGTGGCGATTACGCCTGAGCAAAGCGCCCAAACTTTGGTGAATGCTTTGAGAAGTGGCGTGAAAAGTTATGTCAAAAAGGATTGCGATGTTTCTGAAATCATCAATTCAGTGAAAGAAACGGGGAGAGGCAACAAGTTTTTCTGCGGCACCATTTTGGAAACCATTCAACGTGCAAGTATTGATGTGGATGACATAGATTTTGAATCTTTTTCGTGTGAACCGGTTTTGTTGTCGGAAAGAGAAAATGAAATCATTGTTTTCATCGCTGAAGGTCAAACCAATGCGCAGATTGCAGAAACTTTGTTTTTGAGTAATCACACAATCAACACGCATCGCAAAAATATCATGGCGAAATTGGGCGTGAAAAACACGGCTGGAATCGTGATGTATGCGGTAAAAACCAACTTGGTAAGTCCGAATAAATTTTTATTTGCGGCTGAATCTTAAATTTCAACCAACTTTTTTCATTTTTTTTGGTCTTACATTTGAACGAATGTTGATTCGAATTGTACAAAGACGCAATTCAATACAGTTTTTATGAAATTTCTGCTGTTATTTATTTCGATTTTTGGACTTACAAATCTTGTATTTGCGCAAGCGAATGTTAATACTACGATTCAAAATAATAATTCGAATGCAACAAATTCAAAAGAAGAGATAATCATTGCGCCATCTTCTGTTGTAGAGGAAAAAGAAAATGATTTGGAAGAAGTGACTTTGAAAAAAACAGTTGCTTCTGAGAAAAGTGCCAATTCGAAACAAATCGAAATGAAAACCAATACTTCTTTTTTGAAAAACAAGAAATTGGCAGCGACACAAATTACTTCCAGAACACCAACCTTGGAGCAACAAGTTGAGATGAATACAGCAATTGATTACTACAAACTCAACGCACCAGAATCTTTTGAATACCATTATTTTACTTACATCGCGGGGAATTACAACTTGGATTTGATTATGCATTTGGAAAAAGCCAAAGAATTGAAACCAACCAACAGTGATGTGATTGTTCAAATGGCCGCTTATCATACAATTATTTCAGATACAAATGCGTCAAGCAAAGAACTATCGCAATTGGTGCAAATGGGCAAAATTGAAGCAGATGTGTTGACTTATGACAATGCCTTGTTAAATAGTGTTTCCACGAATGGTGTTTTGTTGACACACGGATTTGACGATGCTTTTGGAAGTTTTTATTTGCAACAAAATAACAACGTCAGAAATGATGTCAAAATCGTTTCTTTGGATTTGATGCAGAGTAAAGTGTATCGGGATTCATTGCAAAAAGATGGTTTTCAAATGCCTAATTCACAGGTGGTGGATGTACAGTTTTTCCAAGATTTCTGTGCGCAAAACCAATCGAAAAATTTGAATTTAAGTTTGACTTTCCCAAAACCATACTTGCAACCACAAATCAATCAATTGGAAGTTCAAGGATTGGTGTATGTTTTCAAAGATCCATCCAAAAATATGGCTTCTGAGAATCAGAAAATTTGGAAAACGTTTAGCCTTTCAAAATCATTTGAAAATGTAAATACAGAAAAAGGAAAGCAATTGACAGCGAATTACTTGCCTATGCTTTTTTACTTGAGAGATTTGTATGAAAAGCAAAATAAGAAAAACGAAATTCCTCCGATAGATAAAGCGATTGAGAAAATTGGAATTCAGACCAATAAGTTGAAACAGATTCAAACGATTTTGGGAAAATAATTGATGAGAATAGCAAACAAATATACAGAGATGTCGGACGAACAGCTGATGGCTTTCCTCGAAAAAGGGGATAAGTTGGCTTTCGACGAACTGTATGTGCGTTATGCTAAAATGATGAAAGGTTATTTCAAGCGTATGTTGTGGAATGACGCCGAGAAAGCGGAAGATTTTGTACACGATTTATTCGCAAAAATCATCAAAAACCCAGCTTCATTTGATGCTTCTCGTTCGTTTAAAACGTGGTTTTTCTCTGTTGCCAACAACATGTGCAAGAATGAATACAAAAAGCAAGAAGTTAGGAAAGGAACTTCCAACGGCTTGGACGAACATTTTGTAATCAAAGATCATCAAACCGACGTGATGAATGAAGTGCAAGATCAGTTTTTTGGAAAAGCATTTGAACACCACATTGAACAATTAGATATCAAACACAGTGAAGTTTTTAAATTGAGGCATTTGGAAGGGTTGTCGATCAAAGAAATTGCGGAAATTTTGTCGGCAAATGAAGGTACAATCAAATCGCGTTTGTTTTATGCGACCAAATATTTGGCTGAAAGTCTCAAAGAATTTAATCCCATTTTAAATAGATAGTCATGCAAACAGACGACCTAGAATATATTTTAAGCAAAGAATACAATGAACTAAGTGCTACGGAAAAAGCGCATATTCAGGATATTTGTCCATCTGAAGAAGAATTTTTGCAGATGAAACACTTTTTCTTTGCGGTTGAAAATTACGCACAAGAAACTGCCAATTTTGATTCACCAGCTGAAAGCACGAAAGAAAGTTTGGATGCGCTTTTCTATCAAACTTACCAAAGTAAAGGAGTATTGTGGTACAATTCGCTTTGGTTGACGGTTTATGCGCCAGAGAAAAAGTTCCACCAAAAACCGCTTGTTCGCGTTGCCGCTTTGTTGATTTTGTCTTTGTCGGCCTTGCCTTTTATTGGAAATCAGAATGTTGCAGAAAAGCAAATTGCAAAAGCGGATGTTAAAACCAAAACAAATGAAATTAAATCTGAAATATCTACCACTAAAAAAGCCGATGATACTGTTGAAATAAAAGTTCCTGCACTGATTTCGACGGCAGCGAATCAAGCAAATCCATCGCAAGTAGCTATTCAAATTGCGCAATTGGATGAGGTGAAAAAAGAAGATTTAGGCGGAGAAGTTGCTGTTTCTGACAAAATTTCAGTTGATATGATTTCAGCAAGTGCAACACTTTGCGCACCAGGAACAGCCACAACTTTCAATACAAATGTACCTACACAAAGTTTCACTTGGTCACATTCTGATGGAATTTACGTAGGTTCTCAGTTTGAGAAAGATGCAATCATTGATGATGAAAGAAGGCTTGCAGTTTTGGATTTGTTGACTCCAACATTCTAATTAGTTACCAGTGTTATCCTCATTCAGCGCTTGAAGCAAATTCACTCTTTCTACTTTTAACTCTTGAATTCTTGCTCGTTTTCCGTATTCACGAATATTTCTCGCCGTTTCGGTGAAATATTCATGTTCCAAGTCAAGGTAATTTAGTTGAAAATCAACCCATTCTAGGTCTGTCATGAATTCCCCTACATTTTCCATTTCCTTTCTCAACTTTTTGGAAACATTGGCATAATCTGCACGACCAAAATAATCGTGGTCAGCATCGCACATGATTTTTTCCAACATTGTTTCAGGTTTTGCTCCGTGTTTAGTGGCTTCAATTATTTTGGTAATGATATTTATTTCAGTTTGAGAATATCCAAATTTGGGCAAATTATTTTCTGCTAATTTCATTCCAAAGGTTTCATTTTCATGATAGGTTACTAAAAATCCAGCGTCATGGTAGTAAACGGCTGTTCTCAAAAGCATGATGTCATGATCAGATAAACCTTCTAGTTTAGCAAAACGCACTGCAGCTTTTTCTACATTTGCTGTGTGTTGTAAATCGTGGTAAATTAATTCGTCTGGTAAAGAAGATTTTAGTTTATTCAAAATATCTTTCTGCATGTGCTGAAAATCAACAGTTGGTAAATCACACATTTGAAGCAAATACTTATTTGGAACTTTTCCCTCCTTGTAAAGGCAATATTCGTCTTTGATAAGATCTAGGAAAAACATTTCTTCCGTTCCTCCACGTTTTTTGATTTCGACAGTATCGTGAAAAGTAGTTTCAAAATAATCTTCAATGGTTGAGAAAACTTTTTTGGTAATCAAAATTTTGTTGGGTTCAGATGCTTGTTCCGCGCGTGAAGCAATGTTGACAGTATCTCCCCAAACGTCAAAACTAAATTTCTTTGTGCCGATAATTCCTGCGACCAATGGACCTGCATGGATTCCGATTCGGATTTCCCAGAATTCTTTATTCATTGCCAATCCAACTTCTCGTTCGTTAATCATGAAATTGCGCATTTCAATGGCCGCTAAGCAAGCACGAATTTCAGGTTGAGGCGCATTTTCAGTTACGCCTGCCAAAGCCATGTAAGAATCACCAATCGTTTTGATCTTTTCTAGTTTATAACGCTCAGTGATTTCGTCAAATTTGGTGAAATAGAATTCTAATTTCTTCAATAATTTCAATGGACTGATGGCTCTCGATTTTTGCGAGAAACCAACAAAATCTGTAAAAAGAACCACGCCGTTTTCAACCCTTTTCGGAGAAAATTTCCCGTTGGTATTTAAATCTGAAAGTACATTTTCAGGGAAGATATTTTCAAGTAATTGACCGATTCTTTGGTCTTTGTAGTAAAGTGATTTGTAAACTTCAATTTTGGCTTTGACCAAATTTGGATTAAATGGTTTTTGGATAAAATCAATTGCACCTTCATTCAATCCTTTTACTAGATTTGAACCAGATTGAGAATTTTCAGTCAGTACAATTTTGTAGACGTTTTTAACGGTACTCGCTTCTTTGAGTGATTGCAACAATTCAATTCCGCCAAAAAATGGAGAATCAATGTTTATCAATAAAATTCCAACTTCTTTTTGCCTGAGAATGGCTAGTGCTTGATAGACTGAAGTAGCCATCAAAACATTGTTTCCACTGCCATTTAAGATTTCTTTCAATCCCCTTTGGTTGGTTAAATTGTCGTCAATGATCAGAATATTGATAAAACGCTCCAAAGTGAGATTGAATTAAAAGTTTCTTCAACGAATATAACAGAATTTCTTTTAAAAAGAAATGAATTTTGTCAATATTTCAAAAAAAGATTTGACTCAGTCATATTGTACTTTTTACTAAAAATACAGTTGATTGAAAATCAAATCAATATTGCTCGCTTTCATTCGGGAAATCACCTGATTTCACATCTTTTATGTACTCTTCAAAAGATTGTTTCATTTGGTCATATAGATTGTTGTATTTTCTCAAAAATCTAGGACTGAATTCATTGTTGATTCCAAGCATGTCATGTACTACTAATACTTGACCGTCAACGCCATTTCCTGCGCCGATACCGATGATTGGAATAGAAACCGTTTTTGCCACTTTGGCAGCCAATGAAGCTGGAATTTTTTCCAAAACGATGGCAAAACAACCAGCAGCTTCCAATGCAATCGCATCTTCAATCAAACGTTGTGCTTCGTCTTCTTCCTTGGCTCTCACGACGTAAGTTCCGAATTTATAAATCGATTGTGGAGTCAAACCTAAATGTCCCATGACAGGAATTCCAGCAGTCAAAATGCGTTTGATGGATTCTAAAATTTCTTGTCCTCCTTCCAATTTCACCGCATGTCCGCCAGATTCTTTCATGATCTTGATGGCATTTGAAAGCGCTTCTTTGGAATTTCCTTGGTAAGAACCGAAGGGCATGTCAACCACAACCAAAGCGCGATCCACAGCACGAACAACGGATGAAGCGTGGTAAATCATTTGATCCAAAGTAATTGGCAATGTCGTTTCATGACCAGCCATCACGTTGGATGCTGAATCTCCTACTAAAATCACATCAATTCCAGCAGCATCAATGATTCGAGCCATTGAAAAATCATAACCTGTAAGCATAGAAATCTTATGACCAGCATTTTTCATTTCTTGCAATACATTGGTAGTTACGCGTTTTACATTTTTGTGAACTGACATAATTAAGTTTTTAATTCAACGTGAATTTGCAAAATTAAGGAAAATTGATTGGTTGAGTCTTTAAAATTGGATTATATGGATTTTTTATATCAGATTTTAATTCTTCTAAATAATTTAAATGCTTTTTAAACGTTGTTTCACGCATGAAAATACTTTTATCTATTTGTATTATTAGCTTCATTTTTGATTTGAACGCGCAAGATTGGAATCAAATCGCTGATTTTACAGGTGATTCAAGGGACGATGCTTCAACATTTACAATTAACAGCCAAGTATACTGTGGATTAGGCATGAATGCTGGTTTTAGTTGCACATTAGATTTTAAGATTTTCGATTTAAATACTGAAACTTGGACTAATGGAATAAGTTTGCCGGCTGGAAATGAACGTCAATATGCCAACGGTTTTTCGCATAATGGTTTTGGATATATTTTTGGTGGAATAAGTTCAAACGCAACTTATTTAAATGATTTTTGGAAGTTTAATCCTGTCAATAGCACATGGAATTCCTTGCCAGATTTGCCTTCATTGGGAAAGGCAGGAGCAGTAAGTTTTTTGATTAATGATACTGTTTATGTTATCGGTGGCAAAACCAATGGAGGAATAATTTCCAATGAAGTTTGGGCTTTCGATTTGATTCAAGAACAATGGATTCAAAAAGGGAATCTTCCAATAGACGGCATTTGGAGAGGTGTTGGTTTTTCGTGGAATAATCAAGGAATTATTGGTCTTGGAAAGTTAAACGGAGGAAATATGAACACTGGATTTTATCAATATTTGCCAGATTCTGATAGTTGGCAGTTGATCAACCAATTTAATTTAGAACCAACGACTTATTCTACGTTTTCTCAAATTGGCAAGTTTGGATTTATTTACGGTGGAATGTTGGAAAATCAGTCATATTCAAATCAGTTTTTAAGGATTGATTTGGAAACATGGGAAACTTCAATTTTAACCGATTTTCCTGCAGCGGCCAGAAGAGGAGGCGTTTCATTTGCGGGCAGCAATGATTTTTATATTACAACTGGTGTTTCCACGGTAGCAAGATTGAAAGAAACTTGGAAAGCGTCCTATATTCTAGGTATTGAGGACGAAAAAGCAACTGAAAATGTGAAAATCTATCCAAATCCTTTGAATAACTGGATGGTGATTGAATCAGAAATAGAGATTCAAAACATTGAAATACGTGATGTTTCAGGAAAGTTGATTGAATCGAAAAAAGTAAATTCCAACCATATTGAAATTCCAATTGACCTTGAAAATGGGATTTATTTAGTGAAATTAATCGCTGGAAATGGGGAATATTTTGAAAGAATTTGCGTTCAGCAATAAACTATTTTTTCTGTAGGTGGCGAATTACTTCTGCAGCTCCGTAAAGTCCAAATAATCCAGGCATGTAACTAACTGTTCCATAAAATGAGCGTTTGAAATTACTTCCGTCAGTCATTTTTAAAGCAGATTTCAATTGAATTTCGGAAGAAAAAACGGTTTTAATTCTTTTGTAATCAATGTTTTTTCTTTTTAATCGTTTTTTGAGGTGAAGTGCTAATTTGCAGTTGTTGGTATTTCCCAATAGTGCTACTTGAACTTTGGAAGGATCTGATTTTCCGCCAGCACCAAGGTGCGAAATGATTTTTATTTTCAATCTTTTACAAGCTATGATCCATTCTAGTTTGGGAGAAACAGAATCGATGCAATCCATTACGTAATCGGGTTTTGATTCTTGTAAGATTTCCCAGACGCGTGCAGGAATCACAAATTCTTCAATCACAACCAATTCAACATCGGGATTGATGTCTTTGATTCTTTCAGCAAGTACAACAGCTTTGTTTTTGCCAATTGTTGAATCAAGTGCAGTTAATTGTCTGTTTTTATTTGTTTCATCGAAGCAATCACCATCAATCAATGTGATTTTGCCGATTCCTGCCCTTGCGATGAATTCACCAGCAAATGAACCAATTCCACCAAGACCTACAATTAAAACATGCGCATTTTTAAGTTTTTCTTGATTTTCAGATCCGATCAACAATTCTGTGCGCTCCAGCCAATTACCCATTTCTTATTTTTTTTGCAAAAGTACTTCAAAAAAGAAATGTACAAAGAAGTTCAGTGTTTAACTTTTTTGAATACCAATGAAAAATTTTCGAGAATTTGTTTTGAAAGTTCATCAATCGAGATGTTTTTGATTTTTGCGACAGCTTCATAAACTTCTTGAATGGAGTGTGAGGTATCATCATCAGTTTCTAGAAATATTTTTTCCAAAGGAATATTTTGAATGGCTTGCTGAAGTTTTTGGTCGTAAATAATCGCTGTTCCAATGCTGATGTAGCAACCTGAATCCAAAACGTTTTCAACCAAATTTGATTTGCGAAATCCATGATAAATCCATGGTTGATTGGGTTTTAATTCCTTTTTTATGATTAATATTTCATTCCAACTTTTTACACAATGAATGATGAGTGGCAACTGGTGCTTTTCTGAAAAAATAATTTGTTGTTTAAAAAGTGATATTTGTGTTTCAATTGGAACAGATATGTTTTTATCTAAACCACATTCACCAATGGCAACACAGTTTGGTTGACTTACTTCTGTTTTGAATTTACCTTCATTGAATTCAATCTTCATCGCTTCATACGGATGAATTCCAAAAGAATATAAAGCACTTAAATCATTTTTGGGCTTTCCATTTAAAATGAAAATTCCATCAGATTGTTCAAAATGGGTGTGTATGTTGACGAACATTTGCGAAAGAAAAAGTATCAAAAAGGCAATATTGGGATTTTTTTTTTACTTTCACGGCTTAAACTATTAAATAAATTATGGAATCATCTGTACAAAAAGGTCATCCAAAAGGATTATATCTGTTGTTCTTTACAGAAATGTGGGAAAGGTTCAGCTACTACGGTATGCGTGCAATTTTCACTTTATTTATGGTCAATGCATTGATGTTTGATAAATCTTTGTCATCAACTGTTTATGGAAATTATACTGGGTTAGTTTATTTGACACCATTGATTGGAGGTTATGTAGCTGACAGATATTGGGGAAATAGAAGGTCTATTTTCATTGGAGGTGTGATGATGGCTATAGGACAATTTTTCATGTTCTTGGCTGGAAGTTTTTATACTGAAGTAGGATTTGCTACTACAATGATGTTTACAGGACTTGGATTTTTGATTTTTGGAAATGGATTTTTCAAACCAAATATCTCTACGATGGTTGGTCAATTGTATCCAGAAGGAGATAAAAGAGTCGATTCAGCTTTCACCATTTTCTATATGGGAATCAATTTGGGAGCATTTATTGCGCCATTGGTCTGTGGAACTTTAGGTGAAGTTTATGACCAAGATGGATTGGTTGTTCCAGCTGCATTCAAATGGGGATTCTTGGCTGCTTGTATCGGGATGATTATCAGTATTATTTCTTTCGAATTATTGAAAAATAAGTACGTTGTATCACCTACAGGCGAACCAATTGGTACTACGCCAAAGAAAGTGGTAAAACCTGTTGGTGAAAAGAAAAAATTGAATGTGAAGCAAATGCTTACTTGGGCAGTGATTTCTTTGTTGTTGTTTACCGTTTTCAAAGGTTTATTAGGATTTGACTTGATTGGTGCCTTTATTTACACTGCTTGTATCATTGCGCCAGCATCTATTATTACTGACAAAAGCTTAACATCAGTTGAGAAGCAAAAAATCTGGGTAATTTTTATCATTGCATTTTTCGTTATTTTCTTTTGGTCTGCTTTCGAGCAAGCGGGAGCTTCTTTGACATATTTTGCGCAAGAGCAAACCGACAGAAGTTTATTTGGTTCTGAAATTCCATCTTCATATTTCCAAAGTATTAATGCAGTAGCGATTGTAATTTTCGCACCAATTTTTGCAATTATTTGGACTCGTTTAGGGAAAAAAGACAGAGAGCCTTCTTCACCAGTAAAACAAGCCTTGGGATTATTCTTACTAGCTGTTGGATATTTGATTATTGCTATGGGTGTAAAAGACTTAGATCCAGCTTTGAAAGTGAGTATGTTTTGGTTGGTAACGCTTTATACTGTTCATACATTTGGTGAATTGTGTTTGTCTCCAATTGGATTATCAATGGTTGTGAAATTGGCGCCAGTTCGTTTTGCTTCTTTATTAATGGGTGTTTGGTTCTTGTCAACGGCAACTGCAAATAAATTTGCTGGAGATTTGAGTTCATTGTATCCAGAAGAAGTGCACATGGAAACGAGCGTTCCAGCAACAAAATTCATGTTTAATTCCATGGATACTACATTGACAAAAAATGTAACATTAGACAGCAATTATGTTGTTGCGATGTCAAAAGCTTTTCCTAATTCGGTAGCTGATATTAAATTGGTTTCTGATGGTTTTGAGAAAGAAAAAGAATTAGGATTTTTGGATCAAGTAGTTGTAAATCTTTTTGGTTCAAACGAAAAAGAAAAAGCTGATTCTTTATTGGAGATTAAACCTACGGCTGTTTCCAAAAATGAAGTTTCTAAATTTCACTTGAAACAAATTGTCGGTTCAGAGCCTAAATTTGCATTTGCCCACTTTTTGAGTAAAGATGGGAATACACTTTATGTATTGAAAAATGTAGTTGGTAAAAAAGGAAAACCAGACACTAATACTTTTGAAGTTTGGAATTTGAAACCAAAGAAACCAATGTTCTTAGGAATGAAAATTGAAAATTTGTATAATTTCTTCATGATTTTCGTTTTCATGGCGGGAGGAGCTTCAGTTGTATTGTTCCTACTTTCTAAAAGATTATTGAAAATGATGCACGGTGTGCGTTAATTTATAATTCATATTTTTGAAGCAGTCCAATGAAAAGCGGACTGCTTTTTTTGTATCAAACAACTATTTAAATTAATTTCGGAATGATGGCTAAAGATCGCAAACATCCTCAAGCATTGCCTTATTTGTTTTTCACAGAAATGTGGGAAAGATTTGGATATTATTTAATGATTGGAATTTTTACCTTGTATTTGAAGGATGCCAATCAAGGATTTGAAATGTCGGAAGCAGAGTCTGCCAGTTTATATGGTACTTTCATTGCCTTGGTGTTTTTCACTCCTTTTATTGGTGGTCTATTGGCCGATCGAGTTTTGGGTTATCGACTTCCAATAGTTGTTGGTGGAATAATGATGGGGATTGGCTATTGTATGATGGGAATTCACTCGTTTGGAATGCTTTACTCTGGAATGTTATTGGTCGTTCTAGGTAATGGACTGTTTAAACCAAATATTTCTACACTTTTGGGAAATTTATACAATACAGATGAACTCCGAGGTCAAAAAGATGAAGGCTACAATATTTTCTACATGGGAATCAACATTGGTGCATTCATCTGTAACATTGTTTCTGCCTTTTTGATCAACAAATATGGCTATTCGATTGCTTTCGTCGGTGCGGGAATTGGTATGTTTGTGGGCGTGGTTGTGTTTATGCTTGGTAACAAACATTATCTAACTGGCGATGTTAAAAAAGTCGCAGTTCCTGGTGAAAAGGCATGGTGGAAAGACTTATTAATAGTAATCGTTCCAGCCTTAATTTTTGCTGTGGTTGGATATTTTATCAATGGTGTACCTTCAGAAACAAATACACATTCGTTTTTAGTAAAGGATGATGTAACCGATGCATTTCTCTTCGCGTGTATTCCAGTGATTTTCTTCTTTGGATATATTTTGTTTACAGCACCAAAAAACGAAAGAAGAGTGGTGAGCGCGATTTTAGTTGTTTGTTTGGCAGTAATTCCTTTTTGGGCGATTTTCAAACAGAATGGAACCGTTTTGAATACATGGGCCAATAATTATACCAATAGAGATGTTCCTAAAAGCATAAGTTCAGGTTTAAAGAACATGAGTTTAGCGGATGTTGTGAAATATGAAAAATCTAAGGAACCTGAGCAAGTGTTAGACAAACACTTTCGAAAAATTGAAGGAGAGAAGAGCATCCAGTATCCAAGCTATTTTAAAAATTACCAAGGAGTTGATAAATTAAAAGACGGAGATCAAGTTGCGGTTTTTAATACCAATATTTTTCAATCCGTTAATCCTTTTTGGGTAATTATTTTGACTCCATTAGTTGTTGGAATCTTCAGGTTTTTGCGTTTTAGAAAATTAGAACCATCTATTCCTATCAAGTTTGTATTGGGATTATTTATTACGGGTTTATCTTGTCTGGTAATGGTAGCAGCCGTAAATTCTTCGATGAATGGAGAAATCAAATCAAGCTATTGGTGGTTTTTTGCTGCATATGGTGTAATTACAGTAGGGGAGTTGTGTTTATCGCCAATCGGACTGTCGATGGTCTCTAAATTATCCCCGGCGAGATTGACTGCCTTAATGATGGGTGCATGGTTCATCTCAACTTCCATCGGAAACAAATTGAGTGGTGTGATAGCATCCTTGTGGGATCAATATGAAGACAAAGCATCTTTTTTTATGCTAAATTTTTATTTAATGATGGGTGCTACTTTGTTATTAATCATTCTTACTCCTTGGCTATTAAAAATTTTCAGAGAGCAAAATAAGTAATTAATTAATCGTTTTTATAAATGTCAGTAAACAATTCAAATTTTAAATTTAACTTCTCATACTGGATTATAGTATTCGTTCTATTGTTGGCTAGTATTCCAATTTTAACGATGAACGAACAGAAAAATCTAGCCAAGGTTGTAGGGATTTTTACAGTTGTATTGACTGCATTTGCAATTCGTCGTTGGTTGTATTTTGCAAATAAATCGAAAGGAAGACCAAGCAAAATTAATCTGAATATCAATGACAGGTATTGGCTGATCGAAAACATCGACTTTTATAAGAAGCTGAATAAATCTGATAGAAAAATTTTTGAAGATAGAATAGCACTTTTTGTAACAGATGTTATTATTACTGAAATTGGCAAAGATGTACCTGACAGAGAAGTCTGTTTGTATGTTGCATCATCTGCTGTAATCACTTTTTGGGGATTGCCCTATTGGAATTATGGTCGATTGAGTGAAGTTTTGGTATATCCGAATAATTTTACGCATGAAAATGAAATCGATCCGAAAGGTCAAGTTTTAGGGAAAGTTCATCAAGGAGGATTAATGGATACAACAATGATACTTTCATTACCAGCGTTAGTCGCAGGTTTTAAAAATCCATATGACAAGCAAAATGTTGGTATTCATGAATTCGCGCATCTAATTGACAAAGCAGATGGCTTTATTGACGGATTACCTGTTGAATTGACATTAGATTTAAGAAGCAAATGGATTGAACTATTTTCAAAGGAGTTTAAAGCACTACAGGAAACTTCGAATGATATTAATGCTTATGGTGCAGTTAGCTTACCAGAATTTTTTGCTGTCATTATAGAGTACTATAAGGAATCTCCGTTAGTGCTAGAACGAAACCACAAAGAATTATTCTATTTAATAAAAGAATATTTCAATGACAATAAGTCCGAAAACACTTAATTTAACCTATGGTTTCTATTTTTACCATGGTTCACTTTCATTTTTTATTAATCTTTTGGTAAGATTAAATCACATATTTACAAGTATTTAACTGTATTATTAAAATTTAATTAAAAAAAGATTGTTGAAAACGCTTGTTGAATTAAAAAGAGTGTGTACCTTTGACCCCGCTAACGAGCGAAAATAAAGTTAAATTGACATAGGTTTACGATTAATATTTTGCGGAAGTCAAAAAGAAAAAAATAAATTTTTATTTCAAAAGGCTTGCAATAATAAAAAAGTTGATTACCTTTGCACCCCGCAAACGAGTGGAGGTTT
>CANHQP010000022.1 GCA_947462925.1 Flavobacteriia bacterium | reverse complement strand
CCAAGAAATAAAAGAAGAATGAAGCACTATCTGCTTATCAATATACCAACAGGTTACTTAGCCACGAAACTGCTTTCATTCTTCCCACTTTTTACATTACAATAATATAACATTACAAACATAGGAGCCACGAAGTGAAAAGGAACGAGAATATTTTAGTTGAAGGATGCTTGTTTAGCCTAAAAATTGAATTTTTTAACTGCCTTTCCTTTTCCACGAAAAAAAGTTAAAAACTACTAATAACTTATTCAAAATCATTCGTCACGATTGATTAAATTTGCTAGTTATCGTTCACAATTTATTGTTTTTTTTGAATTTTAAAACTGAGTTTTTAATTTTCAAAACAAAGTAATTTTTAAAATTAGCGAGTTAAATGGCAGAAAATCAATATACAGAAGACAATATTCGGTCATTAGATTGGAAAGAACACATTCGACTGCGTCCTGGGATGTACATCGGTAAACTCGGCGATGGTGCGGCTGCAGATGATGGTATTTACATTTTGGTCAAAGAGGTTATCGACAATTGCATCGATGAATTTGTGATGGGAAATGGCCGTCGCGTTGATGTAAAAGTGAAAGAAGGCAAAGTTACCGTGAGAGATTACGGTCGCGGCGTTCCTTTGGGGAAAGTGGTGGAAGTTGTTTCCAAAATGAATACTGGTGGAAAATATGATTCCAAAGCATTTAAAAAATCTGTAGGTTTAAATGGAGTAGGAACAAAAGCTGTGAATGCTTTGAGTAGTCATTTCATGATTTATTCAGTGCGTGAAGGCGAGAAAAAACAAGCCTCTTTTTGTCGTGGTAACTTGGTGGAAGAATCAGGTATTGAAAAAACCGACGAGGCAAATGGAACTTACGTTGAATTTATTCCGGACGATCAAATATTTAAAAAATTCAATTTCAAATCGCCGTATTTGATTAAAATGTTTTGGAACTATTGTTATCTAAACAGAGGTTTAAGCATTTATTTTAATGGCGAAAAATACCAGTCTAAAGACGGATTGAAAGATTTGTTGGAAGACAACATGGACGGTGATCCATTGTACCCAATTATCCACTTGGAAGGCGACGACATTGAAGTAGCCTTCACACACGGAAAAACGTATGGTGAAGATTACTATTCTTTCGTAAATGGTCAGCACACAACCCAAGGTGGAACGCATCAAAGTGCTTTTCGTGAGTCAATTGCCAAAGTAATTCGTGATTTCTTCAATAAGAATTACGACGCTTCAGACATTCGCCAATCTATTGTGGCTGCGATTGCGGTGAAAGTAGTTGAACCTGTGTTTGAATCGCAAACCAAAACCAAATTAGGTTCGCAAGAAATCGAACCAGGCGGACAATCGATGCGTTCGTTTATCAACGATTTCTTGAAAGACAAATTAGACAATTATCTCCATAGAAATCCGCAAGTTGCTGAAACGATTGAGAAAAAAATCAAGCAATCAGAACGCGAAAGAAAAGAACTTTCTGGAATTCGAAAATTGGCGCGTGATCGTGCTAAAAAATCGAGTTTGCACAACAAGAAATTGCGCGATTGCAGAATACATTTGACTGATATCAAAGACGCTCGACGAGAAGAAACAACACTTTTCATCACCGAGGGAGATTCTGCAAGTGGATCAATCACGAAATCGAGAGATGTAAACACACAAGGCGTTTTTTCATTGCGTGGAAAACCTTTAAATTGTTTCGGATTGACCAAGAAAATCGTGTATGAAAACGAAGAATTCAACTTGTTGCAAGCAGCATTGGATATCGAAGAAGACATGGACAATTTGCGCTACAATAACATCGTAATTGCAACAGATGCCGACGTCGATGGAATGCACATTCGCTTGTTGTTGCTGACATTTTTCTTGCAATTCTTTCCAGATTTGGTGAAACGAAATCACGTTTATGTATTGCAAACGCCACTTTTTAGGGTTCGAAATAAGAAAAAAACGATTTACTGTTATTCAGAAGAAGAGCGCCGAAATGCGATTGCTGAATTGGGCAAAAATCCTGAAATAACGCGATTCAAAGGATTGGGAGAAATTTCACCAGATGAGTTCAAACATTTTATCGGTGAAGAAATCCGATTAGAACCAGTAATTCTTTCCAAAGAAGCGTCGATTGAAACAATTTTGTCATATTACATGGGTAAAAATACGCCTGAAAGACAAGATTTTATCATTGATAACTTGCGTATTGAGAAAGATTTAGAAGATGGTTTGAGCGCAGATAAAGTTGAAAACGACGAAGAAATAGATAAAGCTTCTTAAAAAATGGCTGAAGACGAAATTGAAGATCACACAGAAGATTTTTCAGAGGAAAATCCCTTTGAAAACTCGAGTGTTGACGATAAAATCATTCCGCTGAATGGTTTATATGAAAATTGGTTTTTGGATTATGCATCTTACGTAATCTTAGAACGTGCTGTTCCTGCATTGTTTGACGGTTTGAAACCTGTTCAAAGACGGATTTTACACTCCATGAAGGAGTTAGATGATGGTCGCTACAACAAAGTAGCCAATATCATCGGAAATACCATGAAATATCACCCACATGGTGATGCTTCGATTGGTGATGCTTTGGTAGCGCTTGGTCAAAAAGATTTGGTCATCGATTGCCAAGGAAACTGGGGAAATACATTGACTGGCGATGGCGCTGCTGCTCCGCGTTACATTGAAGCAAGACTTTCGAAATTTGCTTCTCATGTTGTTTTTAATCCAAAAACGACGAATTGGCTTTTGAGTTACGATGGTCGAAACAAAGAGCCAGATCAATTGCCTGTTAAATTCCCATTGCTTTTGGCGCAAGGTGCAGAAGGAATTGCAGTTGGAATGGCTTGTAAAATTTTGCCACACAATTTTATCGAATTAATAGATCAGTCAATCAATCACTTGAGAGGGAAAAAGATTGAAATTTATCCCGACTTTTTACACGGTGGAATGGCTGATTTCACCAATTACAATGATGGTTTAAGAGGTGGAAAAGTGCGTGTGCGCGCTAAAATCAAGAAAGTAGACAACAAAACGTTGGTCGTAACAGAAATTCCTTTCGGAACAACGACGAGTTCATTGATTGATTCGATTTTGAAAGCCAACGACAAAGGGAAAATCAAGGTCAAAAAAATTGAAGACAATACTTCCGCGGTTGTTGAAATTATCATTCACTTGGCGCCTGGCGTTTCTCCTGATAAATCTTTGGATGCTTTGTATGCATTTACAGATTGCGAAGTTTCAATTTCACCCAATGCTTCGATTATCGATGGCGAAAAACCTAGATTTATTGGTGTAAGTGAAATTCTGCGAATCAATACTGACAATACCGTTCAGTTGTTGAAATGGGAATTGGAAATTCGCTTACAAGAATTGATGCAACAGTGGCATTTCTCAACTTTGGAGAAGATTTTCATCCGAGAAGAAATGTACATCGATTTCAAATTATATGGCGATAAAGAAAATTTATACGCTTATTTATACAAACGTTTTGAGAAATTCAAAAAGATGTTTGTGCGTGAAATCAATGATGAAGATTTACACCGTTTGACTCAAATTCAAATGATTCGTATCACCCGTTTTGACAGTGATAAAGCGGATGAATTGATCTTGAAGTTGGAAGACGAAATGGAGCAAGTCAAACAGAAATTGAGTAACTTGACTGACTATGCCATCGAATATTTCAAAGACTTGAAAAAACGTTTCGGTGAAGGAAGAGAACGCAAAACAGAAATCAAAGTTTTCGACAATATTACGGCTACAAAAGTAATTATCGCGAACAAAAAATTATACGTTGATCCAGAAGAAGGATTCATCGGTTGGGGATTGAAGAAAAGCGATCCTGTGAACGATTGTTCTGAAATTGATGATATTATCATTTTCTTCAGCACTGGAAAAATGATGGTGACGAAAGTTGCCGACAAAAAATTCGTTGGAAAAGGCATCGTCCATGCAGACGTTTGGAAAAAAGGCGATACACGCACAATTTACCACGTCATGTATCAAGATGGAGTGGGAGGACCAACGATGATGAAACGTTTCTTTGTAAACAGCATCACACGTGATACAGAATACGATTTATCGAAAGGAGCCAAAGGTTCTAAGTTGCTTTATTTTGCGGTGCATCAAAACGGTGAACGCGAAGTCGTTTCTATTATGTTGCGACCAAGACCGCATTTGAAACGTTTGCGATTCGACATTGATTTCGGTGAACTTTTGATCAAAGGTAGAGCCGCTTCAGGAAATCGCGTGACGAAAGAAATCGTTCAGAAAATTATTCAAAAGGAAGTCGGAGGTTCCACTTTGGCAGCACGTAAAATTTGGTATGATACCGTTGTTGGTCGTTTGAATGACGAGGGAAGAGGCAAATTTTTAGGTTCTTTCAAAGGAAATGATAAGTTGCTAACCTTATACAAAACAGGAGAATACAGGCTTTCAAGTTTTGATTTGGCGACGCATTTCGATGAAGACATGATGCACATAGAAAAATGGGTTCCAGACAGACCAATTTCTACTGTTTATTACGACGCAGAGAAAGAATTGCATTACGTAAAACGTTTCTTGTGCGAAGTAACTTCCGATAAAAAAGTGCTTTTCATCTCAGAATCAGAAGGTTCTTACATGGATACAGTTTCAACTTCTTACCGACCAGAAGTGCGCATTGTCTACAATAAATTGCTCCGAGAAACCAAGAATTTGCCAGACAATGTGGTGAATATAGCAGATTTGATCGAAGTAAAAGGAATGAAAGCGCAAGGAAATCAAATGACGAAATTGAAAGTCAAAGAAATCGTTTTGACGCACGAAATCGACGGCGGTGAACCTTGGCCAATCGAAGAAGGCGACATGCCAGCGTTGGACTTGGAAGGAATCGTAGATTTCGACTCAGATTCTGACGGAGATTCTCCAACCATCGAATGGGACATTTTACCCAAAAAAGACGATGAGGATGAATCGCAGATTAAGTTGTTTGAGTAGATTGAAGAATAATAAAATAGAAAAGCATCTTTGGAAACAGAGGTGCTTTTTTTGTTGGATAAAATAAGATGGACTTTGTTATCGAGACAAATTCATTTATCCTTAAGCTTCAGCATCTCTATTTTTAATTGATTGATTTCGTCTTCGAGCCTATTCAATTTACTGTCATTTTCTTGGTAATTTATATTGAAACTATCAGAGGAAATATTATTTACGACAGTATTTGATTGAAGATTTTGAATGAAAGTTAGGATATCAAATTTGTAATTATTTAGCATTTCAAACAATCTAGAAACTGTCATTTCGGTTTCACCTCTTTCTAAATTGGAAAGTGTAGAAACGGATATTTTTAACTCATCAGAAACGGCTTCTAAACTCATACTTTTCCCTAAGCGAATCATTCGAATTTGCTCCCCAATGCGCTTGTTTATTGACTTATCTTTCACAATTGTAAAGGTATTTTCAAATAAGTAAAGTTGTTTATTGAATTAGTGTAAAATTTATTAATTAGTTGGAAATATTTTATATATTTGGGAAAAATTATAAAAAATAAGATAGAATGTGATCAAATAGATTTAAAAATGAAATTTTGAATCACATAAGTATGATTAAAGAATTTATTAGAAATGAGGAATTTATTTAAAATAGTCTTGATGTTATTTGTTTTTACAAATAGTTTTTCAAGTAATGCACAACAGAAAATACTTGCAAAATTTGTTGTAACAGATGCGTCATCAAATGGAATTGATATAACTCCAGAAGCACTAGAAAATGGTCAATATATCGTTTTTTATACTGGTGATGATGAAGACGTAATCAATATGTCTAATTATTGGGAAAAGGTTGATTCTCAAAGCTACGGACCTATGTATGCCACCAAAACAGATGAAATCAAAGAATCTGACGACACATATAAAGCTGATATTTTCAATTTCAAATGGAGATACATAAATACCTATGATTCAAAGAAAGGCACGGCTTCGGTTACCTTAACAAAAGTTTATAAGCCTCAAGGTGTCACATTCATAATTAAAATTATTCCAGAAAATTTGGACATTTTAATATACAAAGGGTATATGGAGGGAACAATTGATTTTTCAAATTATTAAAAATCAATCAAAAAATTTAAAACGAGTAAATAGTAAATAATAAAGTTTAAAATGAGTAAAAATAATACAATAACAGACCTATTCTTAGCAATTTTAGCCATAATGTTGATTGGTGTCAGTTTTTATCAAACTTGGCTAGGTTTGCAGCAAATTTTTGGGGGAAGTTCGTTGATTATATCGATGGTTCTTTCACTATTACTACTTTTTCTTTTATGGCAGTTGCGATCAGCCAAAGTAAATGGAACTGCAACAGCGGGTCTCAAGGGAATTTATATTTTTATCGCATCTTTTTGTTTTATTGCCAATTTTAACGCTCTTTATACTAGATTTATGAGGACTGATATTTACAAATCAGAACTTAGAGATATCAAAGAGAAATTAAATGATCTAGAAAATGAGGTTGATTCTAAATTAAGTTATCAAGTACCTGATTCAAAAACTAGACAGTCAATTAAAAGTGAAATTGGAAAGTTAAAACTACAAATACAAGATCCTGCAAATCCAGGTCTTGATATTGAGTCAAAAAAAATCATCAGTTCCATAGAGAAGTTAATAGGTGATGGAAAGAAAATAACACCACTTACTCCTGTCACTAAGGACCCAGCAGGTTATGAAGATTTAGCTAATAGAATGGAAGAGCAAATAAATCAAATGGTTCAAAATCTTCCTGCTGAGCAAACTACGTTAATTGCAGATATTAATTCAGCAAATGTTAAATGGAATAATGAGATTCAAAAATTATTATTGCTCGACCAAAAAGATATTGATGATATGGCTCAAGGGCAAATTGACAGAGTTCTTTCTGAATACAATAAATTAGGAAATCGAGCACATTTAATATTAGGGGATGATAAATTGAAATTTGAACCAATTCAATCAAAAACACAAGAAGTAGGAAAAATTGGTTTTGCATTTAACCATGCTTTAAACAATTTTGGTATGTATCAATTTGTCGTTTTGATGGGTTGTATATTGTTAGATTTTGGAATCATGATTATTATTCTATTAGTACCAACTGCTCAAAATAATGGAAAAGGAAACGGAGGAAGCGTTTTTAATCAGAAAAGAAAAGGAAAAACAATTATACCTAATTAAAACGTAAAACTATGAGTGAAGAATTTGAAGATTTAAAGCCTCTTTCATTTGAAGATGATACAGATACATTTAATACGAGACCATTTGAAAATTTAAATGAAGAACCTGTTCCATTGATGGGATCTTCAAATGAGGTGAAAAATAAGGACAGTAATTTTGTATTCTTTTTTGGTACTTCAGAGTCTGGTAAATCTGTTATTTTATCATCAATGTTGTATTACTTAAAATCACAAGCTGGTGATTTAAGACCTAAAAAAGGAATTCCAAACACTACTGAAGCGGAAGTTTTATTGTCAGATTTTTTTGAAAATATAAGTCAAGGGATTTTGCCAAGTAGAACAACAAGAGATAAAGTCACTAGATTGGATTTGGTTTTTGAGCCTAATAATAAATCAAAAAAAATACAACCTATTAATTTAACTTTTCTTGAAACATCGGGTGAAAATCACAATGAAATTAGAAGAGGAGGGAGTTATCATAGTAGTATTGAGTCATATTTAAATGGTAAGATACCTTTAACTTTTATAATTGTAACAAGTTATGATACAGCTCATAAAGATGATAATCTCATCAATAATTTTTTTGATATTTTGGAAAAGAAAGAAAAAAATCTTCGATCTATTAATGTAATTTTAGTTGTCTCAAAATGGGACAAATCTGGAAAAATGGGAGTTGATTCAATTGAAGAGTTAGACGATTTTGTCAAAGTCAAATTAAAAATGACAAATATGAGACTAAATACTTTTGGATTGAGTAAAACTTTTTATACAATTGGAGATGTTCAAAGTAAAAATGGAGAACAAAAAATCGCTATGCTTAGTTTAGCGACAGCTGAAGTACTATCGAAATGGCTTTACGAAAGTATTCATGGATTTCCATTGGATTATGAGGGGACTTTTTGGGAGCGTTTAAAATTTAGTTTTTGATAATTATGAATAATCACATAAACTTTCTTGCATTTGGTACTTTTGGAAATCCAAACGGTTTTAGGCAAACCGTTATCGGTGGTAATAGTATGTTATCAAAAAACATAAAGACTTTTGATTTAAATACTAATGCAATAAAACTATTTCCTTCTAGTAAGGTTTATTCACTTAGAAAAGAGTTTATTAATAATCAGAAAAGTATTTCTTATTCGATTTATACTTATGCCAAGGAACAAAATTCAGATCGAAGTGGAACTTTTATTGGGTCTAGTATATTGTATCAAGATCTAATTGCAGATGAACTTATTACAATTAAGATATTAAATGATTTTCACAAGGAACTAGTTAATAAAAATGTTATAAGCGATGTTATTACAGTTAATCATTCAGATAATTTTAGCATTGTTAGGACAATAGATATCGAAAATATTGAATTTAATTTCAAAAAAATAGGTGATTTAAATTTTCAAACAAATTCTAATATTGTTGTTTACACTCAAACTAAAGAAGAAATATTAAAAAAATTGTTTAGTGACTCATTAGAGTTGTTAAATATTTATGATGTAATATACTTTACTGATAGTCCTGAAGTTGCAAAGTTTTCTCAACAAAAAAAGTTATTTAAGGTTATACCTCTTGATATTTTTAACAAAGAAATTGAAAATTTCAAAAGCGAAAGGAAAGCTAAAATTATCAATTCAATAAATGAATTTGATAATAGAATTCAGGAATTGGAAAGAGATAGAAAACAAATGCTTCATGATTTTCAACTGCAAAAAGAAAAGAATATTGTCACGCATAATGAAAATGCAAAAAGAATTGAAGAGGCTGAAAATGATTTGGAAAAAGTACTTAGTTTCTACAATCAATTTTCAGGTAAAATTAAGGAGCTTAATAATAAATTAAGATCAGGAAAAAAGTTAGAAGAGGTATCTAGAGAATTTAGTGAGTATAAAAGGATTTTTATTAATTCAGTTGATCAAGTTAAGAAGCCTAATTTTAACATTAGTCATATTCAAAAAGCAAAACCAAAATCTAATTTACGAGTTGATTCTATTCCATCGAGACAAACAGAGAAAAATATTTATTTGGATAAAGAAAAAGAGTTAATAGAAGAATCAAAACAACTCTCGATTAAAGATTATTTAACTGCATCAAATATTTTCTTTGGTTTGATAATTTTATTGGTTTTTGTAATAGGGTATGTTTTATTTTCAACTTTTGGAGAAAATTCAGAATCTGATTTTGAAAATCAAGGACAGAAAATTATAAATGAAAATAATTCGTCAAATTCAAGTATTACAATTGAGAAGCCAAATGGTAAATTATCAGAACCTGATTGTTCAAACGTAGCAAGTAAGTTAAGTAAAGGATTGAAAATTTCGGAGGTTGTTGATGTGATTATAAAAGAAAACCCAAATGAAGTCGGTCAATATTTCTCGGATCAAAAAAGAGATTATACTCAAATGTTGTATGAAAGAAACAGCGACTGTTTTACTGTTAGTATTTCTGACACTGTTTTGAAAACCAAGGAATCTTTGAATGATATTCCTAGATTGAAGATCCTTGGACATTAAAGATTAAAGCATGAAAATTTCTTTTTTTATATTTCTTTTTTCATTTCTTTTTCACTCGTGTGAACATCCGGAAAGTAAGATTTATGAAAGAAATAGCAGCAAAAATTCGCACTTTCAAAATAATGAAGAATTGAATTCAGAAGATAATTTATCTTATTCTGAAGATTCCAATATTATAGATATGGAAGTAAAGAATGGGGTTAGATATGTTTGGATTGAAATAAATGGTTTAAATCTGAAATTTATATTTGATACTGGAGCTAGTAATATTTGTATTTCTAGTGCAGAAGCAGCTGTTTTGTATAGACAAGGAACATTAACCAATGAGGATATTTTATCAACTGAATACTTCCAGGATGCTACGGGTAAGATTTCTGAAGGTACCGAAATAAATTTAAGAACTGTTAAAATTGGCAATGTCGTGTTAGAAAATATTAAGGCGACAATAATTGATAATCCAAATGCACCTCTGTTATTAGGTCAGACTGTATTAGAGCGATTTGGAAATATCGAGATTGATAATACTAATAATAGAATTATTTTAAAATGAATTTAATCAAAAAAACACTAATCCTCCTTCTATTTATTTTATCAAGTTTTGCATTAAAAGCACAAGCAAGCCTAACCATAAAAAACAACTCTGGTAGGTCGATGACCCTAAAGGTTATGAAGGGAAGCTATACAAATAATTCAATTTATGAAACTGTTTACATAAGTGCTTACAGTGAAAAAACAGTAAACTTTTATGAAAGTGGAAATTATTTTACCAAAACCAAAGCCGTTTTAAAAGGTAAAGATCCTGTCTATCAAAAAGGTCAGGTTTTTTATGTTACGAATGATGATTCGGGGTATTCGGTGTTAACAATCACATTTTCAATTACAGAATCATCAGTTCCACAACTTAGCGGAGGCAAAAAGATTTCCAAAACTGAATTCGATAAAAACTAATTACTTTGCAGATAGCCCTAAAATCAATACTCGTTATACTTTTACTTTTGTGTTTGGCAGACATGCCATACGCTTATTATGAAATCACGCGATTTATAGCGTGTATTGGTTTTGGGATTTTTTCTTTTCAATGTTTTCAAAATGAAAGACAAATCGAAGGAGTGATTTTTATCGTATTAATTATTCTTTTTCAACCCTTTGAAAAATTAGCTCTAGGTAGAACACTCTGGAATATCTTAGATGTAATTGTGTCAATGTATTTGATTGTATCTATGTTGTTAGAATCGGAAGTCAAAAAGAAAAGGTAATTTTTGTGTCTTTATCAAATTCTTTATTCTTCAAAAAGATCACATAATTCAATTCCTTTTTCACAATTAAACAGATAAAAAACCAATTATTTTCATTTAAAATAGGATAATATTTCAATTATTTTATTTAAAAATAAGATAATATCATAATTTTTTTACTACTTTTGAGGATAATTGAATTAGATATTTTCTCGAAATGGATCGAAAAGCAGCCTTGAAAGAACTGATAGAGCAGCAGCATCATTCAGTGAAAGTGGATAAATTATCCGCTCGTAAAATGCAATTGCCTTTAGATTCCGAGAAAATCATCGTGGTGAGTGGCGTGAGAAGATGCGGTAAAACTGCCTTGTTGAAATTGACACGCAATCAAATTCTAAAATCCAAAGTGCCTGTTTACAAGACACTCTTCTTTAGTTTTGATGATGAACGCTTGATGCTCCAAATCGAAGAGTTAGATTTAATCCTGCAAGCTTACAGAGAATTGTATCCATTGTTAAACTTAAGCGAATGCTATTTTTTCTTTGATGAAATACAAAATATAACCCATTGGGAAAAATTTGTGCGCCGCGTATATGACAATGAAACTAAAAATATCTTCATATCTGGTTCAAATTCCAAAATATTGGGAAGTGAAATCGCCACATCTTTGCGCGGAAGAACTTTGTTGTATGAATTATTTCCATTGGATTTTAATGAGTTTCTTTCTTTCAAAAAAATAGAACCTGTTTACAAAAGTGAAGCACAAAAAGCCTTGATAGTAAGTGAATTTTATCAGTATTTAAAGCAAGGAGGTTTTCCAGAAATCGTTTTTAGAACTGAAGAACAGCGCACGCAAATTTTGGCAGATTATTACCAGGTTTTACTGTTTAGAGACATCGTTGAACGCTACAACGTGACACGAATACATGCTTTGAAGTACTTCATAAACAAGTTGATGAGTAACCTCACAAAGCCATTTTCTTTGAATAAAATTTACAATGAATTGAAATCTCAAGGAATAAAAGTTGGAAAGGACAATTTGTATGAAATTTTGGAATACATCGAGGCGGTTTATTTGGGAATGCGGCTGTACAAATTTGATTATTCGATCGTGAACCGAGAAATGGGAGATAAAAAGATCTACGCCATCGACAACGGTTTATTGAACGTAATCAGCTATCAATTTTCGGAAAATTCTGGCAAGTTGTTAGAAAACATGGTTTTTATATGGTTGCGTCAATTGTTTGGAGACAATCTATTCTATTACAATCAAAAAACGGAATGTGATTTTGTGATTTTTGACCGTGATAAACCGATACACGCAATCCAAGTTTGTTATGATTTGAGTGAAAATTCAACCAAAAAGCGAGAAATAAAAGGACTTTTGGAAGCCATGGATTATTTCAAGATTGAAAACGGTCTAATCATCACTGCTGAGCACGAGGAAGAACTGGTTTTTGAAAGCAAAACAATCAGCATCAAACCCGCGTATAAGTTGATGGTCAATCGCTTATTGATCTATTAATTTATGAAAGGAAGTTGCAAAATTGAAAACTAGGAGATTGATTCATATTGATCTCTTATGTTTTAAATAATTCATTTTTTATTTTGAAGTTCTCAAAAATCTATCTATCTTCATTCTAACCAAAAAACACAACAGTACATTTTTTTACAATTTCTAAACCAAAGAAAGTTATCAATTTTACTGTTTTTTCGGTTGATTCAATTTCGAAATGATTTTGAAAATGAATTTATTGTGAAATTTTTTAACCTTTTAAAATGAACCATTTACAATTTAAAAAGATCCTTGAAGAGGGTGAGGGCGCAACGGTCGAATTCAAAACTAGTAAAGAACAGTTGAACAAAGATGTTTTTGAAACGATTTGCGCTTTTCTGAATCGCTCGGGCGGTTTTTTAATTCTTGGAGTGACTGACAAAAAAGTAGTCACGGGAGTTAACGAAACCGCATTACAGCGAATATTAGATACGTTGGTGATAACCGCCAATAATCCACAGAAGTTGAATCCTCCGTTTTACATATCTTCGCAAGTAATGGAGTATGAAAACAAGAAAGTAATAACAACTTATATTCCTGAAAGTTCTCAAGTTCATAGCACAGCAGGAAGAATCTATGACCGAAACGAGGATGGCGATTTCAATATTACCAATCATGCTGATTTGGTGACACAGTTGTATCTCAGAAAGCAAAAGACTTTTTCTGAAAATCAGGTTTTTCCGTTTGTTTGCATGGAAGATTTTGATCTAAATATATTCGATCGGGTTCGAGCTTTGGTTAAAAATCAGAGACGAAATCATCCTTGGGAGGAACTTTCAAATGAGGATGTGATGAAGTCTGCAGGGCTTTTTAAGCGTGATATGCAAACAGGAAAAGAAGGTTATACATTGGCTGGTGTTTTGCTTTTTGGAAGTGAAAGATTGATAAAGAACGTTTTGCCATACCATAAGACAGATGCGATTTTAAGGGTTCAAAATACGGATAGGTATGATGATCGTGATTACATTCAATCGAATTTGATTGAGAGCTATTTGAGATTAATGAAATTTGTTCGAAAGCATTTGCCTGAGAAATTCTACATCGAGGATGATCAGCGGATTAATTTAAGAGATCATTTATTTCGAGAGATAATTGGCAATTTATTGGTGCATAGAGAATATTCGAATCCTTTTCCAGCCAAATTTGTGATTGAAAAGGACAAAGTATATACAGAAAATTGGAATAAGCCACATTGCATTGGGAGTATTGATCCAGCGAATTTCTCACCATTTCCGAAAAATCCAATTATAGCAAATTTTTTCAAAGAAATAGGGTGGGTAGACGAACTTGGTTCGGGAGTTCGGAACGCGTTCAAATATTGTGAATTATACAATACTGAAACCAAACCGATTTTCATTGAAAATGATATTTTCAAAGCAATTATTCCCATCGCGAAACTGCCTACCCAAATGAGTACCCAAATCACTACCCAAATGAGTACCCAAATCACTACCCAAATGACCACGTCAATTGAGACTCAAATAATTCAAAATAAGATTGTTGAAACGATTTTAAACTACCCTAATATTAATAGGAAAGATTTATCGGAAATAATTGGTGACATTACTGAAGATGGAGTGAGATATCATTTGGAAAAACTAAAAAACGACAGAATTATCAAACGTGTTGGTTCAACAAGGGGATATTGGAAGGTTTTGAAGAAACTTAGTGAATAATATCAACTGCTTGAATCGGCCCAATGCTTAAATTCAGTAGTATGATTTGGGTACTACCCAAATGTAGTACCCAAATCACTACCCAAATCAGATTCTAAAATCCATTTAACTAATTGTAATTTATAGTTTTATAAGATAAATTTAATTCTAAAATTGATTCTAAAAATAGATTAAAAAAGTATTATTTTCTAGTGTTTTTCAATGAATTTGACTGAAATTAATTTCAACTACCCAAATGAACTACCCAAATAACTACCCGAATCAAGTTTAAATTTGGATTTAAGTGATTGTAATTTAGTTTTTTGAGGTGTAAATTGACGGCATATGTAAATGATAAAAATGAATAGAAAAGTAGCTGAAATGGTAGTGTTTTTGAAAGATTTTAGCAGGTTTTCAATTACCAACTACCCAAGTAATACCCAAATGACTACCCAAATAGAATTTTAAATTTGGTTTAAGTAATTATTAATAAAGGTTTTAAAAGTAATAAATCATCTTTTTTTAAATGAATTAGATTATATGTATTCATCAAATAACAACCAAACAATCAAATCTTGGGCTGACGATGATCGGCCCCGAGAAAAACTTTTAAATAAAGGAAAAAGTGCAGTTTCTGACGCTGAATTATTGGCCATTTTGCTTGGTTCGGGAACAAGAGCGAAAACTGCTGTCGAACTGGCGCAGGAAATTCTGGAAACCTTTGACAACAATCTTTGTCATTTTTCAAAAGCTAGTTTTGCAACTTTATGCAAATTTCATGGAATAGGAGAGGCGAAAGCAGTGACAATTTTGGCGTCGTTGGAACTAGGACGAAGAAGAAAAGAAAGTGAACCTGCAAGACGCATAAAAGTTACTTCATCAAGAATTATTTATGATTATTTAAAGCCGATTTTTGAAGATTTGGAGCACGAAGAATTTCATATCATCCTCCTTGGAAAATCAAATGACATCCTCAAAACAATTAAAATTTCTCAAGGTGGAACTTCAGGAACTGTGGTTGATGGAAAAATGATTTTTCGCGCCGCTTTAGACAATAATTCGCGTTCTATTGTGCTGTGCCACAATCATCCAAGCGGTCAAAATAGACCGAGTGGAAATGATTTGAAACTAACAAAAGACTTGTTCGCTTTTGGAAAAATGATTGATTTACAAATCCTAGATCACTTAATATTTACAGATAATGGTTACTTTAGCTTTTCAGATGAAGGATTATTACAATGATTAAGATTTTAACAGTAATTGGTGCAAGACCACAAATAATCAAAGCCTCAGCACTTTCACGTGCAATTGAGACCCATTTTTCAGATCAAATCGAGCAATTATTGGTGCATACAGGCCAACATTATGACGAAAATATGTCGAATGTTTTCTTCGACGAATTGGGAATTCCTTTTCCTGATTTCAATTTAAAAGTAGGAAGTTCATCACACGCGGTGCAAACAGCCAAAATCATGGAGGGAATTGAAGCTTTGATTTTGTCCGAAAAGCCCCATGCGATTTTAGTTTATGGTGATACAAATTCAACAATTGCCGCTGCTTTGGCTGCCTCCAAATTGGAAATCCCTGTCATTCACGTCGAAGCAGGATTGAGAAGTTTCAATAAATCTATGCCAGAAGAAATCAATCGCATTTTATGTGACCATGTTTCTACCTTACTTTTTTGCCCCACAGAAACCGCTATTAAAAACTTGTCAAAAGAAGGCTTTCATTTGGCTGAAAACGAAAAAGCAACGATAGATTCACCGATCGTTTTTGCTTGTGGAGATATCATGTATGACAACAGCCTTCATTTTTCCGAAGTTTCAGCGCAAAAATCGACTATTTTAACTGAAAATGAGCTGAAAGCCGATGATTTTATTTTGGTTACGATCCATAGAAATGCCAATACAGACGATCAAAATAATTTGAATGCCATTTTCAATGCCTTGCTTAAAGTGCAACTTGAATCAGGTTTGGATATCGTTTTGCCTTTGCACCCGCGCACAAAAAAGATGATGGAAACTTTATTGAACGATGAATTAAAAAATGATTTAGCTGAAAATAAACATTTTAAAATCATTCCGCCCGCAGGATTTTTAGACATCATCGCACTGGAAAAAGATGCGCGTTTGATTATCACAGACAGTGGCGGATTGCAGAAAGAAGCTTTTTTCTTTCAAAAACCGTGTGTGATTTTGCGTCCAGAAACCGAATGGGTAGAGATTGTCAATAATGGAAATGCATTGTTGGCTGATGCAGATGAAGAAAGAATCATCAGTGTAAGTTTTCAACTTTTGAACAAAAAAGATTTTACGTTTCCTCCCATTTTCGGCGATGGAAAGTCAGCTTTATTTATCGCACAAAAAATAATCGAAAAGTTGTAAAATGTTGTTGATTTACGTCGATGAAGTAACCGAAAGATTGATTTACACCCTTGATTTTATTTTCAAGGACCGTGGAATCTATTTTAAAATTACCAACGACCCGATGTATTTTGAGCAAACTGATGAAACAAAACTCAACTATTCGACGAAATCTTTTAAAAATTGTGTTGAAATCAATCCGGCAACAGTATTATTTGATACTGGAATTTTTTCCTATTCCATTTCAGAAAATCGTTTTGAAAATGAATTTTGCTTCGCATTTGACAATATTGTAGATCCATTTTCTTCCGTTTTTTATGTGCTCACGCGCATGGAGGAATATGTCAACAATAAGCGAGATGAACACGATCGCTTTGCTGCTAAATACAGTATTTTACACCAGTATGGAATTTTGCAAAAAGCGATGTGTGACCGCTGGGCGATGGAGATTATTAAACACATTGAGCAAAAAATAGCAGTTTCTTTGAATCCTTGGCCGATTGACGTGCAAATTGTTCCTACCTTTGACATTGATAATACTTACGCCTTCAAATGGAAGCAAAATTGGCGTCGTTTTTTAAGTACTTTCAAAGATTGGATAAAGAAAGACCATGATCGCTTGAAACGTAGAATTGCTGTTTTGAAAGGTTTGGAGAAAGATCCTTATGATACTTTTGACCAAATGATTGAGATTTCAAACAAAGGTTTCGATGTACATCTTTTTTGGTTGTTGGGCGATTATACGAAATACGACAAAAACATTTCCAGCATGGATCAACGACACAAAAAGTTGATTTATGAGCTGTCAAAAAACGTGAAAATAGGCTTGCACCCCAGTTATCGCTCCAATGAAGCCAGCTTTTATTTGGAAAGAGAAAAATCTAGGATAGACACAATTTTGGGTCATGAAGTTAAAATCTCACGACAACATTTTTTAAAACTTTCTTTGCCTGTAACTTATCAAAACTTGATTAAAAAAGGTTTTACAGACGATTTCTCCATGGGATTTGCTGATGAAATTGGTTTCAGAGCAGGAACTGCCAGGCCGTTTAAGTTTTTTGATTTAAGCACCAATTCTACAACAGATTATACCATTCATCCTTTCGCATACATGGATGGAACGATTCACGAGTACAAAAATTGGTCAATCGAAGAAAGCAAGGTGGAAATTGAAAAATTATACAAAGAAGTGGAAAAATTCGGCGGAGATTTCATTTGTATTTGGCACAACGAAACAATCGGAAATTTTTCAAAGTGGAAAGAGTGGACCGAAGTGTTGAATTTCACCTTGAATTTAAGCAAGCAATCATGAAACTGAAGCTCGATTTTGAATTTCAATTGAATAGTTCCAAAATTCAACATGGCGATCAAGTTGTTTTGATTGGAAGTTGTTTTTCAAATGAAATGGGTTTACTGTTTGATAACAATGGTTTTAAAATTAATTCGAATCCATTTGGAGCGATTTTTCACCCGGTTCCTTTGGCGAATTTAATCCTAGATTCAATAAATCAAAATCAGGAAAATACAATAATTCAGCGAAAAGATTTATATTTCTCTTGGAATGCAGCAGGTACAATTTTTCAATATTCAGAAGCAGCTTTAAATTCTCGTTTAAATGAAATTAAAACGCAATTTAAACAAGATTTATTGGAAGCAAAATTCTTATTCATCACTTTAGGTTCAGCTATCGGATATGTTCATAATCAGTTGAATGGAATTGTTGCTAATTGTCATAAACTTCCATCAAATACGTTTGTAAAATCTTTGACAAATGTAGATTCTATGGTTGAAATTTGGAGCGAAACTTTGATTCAGCTCAAAGCGTTCAATCCAAATTTGCAAGTGATTTTTACAGTAAGTCCAATTCGTCACATCAAAGACGGTTTGATTGAAAACAATAGAAGCAAAGCGAGATTATTCGAATTGATTGAAAAATTAAGCACAAAGTTTTCTTTGCATTATTTTCCTTCCTATGAAATTGTTTTAGATGAATTGAGAGATTATCGTTTTTTTAAATCCGATGGAATGCATCCGAATCAAATGGCGATTCAATATGTTTGGGAGCGATTAACTGAAACGATGATGTCAGCAGAAACGCAAAAGCTTTGTCAGGAAATTGTTCAATTGAGACAAATGGAAAATCATCAATCTTTGTATCCACAAAGTGCCGAGCATCAAGAATTTCTTCTGAAAACGAAGGAGAAAATTCAACAATTTTTGGTAAACAATCCTTCAGTAATTTGGTAAAATAAAAAACCCTGAAAGCTTTCACTTCCAGGGCTCCAAACCAAAAACTATATTTAATTATAGACTTTTATTCTTATCAAATTTGACAGTATAAATGAAATTCAACGTTTTACTTTCTTTGGTTTTCAGGTTAATTTCCCATTCAAGCATTCCGGTGACTAAATCGTGTTTTGCTTTTCCTGTATTAGTTGGTTCAATGATGATCTCACTGTTTTGTGTAATTGGCATTTGATCTTGAACCACAATTACCGCATTTGTTGATTTCAAGTTTTTGATTTCAATCTGGAAATTATTGGTTCTTTCGATTTTGTCACCAATGACTCTTTCTTTGCTTTCTTTTTTCAAAAGCGTTCTTTTCACAATCAAGTTAGGATCTTTTCCTAAACTCAAACTTAAGGTGTCTTCCATCGAAGTAGGGTCGATGTATGTTTCACCAATGTAACTTCCGTCGAAGAAAATATTTGCTTTTGCAGGAACAAGTTGCAATTCGTCCAATTTCGAGATTTGCGCAACCAAATAAACCGAAGCATCCATTTTAGGAACCGTATAATACTTGTAGTTTGCTGCCAAATCTGTATTTGAAATCAAAACCATGTGTTTTTCATTATTTGAGGGAATTGTGTAAGGCAAATCAATTCTAAATTCAGCAGAAATCATTTGACTGATAATTTGTGTGAATTGAGCCGAGGTTTCAGCGTCTTCCTCTTGTAATTTGTAAGACTCTTTGGAACTAGCTTTTTCATATGCATTGGAATTAAAATTCAATGTTACCGGAGCCATGTAACCATTTGAATTCAAAGATCCAGGCGCTGGACGTGCCTGGTAATAATCAATATACCAAGGACTTAATGTTGGTTTGATTTTGTTTTGAAATGGATTGTTTGTAGAAATTGTTAACCTTACATCTTCCCATTTTGAACCAGTATTTTGGTAAACTTGCGCCTTGTAATTCAAATTTACTTTCCCAGCTGCTAATTCACTTCTGATATCGTATAAAGGAATCCAACCTGCGCCTGAAACCAAATAAGAAAGTGTAATTTTTCCGTTTGTGATTTCTTTACTTGATACTGTTACAGTAATTCTATGTGTTGGTCCTTTCTCTTCTTCCTCCTGATTTGATGTGCTTTGAAAATTCCTTAAATTATTCACGCGATTTTGCATCTCGGCTTTTTTAACATTTTTCTCAGCCTTGCGACGATTCAACTTCAACAATTGCTTATTTATTTCATTCATTTTGAAGGCGTAATAATCCACTGCTTGTTTTAAAAGTTGAATAGAATCGTTTACCTTTCCTTGTCCGCGAATCGCTCCATTGTTCGACAAAATGCTTTTAGTAGCATTCAAAACATCAATTTCATCCTGAATTTCTTGAATTTCATAGCCAATGACCAAAATAGAATCTTCTAAAAGAAAGATATCTTTTCTGATTTTTAAAGGCAAACCGTCGATGGTAGCGCTTACTTTTGGTTCAGGATAAAACATCGAATATTTAGAATCCAAAATCACAATGTTGCCCGTAGCTTTCACTTGTAGACTTTTGGCGTCAATGGTGGGACAAATTCCATCAATGATAATTTCAGTGATTCCGGGTTTCACATTGTAAGTTGCCTTTCGGAAAACTTGAGCGCCTTGTGTGTATACGATTACTTCCGTTATTGTTGATTTAACATTTTCTTTGTCGCCAGCAAGAAGCTGAGAAGCAAAACAAAGAACAAAAAGACTTGCAAATATTTTTTTCATAATTTCTGAATTTGAAGTCTAGTACAGCCAAAGATTTTATCGGTTCAATTGAATTAAATTTTTAGGAGAAAATTAACAAATGAGCTTTATTTCAATTCAATCTCTTTGAAAAATTGATTCAAAAAAGCTTCCATCACTTGGTGGCGTTCTTTTGCCAATTCTTTCCCTGTTTCAGTATTAAAACGATCTTTTAAAAGCAATAATTTTTCGTAAAAATGATTGATTGTATGGCTTTTAGATACTGCGTAATCTTCAAATGTATCGTGGAGTGTTGGCTCGACTGAAGCTTGATAAATCGGGCGATTTTTATTGCCGCCAAAAGCAAATGTCCGCGCAATTCCTATGGCACCAATGGCATCCAAACGATCTGCATCTTGCACTATTTGTTGTTCTAAACTGATTTTTTTGTCCTCCACTAAAGCGCCTTTGAAAGAAATATTGTCAACCAATGCAACAACTTGGTCAATTATTTCAACTGAATAATTTAATTCGACCAAAATTTCTTTGGCAATCACACCGCCGTGATTTAAAATACCGCCATTCATTTTGTGGTCAGAAATATCGTGTAATAATGCCCCTAAAATCACTATTTCCAGATTTCCACCTTCTTTACTTTGAATGTATTTGGCGTTGTTTAAAACACGAATAATATGGTCCCAGTCGTGACCTGAAAAATCATTTTCGAAATGTGATTTGATTTTTTCTATAAGTTTGTTGATTTTATCTTCCATATTGAGATTTTAATTGAACAAATGTATGTATAAATTTAGCTTTTGTATTGCCCTTTTATTAGGTGCTTTTTCAACTTTTTCGCAAGGTCCAACGATTTCAGCTCTTGTTGGCTGCGGATTTTCTGCACCTACTGATGTATTGGGAATTCAGGTGGAACCTGAGAAAACCACCAATATTTACGGGACTTTGGGTGCTGGAATGAATTATGGATTAAGTTCTTTCTACTTGCTGAAACCAAATTTTGGAATGGAACTAGGTTTTACTTATTTTGTTGGAAGTAAAACGTTGACTTCAAGAGTGCAAAATGATTTCGGAGTTTACGAAATATTTCAAAATTCTAATCAATTTCGTTTGACACCCAGTTTAATTTTGCAACATTCAGGAGAAAAATTGTGTTTTTATTTTAAACCAGGCTTAGTTTTGCCTTTATCCAACGTTTCTTTTTCAGATGAAACAGAAACAGGTTCAGGAACGATTGCACCAATCGGGCAAACTGTTTCTGCTCAAAGCGAAACAAAATATTTCTTCGCTGTTGGATATTCTGCTTCAATCGGTGGTTCTGTGCAGTTGGCGAAAAAACTTTCTCTTTTTGGCGAAATGAATGGAATTTCACTAAAAATCTTGACCAAATCAAAAACGATGACTTCCTATGTTTACAATGGGATTGAAGATATTGACAATCTAAAAACGGTAGATAAAATCACCACCTACGACGATCAATTCGATACTGTTGTCAATAATGATGAGAATGCTTCCAAGAAAGCCTTATCGTTGAAACACAATTTCAGCGCAATCTTTTTGAATATTGGATTGAAGTATCGTTTTTAAGTTTTAGAGTATTAAGTCTTAAAATCTTAATATCTTAAAATCTAATCAGACAAAACTTGCATCATAACTAAAATAAACTTACTTTTGCACCCTTAATTAATTATTAACTGGAGTTTCGTACTCTAACTTATAAACAAAAAATGGCAACACGTATTAGATTGCAAAGACATGGGAAAAAATCAAAAGCATTTTTTCACCTTGTAGTCGCTGATTCAAGAGCGAAAAGAGATGGTAAATTCATCGAAAAATTGGGTACTTACAATCCAAACACTAATCCTGCAACAATCGAAATCAATTTCGAATCTGCTTTGCATTGGGTTCGTACTGGAGCTGAAATGTCTGACACTGCGAGAGCTTTGTTGTCTTACAGAGGTGTATTGTACAAAAATCACTTAATCAATGGTATCAAAAAAGGTGCTTTGACTGAGGCGGATGTTGAAACTAAATTTGCTGCTTGGGAAGCTGAGAAAGCAAATAAAATTGACAACAAAAAAGACGGATTGGCAAACAGTGCTGTAGCTGCTAAGGCTGCTGCTTTGAAAGCTGAAGCTGAAACAAATGCTGCAAAAGCGAAAGCAATTGAAGCAAAAAACACTCCTGAAGTAGAAGAAGTGGTTGAAGAAGTTGTTGAAGAAACAACAGAAGATACTGCAACAGAAGAAACTGTAGCAGAAGAAACTCCTACTGGAGAGGCTTCAACAGAAGAAGGTACAGAGGAAACTCAAGCATAAGAACAAAATATTTAAATGAAAAAAGCAGATTGCTATCATTTAGGATATGTAGCGAAACTTCACGGATTCAAAGGTGAAGTTTCGTTTTTTTTAGATGTTACTGATCCAAATGAATACACTAAATTAGATTCAGTTTTCATTGACATTAACGAACAACTAACCCCTTTCTTCGTTCAATCTTTTCAACTCAAACCACGTGGTTTTGCTGCTGTAAAACTAGAAGGCGTAGATTCTGAAAATGACGCAAAAGTGTTGATGAGAAAGAATTTATACTTGCCTTTAACAGAATTACCAGAATTAACAGGAATTCAATTTTATGACCACGAAGTTGTGGGTTTTGAAGTTGTTGATGATAATTTTGGCCCTGTTGGAATTATTGAAACAATAGTTGATTTACCGGTAAATCCTTTAATTCAAATTAAAAATCCAAACGGGAAAGAAGTTTTGATTCCTTTTGTCAAAAATTTAGTGCAAGAAGTCGATCGGAAGAATCGAATTTTGAGGGTAAATGCTCCCGACGGATTAATCGCTATTTATTTGGGCTAATGTCCATTTTCAAATTCAAGTATTTCGGAGTCAATCAAACCAATTCAGCCATGAAAATTGGAACTGATTCTATGCTTTTTGGTTCTTTGATTGATGTTGAAGGAAAATCAAATGCTTTAGATATAGGAACCGGAACAGGAGTTTTGAGTTTGATGACAGCACAAAGAAATCGTCAACTAAAAATTACTACCATTGAGATTGAAGTCAATGCTTTTCAAGAAGCAAAAAACAACTTCAAAACTTCAAAATTTGACGGTCAATTAACTGCATTGCATGTTGACTTTTTAGACTACCATCCAGAAACAAAATTCGACCTTATTTTTTCAAATCCGCCGTATTTTGAAAATGCTTCTAAATCTTTAAACCCAAAAAAGAATTTAGCAAGACATGATGATAGTTTGCCATTGAATAAACTCTTTGAAAAAGCGAGTGATTTATTAACTCAAGAAGGTCATTTTTGGGTAATTCTTCCATATTTAACTTTTGATACTTATTTGGATTTTGCAAGAAAGCAAGGATTCTATTTAGTGAAAGAAATCGAAGTTTTTGGAACAGAAAATCAATTGGTTAGAAAGATTGGTGCCTTTTCAAAAACAAAAGAGCAGCTTGAGCTTAGTAATTTGATTGTCAGAAAAAGTGATGGAAATTATACCGAAGAGTATAAATCACTTACTTCTGAATACCACTTCAATCAACTGAAATAAAAAAAGCGATGAATTTCACCGCTTTTAATTATTTATAAAGTTTGTTTTATCAAATCGTTCAATTCAACTTGTAAACTGACTCCAGCATCTTGGTTATACCAGTTTTGCAATCCAATTTTCATTTCTGTAAATTCTGCGCCTTCTGACTTCAGTTTGTTGAAAATTACTTGACATGCCGCAGGTCTGGGACCCCAAACTGCCAAATCTTTACCGTTTTCATCTCTAATTACCAAAATAGGAATTGATTTGCCGCCATTTGTTAAATATTTTTCAATTTCAGAATCATCATCACGAAGTTGAATTTCTAGATTCACATATTCGCTCAATTCGCTGATTAAATGAATAAAAGGAACGCTATGAGCTGCATCTCCGCACCAAGGTTCAGTAATCAGAATCCAATGTTGCGCTTTTTCAATTTTGCCAACAGTTTCAATGATTGATGGTATAATTTCACCATGTTTCATCCAGCGTTTACTTCTACTCTGATTCATTTTAGTGTAATCTAAATAGTCTGGATTATCGTAAGGTGCTGCCGGATTTGAATTTTGTAAAATTTCGTCGAAAAAATGGTTATATTCTGACCAATTCATATTGTTAATTTATTCTGTTTGAAACACCAAAGATACTGATTTATTGAGGATAACAAGTCACAATTCTTTCAAAACTTTTCAAAGTTCCATCATGATCAATCGCAACATCGACTATAATTTTCAATTCTGATGTATCCGTAACTGTGTTTTTCCAAGCTTCGTTCATCGTATATGAAGATTGATGTAAATGATAACCTTGATTTAAAACGTTCATCCCAGTTTTCATGTTTTTGATGATAACATTGTAGCCATGCATCTCGTAGTCTGCTGAAACATTTCCAATTACTTTGATGGTATCGCCGAAATTGTAGATTTCGTTCAAGACAGGTGAAGTTAAATTGAATGTTGGATCCGAAATCACCGTTGGTTCAGATGTTTCTTTTTTACATGAAAATACTGTCAATGAGATGATTCCTAAAAATATAATAAGTGCTTTTTTCATTTTTTTGTAATAAAATAATTAATACCCAAACGGAATGCAGTTTTTTGGACGACATATCCATTTCCTAAATCTTGATAAACTGGCGCAAAATAATTGGCTGAAAACATCCAATTTTTATAAATCGCAGCCACTGTAAATTGTGCGTTTAAAATTGTTCCTCCGTTGTAAGAATCATCGGTAACTTTTCCATTGATTCGATCTCGAAAGTTGTGGTTATAATTGAATCCAACTTGCGGAAGAATTCTCAGATTCTCGTTCAAAACCCAGCGATAAAACGCCAAATGAGTAGTTCCCAAGGCATGACCAAATTGGTAATCGTATTTGTTTTCAGTCTTGTAACTAAAACTCGATTCTGTCAAATATCCCCAACTTCCTTTTTGGATTGAATAATTCAAGGAAGCAATGAAATCAATTGTCCCAGTACCTGGAAGCATATTGCGATTGTTGACATTGGTATTGTCAAATTTCCCAGTAGGAAGTTTTGCGCCAATTCCAAAAGTTCCGGCTTGTTTGAATTTTCTTGCAAGTGAATCAGTATTTTGAATAAAAACATAATTTCCCATCAAAGTGATATCTCCTAAACCTTGATTGATGATGGTAGTTTCCGTCGTTTTTTGTGAATTGTAAACATATGGTACTACTGCTAACATTTGAAAACGTTGATTTATCTTCCACCTTCCAAGCAAGTCACTTGATGTAAATACTTCATCCGTTGATGGTTCCTGAAAACCGAAAAGTGGCGGATGAGTTGTTTGAAAAGATCGAATATTGGATCTAATGCCAATAAAATGATGGTTTGAACTTGGCAATAATCCCAAGGAAAATGAACTTGCAGCACAGCCACAAACATCGCACGCCATTGATTGATTTGCCAATATAATCAAACCGAAAAACAAGATGATTTTCTGCATGATTTAAATAATAAAATTGAAAACTTAAATTGTCAACTGAACAATCTATTTAATAATCAAATTATTATTTGCGATGGCGGATGGAAAATGCAACCTGAAAATTCGTTAACAGCTTGAATGTTATTTTGAAAAATATCTTTTTCTTTTGATTCAATTGAAGCAAACAGCAAATTTATTTCAAGTGGAGTAGGGATGCACTCAAATTTTAGATTGTTGTTGAAAGGATTGGTTTTAGAATTGTGATTTTGCTCCTTTTGTTCCAATTTTTCCAATTGCTTCGAAAGATAACATTTACCATTGCAATGCAACATTGGCTTGGCTTTGTTTTCACATTTTTCAACAATAATTTGTTCTTGATTGACTTTAAACCATATTTCCCAACCCAAGCGAGCAATGTCTTTCGCAAGGAATCCAGTAATACAGAAAATGACAATCAATGTTCTCATTTAATTTAAAAAAATAAGTCCGAAAATAATAATCTTCGGACTTTAAATATCAATATAGAGCTGGATATTTTGAAGGAGAAACCTCACTCATCATTCCATAAACTTTTTCAAAAATATCGTCAATACTTGGTTTAGAAAAATAATCACCATCTGAACCATACGGTGGTCTGTGATCTTTTGCACTCAATGTTTCTGGTGCAGAATCTAAAGTAAAGTATGATTTTTGTTCTACTAAAATTTTATCCAACATATATGCTGTCGCGCCAGAACTAACATCTTCATCAACAATCAACAAACGATTCGTCTTTTGCAAAGATTTGCCAATTAAATGGTTGATATCAAAAGGAATTAATGTTTGTGCATCAATCAATTCTACTGAAATATCATGTTCAGCCAATAATTTACAAGCTTGCTCACACAAGTTGAAAGTTGAACCGTAAGAAACCAATGTCAAATCAGCACCTTCTTGAACGATTTCAGGAATTCCCAGAGGTGTTTTAAATTCACCGAAATTTGTTGGGATTCTTTCTTTCGTTCTATAACCATTCAATGGCTCAATCACCAATGCAGGCTCATCTCCTTGCAACAAAGTATTGTAAAATCCTGCTGCTTTCGTCATGTTTCTTGGTACACAAACATACATTCCACGCAAAGAATTGATGATCATTCCCATTGGACTTCCACTGTGCCAAATACCTTCCAAACGGTGACCACGCGTACTAACAATCAATGGTGCTTTTTGTCCACCTCTGGTTCTGTATTGAACAGTTGACAAATCGTCAGACATAATTTGAATAGCGTATAACAAATAGTCTAAATATTGGATTTCAGCGATTGGTCTTAAACCTCTCATTGCCATTCCAATTCCTTGTCCGATAATTGTACATTCTCTAATTCCAACATCAGAAACACGCAATTCGCCAAATTCTTCTTGTATGCCTTCCAAACTTTGGTTTACACCACCGATTTTACCAGCGTCTTCGCCGAAAATCAAAGTTTGAGGATATTTTTTGAAGATTTCTCTAAAATTATCACGCAAGATAATTCTTCCATCTTCCATTTTTACTTCGTCAGCATATTGAGGCTCGACACCTTCAATTTTTACAGCATTGAAAGCGGATTCAGAATAAAGATGAGAACTATATCTTGATTTATTGTTTTCGATTTGCAATTGAATCCACGCTGCAAGCATCGATTTTGAAGCAATATTTTCAGATTTGATTGTACGCAAAACTTTTCTTGCTGAAGACAAAATATCTTTGCGAATAGGATCCATTGCTTTTTGCAAAGTAACAATTTCAGCTTGGATGAATTCAGTATGTTTCGTTTCAGACTCAATCGCTTTGTACAATTGAATAACTTCAGCCAAATCGTTTTTCAAACCGTCAGTGAAATCTTTCCATGCAATTGATTTGAAATCACGGACTTCTTTTTTGGCATCTTTTTCAATGTTTTCAAGGTCTTCTGGAGTAGCGATCGCGTTTCCATCAGCATTGAAACTTAAAATCCATTCTTTGAATTTATTGATACAATCAAATTCAGTTTCCCATTTTAATCTTTCTTCAGATTTATATCTTTCGTGAGAACCAGAAGTGGAGTGTCCTTGCGGCTGATTTACTTCTTGCACATGAACCAATACAGGAACATGCTCTTCACGCGCAACGGCTACTGCTTTTTCGTAAGTTTCAACTAAATGCGCATAATCCCAACCTTTTGTCGTGAAAATTTCATAACCAGGTTTGTCAGCAGTTCTTTGCATTCCTGCCAAAGCTTCTGAAATACTTCCTTTCGTCGTTTGTTTGTCGCGTGAAACTGAAATTCCAAATCCATCGTCCCAAACTGACATTACCATCGGAACTTGCAAAACGCCTGCAGCATTGATTGTTTCCCAGAATGGTCCTTCAGATGTACTCGCATCTCCAATCGTTCCAAAAGCGACTTCATTTCCACCATTGGTGAACTTTTGAAAATCAGCTAATTCTTTCAATTCAGGATGATTTCTATAAACTTTCGAAGCTTGAGCCAAACCAAGTAAACGCGGCATTTGACCAGCAGTTGGTGAAATATCGGCAGAACTGTTTTTTTGTTCCATCAAATTTAACCAGTTTCCATTTGAATCTAAATTTCTAGATGAATAATGTCCACCCATTTGTCTACCTGCAGATTGCGGTTCTAAATCAAGGTTTGTTTCACCATATAATCCTGCAAAATATTGTTGAATGTTGAGTTGACCAATGGCCATCATCAACGTTTGATCTCTATAATAACCAGAACGGAAATCTCCATTTCTGAATTGTTTTGCTAAGGCGATTTGTGCTAATTCTTTTCCGTCACCGAAAATTCCAAATTTGGCTTTTCCAGATAAAACTTCACGTCTTCCTAATAAGGATGCTTCGCGTGATAAACAAGCCAATTTGTAGTCTGCAATCACTTCATTTTTGAATGTTTCAAAATCTACAGGGGTAACTTCAATTTCAGTCGATTCTTTTGCCATAGCTTAAAATAATGAATTGCAAATATACTATTTTCGGCTCTTTTTTTCAAGCTGAAAAGATAGATTCTTATCAATCATTCATTGTTTATAAAAAGTATGTCGATAAAATGACAGAAACAAAAGAAATTTTGGTAATCAAAATTTGATTAATTATTTTAAAATCAATCTAGTAATTCTACTTTTACAATTCCGTCTCGGTCGATTTCAGTCAATCGTACTTTGTGAAATTGATTGATTAAATTTTCATTAAATGGGATTTTGACTTTGACATAGTTTTCTGTAAAACCATGCATCACACCATTTTCTTCTTCGGATTCAAATAAAACAGTTCTTTCTGAGCCTAAATTTTGCTCGTAAAAGGCTCTTTTTTTCTTGTCAGAAAGAATATGTAACATTTTGCTGCGCTCTTTTCGTTTTTCCATTGGAACAAATTCGCCTAATTTTGGCGCTCCTGTGTTTGCTCTTTCAGAATAAGTAAAAACATGCAAATAAGAAATGTCTAAATCCTTGATGAAATTCAACGAATCCATAAATTCTTCATCCGTTTCTCCAGGGAATCCAACGATTACATCTACGCCGATGCAGCAGTCTGGTCTCAATGATTTGATTTGAGCAACTCTTTCTGCATACAAACTGCGCTCATATTTTCTGCGCATTGCTTTCAAAATTCGGTCGTTTCCGACTTGTAATGGAATGTGAAAATGCGGTACGAATCTTTCTGCCTTTGACAAGCAAAAATCGATAATTTCGTTGCTTAGTAAGTTGGGTTCAATGGAAGAAATTCTAAAACGATCAATGCCCTCAATTTTATCTAATTCTTGAACCAATTGATAAAAATTCTCTTCACCACCTTGACCAAAATCGCCAATATTCACTCCAGTTAAAACAACTTCTTTGATGTCGGTTTTAGCAATCTTCTCCGCTTCAAGAAGTGTTGATTCAATGCTTGCATTTCTGCTTTTTCCTCTTGCTAAAGGAATGGTGCAAAAAGTGCAGAAATAGTCGCAACCATCTTGGATTTTCAAGAATGAACGTGTTCTATCTCCAATGCTAAATGAAGGGATAAATTCTTTGGTTTCTTTGATGTTTTTGAATGAAATCTGTGCTTCTTCTTTTTTGTCAGATTCGGCAATATAATTTAGAATATCAAATTTTTCGTTGGCTCCTAAAACCAAATCTACACCGGGGATTTGACCAATCTCAACTGGTTTCAATTGCGCAAAACAACCGATAATTGAAACAAATGCATTTGGATTTATTTTAAGTGCTTTTTTGACCAATTGTTTGCATTTCTTGTCTGCATTCTCAGTAACTGAACAAGTATTGATTACATAAATATCTGGCGTATCTTCAAAATCTACCTTTGCAAATCCAGCATCTTCGAAAAGACGTGAAATCGTGGAAGTTTCTGAAAAATTTAATTTACAACCAAGCGTGTAAAAAGCTACTTTTTTATATTGAATCATAATGCGGTTGCAAAGTTATTGAGAAAATTTGAAAGTGGAAATTTTAAAAGAATTTAAAACGATTGAAAAAAGAAAAAGTATGCAATTTGGTATTGTTTATTTCTCAGAATCCGCCAATTGCTTTTCATACATTTCAGAATAAATCCCTGCTTTGGAAATCAATTCTTCATGCGTTCCTTCTTCAATTTTAGCGCCGTTTTCTAGTACAATAATCTTGTCTGCGAATCGCAATGATGAAATTCGATGACTTACAATAACGGTCATGTTTTCTTTGGATTCTTCAGCCAACGATCTCAGAATGATATCTTCAGTTTCAGTATCAACAGCAGATAAACAATCGTCCAATAAAAGCAAGTTTGGTTTCCGTAACAAAGCCCTCGCAATGCTTATTCTTTGTTTTTGTCCACCACTCAAATTAACACCTCGTTCGCCTAGAATGGTTTCAAAACCTGTACTGAATTCTTGAATGTTGTGGTAAACATGCGCTTTTTTAGTGACTTCAATCAATTCTTTTTCATCAACTTCGCGCTCGTTTACACCAAATTTGATGTTGTTTCCAATCGTATCAGAAAACAAAAATACCTCTTGAGGCACAACACCTGATTGTCGTCTGTAAGCATCCAAATTGATGTTTTTCAGATTTTCACTATTCACTAAAATTTCACCTGATGTAGGATCTAGTTGTCGCATGATCAAATTCAATAAAGTACTTTTTCCACTTCCGGTACGACCAACAATTCCCAATGTTTCTCCAGATTTAAGTGTGAAACTCAAATTGGAAATTGCGTCAACCCCAGCGTTTTCATGTTTGAATGAAACATTTTTGAATTCAATCGATGAAATTTGACTTAGAGGTGAATCATTTGTGTTTACGATTTCAGGCTGAATTCTGAGAAATTCATTGATTCTTTCTTGTGATGCAGCAGCACGTTGATTGATTGAAGTAACCCAACCAACACTGGCAAATGGCCATGTTAACATATTAATAAAATACACAAAAGCAACAATATCACCTGGTGTAATTTGTTTTGAATAAGTCAATAAACCACCGTAATAAATGGCCAATAAATTACTTAGTCCAATTAAAAAGACGATTGTCGGCATGAAAAGCGCGTTAACAACGACCAATTTCATTGTTTTTGCTTTGTAATTGTCTGCAGATTCATTGAACTTTTGATTCATTTCCCTTTCACGCAAATATGCTTTGATCACGCGAATTCCTGAAAAAGTTTCTTGTACAATGGTTGACATCAGCGATTGCTCAACTTGAACCGCTTTGCTGTATGCATTCATTTTACTGGAGACCTTGTAGATCAGAAATGACAAAACAGGCAAAGGTGCTAACACGATTAATGTCAAACTCACATTGATTCTCAGCATGGTTGTCACGCAAAGCGCAAATAAAATAACCAAATTGATGGTGTACATTAATCCTGGACCTAAATACATCCTGACTTGAGAAACATCTTCAGAGATTCGATTCATTAAATCTCCCGTTTTTGATTTTTTGTAAAATGAATAATTCAGTTTCTGATATTGTTCATAAACTTCATTTTTTAAGTCATATTCAATAAATCTGGATACAATAATGATTGATTGACGTGTTAAAAAAAGAAAAAATCCTTTACCTAGAGAAAGCAACATGTAGAAACCAAATAATTTCAAACTCAAAAAGGCAATGTTCTTGAAAGTCTCGTTGGGATTGATTTCCCCTATGAAATCATTGACTGCTCCTTTGACTATTTTGGGCATTTCTACTCCAAAATAATTGGAAGCAATGATGCAAAGTACACCAAAAAGTAGGCGCCATTTATATTTTATTAAATATTTGTTGAGATAGCTTAAAGACTTCATGCGATAAATTCCTACTTTTGCAACGCTATTTTGATTTGAAAAGCAAAAGTAGCAATTAGTAATGAATTTTCGTTCTTAATACTTATCGAGAATATGTTTGAGGTTAAAGACATCAAAGACACAAATCTGGCTGAAAATCCAGTGATTGCTCAAATGAGCAAATACAACCACGAGCAGTTGTTGTTTTGTAATGACAATGCCACAGGTTTAAAAGCAATCATCGCAGTTCATAATACCGTATTAGGGCCAGCTCTTGGAGGTACAAGAATGTGGGCTTATAACAATGAGCTTGAAGCATTGAACGACGTTTTGCGTTTATCTCGCGGAATGACCTACAAAAATTCTCTTGCTGGTTTGAACTTAGGTGGTGGAAAAGCGGTAATTATTGGCGATTCTCGTACGATGAAAACAGAAGCTTTCATGAGACGATTTGGTAAATTCGTAAACAGTTTAGGTGGTAAATACATTACTGCTGAAGATGTTGGAATAGGAACTGCTGACATGTCATGGGTAAACATGGAAACAGATCACGTGGTTGGTTTGGCTGGTAAAAGTGGAGATCCTTCTCCTGTTACTGCGCACGGCGTTTACGTAGGAATGAAAGCTTGTGCGAAAGAACAATTTGGTTCTGATTCATTGGCTGGAAAGAAAATTGCTGTTCAAGGTGTTGGTCACGTTGGTGAATATTTAGTTGCTTCACTTGCAAGAGAAGGTGCTGAAGTTTTCATTACAGACATCCACCAAGAAACGTTAAACAGAGTTTCAAAAACATACGGCGCTAAAATTGTTGGCCTAGATGAAATCTACGACATCGACATGGATATTTACGCTCCTTGTGCACTTGGTGCAACAATAAACGATGAGACTTTATCTAGATTGAAATGTTCAATCATTGCGGGTGCTGCAAACAATCAGTTGGCAATTGAAAATGTACACGGTCAAGCAGTTATGGATAAAGGAATTATCTATGCGCCTGATTATGCATTGAATGCTGGTGGTGTAATCAACTGTTATTCTGAGGTTAAATCGTTGTCTTCTGAATGGGCAATGGGTAAAGCTGAAGAAATTTACACAACAATTCAAAACATTGTTCGTCGTTCTAAAGCGGATAATATCCCAACATACCAAATCGCAAATAAAATGGCAGAGGAAAGGATTGCCGCTATCGGAAATGTTAAATTACCGATGTAAAAAACAGATATGCTAAATAGAAGACATTTAAGAATCAAAGTATTACAAGCACTTTATGCTTATTTTCAGTCCGACGAGGAAAATTATAGACGTACTGAAAATGAAATGATGGATAACATAGATCGCATTTTTGATTTATATTTATTCTTATTACTATCGTTTGGTGAATTAAAGGAAATTGAGTTGAGAAGATTGGAAGAATTGAAATCTAAAATTCGTCCAACTGCTGCTGACTTGAATCCAAATTTGAAGTTTGTTGAAAATAAAGTTTTCGAGCTGATTGATACAAATGCTCCTTTAAGAAGAGCTTCTGAAGAGAATAAAGTGAATTGGTTAGGTGACGAACACCAAGAAATGTTCAGAAAAGTGATGGCTCAAATTCGTGAAAGCGAAACTTATTTTGCGTACATGAGCGAGGAAGAAAGCAATTTCGAAAGCGACATGGAATTTGCTTGCGCACTTTTCAAAGCAGAAATTGCCAATTCGCCTTTGATTTACAATTTCTTCGAAGAAAAAAGTATTCAATGGTTGGATGATATCGATTTAGCTTGTACTATGGTGTTGAAGACAATCAAAACTTTTTCAGTGGAAGGGAAAAATGAGATTTTACCTTTGTATAAAGATCCTGAAGATGAAAAAGAATTTGTCAGAATTTTGTTGAGAAAAACAATCGACAAAGACCAAGAAAATTTAGCACTAATTGATGATTTGACAAAGAATTGGGAATTGGATCGTATCGCTAAAATGGACATTATCTTAATGAAAATGGCGATTACTGAGTTACAAGAATTCAATAATATCCCTAAAAAAGTTACTTTAAACGAGTACATCGAAATTTCGAAATATTATAGTACTCCAAAAAGCAACGGATTTATCAATGGTATTTTGGACAAAGCAGTTGATAGATTAGAAAAAGAAAATAAAATTTCCAAAATTGGAAGAGGTTTAATGGATTAATACCAAATATTATGAATAAAATTTTCGCAAGTATTTGTTTGTCATTTTTATTGTTTGCTTGCAGCGACAGTGAAAACGTTGAAGTTGGAAATAAAACTGAAATGGAAGTTCAATCTGTTGTTGACGCAGGAAAAGTAATGTTGGGCGAGATCGTTCATGCTTCTTTTACTGTTAAAAACACAGGAGATTACCCATTGATTTTAGCAGAAGTAAAGGGTTCATGCACCTGCACAGTTGCAGAGTATCCAAAAGATCCAATCGCACCAGGTGAAAGTGCTGTGATTAAAGCAAACATCAAAACTGAAAGAGCTTCGCCAGGAACTTTGAGTAAAGAAGTAAGAATTGTTGCAAATACAGATCCTTCAATTACTCCAGTTTTAATCAAAGCCAATGTGATTAGAAAATAATTTAAGAACAATAATTAAAATCAAATAAAATGCAAGGAGGAGCAGGTCAAATAGTAATGTTGTTGATGATTGTAGTAGTTTTCTACTTTTTCATGATTAGACCACAACAGAAAAAACAAAAAGAGCAGAAAAATTTCAGAGCAAATTTAGCTCCTGGAGATAAAGTAGTTACTATTGGAGGAATCCATGGTAAAATTTTGGAAGTTACAGATTCTACCGTTTTGTTGAATTGCGAAGGAAGTAAAATTCGTTTTGCTAAATCTGCAATCGCTCAAACAGCAAACGATCAATTAGAAGCGTAATTTTTCTTTTTTGAAATTGGATCGGATTACAGAAATGTGGTCCGATTTTTTTTTGCTATCTTAATGAGTTGGCTTTTTTGAGTTTTTTATTCTGTTTCTCAATTTCACGCTGTTTTTGCCTCATTTCCTTGACTCTTTTTCTAGATTCTTTTACATCCTCACGATACTCTTTCATATTGATTTTGTATTGCTTTTTGTCAATCATTTGAGGTTCTGGATTAAATTCCAATACTTCATCTTGAATCTGCAAAATGATTTGTTCTGTCATGTAATCTTCCCCGGCAGGATCATATTTTACATTGAAATTTTGTTCCCAAATTTTGCCAATCTGTTCAAACCATTCTGCTTGGAATTTCCCTCTGTATTTTTGTATGATTTCTGAGGCAGTTAATCCTGTTTCCCTGTGAATTAATTTCATTAATAAAACGCCTTCTTGGCGGTATAAATCTCTGATGACGTAAGTATAATCTTCCTTGAGTTCCTCGTGTGCCTTCTTATTGTATTTTTTCTTTTTTCGTTTGGAATCTATTTCTAAAAGTTCGGCATCAAATTTCTCCAAAAGACTTGCCGCGTGCAAAGCATAGGGATATATTTTTCTTATCTTCTCTACTTGACGTTCAAATGCCCATTTATTTTGGAAAACCGTCAATTCACTCAGTCTCTGAATATGAAGCGTATCTTTAACTTGAGCTTGCAAAGGTGAGTAGCACAGATAGAAAAATGTGAGGAGTAAAAATGATAATTTCATCATGCTTGAAATAAATTATATAGCTTCATCATTTTATTTGATCCAAAAATCTTTATTATTTTAGCAAATATATTGCCATTTATTATCTGTTAATGAAAAAAGTCCAACTCTTATTCGTTTGTTGTCTAATTTTTGTCAGTTGTGATTCAAATAAAACTGAATCAACACCAATAGATAAGACAAAGGAACAAAAGGAAATAGTAGAAAAAACAACAGGTGATAATTTATTGAATGTCAAAGAAAAGCCAAAAAGAAACTTAAAGGAAAAGCAAGTAAATCACGAAAAAATTGTTTCTAAATATGGAGAACAATGGGATTTTTGCTCTTGTGTTCAAGCAAATGATTCAATCAATCGGGCTTCGCAAAAAGGTTTAAATGAAAAACAAGCTGAAATTCTCATGAAACGATGGGAAGTGGTTGAAGTAAAATGCAAAGAGTTTTTGACCAATCCAAATCGAACACCTGAAGAGCGTGAAATCCACGAACGTAAAGTAGCAAAGTGTTTGAAAGATGCTAAAAAATAAAAAGGCTTCAAGTTTCCTCGAAGCCTTCAAAATATTTCGTGAATTTTATTATTTCTTGTAGAACGGCAATTTCACCACTTTTGCTTTGATTCCTTTTTCTCTGATTTCTACAAAGATTTCAGAATCTAAAGCAGTAAATTCAGTGTTCACATATCCTAAACCAATGGCAATTTTCATTGAAGGAGATTGTGTTCCAGAAGTTACTTTACCAATCACATTTCCGTTTGCATCCAAAATTCTATAATCGTGACGAGGAATTCCGCGGTCAACCATTTCAAAAGCAACTAGTTTTTTAGAAACACCAGTTTCTTTTTGGTTTTTCAAGAATTCTGAATCGATGAATTCCTTGTTGAATTTGGTAATCCATCCTAAACCAGCTTCCAACGTAGAAGTTGTATCATCAATGTCGTTTCCATACAAACAGAATCCCATTTCTAATCTCAAAGTATCTCTAGCGGCCAAACCGATTGGTTTGATTCCAAACGATGCACCTGCTTCAAAAACTTTGTTCCAAACTTGTTCGACTTCACTGTTTTTGCAATAAATTTCAAAACCACCACTTCCAGTATATCCTGTAGCAGAGATGATTACGTGCTCAATTTCCGCAAAATCAGCTACTTCAAAATGGTAATATTTAATATCAGCTAAGTTTACTGAAGTCAATGACTGCATTGCTTCCACCGCTTTAGGACCTTGAATCGCTAACAATGAATAATCATCAGATAAATTACGCATTTCCACTCCAAATGAATTGTGAGAAGAAATCCAATCCCAATCTTTATCAATATTGGAAGCATTTACTACCAATAAATATTGCTCTTCTTTCATTCTGTAAATGATCAAGTCATCCACAATTCCACCTTTTCCATTTGGCAAGCAACTATATTGTGCTCTTCCAATGGTTAAAGTAGATGCATCATTGGTAGTAACTTTTTGAATTAAATCCAATGCATTTGGTCCAGTTAATAAAAATTCTCCCATGTGAGAAACATCAAAAACGCCTACAGCATTTCTTACTGTTTCATGCTCTACATTTACACCTTCGTACTGAACAGGCATATTGTAACCCGCAAAAGGAACCATCTTCGCACCAAGCGCAATGTGTTTATCTGATAATGCTGTGTTTTTCATTTCTAAAATTATTTTTTGTTCGAATTTCTAGCGCAACAAATGTAGAAAAAATAATGAGATTTTATTGATTTTACAGTTTTTATCTTGCTTTTCCAAGCGAATAAATAGCTGAAATTTCTGCACAATTATCCAACTAAAAATAATTCAACTTTCTGTGGATAAAAATGAAAAAACGCAATGTTTTATTGATTATATTTGGGAACTCAAATTTGAAAAATTCATGGCAATACCCCAAAAAGAACTCGAATTCAATATGAATGAAGACCAAATGAGATTAAAAATCTCTCGTTTGGAACAAGAATTAGCGAAGATTTATGAAGGAGGCGGAAAAAAACGCATTGAAAAACTTCATGAGAAAGGTAAACTTTCTGCTCGAGAACGCATTGATTTACTGCTGGACGAAAATACGAAACGCATCGAAATTGGCGCTTTGGCTGGTTACGGAATGTACGAAGCTGAAGGAGGTTGTCCTGCTGGTGGAGTAGTGGTCGTGATTGGTTACGTTTCTGGGAAACAATGTATTGTGGTTGCAAATGATGCAACTGTGAAAGCAGGTGCTTGGTTTCCAATCACAGGAAAGAAAAATTTGCGTGCACAGGAAATCGCCATGGAAAACCGTTTGCCAATCATTTATTTGGTTGATTCTGCTGGTGTTTATTTGCCAATGCAAGATGAAATTTTCCCTGATAAAGAACATTTTGGCCGTATTTTTAGAAATAACGCCATGATGAGTTCGCAAGGAATTGTTCAAATTGCTGCTGTCATGGGAAGTTGTGTTGCTGGTGGTGCTTATTTGCCTATCATGTCTGATGAATCGTTGATTGTCAATGGAACTGGAACAATTTTCTTGGCAGGATCTTACTTGGTAAAAGCTGCAATCGGCGAAAACATTGACAACGAAACTTTAGGAGGAGCGCATACACATACTGAGATTTCAGGAGTTTGTGATTATAAAACTGAAAACGATCAAGAATGTTTGGCCACTATCCGCGATTTGATGGATAAAATTGGTCATTCTGAAAATGCTGGTTTTGATAGAAAGGAAAGCATTCCTTCGCAAGTAAATGAAAGAGACATTCACGGAATTTTCCCAGCTGAAAGAGGGAAAACTTATAATGTGAAAGAAATTATTAAATGGTTGGTGGATGATTCTCAATTTACAGAATACAAAGCCGACTATGGAAAAACCATCGTTTGTGCCTATGCAAGAGTAGATGGCTGGAGCGTTGGAATTGTTGCAAATCAAAGAGAAATTGTCAAAAGTGCCAAAGGTGAAATGCAAATGGGTGGTGTCATTTACAATGATTCTGCGGACAAAGCAGCTCGTTTTATCATGAATTGCAATCAAAAAAATATTCCGCTGGTTTTCTTAACCGATGTGAGCGGATTTATGGTTGGTTCGAAATCAGAACACGCTGGAATAATCAAAGATGGCGCAAAGATGGTAAACGCGATGGCAAATTCTGTTGTTCCTAAATTCTCCATTATTATGGGAAATTCCTACGGAGCAGGAAACTACGCAATGTGCGGAAAAGCTTATGATCCAAGATTGATTGTTGGTTGGCCAACTGCTGAAATCGCTGTGATGAGCGGTGCGGCTGCTGCAAAAACATTGTTGTCTATTGAGATTGCATCTTTGCAAGCTAAAGGTGAAGAAATTACCAAAGAAAGAGAAGCTGAATTGTATAATAAAATCAAAGACCGCTACGATTCACAAATTTCCCCTTACTACGCTGGTTCAAGATTATGGGTGGATGCAATAATTGATCCTGTTGAAACCAAAAAAATTATTTCAATGGGAATCGAAATGGCGAATCACAAAAGAGCGGAGAAACCATACAACGTTGGCGTAATTCAAACTTGATTTTAGAAAATGATTTTAGATTGGCAAATAAAACATTTTAGTGAAATCTCAATTGCTGAATTTCATGATTTGATGGCACTTAGAATTAAGATTTTTGTCGTCGAACAGAACTGTCCTTACCAAGAAATTGATGGAAAAGATAAAAAAGCATATCATCTAATAGGCCGTGATGGTTTAGGGAATGTTGTTGCCACAGCAAGAATTTTACCAAAAGGTATTTCTTACAAGGAAGTTTCAATTGGAAGAGTATCCATAGATGAAAGTGCTAGAAATAAAGGAAATGGTCATGTTTTGATGGAAAAATGCATGAATTATATTGACGAAGAGTTTGGAGCTACCAATATTCGCATTTCAGCGCAAAGTCATTTAGAAAAATATTATCAAAAACATGGATTTGTATCAACTGGAAAAAATTATCTGGAAGACGATATTCCTCATGTTGAAATGTTATTCGAACTAAAATAGAAGAAATAATTGAAATAAATAATATGATTAAAGCAAATAGAATTTTTCAGTCAGCCATGGTTTTAGCAATTGCTTCTGCATGCACGACTTCTAAAAATGTAGAAAACGATAATGATGTTTTTGGTGTTCCTTCCAAAGAAGTTAAAAGTGGTGCAAAAACCATTGATTTGTCTTATTTGGATAAAACAGTAAAACCAGAAGACGATTTTTTTAATTTTTCAAATGGTACTTGGGTAAAAAATAATCCCATTCCACCAAGTGAATCTCGTTGGGGAAGTTTCAATGAACTTGAAAAATCAAATCAAACCAAATTAGTTGGAATTTTAAATAAGGCCAAAGATGGTGGTTATTCAAATGATTCTACTGCACAAATTTTAGGAAATTATTATGCTTCTTATATCAATATGGAAAGCAGAAATAAATTAGCCTGGTCGCCTATTAAAGCAGATTTGTATAAAATAAAAGATATTGTGCATTTTAAACAAATTGTTGATGTTGTTGCTTACCAGCATAAATATGGTGTAAACAGTCTTTTTGGTTTTGGTGTTGGACAAGATTTAAAAGATGTAAACAAAAACATCACTTATTTTGGTCAAGGTGGATTAGGTTTGCCAAACAAAGATTACTATTTCCAAGAAGATAAAAAAGAAATTGTTGTAGCCTATAAAGATCATGTTTCTAGAATGTTTCAGAAAATTGGTAATTCCCTAGAAGAATCAATTTTAGAAGCTGAAAATGTGATAAAGTTTGAAACCATGTTGGCTGAAAAGATGATGTCTCCAGCAGAATTGAGAGTTCCTGAAAACAGTTACAACAAAATGACAAAAGAAGAGTTTAAAAAACTTTTTCCTGCTTTTGATTTTGAAGTTTATCTGAAATCAGTAGGAAGTCAAGATTTTTCTGAGGTAGTTGTTGGACAAAAAGATTATCCAAAATTGATTAATGATTTATTGATGAAGGTGGATGTCAAAGTTTGGAAAAGTTACCTAACATGGAAAACCTTGAATCACTATGCTGGCCATTTAGATGAGTCTTTCGTGAAATTGAATTTCAATTTTTACCAAAAAGTGTTGACAGGAAAAACACAAATGAAGCCAATTGAAGAAAGAGCTGTTAACGAAATTACTCAAATGACCATTGGTGAAGGCTTGGGTAAATTGTTTGTAGATCAATATTATTCTGAAAAATCTCAAGTTAGAGTTAACACTATGGTTGATAATCTATTGTTGACTTTTGAGGAGAGAATCAAAGCATTGCCTTGGATGTCTGCTGAGACCAAAAAAGAGGCTTTGAATAAATTAAATTCCATTGGTAGAAAATTAGGTTTTCCATCAAAATGGGAAAATTTCGGTGATCTGAAATTGTCTAAAACGGATTACGTTGCAAATATCAAATTGTGTTCTTTGAGAGATGTTAAAAAGAATTTTGAGGAATTATCTCAACCAGTTGACAAAGCTAAATGGGGAATGCCAGCACACATGATCAATGCATATTATCATCCATTATTGAACGAAATTGCTTTTCCAGCTGGAATTATGCAAGCTCCATTTTTTGATGTTGATGCAGAAGATGCTGTGAATTACGGAAGAATTGGAATGGTAATCGGACACGAATTTACACATGGTTTTGATGACATGGGTTCTAAATTTGCAGCTGATGGAAGTTTCACTAATTGGTGGTCAGAAGATGACAGGAAATTGTTTGAAGAAAGAACGGCGAAATTGGGAGCGACTTTCGCAGGTTTTTGTCCAATTGACGGACACTGTGTGAATCCAGATTTGACAATGGGTGAAAACATTGCTGATCTAGGCGGAATTACTTTAGCATATTATGCTTATACCAAAACGGAAGAATTTAAATCTGGAAAAGTGGTTGAAGGTTACACACCGGCACAAAGATTTTTCATCTCTTTCGCGCAGCTTTGGAAAATCAATTATACTGAAGCAGAATTGAAAAACAGAATTGCCAATGATCCACATTCTCCTGGAATGTATAGGGTCAATGGTCCGCTGATGAATTGTCCTGAATTTTTTGAAGCTTTCAATGTAAAAGAAGGCGACAAAATGAGAAATTCAACAGTGAAAATTGCCAAGATCTGGTAAATAAAGCAAAGAAAAGACGTCAGTAAATGGCGTCTTTTTTAATGTTATCCAATTTCTAAATTAATGGAGAATTCCAAGCGTTTACTTATCATCGGTTTTGTTTTTCCGGAACCTGCATCTTCTGCTGCAGGAACAAGAATGTTGCAATTGATCGATTTGTTTAAAATGCAAGGATTTGAAATTACGTTTGCAAGTCCGGCATCAGACAGTGAATTTGCCTTTGATTTATTAAAAATTGGAGTTCAAAAAGTTTCTATTGTTTTAAATGATGCTTCGTTTGATAATTTTGCTGCCCAATTAAACCCAAACGTTGTTTTATTTGATCGATTTATGATGGAGGAACAATTTGGCTGGCGTATTTCAGAAAATTGCCCTCATGCAATCAGAATTTTAGATACTGAAGATTTGCATTGTCTGCGTTTGGCTCGACAAAATGCCTGGAAATCAAAAGTTGAGTTTCAAACTGAAATGCTTTTTTCAGATGTAGCAAAAAGAGAAATTGCAAGTATCTTAAGATGCGATTTAACGTTGATGATTTCAGAATTCGAAATAGAATTGTTACAAAATCAATTTAAAATTTCACCTCCATTATTACATTATTTGCCACTTTTCGTTGATCAGGAATTATTGATGGATTCTCAAAATCTTACGAAATTTGACGAACGGGAAAATTTTATTTTCATTGGCAACTTTTTGCATGAGCCAAATTGGAATGCAGTTTTGTACTTGAAAGAATCGATTTGGCCAAAAATCAAAGAAAAATTACCAGAGGCAGAATTAAACATTTATGGCGCTTATTCATCCCAAAAAGTATTGAATTTACACAATCAAACGCAAGGATTTATAATCAAAAATAGGGCAGAAGATGTATATGAGGTAATGAAATATGCCAAAGTTTGTCTCGCACCATTGAGGTTTGGCGCAGGAATAAAAGGAAAACTTTTGGATGCAATGGTTACTGGAACGCCTAATGTTACTACAAAGGTTGGAGCAGAATCAATGCATGGATCTATCGCCTGGAGTGGATTTATTGCTGATACAACTAATGATTTTGTGAGTGGGGCAGTGGATTTGTACTCCAATGAGTCAAAATGGATAAATGCACAATCGAATGGTTTTGAAATTTGTCAAAAAAGATATTTAAAAGAGAAATTTGAAACTCAATTTACATTGGTAATCAATGAAATTCAAAACGATATTACGAAACGACGTAAATTCAATTTCATTGGAGAAATTTTGAAACACCACACGCTCTCAAGTACCAAGTTTATGTCTAAATGGATTGAAGAAAAGAACAAGAAATGATTGATTTTAAAGTAATTTAGCGACATCTCTTCCAACAATACTTCCAATTGCAACGCCCATTCCGCCCATTCTGACACCAACCGCTATATTTGGTTTTACGAGTTCAATTATGGGCTTTTTTGTTTTTCCAACACCCATAATTCCAGCCCAAGAATAATCAATTTCAAAGGGTGTATTTGGCAAAATGATTTCCTTTAATAATTTTTTCAAGTGATTTAAAATGATATCAGAATTTTCGATTTCAGTAGTTGTTTCTCCTACAAAATCTAAGTTTCGTCCACCACCAAAAAGAACCCTATCATGAATATTTCTGAAATAATAATAGCCTTCTTGGTAATGAAAGGTGCCTTTGAAAGGTAAATTGTCTATTTTTTTTGTGATGATTACTTGCGCTCTTGCAGGCAAGATATCGTCTTTTGGTAGAAATTTTTGCGCAAATCCATTGACACAAATCGCAACTTTAGACGCTTTAAAATCACCAATATTACAATGAATTTCAACTTCTTTTTCAGTTGAATTGAGTTCTTTTATTTCAATTCCTGTCAATAAATGAATACCTTGTTCGGACAACAATTGATGAAATTTCACCATCATTTTTCCAGTGTCAATCTGACCTTCCAATTTATTGTAAAAGCTTGATTGAATGCCATTAAAATCGAAATTATCTTTTGCGTTTTTATCGACAGTGTAAACATTTTGAACCCCAGTAATCGCTTCAATTTTTCCATTTAAGTATGGTAAACTTTCTATGCATTTTTGCAAAGTTACATTTTCGTCATTTCTAATTAAATCCCAAGAACCCAACCTTTGAAAATCTAAATTAGAATCGCCAATCATTTCTCGTAAATACTGCAATCCTTCCCAGCGATTCGAAACTGTTTCCCAAACTTCGTTTTCCGACATTTTTGACAAATCATCTATCAATTCCGTCACACTTCCAAAACAGGCAAAACCAGCGTTTTTGGTACTTGCTCCAGCAGGCAAAAAGTTTCTTTCAACAACCAATATTTTAGCAGTTGGATATTGTTTTCTAAGATGCAGAGCGGTACTTGAACCAACTATTCCTGCGCCAATAACGAGAAAATCCAATTCCTCGAAATAGGTCTTTTTTTCCCAATAACTTAATTGTTCTAGTTTTAGCATCCTTTTTGGTGATTATTAGCGTCTTTTTTACGATATTTGTTCTGAATTTTTAATCAAAATTAAACGAATTCTGTAACAAGTTGTACAGCTAGGCGTTTAGATACTAGATATGAAACGTTTTTTACTATTATTTCTCCTAATAAGTAGTTCTTTTTCTGCGCTTTGCCAGGTTCAAGTCGATATTGACGTAATGGCAAAAGATTTAAAATTGGGCAAAAAAGAAGCTGGTGTAACTGTTCGAGTATACGAAGGTTCAAAAGTTGTTACTTCTGGTGTTACAGCCGCAAGTGGTAAGGTTTTATTGAATGTACCATCAGAAAAAAGCTATAAAGTTGAGTTTTCTAAGGCGGGAAAAGTTACCCGTTATGTCAATCTAAATGCTGGTAAAATTGATGTTGAATTATTGCAAGGTGCCTCCAGTCCTTTGATGTACTTTGAGGTAAGTATGTTCGACGAATCGCCTAATGTAGATTTCAGTTATATTAAAAATAATCCCATAACAGAATTCTACTTTGATGGGAAAAACCCAAAATTGGCATATAACGCAAGTTCTTCTTCTAAAATGGAAAAAGAAGTTGAAAAAGCCATGGCAGCTGCTCAAAATGCTTCAGGGAATGTGGAAGCACAATTTCAGGCAAAAATGCAGGAGGCAGAAGCTTTAGCGACACAAAAAAAATACACAGAAGCTTCAAAAAAATTCGAACAAGCACTGTTTTTTAAACCTACCGACAAGGTAGCCAACAAGAGGTTGGCTGATATGGATGCCTTGATAAAAGCGGATAAAGTTTCACAATTAGATGGTCAAGCACTAAGCAGTGAATTTGATAATTTGGTGAAAGCTGCAGAATTGTTGAAAGGTCAGAAAAAATGGCAAGAAGCGATAGATAAGTATGAGGAAGCTCTTGAAAAGAAGGATGATCAGGCAGTAAGTGATGAAATAGATGACTTAATGGCGATTATCAAAAAAGAGAAAAAAGAAAAAGACAACGAAGCTGCCTACGTAAATGCCATGACTGCCGCGGAAGGTTTAATGAAACAAAAAAGTCACCAAGCTGCACTTGATCAATACAATATTGCTTTGAAAGCCAAACCTGCTGATCCAATCGCCACTAAGAAAAAAAGTGAGGTGGAATTGCTACTGAATGCAGCAAAAGGTGAAATAGAAAAAAAGAAAAATTACGAATTGGCTGTTGCTGCAGCAGATGAACTTTTTAAAGCCGAAAATTGGAATGATGCCAAATTAAAATACGATGAAGCTTTGAGCTACCAACCTGTTTCAACTTATGTCACGGGTCAGTTAAATGCCATCAAAGCAAAATTAGAAGAAATAGAGAAAGAAAAGCAGAGGATTCAACAAGTTGCGAATTTACTAGCTGAAGGAACGACTGCCATGAATGCAAATCAATGGGAATTGGCAAAAACCAAGTTTGAAGCAGTTCAAAAAATCGACGCTCAAAATCCTACAGCAATTGAAAAATTAAAAATTATCAATGCAAAAATTGAGGAAAATAAGTTAAATGCTGCGAATGAAGCAAATTTTAAAAAGTTTGTTGAAGAGGGAGATGCATTGGTGAAAACAGCCAAATTTACAGAAGCAATTGCAAAATATGATGAAGCAGTTAAATTAAAAGCAGATGCATCAGTTACTAAAAAGATCGATGATGCTAAGTTGGAAATTGAAAAAATCAAGAACCAAAAAGAAATTAAGGAAAAGTTCGATTTAGCAATGAAAGATGGCGAAGCAGCTTTACTTGCAAATAAATTAGAAGAGGCAAAAATTAAATTCACTGAAGCTAAAAGTTTAGATGACAAGGCGGAATTACCTAAAGCTAAATTGAAAATTGTTGAAGATAAAATTTTAGCAGAAGAAAATAAAAAGATGGCTTCGCAGAAATATACGGAAGCCATGGCAAATGGTGAAAAATTATTCGGTGAAGGAAAATTAGTCGAAGCAAGAGCGGAATTTTTTAAGGCCAAAGATTTTGATAAAACACAAACAGCTCCCGATACCAAAATAAAATTGATTGATGATCAATTAAAATTAGAGGTTGCCAACAAGGAAAAAACTGAAAAATTCAACGCTGCAATGAAAGCGGGTGATGATTTTAGAGGGACTGGAAAATTAAGCGAAGCAATTGCCGAATATAAGAAGGCAAAAGTGATTGACGGTTCAAAACCTGAACCAGATGCTAAAATCAAAGAGGTAGAAGCAGAAATGCTGACACAAGCAGATGCAAAAGCCCAAAAAGAAAAAGCAGATAAGTTTACAGCAGCAATGAAGTCTGGTGATGATTTAAGAGGAACAGGTAAACTCACTGAAGCAATTGCTGAATATAACAAAGCCAAAGGAATTGATGGTTCTAAGACAGATCCTGATACGAAAATAAAAGAAGTTGAAGAGCAAATTATAAAAGAGAAAGAATCTAAAAACAAGCAAGAAATCTCACAGAAATTTGATGCTGCAATGAAAGCTGGTGATGATTTTAGGGGAACAGGAAAATTGACGGAAGCGATTGCCGAATACATCAAAGCAAAGTTAATTGATGGAACCCAAACTTTACCAGACATTAAAATTAAAGAAGTTGAGGCACAAATCTTAAGTGAAAAAGAAGCTAAAAATAAAAAAGAAATTGCAGATAAATACAACGCTGCAATGAAAGCCGGAAATGACTTTAAAATTGCAGGTAAATTGTCAGAGGCAAGAGCCGAATTTGTGAAAGCAAAAGGCATCGATGGAAGTCAAAACGAGCCAGATAAAAAGATTTCTGAAATTGACAATGAACTTGGTACACAAGCAACATTGGCTGAAAAGAAAAAACAAATTGATGGTCTTCTAAAAGATGCTGCTGATTTGGAATCCAAAAACGATTTAGAAAACGCAAAGTCTAAATATACATCAGTTCTCCAGATTGACGATAAAAATACCGAAGCAATTAAAAAAGTAGATGAATTAACGAAAAGAATTGAAGCAGAAAACGCTCAAAAAGCCAAAGACAAACAATTTACTAGTTTGAAAACACAAGGCTTAGAGGCATTTAATGCATCAAAATGGACTGAAGCAAAAAAAATATACACAGATGCAAAAGCAATAAAAACAGATCCAGAAGTAGAACAGAAATTAAAAGACATCGAGGTTAAAATTGCAGAAGAGCAAGCGTTAAAAAGTGCTGATTCGCAGTATAATGATTTAATTTCTGAAGCTGGTAAATTAGAAGCAAGCAAAGATTATGATGGTGCAATTAAAAAGTATAAAGAGGCATCAGTTAAAAAGCAAAATGAAAAACTACCTAAAGATAAAATTGAAGAATTAGAAGGACTTAAAAAATTGGCAGCTGCTCAAAAAATCATTGATGATAATTACAATGATAAAATGAAAAAAGGAAATGAAGCAATCAATGCAGAAGATTATCCTTTGGCAATTAAATTTTTCAACGAAGCAAATGGGATTAAGCCAACAGAAAAAGAGCCTGTTGATAAAGCTGAAGAGGCAAGAGTAAAATACGAGGCTCAAAATATCGATTTTAAAATAAAATATGAGAAGATGTTGGTCGCTGCTCAAAATGCGATTGATGAAAAAAATTGGGATAAAGCGATAGATTTATATAACCGGGCTTTAGTAATCAAGAAGGATGACCCACTTCCTAAATCTAAATTAGCGGAAATTGAAGCTGCAAAGAAAGCAGAGCAAGAAAGTAAATTAGCACAAGCTCAAATCGACAAAAATTATAACTTAAAGCTTTCAGAAGCTGAAGCAGCTGTAAAATTGAAAGAATATGATAAAGCAATAAGTCTTTTCAATGAGGCAAAAAAATTGAAACCAACGGAGACTTTGCCAGATACGAGAATTGCAGATGTAAACAATTTAAAGTCTGAAATATTGAACGTTGCTAAGGTTGAAGAAGCATACAAAAAAGCGATTTCAAATGGTGACGAGGCAGTTAAGTTGAAAGAATATGATAAAGCAATCTCAGAATATAACAATGCTTTAAATGCAAAACCAGGAGATAAACTAGCAGCCAATAAAATAGATGAAGTTGAGCAGATTATTGATAATCTTACCAACACAGCAAAACAACAAAAACAAAAAGAGGAGTTTGATGCTTTGGTAAAAACAGCTGATAACTATTTTAAATCTTCAGATTGGGCAAATGCTAAAAAGACCTATAACGAGGCTTTATCGATTCAAAAAGATGCTTATGTGGCAGGACAAATTAAAAAGTGTGAAGTCAATGACAAAGCACAAACGGAAGTTGAGGCAAAGTACAAAAAAGTGATTTCTGAAGCAGATGACAATTTCAATAAAGCTGAATATATTAAGGCAAAAGAACTCTACACGAAAGCACTTACAATAAAAAAAGAAGATGAATATCCAAAACAAAAATTGGATCAAATTGACGGGATTTTAAATCCGAAAATTGTACAAGTTGGATCTTTACCTGTTTTAGGAACACCAAGTAACAATTCAGTTTTAGAAGCTGAAGCTTTATTAGCTAAAGCCGATGCGCAAAGAAAAAATATGGTAACAACCAAGATGAGTGAGGAGGTAAAATCACAACAAGAATTGGTAGCGACTAGAACGGGAGAAAGAAATGAGGTCAATTTAGCAATGACTACTGGTATTCAAGAGATTGAAAAGCAACGAACAATCAACGCTCCCTCCGACGATGAAAACCGATTGAACATGGTGAATGATGTTTTCGAAAAATCAAAAAATCTAGAGAAAAAAGCAACTGTGGAAAACAATTTTGAAAATGGCGAATTCATAGATTTACAAAGTAAAGTGCTTGCAGAAAAACAAACTGTAGATCAAAATTACATTGAAAAAGAAGATGTTTACAATCAAAATACGAGTACTTTGAAAGTTTCAACTTTGGCACTGGATGACAAATTTCGCAAAGATGTAAATGATGTTTATCAAACAAATTTAGAGTCTCAAGTTCTTTTAAATGGGGTCGTAATTAAAGTGTCTGAAAATACTTTTGATGATTTAGAGTCTAGAAAAATAACTGAGCTTGATGTCAGAACGGCACAAAGATCTGTAAATAAAATTGAAGATGAAAGATATGTTGTAGCGTTTGAAAAATCTAATGAAATCAGCAAAGAAGTCATCAAACAAAATGATGTTAAAACAAAAAAAGACGAAGAAGATTCTAAATTAGCAGCTGCTAATAAAGAGGATTTGAAATTGGTTGAAAACAATATTTTGGATAAAGATTTTAAGTCTTTCAATAAAAATGTACAAGCTAATTATGAAACAGAAACCAAATTAGATAATCAAAGAGCTGAACTTAGTAAAACCAATGATGAGAGAGATGATAACCGTTTAGCTGATGTTGAGGCACTCAAAAAGGGAAATGCGGAATTGGATGAAAATAGGAGAAATGAATTCAACAATCTTTTTGTTAAATCACTAAAAAATCAAGAGAACATTTCAACTGAGAAAAAAGTGAAGGATGGTGAAGTAATCGTTAAAACTGAAAAACAACAAGGTGATTACAATGTAATTTCAAATGTTGACAAAAAGATTAGACTTCAAGGTGATGAAGTAACTTTCAGTGACGAAAATCAGCGCCTAGACGCAACTGCTAAGATGTCGAATGAAGCAGTGAAATCAACAGTTGCAAATGCTAGGAATGTTGAAAAACCTAATGAAAATAAAGAAATTCTGAAAAAATCAGATGCCATAAGTAACGAAAAAGATGCTTTAGAACAGGCAAAACAAGTGGAGAAGAATTATAACGCCAGAAAGATAATTGATCAGATTGAAAGCAAGGCTGTTAAGTTTGACGAAGCTGCTGCAAATGAATTAGGCGCAGCGTATCCGGAAGGTGTTTCTCAAGAATCTTTTAATCAAAATGGAAATGATGGTTTATTAGTTGCGGTCGTAACAAGAAGAATTGTAGTTACAAATGGTCATGGGGCTATTTATGTTCGGAAGCAAACTTTAACTGGAATCACCTATTCCAAAAATGGAGAAGCATCAACAGAGTATATTTGGCAGAAGGAAACAGCTGATGGTAAATTGAAAAAGAATTATTAGAAATTTTTTAAATAGTTAAAAAGGCAAACTAATATTTGCCTTTTTTTGTTTTCTGCAATTATGTCAGTTTTCTTAAAAAGGTATAAATATTGTGAATTGCAAGCAAATTGTTCCTGTTTAAAACTTGAAAACAGTACATTTGTAACAGTACATTATTTCAAAGATCAAATTGAAAATTATTAAGTTAAAATGAGTGAAGTTATCCGTTTATTACCCGATCACATTGCAAATCAAATTGCGGCTGGTGAAGTAATTCAACGACCAGCTTCAGTTGTTAAAGAATTAGTTGAAAATGCCATTGATGCAGGTTCAATGCAAGTTGATATTTTTATCAAAGATGCCGGCAAAACACTCATACAAGTGCTTGATAATGGTTGCGGAATGTCTGAAATGGATGCTAGAATGGCATTTGAACGACATGCCACAAGTAAACTAAGTTGTGCTGAAGATTTATTCGCTTTGCATACAAAAGGGTTTAGAGGCGAAGCCTTGGCTTCTATTGCTGCCATTGCTCATGTCGAATTGAAAACAAGGATGACAGATCAAGAATGGGGCACTTCAATTACAATCGAAGGAAGTAAGGTCATTGACCAAATTCCTGTGACTTGCAAAACAGGTTCTTCATTTGAAATCAAGAATCTTTTTTTCAATGTTCCAGCGAGAAGAAATTTCCTCAAATCTGATGCTGTCGAATTCAAGCACATCGAAGACGAATTTATCAGAATTGCACTTGCACATCCTTCGATTCATTTGACTTTACATCATAATGGAAATAGATGTTATCATCTAGAAAGCGCCAATTTGCGCAAACGAATTGTTGATATTTTTGGTCGCTCTTTTAACGATAAATTAGTTCCGGTAGAGGAAAATACAGGAATCGTAAAAATTGTTGGATTTGTTGGAAAACCTGAATTTGCTAAGAAAAGTAGAGGAGAACAGTTTCTTTTCGTAAATGATCGATATTTTAGAGATTCTTATTTCAATCATTCAATTACACAGGCATTTGACGGTTTATTAGTATCAAAAACGTTTCCTTCCTATTTTTTATATCTGCAAGTCGACCCAGCTTCGATTGACGTAAATGTGCATCCTACCAAAACTGAAATAAAATTTGAAGAAGATAAAGAAATTTATGCAATTTTAAGGAGTACAGTCAAACAAGCGTTAGGGAAATTCAATATTGCTCCAGTTCTTGATTTCGAGCAAGAAACAAGTTTTGATTTACCATGGGATATGCGAAATCAGCCTGCTGTAGAGCCTGTAATCAAAGTTAATCAAGGATATAACCCGTTTAACGTTTCTAGTGCCTCAAATCAAGGTTCTGGAGTAAAATCTGGAAATTCAAAAGCGATGCAAAGTGCTGGTTTTGGCACGAATGAATTTTCTAGTAAAGATTGGGAAACCTTCTATAAAATTGATGATATTCCTGAAATCGAAACACAACAAGTTTTGATTGAAGAAACTGAATGGTCACAACAAAAGCAATTTATCTTTCAAGGTAACTTTCTTTTTTGTCCAGTGAAAAGCGGTTTGATGGTCATTCACAGCAAAAGAGCAAAAGAACGCATCATTTACGACGAAATCATGCAAACTTTCATCTATCAATCTGTTCCATCTCAGCAGCTTTTATTTCCACTTAGTTTCGAAATTTCACCAGCTGAAAAAATGATTTGGGAGGAAAATCAAAAGACTTTGGAAAGACTTGGATTTAATTGGGAGATTTCTGATACTGGGCTCAATATTCAGGGAGTTCCCGCACATTTAACAGAGGAAAACATCCAAGAATCAATCAATAATTTACATATAAATTTAGGTCTTTCACAAATCGATAAGGGCGAAATTGCACATAAAATTGTCAGTGCGATTGCTTCGGCCGCAGCTAGACAAAAAAGCAATTGGAACAATGAATCTGCCAATCAATTGCTTGAGAGTCTTTTTCAATGTGCTGATCATCAATATTCACCCAAAGGGAAGTTAATTTTGAACACTATTTTATCGTCTGATATTTTACAAAAATTTTGATATGTTTAATTCGTTAAATAATTTGCCAAACGTCACAAAAAACTTATTGATTATCAATGTGCTGTTTTTTATTGTGACATTTATTTTCAAAATTCAAGGCACTGATTTGATTCCAATTTTAGGTGCCCATTATGTGAATAGTCCCCTTTTCCAGCCTTATCAAGTAGCAACGCATTTCTTCATGCATTCACAAGAATCGATTTTTCACTTGGTTTTCAATATGTTTGGACTAGTGATGTTTGGTTCCATTTTAGAAAAAGTTTGGGGACCAAAAAAATTCTTGTTCTTTTATATGTCTTGTGCCATTGGCGCGTTTGTTTTTTACAATTTTTTGGGCGCTTACGAGCTTTGGAAAGTAAAAGACCAATTGATGCATTTAGGTTATTCTATGGGTGAATTGACTGGCTATTTGACTGATCAAATTGATTTTCCAATCCGCAATGATTCAGATGTTCCATTAATAGAATCTTTTTTGCAAAAATCTTATACGCCAATGGTCGGTGCCTCAGGAGCAATTTTCGGAATAATGGCTGGTTTTGCATATCTGTTTCCAAATACAGAATTGCAAATGATGTTTTTCCCAATGCCAATCAAAGCAAAGTATTTAATTGGTGGATATTTTTTAGTTGAACTATATTTAAGTTTTCAGCAAATTCAAGGAGACAATGTCGCGCATTTGGCACATGTTGGTGGCGCAGTAATTGGATTCATTTTTGTTTTTGTATGGAATAAAAATCGTAAATCATTTTATTAATTTTTATGCAAAGCGATCATAATTTAATTGAAGATTTAAAATACCGTTACAAAAACGGTGGAATGCACATGAAATTAATTTTCATCAACGCAGCGGTTTTTCTTTTGATAGGATTATTAACTGTTTTGAGCAGATTGACTGGTAATGACGCTTCCTATTTAGATTCAATTTTTGCACTTGAAGCCAATTTTAACGGACTGTTATATAAACCATGGGGACTGTTTACCAGTATTTTTGCCCATTTTGGTTTCTTGCATTTCCTTTTCAATATGATTTTCTTGTATTTTTCAGGAAAGATGTTAGAATCGTTTTTTGGTCCCAAAAGATTATTGTATATCTACATTTTCGGCGGAATTGCAGGAGGACTTTTTGAAATCATTGCGCATGAAATATTCCCGTCTTTGATGAATCAATTGACTGTTGTCGTTGGTGCCTCAGGTTCTATTATGGCAATTTTTATCGCTCTGGCTTTCTATCGACCAAATATTCAAGTGAATCTTTTTGGTGTTTTACCAGTCCGTTTGATTATTTTAGCATTGGCTTACATGGCTTATGATTTGCTAAGTCTCGGAATGAATGATGGGACGGCTCATTTTGCGCATGTAGGAGGAGCATTTTTTGGAATTATTTCTATTAATAATCCTCAAAGTTCGAGACACTTTTTAAATAGAATTGAAGTTTTTATGGATGGCTTTTTGGATAAGTTGAAATCTTTTTTTGGTCCTAAAAAACCCAAAATGACCGTTAAACGTGGAGGTAAAACAGACTATGATTTTAACGCTGAGAAAAAAGCCAGACAAGAGAAAACAGATGCGATTTTAGATAAAATTTCTAAATCGGGATATGAATCATTAACGAAAGCTGAAAAGGACTTTTTGTTCAATCAAAGTAAAAATGGCTGATAAAAGTCGCAAAATAGCGCTATTTTCTTCAATCATGAAGTTCGCAACCATTTTTTGCTTGATTGGATTGCTACTGGCGTACTTGTGTCCTTTTGTGCATCCTTCCACTTTTTGGCCTTTGCCATTTTTCGGATTAGCCTATCCTGTAATTATGATTTTTACAATCATATTTTTGGTTTTTTGGGCGTTTAAAAAGTCTCGTTGGTTTTTTGTTGTACTTATCGTTCTTTTTATTGGTGGAAAATTGCATTTCAGAATGATTTCTCTTCCATTTGGAAAAGAAGAATTGCCAGAAAATACAGAGACTTTAAAGTTGTTGAGTTACAATGTTAGGTTGTTTGACTTGTACAACTATGAAGAAAATAAGTATGCAAATAGAAACGCAATCTTTAAGTATTTACAAGAAACAGAAGCTGATGTTGTTTGTTTTCAAGAGTTTTATCACCAAGACAAGCCAACCGTTTTCCCCACAAGAGATACGCTTACCGGATTGTTGAAAACGCCCTATTTTCACGAACGTTATTCTCATAAATTGAGCGGGCGACAAAACTTTGGAATTGCCATGTTTTCAAAATATCCAATGATTGCTCGCGGTGATGTTATTTTTGATGATCCTGAGAATAAAGATAACAACTACTGTATCTTCGCAGATATCGTGAAAGGTGTTGACACATTTAGAATTTACAATGTGCATTTGCAATCAATCAAATTCCAAAAAGATGATTATGCTTTGTTTGGTGATGGTAAAGAGCAAGCGGGTGAAATGAAGTCAACAGCGCGTTTGATGATTGATAAATTGAGAATCGCTTTTCCAAAAAGAGCAGATCAAGCAAAAAGAGTGGTTGAGCACATGGAGCAAAGTCCCTATGAAGTGATAATTTGTGGTGATTTCAACGATACGCCGTTATCTTATTGTTACAATACATTTTACAGCAAATACATTGATGCTTTTAGAAATTCGGCAAGTGGGATAGGGGTTACCTACGCTGGAAAAGTTCCTGCAGGAAGAATAGATTACATTTTCCATTCAAAAAAATTACATTCTGCTAATTTCAAAGTTCAAAAAGATGTTTTTTCAGATCATAGATCTGTTTACTGTGAAATTTGGAAGGAACCAAAATTTGAAACGACTGCAGACTAGTCCTTCAATCGACTAGAAAAAACCTTTCTAAATTTCTCTACTTTCGGCCTTACAACTGCATTGCAATAGGGGTTTTCAGGATTCAAAGCAAAATAATTATTGTGATAATCTTCCGCAGGATAATAATTTATCAAAGGTTCGACCAAAGTAACTATTGGTTTATCCCACACTTTGTCTTCCGTCAGTTTTTGTTTGTATTTTTCTGCTAATTCTTTTTGAATTTCATCGTGGTAGAAAATTACCGAACGGTATTGTGTTCCAATGTCATTTCCTTGTCGATTTAATTGCGTTGGATCGTGAACAAACCAAAATACTTCTAGTAATTCATCAAATGAAATTCGTTCGTCATCATAAACGATTCTTGCAATTTCTGCATGGCCAGTATTTCCCTCACAAACTTGCTTGTATGTTGGATTTTCTAACGCTCCGCCTGAATAACCAGAGGTAACTGAAATTACACCTTCTAAATCTTTATAACATGCTTCAATGCACCAAAAACAGCCTGCTCCGAATGTTGCTTCCTTAACCATAAGATGATTTTTAAACTCGACCAAAGATATAGAATTATTCGATTGAAGTCAACGAATTTATTTGATTTTTTGTATCCAATCAAGCATCATTTTCATTACATCTGGAGCAAAGGATTCTTCATTTTCCAAATATTCATCGATACCTAATTTTTGAGTTGTTTGAAACAAATGATTTTTATTTTCAATTAATTTCACTTCATAATTTTGATTTCCTGCTTTTTTTAAAGATGCATCAATTCCAGCTAAATTTTCTTTCGCCGTTACTTGTATATCTTTGTCGCCATTGAGCGCAAAAACAGGACATTTAACCTTTTCTAAAGCAATTTTCGGGTCATATTGAATGAAATATCTAAACCAAGGGGAGGTGATAAGATTGATGGTGTTATGAATATCAATTTCTGACATTTCACTTTTCGAAAATAGTTTTTTTAATTTTGATTTTGCTTTGGACACATCTTTTTCTGTTTTTATAATCGCATAACATTTTTGATTGAGAGTCGAATTCTGTTCAATAATTGATTTTGAAAGTCCATTTGCTTTTGAAACCTCATTATTTTGCAATACCATTAATTCATCAATTGGAATTCCTGGTCCTGCTAGTAAAATGATGAAGTCGATTGATTTGTCATCCGCAGCAATCATCGGTGCTATCATTCCTCCTTCACTGTGTCCGATGATTCCCAATTTGTTGGTGTCTACTAATTTGTGTTTTTTCAAAAATTCAAGGCCTGCTTTTGCATCTTCAGCAAAATCTTGTGAGGTGGATGCCGCAAAATTGCCTTCTGATTGCGCAATTCCTCGATCGTCATATCGCAATGTGGCAATTCCATTTTTTGCAAAATAATCCGCAATTACCCAAAAAGGTTTGTGATTGAATAGCTCTTCATCTCGGTTTTGTCCTCCGGAACCACTCACCAAAATTACTGTTGGAAACGGTCCTTCGCCTTTCGGTAAAGTCATTGTTCCAGAAACGGTGATTTGGTCTTTTTCATTTCGAAATTTTACATCTTCAATTTGATAATCAAAAGGAGCTTTTGGCTCTTGTGGTCGATTGATTCCTTTAGATTCACTCGTTTTTCTTGACAATTTCAGCGAATAATCTTTGCCAAATTGAACATAATTCCCTATCAATGAATCATTTTGACACCTTAGTTTTGTGAATATTTTATAATCAGGAAAATTCAAATTGATTTCATTTCCAACTACAATTACCTCTTTAACCTTGTTTCCAAATGATTTTTGATCTGGACTGTCCATGGTAGCGGAAAAGCCATTTTCAATTTTTGAAATATGATAATCCAGCGTCAAAGGAAATCCTTGAATAACAATTTTTCCAGTCCAATCTCCTTCAAATTGCTGGCTGTAGCAATTGTACGACGTGAGAAAGGCGATGATGATAAACAAATTTTTCATAACTGATAAATAATTATTTTAGACAAAATTTCAGAAATAATAATTCCCAAAATAAAACTGACTATCAAATTGGCTCCCTTTAAATTTGTCGAAATTTTATAAGCTTTGAATAGTAAAACGATAAACCAAATTATCAAAAGCAAAGAAATTATTCCACTCATTATTAAATAAATCCACTCAAATTGTGTGAGTTGAATTGCATTAGGTTGAGAAATACTTTGAATGATTTTCTCACCAATTATTCCACTTTGGTTTTGAATATTGAATAAAGGAATCATGAATAATGGAAATCTTGAAAGCATTGTTGTGCCCAGAATATCAATAAATCTTGTTCTTCCTTGCGTTAAAATAGCTCCAAATCCAAAAAAAACGAAAGTGACTACACCAATGTTGATTAGATTATCCAAATAAGAAATGTAAAAACTTTGATCCTTAGTGTAATGTGCATCTAAAACACCATCGAATCGGGTGTTGAAAAAAGCTGCTAAAGTTGCACTTAAAATCACAAACAGTAATCCAATGAAAACAGATTTAGCTCCAGCGATTCGGATAAATGGGTTAAATAATGTTTGAATCATCTTATTTGTTTTCAAGGTTTTTAACTTTTTCAATCAAATCATCTAACATGTTTCTCATTGTGGGATAACTCATGCCCATCTGACTAGCCATTTCTTTGATACTACCACTGGATTTCAGAAAAGAAATGACAAATTTTTGTTCTTCGCCATTCAGCTGTGCTAGCAAAGGAAGTTCATAGGAGCCTTCTACGTTTGTATCACATGTTTTGCAAAGCATGCGATTTACAGAAAGTAAAGAATCACAACTTGGACAATTGAGCGGTAATTTCTTAACAGGAATCATATAATGTTTAATTATTTTTAAACAAAGTTAAAATATATTTTGATAAAATTTATTTTTTATAAATTATTTTTCACTACTGTCCGATAAAACTTTTTTAAAAGCGGGATTTCCATGATGGATTTCCCGCTTTATTGTAATTTAGTTTTTGCGAAACAATAATTACATGAATAAAAGTACTCACTTTTTTGGACAATCGGTTTTCGGACAGCTGAT